>JBAVOO010000041.1:0-11484 GCA_049692125.1 Verrucomicrobiia bacterium | reverse complement strand
GGATATCCGCCCGCAGGAAGCTGGTCAAAGGAAACCAAATGTGTAACCTCTAACCAAAATAGTGTTACCGATGTATTGACCCACGAGTGTTACCGATGTTCTGACTGCGCCGTTCTGACTGCGCCCTCCGCTTTTGCCATTTGTCATTCGTCATTTGTCATTTAACCAGCGGAAAAGCCGTGATTGCGGGCAAAGCTTTCCCTGATATATTTAGGGCGTCCCTTCGTAGGGGGCTGAATTTTTAGCATGACCATTTTGAATGTCATTTACGTGATTGCCGCCGTGCTGGCGTTGTTTGGCGCGGCCATATTTGTCCACGAGTTCGGCCATTTCTGGGTCGCGCGGAAGCTGGGGATGAAGGTCGAGGAATTCGCCATCGGTTTCGGCCCGAAAATCCGCAGTTGGAAGCGCGACGGCATTGAATACACGATCCGAGGGATTCCCGCCGGCGGTTTTGTGAAGCTGCCGCAAATGATCACCGCCGAGGCGCTCGAAGGCCAGTCGGTGGAAGAAGTCCCGCCCGCGCCGCCCGGGCACAAAATTCTCGTCGCTGCCGCCGGGCCGTTCATGAATGTGGTTTTTGCGTTCGCCATCGCCACGGTGATTTATTTTGTCGGTCTGCCGATTCCGGTAAATCCGGCCATCATCGGCTATGTCGAGCCGGGGTCGGCGGAAGCCAAGCTCGGCCTTCAGGAAGGCGATCGCATCGTGTCGGTCAATGGCGAGAGCGTGAAATCCTGGCAGGATGTCATGCAGAACACGGCGTTTGCGCGCACAAGCGTGCTGCCGGTCGTTATTGAACATGACGGCAAGCAAATCACGTATCAACTCAAGGCAACGGCCGACAACACCATCGGCCTGAAGCTGCTCAATCTCGATCCGCGCGACCATCCCCAAATATTAGAGGTTGTTTCCGGCAGCGCGGCGGAAAGGGCCGGCCTGAAGCAGGGCGACCACATCATTTCATTGGCCGGCGTGCCCATTGCCAGCCGCGAACAACTGGTTGACATTATTCACAAGCGCGGCGGACAACCCACCGAAATGCGGGTTGATCGCGGTGCGCAAAAAGTGGCGCTTAGCATCACGCCGACGGTTGATCCAATAACCAAAAGCGGGAGAATCGGCATCATATTCGATCCGGATTCGACACAGGTTTACATCGTTCAGAAACCGGGGCCGACGCCGTGGGAACAGTTGAGCGACGTGATGGACAAAACATTCGCAACCATCGGCGCGCTCATTCATTCACGGGAAACGGGCGTGGGCGCAAAAGATTTGTCCGGGCCGGTCGGCATCCTCGCCATTCTCGCCAATGCGGTGAATAGTGATTATCGCCTGGCTTTGAGTTTTCTGGTGTTGCTCAACATCAACCTCGCGATCATCAATTTGCTGCCAATTCCTGTGCTCGACGGCGGACACATTTTGATGGCGGTCATCGAGAAAATCCGCCGCCGGCCTTTGAGCATCAAATTCGTTGAATACACCACGACCGGCTTCGCGGTGTTGCTGATTTCATTCATGCTTTACTTGACGTTTTTTGATATCAAACGGTTTTCGCTGTTCCGTGCGATGTTCAAAAGCGACGTGCAAATTCAGCAATCAAAATAATTCATGCGTTACTGCGAATCCCCGTTTTTCCATCACCGGCGAAAGACCCGCGAGGTTGTCATCGGCGATCCAGCGCACGGCGGGGTCATCATCGGAGGCGACCATCCCGTCGTGAAGCAATCCATGCTCACCTGCGACACAATGGATACCGCCGAAAGCGTGAAACAGACGCTCGATCTCGTCGCCGTCGGCTGCCAGCTCGTCCGCATCACCGCGCCGACGGTGAAGGACGCGGCGAATTTGCAGAACATCGTTGCCGAACTGCATAAACGCGGCTGTTTCGTGCCGATTGTTGCGGACATCCATTTCAAGCCCGAAGCCGCGATGGAGGCGGTAAAATGGGTCGAAGTTGTGCGCGTCAATCCCGGCAATTACGCCGACACGAAAAAGTTTGCGACCAAGGAATACACGGACGAGCAATACACCGTCGAGTTGAAGCGCATTGAGGAAAAATTCACGCCGCTCGTGCTGGAATGCATCCGCCGGAAACGCTGCCTGCGCATCGGCACCAACCACGGCTCACTGAGCGACCGGATCATGAATCGCTACGGCGACACGCCGCTCGGCATGGTGGAGAGCGCGCTGGAATTCGCCCTCATCTGCCGCAAGCACGCCTTCCACAATTTCAAGTTCTCGATGAAGTCGTCCAATCCGAAAGTGATGATCGAGTGCTACCGTCTTTTGGTCGCGCGATTGAATGCATTGGACGAGGAGGAATTCAATCCGCAATCGGCAATCGGCAATCCGCAATCATGGAATTACCCGATTCATCTCGGGGTCACCGAAGCCGGCGAGGGCGAGGATGGCCGCATCAAGAGCGCCATCGGCATCGGCTCGCTGCTGTGTGACGGCCTGGGCGACACAATTCGTGTCTCGCTCACGGAGGATTCGCCGCGCGAAATCGAGGTCTGCACCGATTTGCTGGCACAGGTCGCTTCGCTCACAGTTAAACGGTTAAATGGTGATTCAGTTAAATCCGGAAACTCATTTAACTCGTCCACCTTGCCTTTCGATCCGTTCCATTTTGAACGTCGTGAAACACCGGAAATCGAGTTGAACGAGCAAGTCAAATGCGGCGGCGAACAGCTCATCCGTGTCGTGGTCACGCGGGCGACTTTTGACAAGGTCGCGCCGAAGATTCGCCCCAAGGACGACGTAAAGCCCGAGGCGATTTACGAAGACCTGAACATAGCCGAGATTGACCCCACCAAGAATTTTGGAATCAACTGTGAGACGCAACTTGTCACCGTGAAGGATGGCATTAACCTGCCGGCCATCACTGCGTTTCGTCTGCTCGCGGCGAAGTTGAAACGCCTAGGCCGCAATAATCCGATTTTACTGAAGGACTGCTTGGAGTTTGGTAGCCGCCGACGTGAGTCGGCGCAAAATTCACCTGCGAATGGAAGTGCGCCGACTCACGTCGGCAGCTACGAAGTTCTTGAGCCGAAAATCGCCTTGCTGCGCGCGTCCGTGGTCATCGGTTCGTTGCTGGCGGACGGCATTGGCGACGCGATTCTCATTCGCAGCGAAGCCGGCGGCGGGCAGTCGCTGCGGCTGGCTTACAACATTTTGCAGGCGGCGGGCTGCCGTTCGTTCAAGACCGATTATGTTGCGTGCCCGAGTTGTGGCCGCACGCTCTTCAACCTGCAGACCGTGACCGCGCGCATCAAGGTGCGCACGGAGCATCTCAAGGGTGTGAAAATTGCCATCATGGGCTGCATCGTGAACGGACCCGGCGAAATGGCGGACGCGGATTTCGGTTACGTCGGCGGCGCGCCCGGCAAGATCAACCTTTACGTCGGCAAGCAGGCCATAAAATTCAACATCCCCGAAGCCGAGGCCGTGGACCGGCTGGTGGACCTCATCAAGGAACACAACAAGTGGGTCGAGCCGGAGCAAAAAGAGATTGCGGCTTCACACTAAAAACCGACTTATGGCGGATTCGAAAATTCAAGCACAAGCCGAGAAGTGGATTCGAGAAACATGGTTGCCAAAGCATTTCAACTGGTCTTTTCACAAGGGGCAACTGCGGTTGTCGTCTGGTGGATTATTCGAGTTTGATGCTGTCAGCGATGACCAAAAGCTGATTGCTTCCATCTCGACCAACGGTGGGATAACCGCTGCCGGTCGCAAAGCTACTCCAAAACTCAACAAGGTCCGGTCGGATATTTTATTTCTGCTGTTGTGTGAAGCAAACCGTCGGCTTGTTTTGCTTACCGATAAAGCAATGTTTGATCTCTGTGAGCAGGAGCGGATAAACGGTCGGATGCCTCTGCAAGTGGAGTTTATCCATGCTACGTTGCCACCCGATTTGGAGGAGCAATGTAAAGCAGCTCGTCAAATCGCCGCTCAAGAACAGGGATATAAGAATCAGGCTATCAAGCCTCGCATCTAGCCCGTTTGAGAGTCATGCCATCGGCGGCGGCGAGTTTGGGGGAGCGCGGGCGTCACGCCCGCCGTGTTCAGCGTCCCGCTGAACACCTCACTCGGCGAGACGCCGATTGAATGCGACCGGGACGGTCGCGCTACCTTATTTTTCCGCCAATCCGTTCCACGTCCACCAAATCCTGCGAATTCCAGAGCGAACCTTCCAAAACGCTTGCCATTTCCATTTATTTGCCTAAAGTGTCCGACCACTTTTGAATTTATGCATCTGATTGACTTGAACGGAATTTTGGCCCAGGCAACTGCGCCGCAAACGGGCCAGCCGCAGCAGCCCGTTTGGATGACGTTTGCCCCGATGATCCTGCTGGTCATCGTGTTTTACTTCATTTTGATCCGTCCGCAGCAGCAGCGCGCCAAGCAGCAGGTTAAATTGATTGCCAACCTCAAGTCGGGCGACAAGGTCGTCACGTCCAGCGGCATCGTCGGCGTCGTCATCACGGTGAAGGACGGGACCGTTTCACTCCGTTCGATGGACGCCAAAATGGAAGTCACCAAATCTTCAGTCACGGAAATTCTCGAAGGCGGCGATGCCGTAGAATCCTGAGCCAACCATGAGCCGAAACAATCCCTGGATATTTCTTTTTGTCGTTCTGATCATCTGCTGGTCGTTTTACGAAATGTATCCGCCGACGTCGCGCAGCCTGGTGCAGGCGTTTGAAACGCGGGCGATGGACCGGGACACGAACTTTACGGCCATCGTGCAGCGACTCCAGCCGTTGCTACAGGCCGGAACCAACAGCGAGTTTGGCAATTTGCAGGAGGCCATCGGCACGAACAACATCACGCCGTATTTCCCGTTCTTTAATGCCAAGAATAAGCTGTATCCGAACACGTTCATCCTGAATCAGCTTCAACGCGATGCGTTGGGCAAAATCAAACTCGGACTGGATTTGCAGGGCGGCACGTCATTCCTCGTGAGAATGGACACCAACCGCCTGATCTACGTTGAGACGGTTACGAACAGTTCAGGCGCAGTCGAGGTGATTACGAACATGGCCCGGACGGAAGGTGCGTTGTCGCAGGCGGTCGAGGTGTTGCGCAAGCGCGTGGATGCATTTGGCGTGGCCGAGCCAATCATTCAACCGGCGGGCGGCAACTGCATTTTGATTCAGTTGCCCGGGCTGTCTCACGAAGCGAAGGAAAGCGCCAAGGCGCAAATTCAAAAGGCCGCGTATCTGGAATTCCGAATGGTGAAGGAAGACAGCGACGAGATCATAAAAAACAACGAGCCGATTCCGCCCGGCTACGAGAAGCTCAGGCGCGAAGAGCCGCAGCCCAATGGTCCGTCGGTCATCGAAGAGATCATCGTGAAAAAAAAGCCGGAAAAAGGACTGGCCGGCGACATCATTGAAAACGCCATGGCCGTGCGTGGCAACCTGGGCGAACCGCAAATTGATTTCCGACTGAACAGTGAAGGCGCGAAACGGTTTGGTGAGGTGACCCGAAACAATATTGGGCAACGACTGGCCATTATTTTGGACAAAGAGTTGTATTCTGCGCCAGTGATCCAGAGTGCGATTGAAACGGGCAATGGACAAATTACAGGCCGTTTCACCGTTGAGCAGGCCCAGGAACTGGCCAATGTCCTGCAAAATCCGTTGCGGGCGCCGCTCACAATTGATTCTTCCTATGACGTTGACCCGACGCTCGGCCGGGACTCGATTCGCAGCGGCATCCATGCGTCCGTCCTGGCGATCATTTTTGTTTCCCTGTTCATGCTGGGTTATTACCTGCTGGCGGGCATTGTGGCAAATGTCGCGCTGGTCATTAACATCATCATCCTGCTGGGCGTGATGTGCTCCATCGGCACCACACTCACGTTGCCGGGCATCGCCGGCGTGGTGCTCACCGTCGGCATGGCGGTGGACGCGAACGTGCTGATTTACGAACGCATCCGCGAGGAACTGGCCAAGGGCAAATCGCTGCGCGGCGCCATCGCCGCCGGTTACGCCCGCGCCTTCGGGACGATTTTCGATTCGCACGTCACCACGCTGATTTCGTCCATCATTTTGATTTTCATGGGCACGGGTGAAATCAAGGGATTCGGCGTCACGCTGACCATTGGCGTGGCCGCCAGCCTGTTCACCGCGCTGGTGGTGACGCGGCTGATTTTCAATTTCCTGCTCGACCGAAACTGGATCAAATCGCTGCCAATGTTCCACCTCATCCGGGCCACCAAACTCGACTTTATGAAACTCGCCAAGCCGGCGTTCATTTTGACCTGGACGATCATTATCATCGGCATGGGTTACGGGATTTTTGATCGCGGATCGAGATTGTTCGGCGTGGATTTTGCGGGAGGTGACAGCACCAAGTTTAGTTTCGCGCAAAAGCTGGACGTGGAACAAATTCGTTCCGCGCTGACCGCTGCAGATGAAAAGGATTCACAGATCCAGTATCAAAAAGACGTGGGCGGCGGCACCGAAACACTCCGCGTGACAACTTCAATTGGCTCCGCTGAAAAAGTCGCGCAGGCGCTCACTGAAAAATTCCCGCAGGCGCAGTTCAAAGCCATCGAACAGCAGCGCGTCGGCGCGGTGGTGGGTGAAGAAATCAAACGCTCGGCCATCATCGCCTCGCTGTTGTCGTTGTTTGGCATTCTGATTTATGTGGCGTTCCGATACGAATTTTACTTCGCCGTCGGCGCGGTTGTCGCGGTCATTCACGACGTGTTCATGACGATTGGCTGTTATTGCATTGCCAACGGCGTTTCGGGCCGCGAATTCAACTCCACCGTTGTCGCGGCCATCCTGACCATCATCGGCTTCTCCACCAATGACACCATCGTGATTTTTGACCGGATCCGGGAAGATCTGAAGCTCGGCGTGCGCGGCTCGTTCAAGGAAATCATCAACCAGGCGCTCAATCAAACCTTGAGCCGGACGCTGATCACCTCGGGCACGGTGTTTCTGGCCACGACGGCGCTTTACGTTTTTGGCGGCGGCGTCATCAACGACTTCGCGTTCACCTTCCTCATCGGCATTCTCACCGGCACATACTCGAGCATCTACATCGCCAGCGCGCTGGTGTTGTGGTTGCACCAAGGCGAACGCCCGGCCATCGGCGGCTCGCAGGTGACAATGCAAAACACGGCGACGGCGCGCGTCTGACGGCGTAAAATCATGCCCGGTTTCGTTGAAATCACGCCATGGCACTGGGCGGGTTTCATTCTTTGCGTGCTGATTTTTCTCGCGCTCGACCTCGGCTTGTTTCACCGCCACGCGCGGGTCGTCAAATTCAAGGAAGCGGCCGCCTGGAGCGCGGTTTGGTTTGCGCTGGCCATGGCTTTTGCCGGGGCCATGGCACATTGGCGCGGACGGGAAGAGGCGGTTCAATTCACCACCGGCTATCTCATCGAACTTTCACTGTCGCTCGACAACATCCTCATCATTGCGCTCATTTTTGCGTGGTTTCACATCCCGGTGAAATTTCAGCATCGGCTGCTGTTCTGGGGCATTCTCGGCGCGCTCGTCATGCGCGGCGCGATGATTGCCGCCGGCGCGGAACTGATCCGCCAATTCGACTGGGTGCTTTATGTCTTCGGCGCGTTTCTCGTTTTCGCCGGCTTCAAAATGCTTTTTTCCGGCCAGGAAACGGTGCAGCCGGAAAAAAACCTCGCGCTGCGGCTCGCACGAAAATGTTTCGCCGTTGCGCCGGACCTTGACGGCCAAAGATTTTTCACCCGCCTGCGTGGCCGCAGCCCGGAAGGCCTTGCCCAAATCAACCCAAGCCAAACGCCACGCGTGGGGCCGGGCGGAAAAGACTCCGGCGCGGCGAAGGCCCGGTTCGACGGTCGCCTTGCGCTCACGCCGCTGGCGGTGGTGCTGCTGCTCATCGAAACAACTGATTTGATTTTTGCCCTGGATTCCGTGCCGGCGGTTTTCTCCGTCACCCGCAAGGCCTTCATTGTTTTTACCTCCAACATTTTTGCCATCATCGGCCTGCGCTCGCTTTATTTCCTGCTGGCCGGCGCGCTTGGTTGTTTTCGCTATTTGAAAATCGGTTTGTCAATCGTGCTCGCCTTCGTTGGCGTGAAAATGCTCCTCGACCCGCACGGCCAGGAGCCGAAACGGTTTCAGGTCGAAATCCCGACGGGGGTTTCGTTGATGACGGTTGCCACGATCATTGTGATTGCCATTGTGCTGTCCGTCATGGTCGCGGAACGGGAGAAACGCACCGGCGCGGGCAATTCGTCAAAACCGTAAGCCATGATGAAATTCCGCTGGTCGCTCGCGCCGCCGCAACCGCTCCTTGCCGGGCAACTGGCGGCGCAGTTCAAAATCCCGCCCTTGCTCGCGCAATGCCTGCTCAATCGCGGTTTCAGCGAACCGTCCGCCATTGAAAAGTTTCTTCAGCCGCGCCTCAAAAACCTTGCCGACCCTTTTTTGCTCCCGAACATGGCCGTCACCGTCGGGCGATTGCTCCGCGCCCGCGAACAAAATGAATCACTGATCATCTT
Organism: Verrucomicrobiia bacterium; assembly: GCA_049692125.1. GTDB lineage: Bacteria > Verrucomicrobiota > Verrucomicrobiia > Limisphaerales > UBA11358 > UBA11358. The sequence goes on along the minus strand of JBAVOO010000041.1, from coordinate 2,972 downwards.
TGGCGATTATGACGTGGACGGCGTGACCTCCACCGCGCTCCTCGTCGAAGTTCTGCGTCCTCTTGGCTGGAAGGTGGATTTTTATCTGCCGAACCGCATGGACGAAGGCTACGGCCTTAGCGCCGATGGCGTCGAAAATTGCCTCAAAAAGTTTCCTGTAAAATTGCTGCTGGCCGTGGACTGCGGCTCGACCGCCGTGGAAACCATCAGCCTTCTGCGTTCGCGCGGCGTGGAGGTCATCGTCCTCGATCATCACCAGGTTTCTTCGCCCCCACCGGCTGCCGTGGCGCTGGTGAACCCGCAACTTCAACGTGCTGCCGGCGTCCCGTCGGCAGGTCAGGACTGCCGGCAAGATGCCGGCAGCACCTTCACCGAACTTTGCTCTGTTGGTTTGGCCTTCAAACTGGTCCATGCGCTGGTCAAACGCGGACGCGAAATTGGCCTGCCTGGCGCGGCGGAATTTGATTTGCGGCCACTGCTCGATTTGGTCGCGCTTGGCACGATTGCCGACTTGGTGCCATTGACCGGAGAAAATCGGATTCTCGCTTCCGCCGGTTTGCAACGGCTCAACACCACCCGGCGGCCCGGTTTGATTGCGCTCAAGCAGGTCGCACAGTGCCCGCCAATGCTCGGCGCTTACGAAGTGGGTTTTCAACTGGCCCCGCGCCTGAATGCCGCCGGCCGGCTCGAAACCGCGGAGGAATCGCTGCATTTGCTGCTCGCGCGCGATTTGGCCGGGGCCATGCCCATCGCCCAAAGCCTCGACTCGCGAAACCGCGAACGTCAGAAGATTGAACGCGGCATCGTGGAGGAAGTCATCGGGGTCGTTAAATCAAAATTTGATCCGCAGACCGATTTCGTCATCGTCGAGGGGCGATTGCTCTGGCACATCGGCGTGGTCGGCATCGTCGCATCGCGCGTACTCCAGCAATTTTACCGCCCCACGATCATTCTCGGCGGTGAAAGCGGTGAATGGCGCGGTTCGGGCCGCAGCATTGCGGGTTTTGATCTGGCCGCTGCGTTGCGTGAGTGCGGCGATTTGCTCGTGCGGCACGGCGGTCACGCGATGGCGGCGGGCCTGAGCCTTCAGCCGGACAAGGTGGACGCGCTTCGGCAGCGGTTGAATGAACTGGCGCGGCGCGCGTTAAAGCCGGAGGATTTGCAACCGCCGTTGCGCCTCGATGCGGAAGTCGGTTTGGACGAAATGACCTTGGAATTGCTGGGTGAACTGGCGTGCTTGAAACCGGCCGGGCAGGGGAATCCGCCGGTGCAATTTTGCGCGCGTAGCGTCACGCACCAGCGCCCGCTCCAGCGCATGGGCGCGGAAAAACAACACGTCAAACTTTGGGTGACGGACGGCGCCGTGACGCACGAGGCGGTTTGGTGGAATGGCGGCGACAAGTCGTTGCCCGTCGGGAAATTTGACCTGGCATTCGCGCCGCAGGTGAATGAATTCAACGGCCGCCGCACGGTGCAGTTGAAAGTGCTCGATTGGCGGGCGGCGTAGGGTTTCTTCTTTAAACCGGCAGAATTTAATTTCCGCCCGTGAAGGCCACAGGAACATCCCGGCGAGATGCCCTGCCGGTTCAGGCACGGCTGCTGGTCCATATTATTTCTTCGACGTCTTCGGGCCGGCTTCCACACCAACGGGAGAACTGACAGATGCCGGCGGGTAAGGAATGGTCGCACCCGTGCCTGGAGTTGATGCAGACGAAGGCAGATTCGCAAAGAGCATGGTCATTATCGTGGCGAACCAGGCCAACAACACTGGAAGAAGATACCGTCCACCGGTAAAATCATGGGTAAAATTGGCCACTTCGCTTAGACCTTTGATGCTGACAATGCTGGCAAACACTCCGCTCAACGCGACCGTGGCGCCGATAAACATCGCGAGTATCCAGACGATGACCTGGCGCCGGGCGGGAACGGCAAACCAGAGCGCAACCGTCAGCAACAGGCAAAACCACGGCAGACCGAGAGTCAAATGATTATACAACGATGAAAGACCATCCCATCGGCCGATCCAGTAAAACCGTCCGCCTTCTCCACTCCAGTTTGCAAAGTCTGGACTCACAAACAATCGAGCGAGCAGAATCATGAAAGTGCCGGGCCAGTCCGAAAGCGTGGTGCCGGGATTGCGCACGGCGTAACCGGCCCAACCCGACTCGTAGTGCAAAACAGGTATCTGGACGCGCAGGCAAATGAAGGGCAGGGCCGCCAGAAAACAGAATGCCAACACCCGCCAGAGGCGTGGCGGCGGTTTCAACGAGGGTCGGGCCGAAGGCAGCAGTAAAATCCAGGTTCCCACCAACGCCAGAAAAATAAACCCCTCGAAATGTGTCATGGCTCCACCAAACAACAGTGTCAGACCCAGTCCAAGCCGGACACGGTCTTTTCCCACCAGCCAGATGGCGCATTGCACGAAACCCATGACGGTGAAGAAAATCATCGGCAGTGTGCTGCCTTCCATCTGGACGAACATCTGGGTGGCCGGCAATAACAATAAACCCAGGAGTGCAAATGACGGGGCATGAATCCGGCTTTTCCCGCCACGGTTCAACGAGGCCAGGGCGGCCAGAAGAAACAACAGCAGCCAGGCGGGCCAGAACTTGGTGACAAATTCATCCACATGACCGAGCGAGTCATACGTGGCTGCATGCAGCGAAGGCACGAGTGTCGGGTAGTCGAGATGCGCATGCGCCAGACGGGGATTGGAAAACCATTGCACGATCTCGCTCCCGGTGTAGAGGTGGATTATCTTTGCCTTGAGCATCCACCTCATCGCGTCGCCGTCGACCAGCCCCTGCAGCCCGGCGAGACGGAAGAGAATTAGGAACACAAATAGTCCGCTCACAAAGAAGGCCGATTTGCCGGGACTACAAACTGTATTCCCGTAGCCGCCGATAATCCCGGTCAAATAAGGCTTGCGGTTGCGCCACATTTCCGCGATGCCGCCCACAGCGGTCACAGAG
>JBAVOO010000040.1:0-7351 GCA_049692125.1 Verrucomicrobiia bacterium | reverse complement strand
CGGACGATGTGTGCCTTCACCACCCGCGGCAGTTGTGAACGCATCCTTTATAGCGTCTTTGACCGTATGAACATTTACTGGGATCAACACCCTCTCAAATCTTTTACACAAAAATCGTGACACTACCACGGTATGAAAGCGCAGCCTTGTTTGCCTTTGAAACTTAACCCGGCGGCAGGCGCAGCGTCGAATCCAACGGCTGAATATCCGACAATTGTTTTGCCGAATTCGCACCGCCCAGTTCTGCGAGCCGTTCGCCGGCGGGGCGCACGCGCGTTTGAAAACTCGCCGCCGCGTCGTTGAAGGCCGTGTTCGCCCGCTCCAGCCCGGCGCGGATTTTTTCGAAATGTTCGGTGAATTTGACCACCCGCGAATAAAACTCCTGCGCGGCTTCGGCGATTTTCTGGGCGTTTTCCGTCTGCGCGTGCTGCTGCCAGCTTACGCTCACCGACCGCAACAGCGCGATGAGCGATGCCGGCGTCGCCAGCAAAATCCGCTTCTCCGCCGCCCATACGATCAAATCGTGATCGCCTTCGAGCGCCGCGCTGAACAGCGATTCCGCCGGCACGAACAGCACCACGTAATCCAGCGCGTTGGGAAACTGGTGCGGATAATCGCGGTCAGCCAGCGCCTTGATGGTGGCCTTCAATTTTGCCGCGTGCGCGGCCAATGCTTCCGCGCGCTTGGTGTCATCCGCCGATTCCAGCGCGTTCAGAAAATCAAAGTCCGGCACCTTGGCGTCCACGATGATGAAGCGGTCGCCGGGCAGTCGCACCACCAAGTCCGGCCGGTTTTCGCCCGCCTGGGTTTGCTCGGTGAAATCGCAATGCGCGCTCATGCCGGCGGCCTCGACGACGCGCCGCAAGGTTTCCTCGCCCCAGCGCCCGCGTGCCTGATTGGAACTCAATACGCGCCGGAATTGCAGCGTTTCTGAGGCGAGCGACTGGCTTTGCTGCGAGAGCAATTCCAGTTGCTTCTTCACTTCACCGAGCGTGGAGGATTGTGCAGCTTCGCTTTGCTGCAACCGTTTCTGGTAAGTTTCGAGTTGCTGCTTAAGCGGCTCAACCAAAGTTTTAATCGCTTCCTGCCGCTGGGCCAGATCGCCTTTGGCCGTTTCCTGAAGTTTTCCGAAAGTTTGTTCCGCCAGCCGCAGGAATTCCGGCGCGCTCTGTTTCAACGCCTCAGCACTCAATGCGCGAAACACCTCGCGCAAGTCGGCCAGCGCCTTCGCTTGTAATTCACGCTGCTCGGCCAGCAATTTTTCCGCCCCGCTCTGCTTTGCCTCCGCCGCCGCGCGCGCGTTGCCGGTTTCAGTCAATTGCGAACGAAGCTGGGCAAGCTCGGTTTCGCGCTGGCCGACTTGCTGGCGCAATTCGTTTTCCAACCGGCTGTCGGGCATGACGGTGTGTGACCGGCCCTTGAGCCAGCCAAGAAGAAACCCCACGCCCGCACCGACGAGGCCGGCGATAATCAGTTGGAATCCAAGAGCCATTTCTTTTTTTGTAGCAGCCGACGTAAGGAGGCTCAAATTAAATTGATCTTAATCAGAGCCTCCTTACGTCGGCTGCTACGATTATTGATTATAATTAAAAATGGGCCACAACTTCGATTTCCACATTCGCGCCTTTGGGCAAACCAGCGACTTGGACGGTCGAACGCGCCGGAAAATCGTCCGTGAAATAATTTGCGTAAATTTCATTCATCCCGGCAAAATCAGCGAGATTTGTCATGAATACCGTGCTCTTGACCACGTTGGCGAACGTCAATTTTTGGTCGTCCAGAATCGCTTTGACGTTTTGCAGGACGCGTTCGGTTTGAATTTTGATGTCGCCGGCAACCAGATTGCCGTTCTTCGGATCGATCGGGATTTGGCCGGCGCAAAACAATAGGTCGCCGACGCGGACGGCATGGTTGTAAGGACCGACGGCAGCGGGTGATTTCGCGGGTTTGATGATGGTTTTGGTTGCCATAAAATGCGGCGCAAGGTCTAACGGCTTTGAGCGCGCGGGTCAAGGAAAGGTATCGGAGGAGAGTGGGGCAATTTGATGAAAGAAGATGAGCAGATTAAGGCAAAATCACAGGCAAAACCCTAAGCCCTAAATCCTAATGACTAAGGAATGCTCAAATGACCAAATGACCAACACGCCAGTCAAACTGCCCATTCGAACTTGGTGCTTCTTTCGTCATTATGGTTTAGGAATTAGTCATTCGATGGAGATGTGCTGTTCACGGAGGCGCTCTACGCACTACAGATTTTAATCGAAACAGCCTGCCACCCATCAAAGCCAGGCCCGTGCTTTTCATTCGCACGCCGTCCGCGCGGCTGTTATGCTGCGCGCCAAATTAATGTCTGTTCGCCACCACAACGAAAACGGCGTCGCGAAGGAAAAGCATTCGCCGGCCGCGCAATTGAAGGCGGCCGCCGAAATTCTCGAAAAAGCGGCGGCGAACCGCGCGTTGCTTGCCGGGCTTCCGGAGCAGGAACGCATGCGCCTGCTCAAGGCGGCGGGTGAGATTTACTGCCCGGACGTGACCGCCCGGCGGCGGTTAGTGAAGGCCAAGGTGCGCCAGCGCAAGGCGGAGAAAATTCAGCGGGACCAGTCCAAACTCAATAAAACCGGGATTCGAAAACTGCGCCGGGAAAAAATCTTCACCACGCCGAACCTGATTCCGCCCGTCGGGTTCCAGCAACAGGAGGTTGAAGGCGACCCGGATTTCCGCGAAGTCGTCGAGCCGCAGAATTGCTACATCTGCAAACAGGACTACACGACGATTCATCATTTCTACGACCAGCTTTGCCCGGCGTGCGGGGAGTTGAATTTCCGCAAGCGCACCGAGTCGGCGGATTTGCGCGGGCGCGTGGCGCTCCTGACCGGCGGGCGCGTGAAGATTGGTTATCAGGCGGGCATCAAGCTGCTGCGCGCCGGGGCGCAGCTCATCGTCAGCACGCGCTTTCCGCGCGACGCGGCAATTCGTTACGCGGCCGAGCCGGATTTCTCGGAGTGGGGGCAACGGCTGGAAATCTTTGGACTCGATTTGCGCCACACGCCGAGCGTGGAGGCCTTTTGTCGGCACCTGCTCGCGACGCGGCCGCGGCTGGATTTCATCATTAACAACGCGTGCCAGACGGTGCGGCGACCGCCGGATTTTTATCAGCACATGATGGAGCGCGAAAACGGGTCATTGCATGACCTGCCACCGGAGGCTCGTCGGTTGCTGGGAGCTTACGAAGGTTTGCGCGGCTATCATCTGCTGCCGGAAGGTGAAGCCAGCCGGAGCGCCGAGCACTGCCTCGGCTTGTTAAAACAGCAATCGGAACGAGCCGAGACGGTGCTCGGCGCTCCAATGTTGCCGGGCATTTCGCAGGTCGCGGGGCTGACGCACGCGGCGGCGTTGTCGCAGGTGCCGCTGTTGCCGGATGAACTCGCCGCGCAGAAGGATTTGTTTCCCGAAGGCCGGCTGGACCAGGATTTGCAGCAGGTGGATTTGCGCGAGCGCAATTCGTGGCGGCTGCTGCTGGCCGAGGTGCCGTCGGTCGAGCTGCTCGAAGTGCAGCTCGTGAACGCCATCGCGCCGTTCATTTTGAATGCGCGGCTGAAGCCGTTGATGCTGCGCACGCCGGAACGCGACAAGCACATCGTGAACGTGTCGGCGGTGGAGGGACAATTTTACCGGAAGTTCAAGACGACCCGGCATCCGCACACGAACATGGCCAAGGCCGCATTGAACATGATGACCCGCACGTCGGCGACGGATTATCACGCGGACGGCATCCACATGAACAGCGTGGACACGGGCTGGGTGACGGACGAGGACCCGGTGCCGGTTGCGGCGCGCAAGGTGCAGGAACACCGGTTTCATCCGCCGCTGGACATCGTGGACGGCGCGGCGCGCATCGTGGACCCGATTATTGCGGGCTTCAACACCGGCGAACACGTCTGGGGAAAATTTCTGAAGGACTACCGCGAGACGGATTGGTAAAAGAGGTAGGGTCATTGCGCTGCGATGACTGGACGGCGCAGCGCGCCGTCCCTACCAAATTTTTCCACGCCTGGCAGCCCGAGGTGATGGCGATTTATATTTCGCAGCCTATCCTCATATTAGGCAGCATCATGTAAAAATATCATTGAAGGTTTTGCCCCAACTTCTTGCTCATATCTTGCTCAATTGGATACCCCAGCACATCTATTGGCACGGTGATTGGTAAAAATAGGAAATACACTGGATTATACCACGTCGTAGTTGTGCCATCTTTATGATAATACTCATGCTTGGAACTCTCGATGGTCGCTTTGGTGACACAACCACAAAATCAAAATGGAACAAGCAGTAATAGCGCAAATGTTCTCATGGTGTCCAATGCTGCCTAACGTAAAAAGCTCAGGCACGCGGGACCAAATGACGTGAACCGCGCAGCGGAACTGGCTTGTCGCGCCATAGCACAGCGACGGCGGAAGCGGCCATCCCGCGTTGCCTGCAGCAAGTTGTTAGGCCACCTTTTCACTTGTCCTGCCACCGATCCAATCAAGCAGCAGAAAGGTACAAACAAAGAATGGAAACACTCCGTAGAGAGTGTCGCTCACCGAGTGTGAATGTCTATCAACTGCCGTAAAAACGGTGATGCAGAATAGTACTGCTAGCAGGCACACGACTGCACCCGGAATCGATACCGGGACGTAAAACCAACCGAAACGCTTGAACCATTTTGTTTTCATACGAGTTTTAGATGATTTATGCCAATCACTTTGTACCACAAAGTGAATCCTGTCAAGCGCAAATTATGCATGCTATCGTTTAGCGGCCTAACGTCCAGAGCTCAGGCACGCGGGGTTGATGACGTAGTCCGCGATAGCGGAACTGGATGCGCCAATCGGCGCTGGCTCCAGCCAACAACTGCAATTGATGAATCGTCCCGTCTGGGCCTGGGTTAGAGCGAATTCTTTCCCTGAGCCTTGGCTTTCTTCCAACGTGCCCTGGCTGCCGCCGCAATTTTTGCACGACCCGCCGCACTCATTTTGCGTCTGGCCTTTTCGACCGGCTTGGCGGCTGATCTCCGCCCTTTAACTTTCGCCCACCGCACTCTGGCCGCTGCGGCAATCTTCGCACGGGCCGCTGCGCTCATCTTTCGGCGCTTACGGGGAGCAGCAGCGCCATCGGTGCTGCCCAACAGCCGGGCAAGTTCCTTTTGCAGTGATTCGATTTTGTCTTTGATGTCAGCCGCGTGGCGTAACTGACTGGCAGATAGATGTGTCATAGTTCCCGGAGTTAAGCCGGTATCGCCGGTCGGGTCAAGCAGGCGTCACATCGGGCCACGCCGGAACCACGATGTCAACCGCGAACGCGGAACTGAAAGTGCCAACCGGCGCGCTGGAGTGAAACTTTTTTTGAATTGAAACGTCTAATTCTTTGTCGGGTAGAATGGCGGTTCGGTTAAAGCAACGCACGCGAAGATGTGGTGTTTGATTGATTAACAGGTGAATCTATGAAAACAAATCATTTGCAAAAAATGCTGGCGGCCATGGCCGTCGGAGGTCTGGCTTGGTTGGCGTCAACGACGCTGGCACAGGATTCGTCTGCCGCAAACACGGTGCAACCGGCAGCGGTCAACGCACCCGTGCCGCAGTTGGCTTACGGCGTGTCGCAAATCCAGCAACTCGCGCAGGCGAAAGTCGGCGATGATACGATCATCGCTTACATCAAGAATGCCGGGAACAGCTATGGTTTGAACGCAGACCAGATCATTTATCTGCGGCAACAAGGGATTTCTGACGCCGTCATCACGACGATGTTGAACCAGCCCAGACCGGGGGTGGCCGCAGCCACACCGACAACGCCAGCACCGCAGCCGGTGGCTTCGACTGCCTATGGTGGACAAGTTTCGACGGCCACGGTTGCGCCGACAGTGACGTATGTTCAAACCGTTCCGGCGACAACTTACTATTATTCCCAACCTTATTACTACCCGGCTTATGCTTGGTATCCACCAGTGACCTTTTCATTCGGCTGGTACGGCGGCTGGCATGGTGGAGGTTGGCATGGAGGCTGGCAAGGTGGAGGTTGGCACGGCGGCTGGCACCGCTGAAATAATCCGTCAGTGGGGCCGAACCACGTGAACCGCGACAGCGGAACTGACAGCGCCAATGGCGGTTGGCCCCGGCAACTTGATAGACCTCTGTTTGACAGGTGCTTTCACTTCTTTGCCGTCAACGATGCCGTCACCCGTTTGAAAAACTCGTATATTCCGCTGTCTCCCATTTTTCGTGCGTTGGCAAGTTCACCGTCCCGTGTGACATATATCACATTGTTGTTGGTTGAGATAATCGCCACGGCAGGGATACCCTTCGCCAAGGGAACCCCATACGCTTTGGCGACATCAAGGTTTTTGTCAAAATGACCAACATTAACTTTGACGATCTTGAAGTCCCGCGACAGGAGTGGTGCGCTGGCCCCGGTCTTCATGGCGGAGTCTAACATTTTGCAGTCTCCGCACCAATTGGCACCAAAGACCACGATGACCGGGGTCTTTGCTGTGGCGGCCCGTGTCAACGCCTGTCTGATTTCGAGTTTGGCATCGGCAGTCTCGTTGTATGGACTGTCCGCTGCGGTGGCAGCCACCGCGAGGAACCCGAAGAATAGAGCGTGGAGGATTTTCATAGTTGGATGATCAATAGGCCAACGAACAAAACTCAGCCACGCCGGAACCGCCATGTCAACCGCGATAGCGGAACTGGAACGGCCATCCCGCGTTGCCTGCAGCGATTTGTTAGCCGTCATACGTCACTCTACCACAAATGTAAATCCACGCGATCCATCCTGTGGAACAGATGTATGCATGGAAACCGACACGATCTTGTTCTTGAACGTCTGATGCACTTCCGAGTCATCGAAAAAGATACGGCCAACACCGTCCTCAACTTGGGCATGTGCCTCGGTCGGAGCAGTCAATGAAAGCATCAACTCAAGTGCCTGACCTGCTTCTGTCCGCGCTCGTGCCCAATCCAAAATAAGCGGCCTGAGACGCGTCGCTACCAGCACCGAATCCGTAAGGTCTGCTGGCTCAAATTCGTGTTCTAGCTTGCGATTAATCATGTGAGAAGCGCGATGACGGCTAACGTCCAAAACTCAGCCACAGCCACCGGCAGCGGGCTTGCGCTTGGAATGATGACGTTCAAATTTCATGTCTCGTCCTAAACTGAACGGGCAGTGGCTGTTGGCTGCAGCGATTTGATACTCCCAGTTAAGCCCTTTTGGTTTTTTGATAACATGGGCGACAGGGCGGGGAGTGAGACAACACTCCCCGCGTAACCAATCGTGTTTAACCGGGGTCTCGCGACCCCACATCGAATGATCG
>JBAVOO010000039.1:0-3472 GCA_049692125.1 Verrucomicrobiia bacterium | reverse complement strand
TTGCGGAGGGTTTTGGTATTTTTCATTTTTATTTTTCTTTCCGTTTGTTGCGGCGTGAACAAGACAACAGGCGGGTTACAATGATTACACTTTGTTCACTGATTGCCTGCTGCAACCGCAGCTTATTTGGCGTATTTGCGGCATTAGCAGCGCCAAATCTGATGATGGTCACCTTCCCCAAGGGGCAGGTGTTGGGGCGGTCCGGCACCGGATAGACTTCAGTTGAATCCTCATGAACAGCGGCAGCAAAACCACCGTGGCGTTGAAGGATGACGGCACGGACCTGATTGGGACGGAGAGCCACTGGCTTAAATCCCTTCAAGAATATTGCCTGGCCCTCGCGAGGAAAGCCAGGGAAAGTCGTATCCGCTCCGGCTTGGGCGCATTATTGATCTTCACCCTTGTATTCATCGTTTACAGCCCAATCCTGCCGGGAAGTTTTTTGATGGACGATCATCGGTTGATCAAAGAGGACAATGCCTTGGTGAATGGTCAGTTGGGACCTCTCAACATCTGGTTTCAAACGGATTTTACCCTGTCCACCTTTGCCTTGTGGTTGCAGTGGCTGGCGTGGGGGGAAAACCCCGGATTTTATCATGCCGTGAACATGTTGTTGCATGCCCTGAGCGCGGTCTTGTTATGGCGTTTGCTGGCGCGGCTGAAGATCCCGGGCTCGTGGCTGGCGGCGGCGCTTTTTGCGGTCCATCCGGTGTGCGTCAACTCAGTCGCGCGCATTGCCGAGATCAAGAACACGCTTTCCCTGCCGTTCTTCATCCTTAGTTTCTGGTTATACCTCCATTACGAAGCCCTTTCCTTGAAGCCCGTCCAGCAGAACCGTCGCGGCCAGGCCGCGCTATGGTACGGTCTGTCGCTGGTTGCCTTTGTGCTGGCACTGCTGAGCAAAACCTCAACGGTCATGTTGCCCTTGGTGCTGCTCGCCTGTGCGGCGTGGCAGCGCAGGCGAATCACGCGACAGGATTTGCTGCAAACCGGCCCATTCTTCATACTGGCACTGGGCTTTGGGCTCATGTCGGCCTGGTTCCAAAAGCATCAAGCGCTGGCCGGCCTGACCTTGCAACCGGAAAATTTTGGGGAACGGCTGGCCGCTGCCGGGCGGGTCTTCTGGTTCTATCTGGGCAAGGCGCTTCTGCCTCTGAACCTGAGCATCGTTTATGTGCGGTGGAAAATTGATGTGACGACGCTGGCAGCATACCTCCCGGTTTTTCTTTTGGCCGCGGGTTTCCTTTTGTGCTGGTGGTTCCGCAACCGTTGGGGACGGCACGCACTGTTCGGGCTGGGGTGTTTTCTCATCACCTTGTTTCCGTCGCTTGGTTTCTTCGATGCGCAATTCCTGACGATGTGGCAGGTCTCGGATCATCTCCAATACCTGCCATTGATTGCCCCGGTGGCGCTGGCCGTTGCGGGACTTGCCTGCCGGCCAAACGCGAAGGTTTTTAAATGCCTCGCCCTCGCCCTGGTCCTGGTTCTTTCGGTTTTAACCTCCCAACGCGCCCGGGTGTTCGCCACGGAGGAAAACCTGTTCCTCGACACCTTGGCGAAAAACCCGGCGGCCTCGGGCGCACACAACGATCTCGGCGTCATCCTGGCAAAAAGAGGAAATTATCCCGAGGCCATTGCCCATTTTGTTGCCGCGGCGCAATCCAATCCGGACAATGCCGGCGCGCAATTAAACCTTGGCCAGGCCCTGGCCTTGCAGGGAAAATTCGCGGAGGCGGAACCGCATTTCCTGGCAGCGATCAAACTTAAACCCGATGACGCGCGGGCGCATAAAAGCTTCGCCGAAGCTTTGGGTCGGCAAGGAAGAACCCGGGAAGCGCTCCTCCATCTACAGGTGGCGATATGCCTGCAACCGGATGTTCAAACCCGCCTTGATTTGGCGGGATTGCTCTATCAAACTGGCAACCCCCGTCAGGCAGCAGACCAGTTTCGCAAAGCGTTATTGCTCAAGCCGGACATGCCAGAACCACTGAACAATCTGGCCTGGATCCTCGCCACCTGTTCGGATGATACGGTGCGCAACGGAGATGAAGCGGTTCGGCACGCCGAGCGGGCCTGTCGCCTGACGGCATTCAAGCACACGAGGACGATCAGCACACTGGCAGCGGCATACGCGGAAGCCGGACGTTTCTCCGAAGCCGTCGCCACTGCGGAAATGGCGATGAAATTGCAAATCGAGGCTGGCGAGATGCAGATGGCGGACGTCAACAATCAACTCCTGCCTCTCTATCGTGCCGGCAAACCTTACCATGAAAAGCCGGCGGCGACACAAGCCCGTAACTCCTCAACCGCCTCCAGGTAATTCCTGCCGTCGCCCTGCTTTGGCGCAGCAGGTCAATGTGACACCTGGTGTGGCGTCTCACAATCGTATTTCACTTCTTAAAAACTGCCTTTAACGTGGAGGCATGGCAATCTTGGCGCGCAGGCTCAACGCCACCGACACGCAGCGCCAGCAATTAGCCTTGGCCACCTTCCCCAAGGGGCAGTTGTCGGAGCGCAAGCACGTGATAAGCTGCTGCTGAAAATCCCGAGAACAGGATCAAGACGATCACCGGGGTGATGAAGGACTAAACAAATCATTCGAGCCAGTCATGGAGTACAAGAGATGTGGCATTCAGCAGCAATCCGAACCAAGACTCAGTGCTGATAACGAAGGCGGCGCGTCGCCGTTCATCGTTGAGTTCTTCATGGTGCAGGGAATTGGTTTCAGGCGCATGGCCTACCGGGATCATGGTGGCATGTGGCGAAGTGCTTTTGACCATGAGGCGCTGCCTGGTTGCATCCGGATATTGGAATAATCAACAAAAAATACAACTGTGAGAAATTCCCGGTTTCCGTCGTTAGGCTATCCGCGCTTCGAGTCTTATGGCATTCCTGCGGGGTTGTATGCTTCCCAAACGCAGCGCAAACCTAATGTAAAAGACTTTACGCGTGATACCGGTTATGGAAGCTGGCATTACTGACCTACGTATGGAGTCCAAGGAAAATAGTGGCACTGACCGAACCGAGCGGAAACACGAACTTTACAAAAGTCTCCTCTTCGGTCTGGGGGCCTTCATGTTTGTTTTCACGCTGATGAGGTTGTTTTGGGAATTAACAACACGGCGCTAAAAATTGTGGCACGAAAGCAGCCCACTGCCGGATTCTCCAATCGGCTTCGTCTTGGCTGAAGTCTGCAGATATCCAGGTTTGCTTGCCGGTGGAGGCAGCAAAAAACCTGAATTAACCGCGTTAAGCAGCGGGAAATCCGCCGGGCTGATAATCGATAATGTGATAGTGGTTTGATTTTAAGTTCTTAATATTGGCTTGATTACGACGAATTTGTTCGGTAGTGTCACGATTTTTGTGTAAAAGATTTGAGAGGGTGTTGATCCCAGTAAATGTTCATACGGTCAAAGACGCTATAAAGGATGCGTTCACAACTGCCGCGGGTGGTGAAGGCACACATCGTCCG
>JBAVOO010000038.1:0-90789 GCA_049692125.1 Verrucomicrobiia bacterium | reverse complement strand
AAGGTCGCGCAGGGTGCCGGAAACCAATCCTGTTCTCGCACCTTGGTCCCGCGAACTTTCCAGCACGCAACTGACCTCCGCCTAATCCGGGTTGCAAAGACCCTTTTGGGCAACACGCCCTTGACACACGCACCATTGTTTACAAGCTCGAACCCCTTACCTTCGTCTTTGCCCGGCTTCGGCGCGGTCAGCCAGCCCTCTCCCCGTTTGGACGGGGAGAGGGAGTTATTTCCGTTCGGTGCGTGTGTCAGGATGCACCCGCGGCTCGTTTTGAATCCTGGAAGCAGACGATCTCGTCAGTTGCGCCATCCTGGGCCGGTAATAATTGAGTCAACCCCTCTCCCGCCATACTTTTTTAGAACCGCCTTTCCATGGCAGTTCATATTGTCATTGGCGCACAAAAGTTCATGCGGAAATCTCGCGGACATTTCGTCTGCTTGCAAAACGCCCCCGATGCGTCGGGACCGCTTTTCCCCAGAGGCATATCCAACTGTGCCAATGTTAACTGGAACTGCTATAATTAAGCTGCGCAAAAGCTGCTGGTTCAACGACTCGTTTTTTTGGAAACAAGTTTGCAAAGTAAAAAAACCACCTGATTCATCATCGGGTGGCTTTGTGTTAAACTTGATACAAATCAGCTTTTCCGCCTGCGGATGAAGTAGAACGGAACGGCCAATCCCATGCTCAAGAGTGCCAAGCTGGATGGCTCCGGCACCGGCGCCGTCAGGGAAGCATCGTCGAAATACAGGTTATCCACTGTGGTTCCGCCGTTTTCCATAAACTGGAGATACACAACGGCATCCACCGCTCCTACGGGGGCTGTGCCTTGAATAGAATAGTAAACCCACTGGTCGTTGGCTGGAAGAGCAGCGTCGAGGGCAGGGCCGCCAGACTCGGAGTAATATGGAGGATACCAACCCCAAGGAATCTCCACGCTGCCTAAAGGAGTAGCCGAAGGGTCGGCAGTCTCAAAGTCCATAGACATAAGCAGAGGAGTGGCATAGTTATTGTTCACACTAGCGCCGGTATCGGTCAGGGCCCATACACCAAACGTATATAGCGTTCCAGGAGTGATACCACTCACTACCTGATAGGCTCCAGAAGGGTTATAATCCTGCCCCGGGTTACTTACCAACTGCAAGACATAACTACCATCGTAAGGACTGTCACTCGAGGAACTCATGTCACTCTGACCAGAAGTGTTATAGGTAGCCCAACCCTGATTAACGCCCGAAGAGCCGCCAGGACCAGAAGTAAGAGTTATTGGGTTTGCGGTGAAGCCAGCCGGATTCTCAAAACCACCATTAACAAGAAGGTTTGGCTGCGCCTGTGTGGTTGACTCACTGAATGCAAGCGCTGCGGCAACTGCAATGCTGGTGCCGATAATTTTATTTAACATTTTCATAGAGTTGTTTAGTGTTCGTAGTTATTTTTTATTGAGTTAACTGCAATGTGATACTTTTTACTATGTGAGGTTGATTTTGTCAATAGTTTTTTAGAAAAAATGAGAAAGTTTTTTTGGGGGTCAAATTGTCGGGTCGGAAGAGTGTTTTTTTGATTATGAAATATGTTTATCTTATTAAAGTTAAGCAACTTACAGCTTTAAGGCGTCATTTCATGTGGAATCGGCCAAACCAGAGCGATTCCCTCCAGAAGTCACCGCTATGATTCCCACAACCCCTGTTTCAAGACGTCGTTTGTGGCTGATGCGGCTTTTTGCAATGGTTTTCATCCCGTTGCTCGTGTTGGGTGGCATTGAACTCGGGCTCCGCCTGGGAGGATACGGCTATGACACCGGTTTTTCCCGCCGAATCCAGATTAACGGACATAATTTTTATGTGCCGAATGAAAAATTCAGTTACCGGTTTTTCCCGCCCGCCATCGCCCGAACAGCGCCGCTCTTTCGATTTGAGGCAGAGAAAGCCACCAACTCGCATCGGATTTTTTTGTTCGGCGAATCGGCCGCCAATGGAGATCCTGATCCAACTTATGGCGTTGGCCGATACTTGGCGATTTTACTGCGCGAACGTTATCCCGGAACGGATTTTCAAGTGATTAGTGTGGCGCTAACGGCGATTGATTCAAACGTCATTCTGCCGATTGCGCGTGACTGCGCCGGGCACCAGGGCGATTTGTGGCTCATTTACATGGGCAATAATGAAATGGTGGGACCTTTCGGCGCCGAGACGAGTTATGGATTACGCGCGCCCAGTCTGGGCGTGATCCGAACCATTCTCGCCATCAAGAACACCCGGATTGGCGAATTATTTGATGCTTTCATCAGGCGGTCAAGCTCATCAACTCCAAAAGAGTGGGGCGGCATGAAAATGTTCTTGAACGGTCGCATTGGATATGACGATCCCGCCAGGCTGCGGGCTTACGCCAATTTTAAAGGGAATCTGGAAGACATTTTACGCACGGCGCAACGAGCAGGCGTGCCCGTCATTTTGAGCACGGTGGCGGTTAATTTGAAGGATTGTGCTCCGTTCGCTTCGATACATGCGGGTGGCCTGGATAAAAATCAGGAATCCGCATGGAACAAGATTTACGAGGAGGGCGTTGATTTGGAGACTGCGGGCTCCTATAGGGAGGCGCTCGCTCTTTACCAGAAAGCCGCCGGGATTGATCCGCAATTTGCCGATTTGCAGTTTCGCATGGGAAGATGCGATCTTGCTTTGACCAATGATGATCAAGCCCGGCGTGATTTTGAATTGGCGCGAGACTATGATGCGCTCGATTTTCGGGCTGACACGCGCATCAATTCGGCCATCAAGGAAGCGGCGTCCCGCCATGCCGGGCAGGGGGTCTTTTTGTTGGATGCAGCCAGCGCCCTGGCGCAAAGCTCCCCGGACGGAATTCCCGGATTGGAATTGTTTTACGAGCACGTGCATTTGAATTTCGCCGGCAATTATCTGCTGGCGCTTAACTTTGCCGAACAGGCGAAAAAACTATTTCCCAACCCGATTACCGCCCACGACAAGGGAAATTGGGCATCGGCGGAACTTTGCGATCGCCGCCTCGCAGTCACAGTCTGGGACCGGCAACGGGTTTGGCAGCGTGTTTTCAACCTCATAACGTTGCCGCCGTTCACCGGACAATTTAATCATGCCGCCGATTGCAAGCTGTGGGAGGCGAAATTGGATGAGGCAAAATCTCAAATGAATTTCCAAACACCCGAACAGACGCGGCAAAGGTATGAACAAGCATTAGCGTTGGCTCCGGATGACTGCTTTTTGCATGGAAATTTTGAGAGATTTCTGCAAAGGTATGAACAAGCATTAGCGTTGGCTCCAGATGACCGTTTTTTGCATGGAAATTCCGAGAGATTTCTGGAAGCAGGGGGTTACCTGGCACAAGCCATCGCCGAAGCCAAACGCTTCTGCGAACTTGTTCCACAGATTCCAGAGGGATATTATTATGTTGGCAAATTGTTGGTCCGCGAAGGGAAAATCAGTGAAGCAGCGGATTATTTTTCGCGTGCCATTGCCATTCAAAACGATTATGCGGAAGCCCAGGATGCAATGGGGGAAATTCTTGCGAATCAACAAAAAACCGCCGAGGCCATCCATTGGTTCAAGCGAGCGATCCGGTCAAATCCCGACTATGCAGACACGTATCTGAATCTGGGATTTCTACAGCAAAATCAGGGGGAAATTGACGCAGCAATGGACAGTTATCAGAAGGCCGCGAGTTTGGAGCCGGAGGGTCCGGCCGATTATTTCAATCGAGCCAACACCGCTGCCGCTTTATATCGGTGGGATGAAGTAATTGCCTGCCTGCGCGCGGTCGTCAAAGCCAAACCGGATTTTTGGCAAGCTCGTTACCAGCTCGGAATTCAACTGGCAGCAAAAGGGAAAACCGAAGAAGCTCAGACTCAATTCTCGGAGACAATCCGTTATCGCCCAGATTTTATCCAGGCACATTTTTATCTGGGAACAGCTCTGGCCACGCAGGGAAAGCCGGACCAGGCGCTTGCCGAGTTTCGCACAGTTTTACAACTTGACCCTGCGAATAGTTCGGCGCAGCAACAAATTGAAACCATCGAAACCACATTGCATCACAATCCTTGATTCTGTGACCTGTTGACATCCCGGCAAAAGTGGCCATGAATTTAGAACGGCGTGTAGATTGGGCCCCTGGTACGATATCAAGTCGTTTTTGCGCAGGGACCGGACAAAGCAAACGGCTCGATGTATTTCGATGATGCCTCCCTGGCGACATCAGTGTCCGAGCCATCGAGCTTGGCACTTTTGGGCATGGGCTTGGGCCTTCCGTTCTACTTCTGGCGTCGGAACAGCCAACTCGCTCACAGTTTAACAAAAAGGCCACTCGATATGGTCGGGTGGCTTTTAGTTTTTGAAAATAAGTTTCCAAAATCGAATCATTTAAGTCGTGAAGGTTTGCGCTCCCTGTTGCAATCCATGAAGCGATTTCAAATCACCGAACTGAATTTGTCGCGACGTGGTCATAGACCCGAAAGTAATCCACCTGCATCTCACCCGGGAAAACAGCATGGGCGTCTGGATTGCCGCCGTAGTCGCCGCCCACGGCCAGGTTCATGATAATATAAAACGGCTGATTGAACGGCGCCGGATACGCGGCCCCCGCCGTGGACCAATTGGTTTGCGTTTCATACCGCCGGCCATCCACACACCAGTTGATGGTGTTGGCCGTCCATTCCAGGAGATACACGTGAAAGTTGGTGGCTCCGTCATTCCGGGGAAACGTGTGCCTTCCCGTGGACTGAAGATGGCGGCCATCCGCGCCCGCGTAATGGATGGTTCCCCGCACCACCGTGGGATCGTTTCCCTTGTTTTCCATGACATCCATTTCACCTCTGGCCGGCCAGCGGCCATAGGCCGAATGTTCGGGCATCAGCCAAAGCGCCGGCCAATATCCCTGTCTCCCGGGAAATTTCGCGCGGAATTCGAAGCGACCGTATGTTTGGCTGAACAATCCCAATGTCTTCAATTTAGCGGAGGTGTAGTTTTGCCCTCCGTAAGACTCTTTTTTGGCGATAATGTGGAGGACGCCGTTGCTGACGCAGACATTCTCAGGACGGTCGGTGTAATACTCCAATTCGTGATTTCCCCAGCCATGATGATTTCCGGTGTCAAACTTCCAATGATTCGTATCAATCGAGACGCCGTTGAATTCGTCGCTCCAAACCAGTTGCCAATCCCCTCGCGCGGTGAAGGTTCCCAACGCGATCGCCGCGCCAGCCATCCACGGGCGCAGTCATCCGGCGCAAATCAATGAAACGAAAGGCTGGGGCATTTGAAAAGCACGGCTCAACCGGTGGAGCCTCCGCGAACCCATTGGATGGCGTGCAGCATCAATTCGGTGGAGTTTTTCAAATTCAGCTTCTCTTTGATCCGATTTCTGAAGGAGTGGATGGTGGCGATGCTCAAATCCAGCTCCTCCGCGATTTGGCGTGTGATTTTGCCCTCGCCCAACATCCGAAAGACCTCCAATTCGCGGTCGCTCAACGATTCAATGGGCGAAGGGGGCGGCCCGGCCTGACCGCCGCGCATGAATTTGCCCAGCATGGAAGTCGCCATTTTTTCGCTCAAATGGATGTCACCGCCGAGCACCTTGCGGATGGCCAGTTTCACCGTCTTGGCCGGCTCGTGTTTCATCACATACCCCGCGGCTCCGGCGCGCAACGCGCGTTCCGCGTAAAGGGACTCCTCGTGCATGGAGACCACGAGAACCGGCAGGTCCTCATACTTGCTCTTTATGGCCTTGATGAGGTCAATGCCCGTGGTGCCGGACAAGGAAATATCGGCAATGACCAGATCGGGTTTCAACTCATCAATGTTTCGCAACGCCTCGTCGGCGTCCGCTGCGTCTCCGCACACGGTTAAATCCGGCTCGCGGTCAATGAGATAGCGCAAGCCTTCGCGAAACATGGCGTGATCATCCACAATGAAAATCCGGCTCTTGACGGACGGGCGGATATTTCCCTGCGGCGAATCAACCGGATTGCCGGCGGCTTCGTTCATTTTGGACGATTTACGGGGGTATTCAGGCGGTCGCATAAAATACGCAACTGATTTGAGTGCCCTGTCCCGGCTGACTTTTCAAGTCCAATGTTGCGCCGATGACGCGCGCGCGGTAGCGCATGATGCGGATGCCCATCCCTTTGAAACCGTGGTCGGACAACTCAAAACCCGATCCATCGTCACGGATGGCCAGAATGAAACGGTCGTTGGCGCGCGTCAGGGAGATGGAGATGTTGTCGGCCCGGCCGTGTTTGGCCGCGTTCAACACGGCTTCCTGCGCGATGTAATACAAATGCAAGGCAACGCCATTTTCCTCTTTGGGAAGCTGCCCTTCGGCGGAGAACTGGCATCGGACCTTGAACAGATTGCTGGTATTGACGGCCAGTTCTTCCAGCGCCGACACCAATCCATTTTCCTCCAAACCGATCGGGAACAGTCCGCGCGCCACGCCGCGGGTTTGGTTGATGGCTTCATTGACCAGTCCGCCCACCCGTTCGGCTTCGGATGATTCGGCCACGCCCTTTTCCTGCAACTGTTCGGCCAGGATGTCCATTCGGTAGGCGATGGCAGCCAGTTGCTGACAAACGCCGTCGTGCAGATCGTGCCCGATGCGGCGTTGTTCCCGGCTGCTGATTTCCAAAATCTCGCGCTCCAACCGTTTTCGCTCGGTGATGTCGCGCGCGATGCCTTCCACTTCCATTTGTTTCCCCGCCCGCCCGACCACGCGCGTGCTGATCTCCAGCCGGATGCGTTGTCCCGCAGAATTGAGGCAGTCCCACTCCGCCGGCGGCAATTCCGCGCTTTTCGCCACTTGTGCGAGCCATTGGGCGGCGGCGGCGCGCTGTTCTTCGACCACGAATTCAATCAGGTTTTTGGACAGGATGGCGTCGCGGGGGCGGCCCAGTATTTGTTCGCCGGTTTTATTGATGGACGTGATGTTTCCAGACATGTCGTGGGTAAAAACCATGTCGTTGGCGTTTTCAAACAGGTCTTCATAACGTTCTTTCAAGGCCGCCTCGGTCTGAAGTTGCTGGCGGATGATCTTGGTTTGTTTCTGGACGCGCCGGCGCAGCACGCCAACCCACATCAGCACGACCAGCACGACTACGCACAAGATGCCGACCATCCACAGCAATTTCCGCAAATTCCACCAGGGCGGCTCTTGTAACACAAAAATATCACCCGCCGAGCGCAACAAGATGCGAAAAGATTTGGCACGCCAGTCGGGTCCGACATGCCAGTCATTGCCCCGTTCAATCAGGCAGACGCCGGTGACGGCGACTTTGCAGCCGTTTTGCAAATAGGAAAAGTCCACGCCGACATCCTTTCGCTCCAGATAGGCGTTGAAAATAAAACCGCCGGATTGCAGCACCAGAAATTGTTCGCGGCTGTACCGCGTTCGATCCAGTACGGTGGCTTCAATCCGCACAAGGCGGCAATCGTGCGTCCCTTTCAATACCTCATCGGCCGTGACGAGGTCCGGTGCCGGCAACGGGCCGGCGCCGGTTTTCCGGAAGATGGCATCCTGCAACATGGGGATGTATTCGCCTTTGGCGGGAAAACCCAAAACTTCCACCTGGTCACCGGGAAACAAAGAACCCGCTTGGTGCGTCTCCACATACAGCCCTTCCGTTTTATCTTCGAGATACAGGGCATCGTCGCGCCGGTAGATGACCATGCCGCTGACTTTAACGCGGTGACCGTAAGGACCGCGCGGGGTAAATTGCAACAGTTGCTCGATAGGGCGTGTGGGTACGTCGAACGGATGGCTGGGCGCGGGCGTTTCAATCACCAGGTCCGTGGGACGCGGCACCAGCAGCCGGAGATCGAACAACTGCCGTTGCAGATTAAAACGGCTGATGCACACACCGCGGATTTTGACGGTGCTGTCCTCCAAATCTTCCTCCCGCCGGACGGGCAGTTGAGTCGCCAGCGCCGTCAAACGGCCGCCGCCCGTCGCGATCTCAATCGAATAGTATTTGGTTTGCGCGTCAAAGCTGACGGCGCGGACAATGCCGTGAATTTCCACGAACTGGCTGTCTTCCCCGCCGCTGGCCAGATCTTCATAAGAGACCGGTTTGGCGGGAGGGAAGGTTCCCGCGCCCAAAATTTTAGTCTGCTGCGGCGTGACCGTCGGCGCATATTCGCCGGGGCTGGTCTGGCCTTCGATCTCCACCAATTCTCCCATGGCCAAGGCCGCATTGGTCAACGCGTCACTCGGAAAAAGATACACGCCTGCCGTGTCGTCCTGGAAAAACCGGTAAAACTGGACTTGGTCAAAAAACGTCAGCACCCCGCGCAACCGCACCGGATAATGACGCGCGGCCTGCTCCGGAGTCAATCGCCGGACTTGCTCGGCCGTTTGCAATTCCGGCAGCGGAGCGTCCTGGCCGGCCGGGCGCGGGACGGTGAGGAAAAACAAAAGGCCCGTCAGCAGCGTCACGGCGCCCGTGGCCGCGCCTGGAATCCTTAACCCCGCCAGGTGGATGGTTGGTTTCATAAACAGGGCCTTCGGAAAATTGAATCTGATCATTTCCAAACCAGATTATGCACATTCAACCGGAATCTGCCAAGATTTGTCCGAAAGCCCGCGGGATGAAAAAAACAAGTTCATTGCGCACGAAGGCAGATCTCAGGGTTTCTGTGCGAGGCGGTAGAATTGCGCCGCCGCACCGACCGCATTCGTGACGATGTATTCTGAATTCAGGAACAAGGGAGCGGTCGTTAGGGTGCTCCAGTCGCCGGGTAATCCCAACCCCGGCGCTGTCTCCAGCAACCAGTTGTTCGCCGACGTCGGCCAGAAAATCACGACGTTTGTCCCGCTGAGGGCGATTGCCAGCGCCGGCGCAGAGGGCGGGATAAATTTCAAAGTCCCACAGCGAGTCGCCATACGGCAACTGGCCTCGCCGTAAAACCGGCGGTTCGGCCTCGACCCGCTCCCGCCTCTTCAGCCAACCAGTTCCACCCGGGAACAAACCCGGCACCATGGTAAAAATCAATTGGCGTATCATAATTAATTGCAGGTTTTCAAAAACCAAGGTTCTTAAATCGTGCAGGCTACTTCGTCATCCTGTGAGTGACTTGCGGGAAAAACAGCGCACATTGTCTTATGGCGATTCTAACCGATAAAAGACGCAGTTGTTATTGGGATCGGGCGATACGACAAACGGATTTGTCGTGCCACCCACGTCAAACCAATTTGTGCCGGTCAAGAAGTTCGTTTGTGTTTGTAAGTGGCAAACAATATTGGTCGGCCAGCTCAATGTGAAACTTCCATTCGATTGTGGCCCCACGGAAAAAGCGAGCGGCGCTGTTTGCTCATAAACCCGCACGTAATCCACCTGGATCTCCTTCGGAAAAGTGTTGGATGCTATGATGGCGCTAGCGCTCGTAGTGCCAGGGTAGGTGCCCCCCACGGCCAGGTTCATAATAAAAAAGAAAGGCGCGTTGAAAGGCGACCCAACGGTCTGGGTTTCATAAAGTAGGCCGTCCACTAAAAACTGTTCTGAAGAGGCGGACCAATCCAATTCGTAAGTGTGGAAGTTGGTTATCGAATTCCCGAGGGTAAAATAGTAATAACCCGTTTGGTTGACTGTACCGCTTGTTCCGTAGTGGAGGCTGCTTTGGTTATAAGTCGTATTTCCGGGGTATTCCACAACATCAATTTCTCCACAGGCAGGCCAGCCGACGGAGGGGTAATTTGTTCCCATCATCCAGAGAGCCGGCCACATGCCGAATCCTGCGGGCAACTTGGCGCGCCATTGAAAACGTCCGTAACTTGGTGTGCTGTAAAGGCCCTCGGTTTTCATGCGGGCGGATGTGAAGCTGTATCCGTTGGTGGATTCCTGCTGCGCCACGATGTGCAGCAGCCCGTTGCTCACGTAAGCGTTGTTTGTGCGGCCGGTATAATACTCAAGTTCGCTGTTGCCCCATCCGTCATTATTGCCGGTCTCAAACGTCCAATTGTTCGTATTGATGTTAGTGCCGTTGAACTCATCGCTCCAGACAATGTTCCACTGCGTGACGGGAGGAACGACCACCGTGCCGGCGGTTTGGTTCAGCGTGAGGTCGTCGAAATACATCGATGCATTTGCGTTATCCGGACCCTGCCTAAAAACGGTTTGATACCGCACATAGACCGTGCCCGCCGGAGCCACCAGGCTGGTCACGGTGTTGGTTACTGTTCCGGGTAACAGTATCTGTGCCGAAGCGTTCGTAAAGAAGCACTGGTTGGTTATCTGCAAATCGAACCAGGTGTTCGCCCCCCCGAAGCTGGCCAAATTATTGCTGGTCACGACCACCGACCGGTAAAGAGCCAGGGCATTGTATGACGCGTCTCGAAAACTTACTTCGAGCCAGATCGCGTCCTCCCCGTGAATGCCGTTGCCGTCGCTGTAGAGCGTATAGGCCCAGCCGTCAGCCGTGTAGTTGTTGCTCGGAGCCGACAGATTGTCCTGATAAACGCCCGAGTAATTGGTCGCACCAATGAACTGACCGTAAGTCTTGAGGTAGTAAGTTCCACTATGAGCAACGCTCGGAACGGATTGTACGGAAACATTGCCAATGGTATTGCCGAAGGTCGTCCAGCCGGAGAGGCTGCCCGTCTCAAATCCTGGATTGGTGAGAATATTTGTATTTTGCGCAAACGCTGGTTTCGCTGAAATCAAGCCGGCAATGAGAATCAGATTTGCCACCACTCTGGCCAGTTTTGTTTCAGGGCTCCCGGCTTGAACAACATTACCAACCAACGCCATAAACTTGGAAGTTCGGCCATCCTTGTGTAAAACACTTAATGTCATGTTTGTTGTTGGCGGCATTGGTAACATTTTAATGACAAAAAGCGCAATAAGTCATACAAAATGTGAAACTTTGTGCGATACTATATTACGTATTTTACTACTTGTCAAAAATTTTTTACGAAATGTCTCGACTCCGAATTGATCCAGGATAAAGGTTACCGGCGTTGGGCGTTGGAGGCGGGGTTCGATAATACGTTGACTCATATTCGTGGTTAAACGCCCTAAAACAAAGGCAGAATGACGGCAGCGAAATTCCGCGGATGAATTATTTGACCACACGGGGTCAAGGGCCCAATAAGACACGGTAAAAGAGAAATGGATAAGACACCAAGTTGGTATCCACCCAAAAGTAAGGTACCGGCAGCGAATTGCCCGTGAATACTGGATTCCAGGAAGACAGGTTGGTGGAAGCCATGATCGTGTAGTCCGGCCCAGTATCGCCGTTGATCCAAAACCCAAACTGGCCGTTGGTGATGGAAACGGCATTGAGGACAGGCGCGACTGGCTGAATCACTGTTACCGTGAAGCCTTGGGTGGCGCTCATGATGGGCACACCATTGTCCGAGACGACCACAGCGACGGTCTGCGTGGAGGGCGATTGCGCAATGGTCGGTCGCCAGGTGAACACTCCACTGTTGGAATTGATGGCTGCGTTGGTCGGAGCAGTGAGCAAACTGAAGGTCAAGGGCAGTGGCGGAATATTGGGATCGCTGGCTAAGTTGGTGACCAGCAGTGTCCGGCCAGCCATAATGGATTGGTTGGGAATCGCCGCCAGCACGGGTGGCTGATTGGTTGGCACAGGAGTTCCAAAGACTTGAAATTCCCAAAGGGAATAGCCATAACCCGTCCCACGCACCGTCCCATACATCATCACATAACGACCCGTTCCAGATAACCCGGTCAAATACTGGACGCCGCCTTGTCCCGTGGTCGTGCTGTAAATCGTGGTCCAGTTTACGGCATTGGAGGAAACCTGGATTTGAAAACTCGACGCGTAAGCCGTTTCCCAGTAAAGGTCCACTTCCGTGATGTTGTAGGTTGCCCCCAAATCCACATAAATCCATTGCGGATCACTCCAAGCGGAAGCCCAGCGGGTGCTGGTATTTCCGTCCACCGCATTGCTTCCGGGATAGCCGCTTTGAGTCGAACTCACAGTGACCGGTTGGTTCAACGCCAAATTTACATGTGACAACACCGGCGTGGCGCCGACTTCGACGGAATTTGAACTTACAATGCTCCCGGCTGCCGCCGAGACCACATAATAGTAGGTCGTGCCGTTGACCAAGCCGGTGTTCGTGTAGCTGGTTGTCGTCGGACTGGCGATGGTGGTGTAAGGCCCGCCCTCGGTCGTCGAGCTTTGGACATTATAGCTGGTTGCGCCAGCGGCAGTGGACCAACTCAAAACCACTTGGGCATTGCCTGCCGTTGCGCTCAAACCGGTCGGAACGGACACCGGACCATTGACCGCCTCAAATTCCATCCAGTTTAGTTGTTGAGCGTTTGCGGAAAGGACCACTTCGAGTGTTTGCGTGCCGGCCGGCAAGGTAACGGTTGTCGAAACCGTTGACCAACTGGTCTGCGTGATATTGGCTGTCCCCAGCAGCGTGCCACCTTCGTACACACTGATTTGACCGATGGCGCCGGCAACGCGAAAGTCCAAAGGATAGCTCCCGGCGGTATCAACCTGAATATTATAGTACAAGCTTCCTCCCGCGGCCGCGGTTATCATGTCGGCAAGTCCGTTCGTGTCGGTCGTCGGCGCAATGTTCATTTGGTTCATGGTGACATATCGCTCTGCCTCAAGCCGCCCGGGGATGCGATAATAAAGGTTTGTCTCATGCACCGGCATTTGCACATAGGCTTGGCCCGCCGGGGTCAAGACGCCGGAACTGCTGGTAAGCAGGCTGTCATTAGTATCTCCGGTGATCCGCGACATGAACCAAGAGTAGCCTTCAATCCAGGGCGTGCGTTCGCAATAATCCACCGCCGGGATCAGATTGGCGAGAACGGTGGCAGCGTTTGTGTTGCCGCCGACGCCGCTCGCATTGAACTCGGTCAGCCAGACGGTTTGAGTGGGGAAATCGGTATTCATGGTGCTTGTTATCCAGGTAATCTCACCGTAGCCGCCATAGCTGTGTGTTCCCATGCCCGTTGGCGGTGTCGAACCACAGTAGTAAAGAAACGCAGCGATGAAAGGTTCCTGGTACGTGTAAACGTAGTTTGACCCCATTATGGGATCATACGCGGTGATGCTTGAGCTTACGGCGGAACCAATTGCCATGTGGGGGGCAATCACTGGAATGCCATAGGGATCGCAAATCGCCTTGACCTGTAGAAAGGTAACGGCCGAGTTGGAAGGCGTCATGTAAGCTTGCCCCAACAAATTCGGCTCATTGAGAGCGAATACCCGCCAAGGCCGGTTTCCGGCCGTGAGATAAGAACTGATGGAGGTCTGAAAACCTGAAGAACCATTCCAAGCCATCGGGATGAAATCCATCGTCACATCGGAAGGCAAGGTCAGCGGGGTTGCGCCCCAATTGTAATACCACGATACTCCCGGCGCCACAGCCTCGAAATCCGCAGCGGACATGGAATTTACAGCTATGCCACGCTTGCGGCTCTGTACCGGCGCATCACAGTTCACGATCTGCGTTTGTGCCAGAACCTGACTGGAGAAATCAAATGCCAGAAGCACCAGCCCAAGACACGAAACCAAACGGCTACATGTCGGGAATGGCTTGTTCACCTGACAGGCACTCCGCCGGGTTATCCATATGCTGGAAACGAATAATTTCAGCGTCAGCAAGGAGGTTTTTGAAGCGCAAGTCGGGGCACTATGACGATGAATATTAACCACTCCAACGAAAGTTTTTTTAAGCATAACAATTTCTGCAAAAGTCCGGTAAATTATAGTTAAAAAGTCCACTGTTCGAGATAAAAAGTCAAAAAGAATACTGCATTCGTCTCAAAATGTAATCTTTCAGCGTAACCAGCTAACAAGATTAAGGCCAAAGAAATTTCACCTAAATCTTCCGCCCATGATGTGCTACGAGATGTAATGGCGCTGGATTTAATTATTTGGAAACAATTACTGATCTCAATTGACGCAGATGCATTCGCTCTCTGCTACACCATAGACCCGATGGCCGAACTGTATTACTTACCCTTACGCATAACAAAAACCTTGGGCTGGATTGGTCTTGGAATCGTGGTTGAATATATCTTGCCGGACCTTGCGAATGGGGATGATGCCGTCCGCTTTGAATTAGCATCACGGATGTTGGATCGGTACGAATCCTCATTTGTTGCAGCGTCCGATGCGCAAGCACCATTTCTCTATGTATTCCTGAAAGCATGCCTGCTTAAAGACAAGAAAGAATTGCTGAAAGGGTGGCGCATCTCTACTTCGTATGCGGCTGAGGGATCGCACCATAACTGGCACGGAAGTTAAACCCGCGAGGGTTGACCGGCTAGCGGGTTTGCCATTCCCCGCAAACCTTCTTGGTGATCTCGCTGGCGTCAAGAAGCGTCCAACCGGGCGAGCGCGTCTTTCCGGGCCTGCTCGTTTAATTGCTTCCACGATTTGTGGGAGAGACATTCGACCAATGACCGCCGCAAATCTTCAATGCACCGCAGCCGGTAAACAATGGACAAGGGAGCCAGCCGGACAAGCCGCTTCTTGGCGTTCGTGTAACCGTTGCGGGTTTCCTGCTCATACTTGTTGCACCCGTCCCCGAAGGTGCCGACCGGCACCGGGTCTTTCCGCAGTTCGCCCACCTTGCCCGCCAGCTTGTCTTTGGCCGTCGAGAAAACATCCGTTCCCAGACTGGCCCGCCGGACGACGCCTTTGACTTTGACGCGGGCGAAATACTGCCCACTGGGGATGTAGAGCATCAAGCCGGGAACACCCAGACAAGTTTTCCACTTGCCGTCTTTTGAAATTGACGTTTTGCTGGACGCTGTTAATTTCCGGTTGCTCATTGCGACCGCCGTTTGGTCGTTGTTTTTGGTCAATGTCATGTCAAAACACCAAGGCATCAAACGACGGTATGCAATGTCAAAATTGAGAAAAGTGCATAGCGGTTTTAGTCAATGTTTCCAATGGTTATGGCTGGGTAGCTCAGTTGGTAGAGCAGAGGACTGAAAATCGGAAACGGAAATTTCGCAAATTTTTTTGCTCATCTTGTCTTACGCTTTTTCTCCTTATTTCATGGACATTTCGTCGCCATTACACGTCCGGCTCGTTGTCTAACTTTTTGTCTCATTTTTACCGAAATCCGCCCAAAAACTTGCGTGAGGGATGCAAAGAGGGATGCAACAAACTGAACGCAGTCAAAGTGATTTTTCTTTTCATAAAATCATGCCCCGAATATCATTTGCCTCGACAAAAGTTCCGTCGCATGAAACCCAAAAAGCCAACGGGAAAATATCCGCCATTGGCAAAAGAACTTGGAAAGATCAAAGCGTGGATAAAATCACTCACGCCCAAAAAGCGGAAAAAACTTCGTGAGTTAAGAACAAAAATTTGGTGGTGGAGACGGGGTGAAATCCGTCAGGCTTTAAAAAACCCGCACAAAAAAACGGGTTTTGGTTTTTCCTTTGACAGAAAAACCAAAGAAATCGCGCGAAACTATGAACTCATGCGGCGTTCAAGCAGTGGGGAAATGTTCAAGGAAAACTATCTGGAATTGCCACGAACTGAGCGAACAGTTGCCTACACGCTATGGGGTGCCCAATTTGAACCACCTTTCCGCCAAATTTTTAGTCCAAATCCAAAGCCGGAATTATTAGGATGGACGGTCTCGCCCCATCGTATCGAGTGGAATTTGTTTCTTGATGACAAAACTTTGACAAAGGCATTTTTGGAATACATAAACCAATACCGTTTTGCTCAAAAGATTTCTCCGCCACATCCGTTAAAGGGGAAAAAATTTCGCGGCGTGTCTTGGAATTACATCGAAATTTTGGACTGCATAAAATTTGGGATTGTAACAAAACCCAATCCTGGCCAGCGCAGCGCCGCAAGCGTTGCCCGTCGTCTGGCAAAAAAGTTTTCCGATGCTTACAACGAAGCTATTCGAGCATACAATGGAGAAATTGACCCCCTTGAGGATTTCTCTTTTTCCGGTGATTTCGACGAATTTAAGTAATTTTAGGGTGAGTTAATAGTTTTGAAAAACTAATCGCTCGTAGCTTTTAGCGAAGGAGGGTTATAAATGGATAGGCGATATGAACACAATATCGCCTGATTCAAAAACAGATAACGCCAGCCAAACATTGCCCCGGCTGGCCTACACGATGGAAGAAACCGCCGAGATTCTCGGCGTCTCTTACATAACCGTTCACCGGCTGCTTAAACGCGGCCTGCTTCACAGTTCAACGGCCTTGCGCCACAAACTCATTCCGTTTTCGGAAATCCAAAGATTTTTGCGCGAAACAATTGAAAGCTGAATAACGCCAACCCCAAAACACCATGTCACTTGAATTTCGACCAGTGAAAGAAGGCCGCGCGGTCGCCGAGTGGGTAAAGGCGTTGAAAGGCAAGTCCGGCGTGTATGTCATCCGCGAGCCGGGCTTCTTGGGTGAAGTGCTGTATTGCGGCGAGTCGCACTCGGACAGGCTTTATTCAACCATGCTTCGCCACTTCCAACATTGGACGGGTAAAACGGCGGGACCGACGTTCCCGGTGTCAAAAGTTGAGGTTGCCGTAGTGCGTTGCCCCGCCGCCAGCGCGCTCGACCTACAAAACGCCATGATCGAGGAATATCGCCCAAAACTTAACGTGGCAGAAAAACCCAAAGGCTTTTGGGAAACTTTTTTGGGCGGCTGATTTTTCCATGACGAGGTGCGACAAACAATTTTTGCTGTCCGTTGGCGAGTGTAGCGACGGGCGGCGGCACGGCACGCGCAAACGCACCTCTGCGCGTGCCGCTTGTTTTTCCTATTGCCGCGCGTGCCATGAATGCCATTGACCGTGCCCGCGCCTATCTCGCCAAGCTGCCGCCCGCGATTGCTGGCAGCGGCGGACACGCTGCCACGTTCAAAGCCGCTTGTGTGGCGGTCGAGTTTGGCTTGAATGAATCCGCCGCTTGGGAACTGCTTTGCGAATGGAATGTGACGCACTGCCAACCGCATTGGACGGAAAACGAATTGCGCCACAAACTCGCAGACGCGCGCCGCGCCACGACGCCCAAAGAGCAATTCAACCAGCCGCCGAAATCGTCCGGCTTGTCGCAAAAGGATAACGTCTCGGCACGGTGGAAAAATCCGAGGGTGACGACAGCGGACGCCCAAACAAAACGCGCCACAGCCGATTTTAGCGCGTCATTTTTTGACCAATCGCCCGCCGAAAGCCAATTTTCCGCGCTGGCGTCACTGCGCGGGATTTCAATTGAAGGTGTGAGGCTCGCTTATGAACGCGGCTTGCTCCGATTCAGCCAGTATCGGGGACACGCGGCTTGGTTCATCTTGGACGGTTCGCGCCGCGTCGCACAAGCGCGACGGATGGACGGCCAGCCGTGGACGGCGAACGCGAAGGCGTGGACGTTGCGCGGCTCGCAAGCGGTTTGGCCGGTAGGCGTCGAGGAATCCGCGCCGTTTGCGACCGTCGCCTTTTGCGAGGGAAGCCCGGACTTGCTCGCGGCTCATCACTTCATCTGGACGGAAAACCGCGAACATGATTGCGCGGCAGTGGCAATTTTTGGCGGCGCGAACATTCACGCCGACGCGCTCCGATTATTTGAAGGCAAGCGCGTGCGGATTTTTCGGCACATTGACGCCACTGGCGATGCCGCAACGAACCGTTGGGCGAAACAGATTGCCGACGCTGGCGCGGACGTTGACGCATTTAACTTCGCCGGAATTCGCCAAGCGGACGGCTCGCCCGTAAAAGATTTGAATGACTGCGCCCGCATCCACGCGGACGATTTTGAAACCCACCGTTGCCTTTGGAATTTGCTCCCATGAATTCCCCCATTGAACCAACCACGACCGGACAGCCCGGCGCATTTGTGCCGGAGTCCATCGTGCCGGAAGATTTTGAGGAAGGAGATAACGCCAGCCCAATTCTTCAATACTCGCCGCCACCGATTGACCGGCTGCCGCCGCCGCTCGCAGAGTATGTCGCCAAGTCTGCCGAGGCCATCGGTTGCGACGCGTGCCTTGTCGCCATGCCCGCGCTCGCCGCGTGTGCCGCCGCCATCGGCGACGCCCGCGCCGTCCAAGTGAAAGCCGGTTGGACTGAATTCCCGGTTGTGTGGTCACTCGTCATTGCACCATCTGGCCAGCTCAAAACGCCCGCGATGAAAGCCGCCATGCACGGCTTGGAAGAAGCTCAAAAGAAGGCTTTTGAGCAACACCGGCTTGCCGAAGCGAAGCACAAAGCCGCCGTTGCTGAATGGATCAAACGCGACAAAAAGGGCGCGGAGCCGACGCCGCCCAAGCTTGCAAGTTTCTACATTGGCGACGCAACGCTTGAATCAGTTGGCGTTCTCCTCGACACAAACCCGCGCGGCTTGCTCCTTGCGCGTGATGAACTTTCCGGCTGGCTTGGCGGTTTCGACAAATACAGCGAGGGGAACGAGGCCGCGCAATGGCTGGAATTTCATTCCGGCAACGCCGTCCGCATTGACCGCAAAGGCGGTGAGAAAAAAACAATTTACATTCTTCGCGCGCTTGTCAGCGTCACCGGCACAATTCAAGAGCCGGTTTTGCGGAATCTTTTGACCGGCGATGATGCCAAGCATTTTGACAATGGACTTGCCCCCCGCTTTATCATGGCGATGCCGCCAGAGCGTGCGCGGCAGTGGCGCGAGGCGATAACGCCGCCCGCGCTTACGCGGCAGTATGCGGATTTGTTCTGCGACTTGCTGAAACTCGCACCGCACATTGACGCCGAAACGGGACGCCGCGAGCCGGTGACGTTGAACTTTTCGCCGGAGGCCAAAACGCGATTCGTGAATTTCGTGAACGCGCATGGCGCGGAAATGTGCGCCTTCAAATCCGACCGGCTCAAAAGCGCATGGTCGAAACTTGAAGGGCAGGCGGCGCGGCTCGCCCTGGTGTTTCACTGTGTCCGCGAAAGCTACCTGCCAAGTCCCGGCGAAAATGCCAACACGATTTCAGCCGACACGCTCGACGCCGCCCTTGTTTGGATTGAATGGCTGAAAAACGAAACCCGCCGCATTTACTACACCTTGACGCACAAGGGCGACGCGCGGCAGGCCGACAAGCTGATTTATTTCGCCCGGCACAACGGCGGATCAATCACCGCCGCCGCCGCCGCGCGCGCAGGGGCAGGCGGGCGTGACGTGGCAGCGGTCGAAAAAATCATGGCCGGGCTGGTTGCGGCTGGCTTGGCTGAATGGCACACGCCAGAGCAGCCCAAAGGCGGACGGCCAACCCGTTATTTCCGGTTAAAAATAACCCCCGGCCAATCCGTAAATGCGACAACTTGCCGCGAAACTGACAAAACCCCTTTGTAAAATAAAGAATCCTCTTTATTTACAAGTGATTTTTTCATTTTACACCATGCCGCGAAACTGCCGCGAAACCCCGCGAAACCACTTTGGGTTTTGGCAGGTTTCGCAGGGTTTTGGCAGGGTTTCGCGGCAACTGACAGAACTTGAGCAAACCCTTATAATACAAGGGTGAAATCACTTTTTGGCGAGGTTTTGTCAGTTTCGCGGCAACCGGAGATAAAGCAGCCTTTGCGACCAGCTAAACTGCGATTGTGGAACAAGGATTGAGCATTAAAGGTGTAAACCTTTGAGTGCATTGGGTAAAAAAATGCGGCGTTCCCCCGAAATTGGCCGACTCATACCTTATGTTATCTCTCAGTAAGCATGGAAAACCGAAATACAATCACATGATAACGAGCAAAATTTTGCGGAAATTACTGTGGTGGATGATAGGCGGAATCCGCTTCCGAACTTCCTCCTCAAATTCCTTCCGTTTTAGCCTTAAAACGCCAATGACCGGCGTTTCCGTCCGGTTTACAAGTTCCAGCATCCGGTTTCCGTCCGGCTTTGCCCCAAGTAAACCAGCGAGAGAAACCACACAAACACTGGAAAAAGCGGAAAGAACCGATGCTGTTAATAGACAATCCAAAACCGAATCGAAAGTTCTTTCTAGGCGAATGGAAAGCGAATAACCCCGGCGAACGCAGAAGTTTTTCGGTTTGCGGTGGTTTTTCCGTCCGGTTTCTCGGTTCCGGCGTTCGGTTTGCCGTCCGGCTTTCCGGTTCCAGCGTCCGGTTTTATATTCGGCTTTTCTATTGAGATTTGAGCCGGTAAAAACAGTTGCTTACGGGTGATTGCAAAGTCGTTTGATTTTGTAAATTCGTAAGATTGAAAACCAGCGTGTTAGTCACATTTGTCCAGTTCGTCGTAGTCAAATCAGAATTCTGCTGCAATGCGAAATTGCTTGAAGGGATAATCCAAGAAAGGGTGAGGCTGTTAGATGTTGGCGTGATGTTCAATTGTGGCGTCGAGGTAGCTTGCGAGGTATAAATCAGGCCGTAGTGAGAATAAGCCGATACCGCTGATGCTGCGACCAATGTTGCTCCATCTGCCGAAGAGGCAACAGACCACCAATTCTGATTTGGCGCGCTAGTCACTTGCCAAGTTTCTCCTGAATTAACCGAGGTATAAACCGATCCGAAACCCACAGCCACCAGTTTTGTTCCATCTGCTGAAGAAGCAACCGAATCCCAAATATCACCGCTCGCGCTTGTCGCCGTCCAAGTTGCTCCCGAATTGGTTGAAGTGTAAATCGTATAAAAACTCGCCGCGACCAACTTGTTTCCATCCGCCGAGGAGGCGACGGAAATCCAAGCCGTGCTTGGTGCGCCGGTTGCCAACCAAGTTGTTCCTGAATTTGTTGAGGTGTAAATTAAACCAGAATATGGCCCTGCCACTGCGACCAATTTGTTTCCGTCCGCAGAAGAGGCAACGGCCATCCAATTTGTGCTCGGCGCAGTGGTTGCCGTCCACGTTGTTCCCGAATTAGTAGAAGTATAAATCAGGCCGGGATAAACCACCGCCACCAACTTGTTTCCATCTGCCGAAGAGGCTACTGCCTGCGAATTTATGCTTGGCGCAGTGGTCGCGCTGGCCGCCGTCCAAGTTACTCCAGAATTTGTTGAGGCGTAAATCCAACTGGTGTCGTCTGCGGTCACCAGTGTGTTTCCGTCCGCCGAATAGGCGATGAAACCCGACAATGCTGCCGCCAATTTTGTTCCATCTGCCGATGAGGTGACAAAAAAACGTTCAGCAGTGAGGGAACTAACAATCCAAGTCGCTCCCGAATAGGGCGACGTATAAATCTGGCCTGTAACCGCCACCGCCACCAATTTTGTTCCATCTGCCGATGAAGCGACAGCATAAGCATTGACATCACTCGGACCGGTCAAAACCCAAGTTGCTCCCGAATTTGTCGAGGCAAAGATCGGACCGCCGAAATTATAAAGTCCACCTAATACTGCCACCAATTTTGTTCCATCCGCTGAAGAAGCAACAGAAGACCATACACCACTGCCGAGACTCGTTGCTGTCCAAGTTGTTCCCGAATCGGCTGAAGTGTAAACCAGATTGTCGCCATATCCAGATTGCCATGCTGCTGCTATCAGTTTGGTTCCATCAGCAGAAGAGGCGATGGAAGTCCAACCGTCGCTCGGCGCACTGGTTGCTGCCCAAGTTGCCCCTGAATCAGTCGAGTTGTAAATCAAACCGTCATGCACCGCTGCCATTATCATTGTTCCATCCGCTGACGAGGCGATAGAGGCCCAATTCGTGCTGGTCGCACTGGTTGCTGCCCAAGTTGTTCCTGAATCGTTCGAGACGTAAATCAATCCGCCACTCACCGCAGCTACTAAATTATTTCCGTCTGCCGAAGAGGCTACTGCTTGCCAATTTGTGCTTGGCGCAGTGGCCGCCGTCCACGTTGCTCCCGAATTGGTTGAAGTGTAAATCAAACCGGAATAGACCACCGCCACTAATTTACTTCCGTTCGTGGATGAGGCTACCGCTTGCCAATTGGCGTTTGGCGCAGTGATCGCCGCCGTCCACGTTGCTCCCGAATTAGTCGAGGTGTAAATAAAGTCACCGTCAGGCACCGCCACCAATTTCGTTCCATCAGCAGAACAGGCGACGGAAACCCAACCTTTACCGGGCGCACTTGTGCCAATCCAGTTTTGAGCGAAGACGGGATTA
The DNA here is from genome assembly GCA_049692125.1 of Verrucomicrobiia bacterium. Taxonomy (GTDB): domain Bacteria; phylum Verrucomicrobiota; class Verrucomicrobiia; order Limisphaerales; family UBA11358; genus UBA11358. The sequence goes on along the minus strand of JBAVOO010000038.1, from coordinate 68,775 downwards.
ACGGCATTGAAGAAACCGCAAAAAGCAAATGCGGCAAGCGGCAGTTTTTTTAATTTCATAAAGAAATTCCTTTCCAGCCTCGGCCTGCTATTAGGTTTTCCAAATAATTTAAGGAATTCGATTGAATTGAATCGTCTTTCCCGTTCGGGCAAAAACTGTTAATTGGTTTGTAGATTGAGTAGAGATGCGGAACGCAACAAACCCGCCATTGGATTTCTCAATGATCAGATAATCACCTGTCTGCTTCCAAGACCCTGATATGGTTTCAGTTTGAGGAGTGAGATTATGCGCTACTTCTATTTCCTCAAAGTTAGCCGAGCCATTCGTTTCTGTAGTTATTCCGATTGTGACATTCGCTTCTCTTTCTGAAGCCATTAATGGAGTGATTTTCGTTGTGAACTCCGCTTTCCATTTTCCAACAAGGTTTGCTGGGTGCGTGTCTATGGGCTGCGTATTTGGCTTACAACCACTGATAATTACCGAAATAAAGACAAGCGAGAGTGCAATTATTTTTTTCATGGTTTGTGCTTTTTTCAGCACAACTCCGCTACGGAACACAAAGGGCGCGAACCTAACGCACCCCACTGAAGGCACCGCGAAGCGCCCGTCGAGAGATACGCCAAGCCGCGCCCCGGTTGGGCGCGCGCTAGGTCGGTCTCTCGACAAAAAAGTTCGCGGTTTTTCAGTGAGACCGCAGCCAAAGCTGCGCTAAAGTTTTAGTTTTTTGTTTTTACATAATTTTTTACCGAACGGTCAGTTATTAGATGAAAAAAACCGGCGCGGCAAGGCTTAACAAGACGGCCATAATTCCCCTTAACGACGCAGATTTCAGGTGGAAGATGGTCGTTTCCGCCTGTTTGGACGGTTATAAATTCATTAAAATTCCACGTCTCGGCATTTTTCATCCAGTGCCGTGATGATTCTCCGCGCTTGTGCCGGTGCAATTTTTTCGCCCTGACGCTGTAAAAACCCCGGCAAATAATTCGCGCTCATTACATTTACCCGAAAAATCCCTTTGGTGGATATTTTCACAAACCAGCCCGGCAAAACCACCAGCGGAAAAACTTCCACCGGCTCCCCGGTTTTATTCCGCAAATAATTGGAAAGCCATGCGGCGTTGCGTTTAGCCTGCTCAATTGGCTCGCCATCCCTGAAAAAAGGAAATTGCAACGCTTCGCCATCGTAAAGAACTTCATGCGCTGCCTGTCCAGTTTTACCGCCGCGCTTGCGCCGGGCTTTGGTTTCAATCAGGAAAACTCCACGTGTGCCAACGGCCACATGGTCAATGTTTCCAACTTTATCGGTTTGCAGATCGTGGAACGCACGAAAGCCGGAGTCCGCCGCTTCGTTCAATGCCTCTGCCACGGCCCGCTCGCCGCTAATGCCAAGACGAATGTTTTGCGCTTCCTTAAAACCGCGAAACGCCTTGATCGCTGCCCATGCGCTTAAAATTGTGAATGCTGCGAGAATAAAAAGGCAAGTTGACAGCCAAGAAGCCGGAGCTTTGGCGACGATCAAGGAATGAAACGCTGCAAAACACGCTCCCGCAAAGGCCGAAAGACTGCACGCAGCAATTATATTGTCCATTACTGCGTCAATGGTTTTGTCGAGGCGGAGCGAAAGCGAATGACTGGGCGGACGCAAAAGTTTTTCCGTTTGCGGAGGCTTTTCGTTTTTTTTGCGCCATGCGCGATCAAAAATGATTACTACAATCAAACCAATCATCGGCGCGAAAGCTGCCAGCAAAACGTAAATCATACTCGAATCGAATTTCATGCGGCTAGCCCTTCAACTATTTTAATTTCTTCGGTGGTAAGGCCGTAAAGCTCATACACCAGCGCGTCAATCTGGCGATCCAACGCGGCGCATACTGCTGCGAAACATAAAATTTCTCGTTGGCCTTGAAAGTTGCGGCCAATTCTTTCACCCGCTCGAAAGCATCCTCGAAAGTTGCTGGCATCTGTGCGGAGCGTAGCAACGCGCGGCAAAATGAGCAAGGCTGTCAGGCGAAGCGGATGAACTTTTTTTGCAATTTCGTATGTTCCCAGTGCAAAAAATCACGCCACGTTTGGGAGTGGCGCGTTTGTTTAGGGTGTCCGCTATGCTAAATATGGGGTTAATTCGCGGTTGTAGCCGCTGGCAACTGCGGGACGTTTTCCGGCAACGGGGTCGCCCCGAATTGAACCAAGTTGGCTTGTTGTTGTGAGTGCTCCGCTTGCAGGTGAGCATAAACCTTTAACAACAATTTGCCGTTGTCCCGGTGTCCAATCCACTTTGCCAGCGTGAACACGCCAACCCCGGCTTGCAGGCACTTGGTCACAAAGTAGTGTCTCAGATCGTGATGAACCAGTCGCTTGCAGCCTGCCAACCGGCAAGCCCTGTCCAGTGACTTTTGACATTCAAACACGGAGCAAATATGGTCGGATGGCTCCGGTTGTTTGCCTTGGCTCAACTGTTCCAAATGTTGGCGCAAGGCTGGATTCATCGGCAACGTGCGGGTTACGCTTCCGTCATGTGCTCCGCGAACCTTTACGCTGTGAATGGTGAGCGTGTTTTCCTGCCAGTTCACGTCACCCCAAACAGCTTGCTTGGCTTCGGATATTCTTGCCCCGGTATAAGCCAAAAAGCGGGCAAGGTTGGCGCAATCTTTGGCCTGTGCCGCGCCACTGGTTTCAATCAATTCCAATATGCGGTCAAACTGTTCGGGACGCGGAAGCCGAATCGGTTTTTCGAGAATGTCTCTGCGCCCGATTTTGAAAGCCGGGTTGTCATCATGTGGCAATCCGGCCAATTCGAGAACGCGGCGAAACGTGTTCACGGTGTTGTTAAAGACTGACGGCGCGTAATCCGAGAAACGAGATTGCCAAGCCCCACAATGTTCTTGGGTGAAGGCGCGGGCGTTCATCGCGTCCAGTTTGGCGAACGCATCGTGCCGGGTTTGTTCGCTCAATGACTTCCACGTTTTGCCCGGATGAATCAGCGTTTCGACCAGAGAACGCCGGAGACATTCGAGACAGCGCAAGCGGTAGGCGATGCTCAAAGGCGCGAGTTTCACGAATCGGTTTTTCTTTGACGTGTAACCGTTGCGCGTTTCCGCCTCGTATTTGAGCCGTCCATCCCCGAACGTGCCGGTTTCTGCCTTTGGTTTGCGTAGAACTTTGAGCTTGTCCGGCAAGCGAAGCCGCGCCGTGGTGAAAACATCCGTATTAAGGCTGGCACGAATCGTCTTGCCTTTGAACTTCAACCGGCAATAAAATGTCCCCGTTGGCGTATGCTGGACTAGATGTTCGCCTCGCTTCCACCAGATTGATTTCTTGGTTGAACGGGGCGTGCGTTTCGTAACCGGGCTTTGTGCGCCTGCCGTTATCGTTTCGGATAGTGTTATCATAGCAGAGAACAATATACGGGATGCAACGACAGGATGCAACACGAAAATATAAGATTTTCAAAAGCGAAAAATATCCAATGTTTGCAATAATTTAGGCTGGGTAGCTCAGTTGGTAGAGCAGAGGACTGAAAATCCTTGTGTCGGCGGTTCAATTCCGCCCCCAGCCACCACTCCTAACTGTCGGTGCAGCAACGGATTACGCAGGTGATAGTGGGTAACGGACACCAAAACGGACACCATTTTGGTTACTCCGTAAGAACTTGGCGTTACTCGGCGCTTACTCGCTGATTGCACGCTACCTCTTCGGAAGCGGTTTTATTTATCCTCGCGGTTTCGTGAAAGAATTATGAAAACACGTTACCGCTTAACTCATCGTGGCGTTCGCGGCGGAATATTTTATTGCGTGGATACCAATCCAGCCTGGACAGTTACCTCGATGTGATCGCCGCGCAAACCGCTCTGTTGACCAATCAGCGGACGGCGATGAACCTCCGGATGGAACAGATGACGGCGAGCGTCCAGTTGATCAAAGCGCTGGGTGGCGGCTGGGATGTTTCGCAGGGAACGACAGCGGCCATTCCTTGAGCACCACGCTCAACCAGAAAAGCGGAATCATTGTACTCCATCGAGGCGGCATAATTGTCCTGCCTAAAAAAGTAAGAGCCAAAACGCACGGGAATAAATGTTGGATTGAGCGCCCGGCCGGATATAATAGCTTCAGACGGAAATTAAGAATTCCAAGAATTGTTATGATTGACGTTGAAGAGTATATCAAAAGGCAAATCGCCGTTTTTCAAGCCAACGAACTCCTGGAAAATCGCCTGGAAAATCGTGAGCGGCGACCCGGGCGGGGCAAGGAGGGCGACCTGTTCTATGGACCCTACTTGATCATTTCTCGCGAGAAGGGCGCTGGCGGGAACGCCGTTGCCCAAGTGGTCGGAAGACGATTGGGCTGGCAGGTTTTCGACAACGAAATCGTGGATGAAATCGCAAAAAAGGCTCACATTCGCCGCCAATTAATCGAGAGTTTGGATGAGCGTGATCAGGCAACGATCCAGGACATTATTGGCCAATTGCTGAATCTCCAGGAGATCGGCACATCAGGCTACCTGGTCTATTTGAAGCAAGTGGTGCTCACGCTTGGTCATCAGGGGGACGTGGTCATTGTCGGCCACGCCGCACGGTTTATTTTACCCGGTCAGTTCGGTTTGAGTGTGCGGATGGTTGCGCCGATTGAGGTGCGCATCCGGCGGATCGCCGACAAAGCGCGCTTGAGTCTGAAGGCCGCCCGGGTTGAAGTCGAAAGAATTGATCGTGAGCGGGTAAAGTCGGTCCGTCGCCATTTTGGCCACGATGTGACTGACCCTTTGAGCCACGACTTGATCATCAACACAGCCGCGCTCAGCGTCGAGGCGGCAGCAGAGGTGGTCGTAACGGCACTTCAGCGAAAGTTGGGTGTACAGATCAAAGAGAGCGGCCAGAAATAACAAGAAAGTGAAGGGATAAGTCCCGCACAATCGCATATTCCCGCGCGGTGCCGGTTTTCTGCCGCAAGTTAAGCGCGGTTGCTGATAAACATGACAAATCGGTCTCCAGTTTTATTGTCGGCTCTGCCGGATACAACGGTGATGGGCCGCCTTTACGCCTATTTCTCCGGCCACGAGTCGTCCACCGGAACGCGGCTGGTGCTCATCGTGGCCCTGGCCGTGCTGGTGCATCTGACGGTCAAGGCCATCCGGCACATCAGCGAATGGCTCATCCACAAAAGCCACGCGCAGAAAAGCCCGCTCGATTTCGTCACGCAACAGCCGAAATTCATCACGCTTATCCAGCTGGTCGCCAACGGCGTGACGTTCGTCATGTATTTTTTTGCGATGGGACTGGTGCTGGAGGAATTGGGGGTGAACCTGACGGGTTATCTGGCGAGCGCGTCCATCATCGCGCTGGCCATCAGCTTCGGCTCGCAAGGACTGGTGCAGGACGTGGTCATCAGCCTCACGCTGATTTTTTCGGACACGATGGACGTGGGTGACATGGTGGAGATTGCAGGCACCGTCGTCGTCATGGGCCGGGTGGAGGAAATCGGCCTGCGTTTCACCACGCTCCGCAATTTTTACAACCAGATTGTGTTCATTCCCAACCGCACCATTGCCAACGTCAGCCGGTTTCCGCACGGCGGGGTGTTTGCATATGCGGACATCCAGATTCCGGCGGGCGCGGACCGGGACAAGGCCGTCCAGGCCATCGGGAACACCGCCAGGGGCATGTGGGCTCAATTCGGCGCAATCATTTTGAGCGAGCCGGTCATTGGCCCGGTGGAAACGGCGCCGGGTGGCGGCTGGGATTTTGTCCGTGTCCATTTCAAGATCTGGCCGGGACAGGGGAATTTGATTGAAACAACTTTCCGCCAGCAAATCATCAGCGCCATGAAAACCTTCAGTCCGAATTACGCCGAGTGGCAGGTGCCCGTGACCTATCGCGCCATGACCGCCGCCAAAAATGCGAAGCCACGTTTGGAATCAAGTTCTGGCAAACAATCAGGCTGAAATGATTCTTAATCCAACTGAAGGAACTTTTTGCGTAACCATTGAAAATGCGAACACACACGAGGCTGATACCTTGACCCTCTTGCCTAAGACACCGAAACGCATCGGCATCGCCGCCGACCACGGTGGTTACGAGTTGAAGGAATATCTGGCCGGGAAATTGCGCGAAGCCGGTCATGAAGTGGTTGACTTCGGCGATGGCCGGCCGAAAGAGGACGATGACTATCCGGATTTTATCGTGCCGCTGGCGCGCGCGGTCGCCGCCGGGATGGTGGAGCGCGGCGTGGGCATCTGCGGAAGCGGGGTTGGAGCATCGGTCTGCGCGAACAAAGTGGCGGGGGTTCGGGCCTGCTTGATTCACGAAAACTTTTCGGCGCATCAAGGCGTCGAGGATGACAATTTGAACTTGATCTGTTTTGGCGGCCTCGTGGTCGGTCACGCCCTTGCCTGGGAATTGGTGCAGACATTTCTCGCCGCGAAATTCACCGGCGCGGAGCGTTTTCGTCGCCGTCTGGCGAAAGTGGCGGAACTCGAAAGCAAACCACCAAAGAAAACGTCATGAAAATAAGTCCCCTGGCCGGAAAACCGGCGCCACCCGGAATACTGGTCGATGTGCCGCGGCTCATCATGGCCTACTACACCGAGGTTCCAGATCCTTCCGTGCTGGAACAGCGAGTGACGTTTGGCACCTCAGGACATCGCGGCTCGTCGTTCAAGCTGGCTTTCAACGAATGGCACATCCTCGCGATCACCCAGGCGATTTGCCTGTATCGCAAGCAGCAAAATATCTCCGGCCCGCTGTATCTCGGCATCGACACCCATGCGCTTTCCGTTCCGGCCTGCGCCACCGCGCTTGAGGTGCTGGCGGCCAACGGGGTCGAGGTGATGCTCGCCGAAGGGGACGAATACACGCCGACCCCGGTGATTTCCCATGCGATTCTGACTTACAATCGCGGGCGCAAAAAGGGACTGGCCGACGGGATTGTCATCACGCCCTCACACAATCCGCCGCATGACGGTGGCTTCAAATACAACCCGCCGAATGGCGGGCCGGCGGACAACATCGTTACCAGTTGGATTGAGGCAAAGGCGAATGCGCTGCTCGAAGCCCGGCTCGAAGGGGTGAAACGAATTTCCCACGAGCAGGCCCTGCGCGCCTCGACAACGCATCGGCATGACTATCTTACCGCCTACGTCAACGACCTCGGCAATGTCATCGACTTGGACGTCATTCGCAGCGCGAAAATCCATCTGGGCGTTGATCCGCTGGGCGGTGCCGGCGTTCATTACTGGGCGCGGATCGCGGAGCGCCATGGTTTGAACCTGACGGTGGTTGACGAGACGGTTGATCCCACCTTTCGGTTCATGACGGTGGATTGGGATGGCCAGATTCGGATGGACCCGTCCTCGCCCTATGCGATGCAACGGCTGATCGGAATGAAGGATCGTTTTGATCTCTCATTCGCCTGCGATACCGACCACGACCGGCATGGGATTGTCACCAAAGGCGACGGATTGCTGCCGCCTAATCACGACCTTTGTGCGGCAATTTTCTTTCTTTTTCAGAACCGGCCAAAGTGGTCCCAATCGACGGCGGTCGGGAAAACGATCGTGAGCAGCCAGATGATTGACCGGATCACCGCCAAACTGGGCCGGAAGCTCTTCGAGGTGCCGGTTGGTTTCAAGTGGTTCGTGGATGGCTTGCTCAATGGCTCGCTGGGATTTGGCGGCGAGGAAAGCGCCGGTTCGGTTTTCCTTCGTCTGGATGGCACCGTCTGGACAACGGACAAGGACGGATTCATTCCATGTTTGCTCACTGCAGAGATCACCGCGCGGACGGACCATGATCCCGGCGAGATTTACCGCGGATTCAGGCACGAGTTGGGTGAGCCTGTCTATGACCGTGTTGATGCCCCAGCCACCCCGGAGCAAAAGGAGCGGCTGGCGAAACTTTCACCGCAGCAGGTCAAGCCCACCGGGTTGGCGGGCGAAAAAATCAAGACCATCCTAACCCATGCGCCGGGCAACGATGCGCCCATCGGTGGATTGAAAGTAATTGCCGAAAGCGGCTGGTTCGCGGCACGTCCGTCCGGCACCGAGGACATCTATAAAATTTACGCCGAGAGCTTCCAAGGGGAGGAGCATCTGCACCGCATCCTGGCGGAAGCCCAGACAATCATCAATGCTGCTTTGGCGGTGTCACGACCGAAGCCGGGGATTCCGTCCAAGCCAAAACGAAAGAAAAAGCTATGAATAAACAAATATCTGTCAGAAAGCCGATCTATTGTCAATTAACTACGGATGTTGAAGGCTTCGATTCTCTGGCAGAGCTGGCGCTGGATATGCGCTGGTCGTGGAATCATTGCGCCGACGAAGTGTGGCGGCAGCTTGATCCTGCGCTGTGGGAGTTCACTCAAAACCCCTGGGTGGTCCTGCAGACTGTCTCGAAGGACAAACTCCAGCGTGTGCTGGCCGATCCTGCCTTTCGCAAGAACATTGATGACCTGCTGCGAGCCAAGCATCAGGCGGCGGAAACGCCCGCGTGGTTTCAAAAAAATCATCCGCAGTCGCCCTTGAAGTGTGTGGCCTATTTCAGCATGGAATATATGTTGAGCGAAGCACTGCCCATTTACTCTGGCGGTCTCGGCAATGTGGCCGGCGATCAGCTCAAAGCCGCCAGCGACTTGGGCGTGCCGGTGGTCGGCGTGGGGCTGCTCTACCAACAAGGCTATTTTCGCCAGGTGATTGACAAGGACGGAGCGCAACAAGCTCTTTACCCATATAACGACCCCGGACAGTTGCCAATCACGCCTTTACGCCAGGCGAACGGCGAATGGTTGCGGTTGGAGATCGCCGCACCCGGATACTCGGTCTGGCTGCGCGCCTGGCAGGTCCAGGTCGGTCGGGTGAAACTTTACCTGCTGGACAGCAATGACGCGGCGAACTTTCCCGCGCATCGCGGGATTACCAGCGAGTTGTATGGCGGCGGACCGGAGTTGCGCCTCTTGCAGGAACTGCTGCTTGGGATTGGCGGCTGGCGGCTGCTCGCCGCACTGGGCATCAAACCGGAAGTCTGTCACTTGAATGAAGGTCATGCGGCCTTTGCCGTGTTGGAGCGCGCCCGCAGTTTCATGCAGGAGAACGCGCAGCCTTTTGAAGTGGCGCTGGCCGCCACGCGGGCGGGGAATCTCTTTACCACGCACACGGCGGTGGCCGCCGGGTTTGACCGTTTCACTCCGGCGCTCATCGAACAATACCTCGGTCGTTATGCCACGCAAAAGCTCGGCATCACCCTCCATGATTTGCTGGCCTTGGGCCGCCAGAATCCGAACGACGCGTCGGAGAGTTTCAACATGGCCTATCTGGCCATCCGCGGCAGCGGTTCGGTGAATGGCGTGAGTCGCTTGCATGGTCAAGTCAGCCGGCATCTTTTTGAGCCTCTTTTTCCCAATTGGCCAGCGAACGAAGTGCCCGTCGGCCATGTGACCAACGGAATCCACATGCCGACGTGGGACTCGGCAGCAGCCGATGATTTTTGGACCAAGGCCTGTGGCAAAGACCGCTGGCTGGGAAAGACGGAAGCCTTGGAGCAGGACATTCGCCGCGTCTCCGACGACAGCCTTTGGCAATTTCGCATCGCCACCAGCAAGTCTCTGGTTGAATACGCCCGCGAGCGTCTGGCTTGGCACTATGCTGCCGCCGGCGCATCGTCCGGGACAGTTGAGGAGGCGAAACATCTGTTTGATCCCAACGCATTGACACTGGGCTTTGCGCGGCGCTTCGCGACCTATAAGCGACCAAATCTGCTGCTGCACGACCCGGAGCGACTGCTGCGTTTGTTATCCAATCCGCAGCGCCCGGTGCAACTCATCATTGCGGGCAAGGCCCATCCGGCGGATTTGGCGGGACAAGCCCTGATTCAGAAATGGATACAGTTCATTCGCCGACCGGAGGTTCGTCCTCATGCGGTTTTCCTCACCGACTACGACATGCACTTGACCGAACGCCTGGTGCAGGGCGTGGATGTCTGGATCAACACGCCCCGGCGACCGTGGGAGGCCTGTGGCACGAGCGGCATGAAGGTGCTGGTCAACGGCGGCATCAATCTTTCGGAATTGGACGGCTGGTGGGCGGAAGCCTACACGCCGGAAGTGGGCTGGGCACTCGGTGACGGTCAGGAACACGGCGACGATCCGGCTTGGGACGCGGCGGAAGCCGAGGCGCTCTACGAACGGCTCGAACGCGAGGTGATCCCCGATTTCTATAACCGCAACGAGAAAGGCATTCCCACGGCCTGGGTCGCGCGAATGCGTGAAAGCATGGCGCGGTTGACCCCGCGCTTCTCCGCCAACCGCGCCGTGTGCGAATACACTGAGCAACACTATCTCCCGGCGGCTACTGCCTATCTTTCACGCATTGCCAACAAAGGCGCAGTCGGCAGGCAAATGGTGGATTGGCGGCACAGTCTGGAACAGAAATGGGCTGCGCTGCGCTTCGGCGAATTAAAAGTGGAGACCAAAGGTGACCAGCATGTATTTGAGGTCCAAGTCTATTTCAAAGACCTTGACCCGAAGGTCGTGCGGGTGGAGCTTTACGCCGACGGAGTCAACGGCGGCGTTCCGGTGCGGCAAGAAATGAAACGCGCTCGCGAACTTGGTGGCGAGTCGCGCGGTTATCTTTACAGCGCGGCAGTGTCTGCGGCGCGGCCACCAACTGACTATACGGCGCGAGTGATACCGCACTACGACGGAGTAGCAATTCCTCTGGAAGATCCACGAATCTTATGGCAACGATGATAAACACACCACAACGCGAATTGCGTGACTACATCTCGGATAACATGAAAACTCTTATCGAATACATGATCATCGCGGTGCCTTTTCACGCCGATGCCGCAACCCATGACGAACTGGCGCGGAAAGTGAACGAAAAATTAAACGCCGGGTACGAACTCCATGGTTCACCATTCCTCAGCGAGGAAATGATGTACCAGGCCATGACGAAGCCGATTCTCCAGACTTCCCAACCACCGGCCACATGAAAAGAGCAATCCCGATCACAACATTGTTCCTGGACATTGGCGGTGTCCTGCTCACCGACGGGTGGGATCATCATGCCCGGAAACGGACGGCGAATTATTTCAAGCTCGACTGGGCCGAGATGGAGGATCGGCATCACCTGACCTTCGACACCTACGAAGAGGGTAAGCTCACGCTGCAAGAATATTTGGGTCGGGTGGTCTTCCACCAAAAGCGACCGTTCACCCGCGCGGAGTTCCGGCGCTTCATGTTTGCGCAGTCCAAGCCTTATCCGCAGATGATCGAGTTGGTTCGCAAACTCAAGGCAAAGCATGGATTGAAGATCGCCGTGGTCAGCAACGAAGGGCGCGAACTGAATGCGTATCGGACTCGCAAGTTCAAACTGGACGGGTTTGTGGATTCTTTTATTTCCTCCTGCTTCGTCCACGTCCGCAAGCCCGACGCGGACATCTATCGGCTTGCGCTGGACATCGCCCAGACGCCAACCCGGCAGGTAGTCTATATCGAAAACACCCCGATGTTCGTCCAGGTCGCGGAAGGTTTGGGGATTCGAAGCATTCTGCACACGGATTACAGGTCCACGTGCGCTAAACTGGCTTCGTTGGGATTGCAGAATAACGAAGGAGTCATCCATGAAACCCGCTAACCCACACATCCTGACCATCAACGGCGGCTCGTCGAGCATCAAGTTCGCGCTCTATCAAGTTGGCGAACCGCTGAAGCGAGGGCTTTATGGAAAGGTTGACCGCATCGGACTGAGCGGGACAAATCTGACCTTCAATGACCCGACCGGGAAAGGGCAGGGGAGCCTCAGCCTCGCCGCCGCCGACCACAAATCGGCAGCGAATTCCTTGATTGATTGGCTGGAAAAACAGAATGGTTTCGAATCGGTCCGGGCTGTCGGACACCGCGTGGTCCATGGGATGAAACACACCGAGCCTGAGATTGTCACCCAGGACTTGTTGGATGAACTGCATCGTATCAGGCCATACGACCCGGATCATCTGCCCCGCGAGATCGAACTGATTGAGGCGTTCCGCCGGCGTCATCCGAAACTGCCCCAGGTGGCCTGTTTCGACACGGCGTTTCACCAAACCATGCCGCGCGTGGCCAAGCTCTTTCCGATTCCGCGACGCTTCGACGCCAAGGGAATTCAACGCTACGGTTTCCATGGTTTGTCCTATGCTTATCTGATGGAAGAGCTCGCGCGGCTTGGCGACCCGGCAACAACGACTGGCCGCGTGATTCTTGCGCATCTCGGCAACGGCGCGAGTCTGGCTGCCGTTCGCGACGGCAAAAGCATCGACACCAGCATGGGCTTCACGCCGACGGCGGGATTGGTGATGAGCACCCGCTCCGGCGATCTGGATCCCGGCCTGGCGCCGTATCTGGCAAGAACCGAGCAGATGACCACCAAACAATTTTACGAAATGGTGAACCACAAGTCGGGACTGCTCGGCGTTTCGGAAACCAGCTCCGACATGCGCGACCTGCTCACGCGGGAAGCCGCTGACGTTCGGGCGGCGGAAGCCGTGGCGCTGTTTTGTTATCAGGCGAAAAAGTGGATCGGCTCCTTTGCCGCCGCGCTCGGCGGACTGGACACGCTCGTCTTCGCCGGAGGCATCGGCGAAAATGCGCCGCTCGTCCGCGCACGCATCTGTGATGGACTGGGCTTCCTCGGCATTGAACTGAATGAGTCACGCAATGCGGAGACTGCGGGGGTGATTTCCACGGACGCCAGCCGGGTCACGGCTCGCGTGATTCGCACGGACGAAGAACTGATGATTGCGCGCTCGGTATGTCGCATTCTCGGAGCCGGCGCGGTGAACAAAAAGGATTGAATCATGAAAACCAATACACTCACGCCGGAACTGCTCCACCAGATGGATGCCTACTGGCGCGCCGCCAACTATCTGTCGGTCGGCCAGATTTATCTTTACGACAATCCGCTGTTGAAGCGGCCGCTCACGCTCGCGGACGTGAAGCACATGCTGCTGGGACACTGGGGCACGACGCCTGGACAGAACTTCATCTACGTGCATCTGAACCGGGTCATCAAGAAATACGACCTGAACATGATTTACGTCTCCGGCCCCGGGCATGGCGGCCCGGCCGTCGTGGGCAACACTTACCTCGAGGGCACTTATAGTGAGATCTATCCCAACATCAGCCAGGATGAGGCCGGGCTGCGGAAGCTCTTTATCCAGTTTTCGTTTCCCGGAGGTATTCCCAGCCACGCATCGCCGGAGTGCCCGGGCTCGATCCATGAGGGTGGCGAGCTGGGCTATTCGCTCAGCCATTCGTTCGGGGCAGTGTTCGACAATCCTGATCTCGTCGTCGCCTGCGTCGTTGGCGACGGTGAGGCGGAAACCGGACCGCTGGCCACGGCGTGGCATTCCAACAAGTTTCTCAATCCGGCCACCGACGGCGCAGTGCTGCCGATCCTGCACTTGAACGGTTACAAGATTTCCAACCCGACCGTCCTCGCCCGCATCACCCGCGAGGAATTGGAACAGTTGCTCCGCGGCTACGGATGGACGCCCATCTTCGTCGAGGGTCACGAGCCAGTGCTGATGCATGAAGCCATGGCCACCGCGCTTGACACCGCGGTGGAGCAGATAAAAAAAATCCAGGAGAAGGCCCGCGCCCACGGTGATCTCACGCGTCCGCGCTGGCCGATGATCGTCCTCAATTCACCCAAGGGCTGGACGGGGCCGAAAGTCGTTGATGGCCTGCAGGTTGAAGGCACCTTCCGGGCGCACCAGGTGCCGCTCTCCGACCCGGCCACCCATCCCGAACACCTCAAGTTGTTGGAAGACTGGCTGAGGAGCTACCGGCCAGAGGAACTTTTCGATGAGCAAGGCCGATTGAAACCGGAACTGGCCGAGCTTGCGCCCAAAGGAAAACGACGCATGGGTGCAAATCCCCACGCCAACGGCGGCATGCTGCTCCGCGACCTTCGGATGCCGGATTTCCGCGACTACGCGGAAGCCGTGCCCACGCCGGGGATACGCGGCATCGGCGACACGCATGTGCTCGGGCCTTTCCTGCGCGATGTGGCGAAGTTGAACAGTGAGCAGCGGAATTTCCGCGTCTTCGGCCCGGACGAGACGCTCTCCAACGGTTTGGAGGCGCTGTTTGAAGTGACCAAACGCCAATGGGATGCCGCGACCGTGCCGAACGACGAATTTCTCGCGCCCGCCGGGCGCGTGATGGAAATGTTGAGCGAACATCAATCCGAAGGCTGGTTGGAAGGTTATCTGCTCACCGGGCGGCATGGCCTCTTCAATTGCTACGAGGCGTTCATCCACATTGTGGATTCGATGTTCAACCAGCATGCCAAGTGGCTGAAGGTCACGGCGCACCTGCCGTGGCGGCGGAAGATCGCCTCGTTAAACTACCTGCTGGCTTCGCATGTCTGGCGCCAGGACCACAACGGTTTCACCCACCAGGATCCCGGTTTCATTGACCATGTCGTGAACAAGAAGGCCGAGATTGTGCGGGTTTACCTGCCGCCGGATGCGAACTGCCTGCTGTCGGTGATGGACCACTGCCTGCGCAGCCGCCATTACGTCAACGTCGTGATCGCGGGCAAACACCCGGCGCCGCAGTGGCTGACGATGGACGCCGCCGTCAAGCATTGCACCGAAGGCATCGGCATCTGGCAATGGGCCAGCAACGACCAGGGCGCTGCGCCCGACGTGGTCATGGCCTGTTGTGGCGACGTGCCCACGTTGGAGACGCTGGCTGCCGTATCCATCATGCGCGAACATCTGCCCGACCTGAAAATCCGGGTGGTCAACGTCGTTGACCTCATGAAGCTGGAGCCGCCAACCGAGCACCCGCACGGATTGAGCGACATGGATTTCGACGAGCTCTTCACCAGGGACAAGCCGGTCATCTTCGCCTACCATGCTTACCCGTGGTTGATCCACCGGCTGACTTACCGCCGCACCAACCACGACAACATTCACGTCCGCGGCTACAAGGAAGAGGGCACCATCACCACGCCCTTCGACATGACGGTGCTGAACGAACTGGACCGCTTCCACCTCGTGATGGACACGATTGATCGCCTGCCGCAGACCGGCGACAAGGGCATCTACTTGAAGCAGCAACTCAAGGACAAGCTGATCGAACACAAGCAATACATTGATAAAAACGGCGAGGACCTGCCGGAAATCCGCAACTGGAAATGGAGCAATCCGAAATGATCACGCAAACGTTGATAGACAACGTGAGGGCGCTGGTCGCCGACGACAAGGGATTGTTGGCGATGGATGAAAGCAATCCCACCTGCAACAAACGCTTCGCGAAGCTGGACATCCCGCAAACGGTGGAGGCCCGGCGCGCGTATCGGGAGTTAATCGTGACCACACCCAGTCTCGGCGAGTGCATCAGTGGCGCGATTCTTTACGACGAAACGATTCGACAGCAGAAGAAGGACGGCACACCGTTTCTCAAAGTCCTAACCGATGCGGGAATCATTCCCGGCATCAAAGTAGATACCGGAGCCAAGGACCTGGCGGCTCATCCCGGCGAAAAAATCACCGAAGGTCTGGACGGATTGCGTGAACGCCTCAAGGAATATTTTCAGATGGGCGCGCGTTTTGCCAAGTGGCGCGCGGTGATTGCCATCGGGGTTGGCATTCCCAGCCGCAGTTGCATCGAGGCCAACGCGCACGCGCTGGCGCGCTACGCCGCGTTGTGCCAGGAAGCCGGCATGGTTCCCGTTGTCGAGCCGGAAGTGCTCATGGACGGCGACCATACCCTGGAGCGGTGCCGCGCGGTGACGGAGGAAGTCCTGCGAACCGTTTTCAACCAACTGAATTCACAGCGCGTGATGCTGGAAGGCATGATTCTCAAACCCAACATGGTGCTGCCGGGCTTCACCTGTCCCCCGCATCAAGAAGTGGAAGAAGCGGCCATCGGTGAACAACAGTTTCAAGTGCGATTGACCGACCGCCAGCCGGAAGAGATGGAAGATGTGGACGAGGTGGCCAACATCACGGTGAAGAGTCTATGGCGAACCGTCCCCGCGGCGGTTCCGGGGATTGCATTTTTGTCCGGCGGCCAATCCGCTGAACTGGCCTCGGCCCGTTTGAATACCATGAATCTTCGATTCAAGTCGAAATTGCCTTGGGCACTGGCGTTTTCGTTTGCCCGCGCCATCCAGCAACCGGCTTTGGAGATTTGGCAGGGCAAGGAGGCCAACGTGAAAGCGGCACAGCAAGCTCTGCTTCATCGTGCCCAATGCAACCGCGCCGCGCGCCGTGGCGCATATACTGCCGCAATGGAGAGGACATGACGCGAATTTAGGAAATGGAGATAAAACTAAAAAGATGGATTTTTGGCCCGCCCTCATCCTGACCTTCTCCCTTGGATAAGGGGCGCGATTTGATCCCATCTGTTATTTGAAGATCAGGGGTTGACTCGTCGTAGCAGTGGAGGTGGATGATGAGGTGGCGCGCTTTTACCCAATGGGGGCAAACTGACGCCTCCAAGTTTTGTTTTTTATAATATTTAATCGCGGCCAGCCAATGGCGACCGATGCCACAACATTTATTTCCGGGAAAGTTTCAACAAATGCAGGTGAAAATGGTTCGTTCCGGCAGTCAAAAGCTGCCGGCATTTGAATTCTTGCAATCGCGACGCAAACCGGGGAATTTATGGCCGTTCTAATTTGCCGGCGTTGCCCATGAGGAAAAAAGCAAAATCAATCCGCACCCGTTCGGTGCAACCCCGCTTCCGCCTTGTTTGTGGCGGCGACATCGCGCTGGGGCCCGGCAAGGCGGAGTTGCTCGCACTGATCGGGCAGACCGGCTCCATCAACCAGGCGGCAAAACGGATGGACATGTCCTACATGCGCGCGTGGTCGCTCGTCCAGACGATGAACCGCTGCTTCAAGCAACCGCTCGTCCTCGCCGCGCACGGCGGTGAAGGCGGCGGCGGCGCCAAATTGACGGAATCGGGACGCCGAATGCTAGCGCTTTACCGGCAAATGGAGGCAAAGGCCGCAAAGGCAACAAGGGCGACCTGGAACAAAATGCAGTCGCACCTCAAGTCATAACCTTGCCCCGGCCTGCCCCAGGCACAATCAAAGCGTTATATTTGACAAAATATAACGCATCTGGTGTAATTCGCGCCGGGTGAAAAACAAGTGTGTCCCAAAACCAGTTGCCCGCCGACGTGCGTTCACGCTCATCGAACTGCTGGCGGTCATCGCCATCATCGCCATTCTTGCCGCAATGCTTTTGCCGGCGTTGGCGAAAGCCAGGGAAAAGGCGGGTTCCACCCAGTGTGTTGGCAACCTGTGTCAGTGGGGACTGGCTTACGGGATGTATGCCGACGACAACAATGATTATCTGCCGAGGCGCGGTCAAGGCGTGCAAGTGCTTGCTCAGATCAACCGGCCCGATGATTGGTTCAACGCATTGCCCGTGTATTTTGGCCTCCTTGCTTTTCAAATAATGGTCACGAACAATGTGAAACCCGCCGCCCACACCCAATCCATTTTCATTTGCCCGACCGCCAATGATCCCGGCGGAACTTATTTTTTGCCCTATGGAATGAACATGAATCTTTCGCCGTGGAACCTGCCGCTGGCCACAAAGTTCAGTGATGTGATGCTGCCGGCGTGCGTCGTTGCGATGGCTGATGCTCCCGGCCCTTACGCTTCAACGTATCCATCAGCCCAGCCTTACAGCATCGTCGCGCGCCATGCCGCCCGGATTAATTTGCTGTTCCTTGCCGGTCAGGTGCAATCCTTTGCCGGTTCGTATGTGGGCTGCGGTGTGGGTGATCCGGGGCTTGCCGATGTGCGCTGGCTCACCGGCACGGCCAGCGATGCCTCGGCCCACAATTATTGATGAAAAGAGAAACCGCCTGTGAAAAATAAAAACCTGATTTGCTTCGCTTTATTTTCTTTGCTGCTCGCAGCTTCATGCCGCCGCAAGGTTGAACCGGCGGCTGATAATCATGTCGTTCGCTGTGCGGTTATCGGCGGCATGACCATGACCGGTTTGTGGCCGGAGATTGCCAGAATGTTTGAGGCGCAAACCGGTTATCGGGTTGAAGTCGTGGCGACCGGCCCGCGGCCCATCCTGGATGCCGCCATGCGCGCGGGAAAAGTGGATTTGCTCACGATGCATTCGGGCGACATCACCACCGATCTCGCCGCCGACGGATTTGGCGTCAATATGCGGCCGTGGACCCGCAATGAATTATGCATTGTCGGCCCGCCGGACGACCCGGCACATATCCGGGGCATGACCAACGGCGCTGCCGCGCTTCGCAAAATCGCCGAGGCCAAGGCGCGCTTCGTGGATTTTCAAGGCATCGGCAGCCGCGAACTGGTGCATACCTTGTGGCGGCTCGCGGACACCGAACCCAAAGGCGATTGGGTTCTCAAGGACGACACGATTTCCAAGTGGAACATCCTGCAATTTGCGCGCACCAACAACGCCTACGTGGTGGTCGGTTACATTCCGGCACAGACGGGCAGGATGCCTGCGGAGGGGATGGGAATTCTGGTCAAAGGCGACCCGGTCATGCGGCGTCCGTTCATCGTCATGGAAACCAATCCCAAGAAGTTCCCGCAGGCCAATTACGCCGGAGCACGGGCGTTGTCCGACTTCCTGCTTTCCGACCAGGTGCAGAATTTTCTGCTCGAATTTGGCTGCCAGACCAATGGGCCGGGGCCGCTCTTTTTCCCGATAGCAACCCTTCACGAATGAAACCCTAAAACCAACAACAAAATCAAACACCATGAAACATAAATCATTGATCGCCGCAACCTGCGGCATAATTCTCGCCTTCCCCTTCGCCGGCAAGGCGGACACGTCATTCACCATCAATACCACCACCGCCGACGCGTTTCTCTCGGGCGCTTCGCCCACCCTGAATTTCGGCAGTGCCGGCACTCTCGCCATAGCTCCGGCATCTTCAGCCAAAGGCGAATTTGACAGCGTGATCATGTTTAACACCGCCAGTGCGGTCAGCCAGTTCAACACGACCTACGGCGCAGGAAATTGGACCATCACCGGTTTGACGTTATCGCTGGCCAGCAACTTCGGCACCCAAGGCGCGCAACCCAACAACGCCATCTTCAACACCATCAACGCTGGCAGCTTTGGCATTGATTGGCTGGCGAATGACAGTTGGGTGGAGGGCACGGGCGGCGGCAACGGCGCGGCCAACGGAGCCGTGAGCTTCAATTCAATCCCCAGCTTGCTCTCGCCCGGCTATGACTCGCTGGGCACTTATACCTACACCCCTCCGGGCAACAACGTTTACGCCAATTATTCACTGTCACTCGACGCCAACCTCGTGTCCGACGCCGCTGCCGGAGGAGCCGTTTCGCTTTATTTTTACGCGGCAGACAATCAGGTCAGTTACCTGTTCAATTCCAGAGAGTTTGCATCCAATCACCCCGAACTGACGGTCACGGCAGCCCCGGTTCCAGAACCGAACGCGGCAGCATTGCTGGCCGCATCGCTCGGCGGGTTTCTATTTTCACGCAGGCAGAAAAGAAAAAGATGAGCCGCCGCCCAGCAATCGTTTTTGCCATCACGCTGCTGTGCCTTGGTTCGATCTCAAAGGCGCAGGTCACTTATATCGGCACTGATTACGCCGACGCGTTTCTTGCCACCGGTTCGCCGAACAACCCGGAAGGAGCCGACTTGACGGGGTTAAACTTTGGAGGAGCGGGCACACTGGTCGTCGCTCCGGCCGCGTCGGTGAAAGGTGAATTCCAGAGCGTCATCAAATTCAACCTCTCGAATGCCGTTGCCCTGTTCAACACAAACTACGGTGCGGGCAACTGGACAATCACGAACATTTCGCTCGAATTGACCAGCAACTATGGCACGAGCAATGTGCAGCCAAATAATGCGATCTTCCCCGTGATCAACGGTGGTAATTTTGTCATCGAATGGCTGTCCAATGATGATTGGGTGGAAGGAACCGGAACGCCGAACCTGCCCACAACGGATGGAGTCACCTACGATTCACTTCCCGGCTTGCTGTCCGGCGCGCACGAAATCCTTTGCACAAACACCTATGTGCCGCCCGGTAACAACGTGCCGGTCACTTACGCGTTGCCGCTCAATACAAACCTCGTGGCCGACGTGTCGGGCGGCGGCGACGTGACGTTTCTTTTCTATGCGGCAGACGGCCAGATTGCATACTTGTTCAATTCTTACAGCTACGGACGCGGCAACGAGCCGCTGATTCATGTCACCGCCACACTCAACACGGTGCCGCTTGAAATTCTTTCCGGTTATTTTACAAATGGCCTTTTCCATTTGACCGGCATCGGCGGAACGAACTTGCAATACCAGGTGCAGGCCAGTTCCGATTTGACAACGACCAACTGGCAGACAATTGGAATGGCGACAGCCGACAGCGCAGGAACGATTCAGTTTGACGACACCACCACAACAAACCAGCCGCAGCGTTTCTACCGGCTTTCCCGTTGAACTGGCACGGTGAAAAATCAATAATTCAAAATCATCATGCACGACCTGACGACATTTAATTGGACCATCTTGCTCGCCGCCGTCTTTGCGGTGGCGTTTTTTTATTCGTCAGTCGGCCACGGCGGCGCAACGGGTTATCTCGCCGCACTGGCGCTGGTTGGAGTCGCACCCGTGTCCGCGCGCGTGGCGGTGTTGATTGCCAATGTTCTGGTCGCCGGCATCGCGTGGTGGCGGTTTGGCTGGGCGGGACATTTCGACTGGCGCGTGCTGCTGTCGTTCGCGGTCGTCTCGGTGCCGTGCGCGTGGCTGGGCAGCCGGGTCCACGTCAGTCCGCAGGTCTATAAAATCATCCTTGGCGCGGTGCTGACGGCGGCGGGACTTGTCCTGCTCCTGCGTTCGCGCTGGCAGACCGACGACGTGGTGCTGCATGAGTTTTTCCTGCCGCTGGCGCTGCTCATCGGCGCCGTGCTGGGATTCCTGGCGGGACTGACCGGCATTGGCGGCGGCGTTTTTTTAAGTCCGCTGCTGTATCTGTTCCGCTGGGTGAAACCGAAAACCACCGGCGGCATCGCGGCCGGGTTCATCGTGCTCAACTCCATCGCCGGACTCGCCGGCACGGGCTGGGAAAAAATCACGCACGCCGGGCCGCTGCTCTGGCTCACGCTGCCGGCCGTCATCGGCGCGCTGCTCGGCACGCACTTCGGCGCGCGGCGCTGGAGCAGCGTCACCTTCAGCCGGGTGCTGGCGGGCGTGCTGATTTTTGCCGGCGGAAAATTGTTGATTGAAGCCACTGCTTGAATTCTCCGGCCATGCGTGTTCTCTTTTTTGCCCAACTCAAGGATGCCACCCGCTGCGATGCCGTGGAACTCGCAGCCGCGTCGCCGCTCAATGCCCCGCAGCTCTGGACCGAGTTATTGCAGCGTTTTCCGGCACTGGCCGCACATCGCCCGAATGTCCGGCTGGCGCGGAATTGGGAGTACGCCGCCCCCGACGCCATTTTTGCCGATAGCGACGAGGTTGCACTCATTCCGCCGGTGTCCGGCGGCTGAACCATTTGTCACATGGAAATCGAAATCCAATTCACCGACCAGCCCATCGCGGAAAATATTTCACCGCCAGGGCAACCCGGCACGGCCGGCGCGTGGCTTGAATTTCGCGGGGTGGTTCGTGGTGAGGAAAACGGCCAGGCCATCCGCGCCCTCGAATACGAAGCCTATCCCGAAATGGCCGGGCGCGAAATCCGACGGCTGCTGCAGGACATTTCCGCGCGCCATCCCTGCCGGGCGGCCAGGGTGATTCATCGCGTCGGCGTCATTCCCGCCGGCGAAACGGCCATTTACGTCGGCGTGGCGTCGCCGCATCGCGGCGAGGCCATTGCGTTGCTGGCTGAATTCATGGACCGCCTCAAGCAGGACGTGCCGATTTGGAAACGAAGCGCCCGGAACGCCGAGCACCGCCTCGGCACGAATCAAAATATCATTGGAACCACGCCGAGCCGGTGCTCGGCGCTCCAACCGCTCTCTCTGGACGAAGCAATTGTAGAAATCCGCTCCCGTTGCCAACCGTTGCCCGCCGTACGCACGCCGTTGGCCGAGGCGCTGGGGCGCGTCCTGCGCGAAACGGTTTGCGCGCCGGAAGATTTGCCGCCGGTGGACCGCTCGACGCGCGACGGTTATGCGATCCTCGCCGATGATGAGTCGAAAACTTTTTCCGTCGTGGACACGATTCATGCTGCCGACTGGAAACCGCGCCCGCTCAAACCTGGCGAAGCCGTGCGCGTGGCGACCGGCGCGGCGCTGCCGTGCGACAACCTGCGCGTGGTGATGCAGGAATACGTCGAACGCGACGGCGACAAACTCCGTCTCTTGCGCCAGGAGATTTCGACAAACGTCCGGCGGCGCGGCGAGGAGGTGCGGCAAGGCCAGCCGCTTGTGTCCACGGGAACAAAACTGAATGCCGGTGCGCTGGCAATCCTGGCAACGACGGGAAATGTCAATCCGTCCGTCAGCCCGCGATTGCGCGTCGTTCATTTTACGACCGGTGATGAAATCGTGCCGCCGGACCGAACGCCGAAACCGGGCCAGATTCGCAACAGCAATTCCATCCTCATCCGCGCCCTGCTCCAGAGTTTTCCATGCGACCTGGAGCAAACCCATTTGCCGGAGGATTTCGAGGGGGCAAAATCGGCTATCGGCTATCGGCTATCGGCTATCGGCAACGCCGACGTGCTGCTGGTTTCCGGCGGCGCCAGCGTGGGCGAAACCGATTTTACCCGTGCGTTATTTGAGCGGCTCGGCTTTGAAATCGTATTCAGCCAGATTGACCTGCGCCCCGGCCGGCCGCTGATCTTCGGCGTGAACGGCCCGCGCGTGGCCTTCGGGCTGCCGGGCAACCCGCTCTCGCATTTCGTCTGTTTCCATTTTGCCGTCGCCACGGCGCTGGCGGGTCTGACCGGCGGTGTACCACCGGAATTTCTGCGCGGGCAGCTTGCTGAAAAACTCGACGACAAACCCTGCCCGCGCGATACGCTCTGGCCGGCCCGATGGGAATGGAATGATGCCGCGCCGCGCCTGCGCCCGCTGGCCTGGGCGAGTTCCGGCGACATCACCTGCCTGGCGGCGGCGAATGCGCTGGTCCGCGTGCCGGCCAACCAGGGTGTAATCGAAAAATTCGCCGGGGTGGATTTTTTGCCAGTGACGGCTATGCTTGGCGGCGGATAAATCAGGCCGCGCGGCAGCGCCGCCCTACCCTTGTTGGCAGGGCGGTGCTGCTGAACCGCCTAAATTGAATGAAAAAGACATTTTCACATCTCGACGCCGACGGCGGCGCGCGCATGGTCAACGTCGGCCACAAGCCGGTGCAGCGCCGTCGCGCTGTGGCTGAGGGCAGGCTGGTTTGTGCGCCAGCCACCATTCACGCCCTCAAAAAGAATGTCTTGCCGAAGGGCGACGTGCTGACCGTGGCGCAAATCGCCGGCATCCAGGCCGCCAAACGAACGGCGGAGCTGATTCCGCTTTGTCATCCGCTGGGGCTGGATCATGTCGAGGTGAGTTTTCGCGTTGGACGGGTGGCAATTGAGATTATCTGCATCGCCGAGACCTGCGCGCAGACGGGTGTGGAGATGGAGGCGTTGACAGGCGTGACCGTGGCCGCGCTGGCGCTATACGACATGTGCAAGGCGGTGGACAAAACCATGCGGATTGAAAATGTACACGTGGTTACAAAGGAGAAACATGACTTGGAGTGAATCGCTCGTGCTTCCGCCAGGTCTTGGAGTGCGCCAGCCCTCTGGCGCTTTTTGCGCGCGGACTGGTGATTCCAAAGCGGCAGAGGGCTGCCGCAGTCCAAGACGCTATCGCGCGCGTCGAGAACAATCATGAAAATCGGCCGCCTCACCGTCAGCGACCGCGCCTCGGCGGGCGTTTACGCCGACCGCAGCGGGCCGGAGATTGAGAACGTGTTGCGCGAATTTCTCGGCGACGCCGTGAAATTCGAGTCGCTTATCGTGCCGGATGAGGTGGAATTGATTTCGGCGGCATTGAGAAAGCTCGCCGACGTGCAAAAATGTGATATGGTGGTGACGACGGGAGGCACGGGAATTTCCGCGCGCGATGTGACGCCGGAGGCGACCAGTGCCGTGCTGGAAAAAGAGCTGCCGGGTTTCGGCGAGGCAATGCGGATGCAATCGCTGACGCGGGTGAAGACGGCCATCCTGTCGCGCGCCGTGGCCGGGACGCGCGGCGCGTGTTTGATTGTGAATCTGCCGGGCAGGCCGTCGGCAGTGCGCGAGTGCCTGGAAATTCTCGCGCCGGCCATCCGCGAAGGGCTGGCGCATTTGCGCGGCGAAGATCCGCACGAGAAATAAAATGGAAACCACGAAAAACACGAAGGCAACTGAACGGAGCGCCGAGCACTGCCTCGGCACGAAAATCATTGGAATCGAGCCGAGACGGTGCTCGGCGTTCCAATTTTTTCGTGTGTTTCGTGGTTTAAAATGAATTTGCATGGATCCGTTTGGACGAAAAATTGATTACCTGCGCATCTCGGTCACCGACCGGTGCAACGAGCGTTGTCTCTACTGCATGCCGGAGGGTTACAAGGGCTGGGAACGCCAGTCCGACCATCTGACGGCGGAGGAAATCGTCCGCGTCGTGCGCGTGGCGGCGGGGCTGGGCTTCCGCAAATTCCGGCTGACCGGCGGCGAACCGCTCGTGCGCGGCGACGTGCCGGAAATCGTCCGCGCCATGTCGGCAATTCCCGGCGTGGAATGCATCGGGCTTTCCACCAACGGAATGAAGCTGGCCGCGCTCACGAAAGCCTTGCGCGATGCCGGCTTGCGCACGGTGAACGTGAGCCTCGACGCGCTGGACCCGGCGATTTACCACCGCATCACCGGCGGCGACGTGGCGCGCGTGCTGGCCGGCATCCGCGCGGCGGTGGACGCTGGTTTTGAACGCGTGAAACTGAACTGTGTGCTCATGCGCGGCGTGAACGAGGCGGAAATCTGGCCGCTGGTCCGGTTCGCCGCGGAACACGGCCTGCCGCTGCGACTCATCGAATTGATGCCGCTGACGACGACCGAGGTTTTGACGGAGAAAAATTTCCTGCCCTGCGGCGAGGTGATGCAATTCCTGTCCCGGCACGATGAATTGATTCCGCAGCCGGAGTGCCGTCTCGGCCACGGGCCGGCGAAGTATTTCCGGCTGAAACAAACCGGCGCCATGGTTGGCTTCGTCGGCGCGCTGACGAACGAGCATTTCTGCGACAACTGCAACAAGATGCGGCTGACCGCCGACGGCAAGGTGCGTCCCTGTCTCGGCAACCATGTCGAAGTGGATCTTCGCGCGGCGTTGCGGAGCGGCGCCAGCGATGGCGCATTGCGGGAATTGCTGGAAACCGCGCTGCGAGTGAAACCGCTGGAACACCAGTTCCGCAATCAATACCAGCCCTGCCGCCCGATGACCGCCATCGGCGGATGAAAGATCAGAACAAGGAATTCATTAACCACGAAACACACGAACTACACGAAGGTAGGGCGCGTCACTCCGTGCGCGCCGTCTTTGGATTCAATAAGGAATCCATGAAACCATGAACTGGCTTCGCTTCCGCCTTCTTGGGTTCTTGGTTTCCTTATTCAATAAACGAGGACAAGGACGGCAGCGTCTTATGCCGATTTCACCACGTCCTCAAACTTCCGGTCAGCCGTGATGGGTTCTTTCAGCTTGACGGAAACTTCCGGCACGGATTCGAGGAAGCTCAACAGAAAACTACTCTTTACCGCGTAATTGACATTCTCCGGCAACTGCCCACTCGCCGCCCGCGCCACCGATGCATCCAGCTTGGCCGACACGATGCCGATGACGTTCACGCCCAAGGTGCTTGCGCACGGCCATCACAGGGGAAATCGCGTCGCTGTCCGGCGCGAGTGATGTTGGTGGATTTGAGGGCAACAACACAAAAGGATTTTCACAAGTCGGACACGGAACGGTCTGGCCCACGCCTTCCGCCGGGTATTCGATAGGCTGTCCGCAGTGTGGACAATCACATTTGAGAAAGTCGCTCATGGTCTCATCTTCCGGCTGCATCAATTCAAACGCTCCTTGCCCCAATCGTCCTCCCAAAATGGATTCAGGAAAAGAGTCCGTTGCCCCTGCGGAATTCGGAATGCGGATGTAGCGTCGAGCCTGTGGCTCGAACGTATCGGCGCACAGCGCCGACACTACACGTCCCGTTTGCGGCTGCGCCCCGTCCGCCTTCATCCGATTTCGGCGCGACAAGTCCGCCTTCGGCGTAGCGGCTTTCGGGAGAAAGCCGCCATTTGAATTCCCGTCACAGTTTGCGCCGCTCTGCCGAGACGCCGCCACGACGGCAGCTACGGTTTTTTCTTTTCTTCGCGCAAAGCCATTGGCGAATGGAGTTCTGCTTCCGCTGCCGCACCGGTCATGGCCTGATGCATCGTGTCCGGGCAAAGGTCAACGCCCCCGGGCCATTCCACGCAGCCGAAATCGGGATTGACGGTCACGGCATTGAAAATTTTTGCATCAAGCAATTTCAGAAACACGCCGCCGCGCCGTTCGGGTTCAACGGGGAAAATCCCGCTCACGCCGTCATTGAAGGTGACTTTCAACCGGCATTGTGGCAGCGGTTCGGCAGAAATGATCCGAATCATGGCCTTATATTACTCCAACGGTGCGATTTTGGAAGGCTCTTGATTGCGACTGGCCAGTTCCCAAGCCTGCCGTAGTTCCGCGCGATGCAATGCCGCCCATTCGAGGACGAGCGCCCGCGCACAGACGGGTACCATCCGTTGTCATTTTTTGTAGGAGACGAGGTAACGAGACTCATTTCCAATTCGGGGTTTCAGTCAGAGCCTCCTCACGTCGGCTCCTACAATCTCAGGCTCCTAACGCCTTGCCGACTTGTAAGTCGGCAATACAGCAGGTTTGGAAACCTGCGCTACAAGCCGGCACCCTTTGCCCGTTGGTAATCCTCCGGCGTATCCAGATCCAGCGCCAGACCGGGTTCATCCACGGAACAGCGGAGGCAGCGGACGGAAGTTCGTTTCAAAAAATCCTTCAACGTTTCGGCCTGGGACACTTTCAGCGCCTTGAATGCCCGGCGCGGCAGCAAAACCGGATGCCGCGCGTGCCCGTCAAATTCGAGCTGGCAGACCGCGTCGGCGTTCGCGCCATGAAATTCCAGCAGTTGGCGCAGCATTTCCATACGCAAATGCGGCTGGTCGCCCAGTACGATGGCCCAGGTGGCGATTTCATCCTTCCAGCCGGGCCAGCTTGCTGCACAGAGAATCGAGCTGAACATGCCGCGCTCCGGTTGCGGGTTTTCAATGCGGTCAGCGTGCGGAAAACCCAGCCGGTCCAGTTCGGCAGCCAGCGGCGCGTCTGGTGGACGCAGGACGATGCCAATTTGCGCCGCGCCGAGGTCGCGCCATTGTTTGAGCAAATGGCCGATGATGGTGGTGTCGCGCCAGGGCAGCAGCAGCTTGGGCCGGCCCATCCGCGACGACGCGCCCGCGCCAAGGATGACCACGCCCAATACCGTTTGATCCTTAATCGGTGGCATGTGACAGGTGACAGGTGACACGAAATCCTGTCACGTGTCACTCGTCACTTGTCACGGTTAACATATTCTGCGCGTTTTTGAATGAACTGGGCCATCACGCTCACGGCGATTTCGTGCGTGCCCACGGCCTGGATTTCCAGGCCCACCGGACAGGCGAGCCGGTCGAACTGCTCGGCCGACGCGATGTTTTGTTTCAAAAACTGCTCGCGCATGATGCGCGCCTTGCGGCGGCTGCCAATCATGCCGAGAAAAACAAACGGAAGATGAATCCACTCCGACAGTACCAACGCGTCATGCTGGTGGCCGCGCGTGACGATGAGTCCGAACGTGGGCGATTTCGGCAACGGCACTTTCAAGAGTTCATGCCAGCCGCCGACTTGCAGTTGCGTGGCGGGCGGAAAAATCCGGTGGTTCGCCAGTTCCGGCCGGTCATCAAAAACCGTCACGGCGAAATCCAATTGCAAGGCCAGCGGCGCGACGGCCTGCGCGACATGGCCGGAACCGGCAATCCACAGCGCCGTCGGCGGCGAAACCGTTTCCTGGTAAAACCATTCGTCGCCGCCGCATTCCACCGGTGCGATGGAAAAATCTTTTTTCACGCCCCAGCAAACCGGTTTGGTGACGGCGGCGAGTTTTTGCCAGAGTGCCGCCGCTTCCGCCGCGCGCGGCAAAATCAGGCCGCTCACGCTGCCGCCGCAAATCAACCCGTCGTCCCAGCCGAAATTGTGATCAAGCACCATCTCGAACGTTGTGGGCTGGCCGGACTTCAGGGCTTTTTTGGCGCGGGCGTGGACTTCGGCTTCGAGACAGCCGCCGCCGAGTGTGCCGACGATTTTTCCGTCGGGGAAAAACAGCGCCTTGGCGCCGATGCGCTGCGGGCTGGAGCCTTTCGTGCCGGAAATCAGCGCCAGCGCGAACGGCCGGTTTTCCGCCAATGCCGCGACGAGTTGTTCGTAGAAGCGCGTCATAAAGTTTTGCTCGCGGCAAATTTAGACGATTCCGCGCGAATGGCAACGAAGCATGAACCAAGGTAGTGGGTCAATTTGGTGGGGCGAGCGTCCTCGCGAGCCGGGGTTGATGGGATTTATTGCCAAAATCGGCCCGCCGGGAGTCTCGCCCCACCAATCCAGGTTCAAACTGACCCACTATCTGAACCAAGTCGGGATACGCCGCTGGATGATTGGGAAAAGGAATGGGGCGTGGGGCGGGAAAAGCTGAAATCCTGAAAGCTGAAACGCTGAAATTGGAAAGCGACAGGCAGAACGAGGAGACAGGTCTGGAAAAAGTTTAAGACCGCCCTTTCGAGTGCGCCAATGCCGTTTGCAACCCGGATTTCCCTGATTCGCTTCACAAGTCATTGTTATTGACATACGATGGAGTCGCATGGACAAAGTGCGGCCAAAAGACTGCGCCTTCACCCTGATGGAATTGCTGGTGGTCATGGCCATCAGCGCCATTCTTGCGGCGCTGCTGCTTCCGGTTCTTTCCCGAGCCAAAACCAGGGCTGTGGGTATCCAGTGTCTGGGCAACTTGAAACAGTTGCAGCTCGCGTGGCAAATGTATGTGAACGACCACAACGATTTCATTCCGGGCAACCACTGGTGGAAAATGCCGGATGGATGGAGAATGTTCGGTCACGGCAAAAAATTTATGTGCATGGTCTGCGTTGCGATGGTCTGAAGATAAAGCGTCTCGGCGGAGTTGAGATCGCCGTGATAGGAGACGTTCAGGTTCAGCGGATGATGATAGATGGCACCGTAAATCACGAGTGCCGCAAGGTACGAGCCGTTGAAGGCAGGGTGCGAATTGTCGTGCGCATGAAGGCGGATGGCGTTCGGATTTTTGTAATTCAGTTCCCACGCATCACCGACGGGCGCGATGATAAAGTCGTTTTTCTGCGCAGCGGCGTTTTGATGCCATTTGCGGATGCGCGCCTGCATGTCAGTGGGATTGTTGCCGATGCTTCTGTCGGCTTTGAGGTCATCCCAGTAATCGGCGTGACGCGCCCAGGTCTGGTAGAGGATGATTTTGGCGCGCGGGCTGCCGGCCTTGATGCGGTCGTAAAGGCCGGCTGCACCCTTGAGAAAATAGTAGCGCATGTTCTCGAATTGCTCGGACATGGCGGCTTCCTGACTTTGCGCCTGTAGGATGACAATGTCCCAATTTCCTTCGTCAATGAGCTTCAACGTGCCGGGAGAATTGAGGTGTTGATACAATGTCACCCCGCCAGGGGTGACGGCCTTGATTTCGGACGGCGCGTGGCCCGCGCTGGCGGCAACATCATGGAAAATCTGCGGGAGGTTGTTGACGCTGGTGTAGCTGTTGCCGATGAAAAGCACACGCGGCGAAGTCGAATCGGTCGCGCGCGCGTCGACGTTCGCCGGCGCGGGACGGTCTTCGTTGGACGGAGGCAGTGCCGGGTGACTGCCGAGATGGGCATGGTATTTGGCGTTGGCCTCAGTTTGTTTTTTCTCCACCGCCAGCGCGTTGGTCGTGTTGTAGTTAAAATGCTTTTGCCACTCCGGGTCGAGCTTCTTCAATTTGGCATTGGCCATCCCGCCGGGGTAAGTGAAGTAAATGTCCGTGGGCGTAACGGCGACGACGGTCACGTTGCTGAACACATCGTTACCCACCTTGAGCACCGGCAATTTTTCATCCGCGCAAACCTTTAGCGCGATTATCAACAGCCACAGTGCAATACATGTCCCCAAACGCATGTTCCGTCCATGTTCAAATAGTTTTCCAGCAAACTTCCCTCACCGCTTAATGGCACAAGTTTCCACCAGTAAAATGTGATCAGATGTTCTCCAAGTGCGTTTGCCGCCGAATGATGAGATTGGCGGCGGTGGTAAGCAGCACAAAGGAACGTGCCGTTCCATCCGTTTCGGTGGGGCGAGCGCCTGTCGCGCCGCAGCCTGGCGAAGGCTGATCCCCGCGAGCCGTTCTTTGCGGCCACCATCCTTGGGCGGCTCGTCAGGAGCCTCGCCCCACCGGTACGGATCATCCGCCCACAGGCCAGCCACGCAAAAGAGTTCCCGCCGGCGGCGGACGAATCGGACGGGCGACTTGTCCGGTTTCCATTCGTAAAAGCCGTCCATCGGCGCCAGGCAGCGCTGGCCCGGCAGCGGTTTGAAGGTGGTGGTCTGGTGGATGTTCTCGGCCTGCGCGTTGATGTGGAGCGTCTTTGACCACGCGGACGGGATGCCCCAGCGCATTTCCACGGCCTTGACGCCCTCGGCGGTGTCCAAAATTACCGGCACGCGCTGGGCGGGACCGATGTTGTAGCGCGGCGCAAAGGCGAAGATGTGGACCAGTCCGGCGATGACCAGTCTGGCCTGTTCGAGCGTGAGGGTGTAACGCGCGCACATGGCCGGAACGTAGGCCGGAGATGTCACCGCGTCAATGAACCTGTTGTTGGTCCGCCATTTAGTTTTGCGGAGCGACGAAACTTGGCTGCCGGAATGGAGCGGCAAGCCGGGCGGAGTGCAGCATGGCGCAGTTCGGTCGCGCGGGGTGTCTTGGGGCAGGCACCAACCACCAATATTTTCGTTTCATCGGCGCGCCGTGCCGCTCATGGTTTCCTTGACCAGCAACGATGCAATCAATCCCACCAGCATGAAGCCCACGAGGGGAGACAAGGCATGGCGATAGTCGCCGGCCGTCAAGGAGGCAAGCCCCGCAACCCTTTGGCTGCCGGGGTTACCATGCTCCAGCAACATCCCGACCAGGGGCTGGGACGCCGCGCTGCCGGCAAAATAACAAGTGCTCAAGAAACCGATCGAAAACCCGGCCAGCTTGGGATAGAGATCACGGGCAACGGCGTAAGAAATAATGTTGGCGCTGCTAAAAAATCCCACCAGGAACAGCCCCAGCTTGAATCCGGTCAGCGGGATCCCTGGCAGGTAAAGCAAGCCAGCCATGGTGGCCAAAGCCCCGACTCCGGCCAGCACCATCGGAGTTTTTCGCCGCCCCAGATAATCGGAATACCAACCGAAGAACAGGCTGCCGGCAATGCCGCCCAGGAACAGCAGCGACCCGATGCCGGCGGCGGCAACCGCGCTCAAATCATAAACCTTCCGGATATAGCACTCGCCCCAAAGACCGCCAAAGGCCACAAACACGAGGCTGATGCTGGTGGCATACACGGCATTGATCCACACCTGACGATTGGCCAGCAGGCCAAACATTCCCCCGGATTGAGTCTCGGGCGCAGGATGGCTGACGGCCTCCGTTCGATCGCGAACCACCGCAAAAACCAGAACCGCCAGAATCAGTTCTGCTCCTCCCATCCAAGCCACCGCCGCACGCCAGCCGATCACATTTACCAAAACGGCCACCGGTGCGCCGCTGGCGGCTCCAACCATTCCGGCGGTATTGGTCATCCCGGCCAGGGTGGAAAATCGGGCGGGAGGAAACCATTCCTGCACCAGCTTCAAGCAGCCGATAAATGAGAAGGCTGAGCTTGCGCCCATGACCAAGCGGGCAAGCTGTGCAGTCCCCGAACCTTGCGCCCGGGAGAACGCGAGCGTGCCAAGGCCAGCCGCCAGAATGGCAATCACCAGCGGCCGGCGTGTGCCGTAGCGATCAACGACCAGCCCCACGGGAATTTGAAGAATCGCATAAGCGTAGAAATAGGAGGCCGCAATGTTGCCCAGGGTGCTTTCAGTTGCCTTGAACGCCTGGCTCAGGTCAACGGCAATAATATTGGGAACGACCTGCTGAATGTAGTTAAAAACCACGAAGAGGGCGGAAAGCGTCCAGATCAACCAGGGCCGAAGACTCGACTGGCGATTCATGGTGAATCAGTGATGGAAAGCGGTGCCGTCCGGCTGGCCAGCGGTCACACTGGCCGGATGCCTGGTCAGGTATTCAATGGCCGCCTTGAAGTTGGCCACCAAAAGGCCGGCCAGATCGCGGCTGACCCCCAGGCGAACGATAATCCGCTGGACGACCAGGTCTTCCCGGTTTGCCGGCATGGAATAGGCGGGAACCTGCCATCCCCGCACACACAACCGATCGGCGAGATCGTAAAGGGTGTATCCTGGATTTTTACCCTTCGAGATCGTCCAGCAGACAGCCGGAATGCCATCCGCAGGATTGCCGCTGAAGATCATATCAAAGGGACCGAGTGCCGCGATCTCTTTGGCCAGAAACTGGGCAGTCTGATAGCAGGCGGAGTGAACCTTGGTGTATCCCTCGCGGCCGAGCCGCACAAAATTGTAATATTGCGCGATGATCTGTCCGCCCGGCCGCGAAAAGTTCAAAGCAAACGTCGGCATGTTGCCGCCGAGGTAATTGACGTTGAAGACCAGATCCGCCGGCAAATCGCTTTTCTCCCGCCAGACCACCCACCCGCATCCCAGCGGGGCGAGTCCGTATTTATGGCCCGAGGCGTTGATGGACTTCACCCGGGGCAGGCGGAAATCCCATTCGAGATCGGCGGCGCAGAATGGCGCCAGAAAGCCGCCGCTGGCGCCGTCCACATGGATCGGAATGTCTAGCCCCGACTCCTTTTGGAATTGATCGAGGGCGGCGGAGACCGCTTTGACCGGTTCGTAGCGTCCGTCGAAAGTGACCCCGAGCGTGGGCACGACCCCGATGGTATTTTCATCGCAGCGGGCAATCACCTCCGCCGGACTCATGAGCAGGCGGTCCTGTTCCATCGGAATTTCGCGCAGTTCGATGTCCCAGTAACGGGCGAATTTATGCCAGCAAATCTGCACCGGACCGCAGATCAGATTCGGGCGTTCCACGGATTTTCCCGCGGCCCGGCGCTTCTCGCGCCAGCGCCATTTCATGGCCATTCCGCCCAACATCGCGGCTTCGCTCGAACCGGTGGTTGAGCAGCCGATGGAAGCGACGGGATCAGGGGAATTCCAAAGATTCGCCAGCATGTGGACACAGCGGTTCTCGATCTCGGCGGTCTGGGGATACTCATCCTTGTCAATCATGTTTTTATCAACGCAATCATCCAGCAGATGGTGAACCTCCGGTTCGATCCAGGTCTGGCAGAACGTGGCCAGGTTTTGGCGCGAGTTGCCGTCCAGGAGAAGTTCGTCGCGGACGGCCTGGTATATGCGCCGGGGATCCCGCTCATGGCGGGGAAAATGCTTTTTCGGAAGCGGGTTGGCCAGGTCGTCCGACGCGAAGATTTCATCGTTGGAATTGCCGGAGAGAGCGGTCGAGAGTGCCATGGTTGTTCTGGTTGAGGTTTGTTTATGGTGCTCAATGTTTAATCGAATATTACCCGCACCGCGTCAAGTAAAAGCGGGCGCGCGAAAAGCAATTTCCTGTTGGTCTTTCACGAATGCCGTTCCCGGCTTATCGGGCCAGGCGAACTTGCCGGCGTATCCTGCGCCGTTGATTGCAGGGACAATGGCTTGGATAATTACCCATTTGAGTTGCGGCGCTAAGGGACCAGGCGGGTGCCGGTGTGGCCATCCAATGCGGCTGGGAGTGCTTCGGGGCAGGTAATCAGAGCTTCATGACCGCTGTTCGTGACGAATTGGAGGCATGCTTCAATTTTGGGAAGCATCGAACCCGGTTTGAAATGACCTTCGGCCATGTACCGTCTGGCTTCGGCCACGGTCATCGAGTCGAGCGCCCGTTGCCCGGGGGTGCCGAAGTTCAGGCAGACCTTCTCGACGGCGGTAGAAATCACCAACATGTCGGCGCCGATTTCCCTGGCCAGCACAGCGGAGGCAAGGTCTTTGTCAATCACGGCGGCAACTCCGCTAAGAATGTCATTTTCGTCTGCCACCACGGGAATGCCGCCACCGCCCGCCGCGATGACGACATAGCCGTACTTGACCAGGTGCCTGACGACTCCAGATTCGATAATGCGCATGGGGATGGGCGAAGCGACAACCCGCCGCCAGCCGCGGCCGGCGTCCTCAATCATCGTCCATTTCTCAACCCGCATCCGGTCCTCCGCCTGTTCGCGCGTGTAAAATTCACCGATGGGTTTGGCTGGGCTGGCAAAGGCAGTGTCGTCGCGGTTCACCAGCGTCTGGGTCACCACGGTCACCACCGATTTCTTCAAGCCGCGGCGGTGGAACTCGTTCTCCAGCGCCTGCTGAATCTGGTAGCCGAGCGCGCCCTGGGTATCGGCGACAATGGAATCGAGGGGCACCTGGTGCAGGATGCCGCGCGAGTGTTCACTGCGGAGCAGAATGAAACCAACCTGCGGTCCGTTCCCGTGAGTGATGACGATGCGATGGCGATGTTCCAGCAGGTCGGTGATGTGATACGCGGTTTTGACCACGGCGGCATACTGGTCAGGCACGCTCATGTGTTGCGCATTCGTGATGAGCGAGTTGCCGCCGATGGCGATGACGAGTGTTTTCACGGTACCGCGAGCTTTAACTTATCCAACGTCATTAAGCATACGCAAAATTCATGGCGCCGACACCCGAAACCCTTCCTGATTGAGGCGTTTGCGGATGATGGCCATGTGAGCGGCGTCCCGGGTTTCGACGACGCAATGCACGCTTACCGTCGTGATGTCATCGCTGGAGAATGCGCGATCGTGGGAAATTTCCAGAATGCTCGCGCCGGTTTCAGCGAGCAGTCCGGCGAAGCGCGCCAGCCCGCCCGGACGATCGCTGATCGTTGCCGTGAAGCGCCAAAGCCGCCCGTCCGAGGCCAGGCCCCGTTCCAGGATCCGGCCGAGAATGGGAGTGTCAATATTGCCGCCGCACAATGGCAGCACGACATTTTTTCCTTTCAGTTCCGGCACCAGACCGGCCAGACAGGCCGCGAGCGGCGCCGCGCCGGCTCCTTCAACCACCGCCTTTTCAAGTTCCAAGAGACGCAATATGGCGAGCGCCAGCTCGTGCTCGCCGACGAGCAGGGTTTTGTCCACGAGTTTGCGGGCGATGGCGAAGGCGTGTTTGCCGACCTGTGGCACCGCCAATCCGTCTGCGAGCGTGGGTTGAATTTCAACCGGCACCGGCCGGCCGGCAGCCAGAGCCGCAGTGAAGCTGGCGGCGCGTTCGGGTTCCACTCCGATTATCCGCACTCGTGGTTTGAGGGTCTTCACTGCAAGTGCCAGCCCGGCAACCAAGCCGGCGCCACCGATGGGAACAATCACCGCCTCGACGTCCGGAA
Organism: Verrucomicrobiia bacterium; assembly: GCA_049692125.1. Lineage (GTDB taxonomy): Bacteria > Verrucomicrobiota > Verrucomicrobiia > Limisphaerales > UBA11358 > UBA11358. The sequence continues at coordinate 33,134 of JBAVOO010000038.1, read as the reverse complement.
CCTGCGCGATAATCTCCAGGCCAAGGGTTCCCTGCCCGGCGATGATGGCGGGATCGTCGTATCCGTTGATGTACCGGAGGCTTTGTTCGCCGGCGATTTCATCCGCGCGCAGGCGCGCTTCGGCAAGATCGGCACCGTGCAACACGACCGTGGCTCCCAAGCGCCGGCAATTCACCACTTTCGTCAGCGGCGCAAAGCGGGGCATCACGACCGTAACCGGGATGCCGAGCAACTGGCCGTGATAAGACAGGCCGAGGGCATGATTCCCCGCGGATGCGGCGATCACGCCGTGTTTTTTCTGTTTCGGTGGGAGCGTCAGTAGCGCGTTGCGGGCGCCGCGTTCCTTGAAACTGCCGGTGCGTTGCAGGTATTCCAGCTTGCAATAGACGTTTAATCCCGTGGCTTCGGACAGCGGAATGGAACGCGGGCAGGGCGATTGAATAACCTGGCCGGCGATCCGGTTTGCCGCCTCCTGGATATCGTGGAAAGTGACCGGCATGCCAACCACTAATCATTCGGGAAGCGTCCTGTCAATCACAGAGCAACGGCAGCAGGCGATTTGCCGGTCGGGAGAGCGGAACCGTTCTTGCCGCATCCAAACGGCAGTTGAAAGAGCGAATCGGGCTGAGGCACGGCAAACCGCCCATCACCGACAAGAAAAGTGAAGCAAAGGGCAATAAGTGTGTGGGTGGGATGTTCTTGCGATGTCAGGATAAAATGGTTAATCAGCATCAGGGCTATGAAAACGAATGACGGCTCACTCACCGACGCCCAATTCCGGGCGGAACTGGACCGGTGTATTTACTGCGAGGAAAAGCCATGTCAAGAAGCCTGCCCTGCCCACTGTTCGCCCGCGGATTTTATCATGGCGGCGCGGGTTGGGGAGAAATCAGACTTCCGGCGCTCGGCCGCGACGATCATGGGCGCGAACCCCCTCGGCTGGGTTTGCGGCGTGGTCTGTCCGGATTACTTCTGCATGAAAGCATGCTCGCGGCGCACTTTTGACCGGCCAATTGAGATTCCCGCTGTTCAAGCGACCGTCATTAAAAAGGCCTGCGAGGCCGGGATGGCGAAATTCCGGCGCGCTGAACCGAATGGGAAAACTGTCGCCATCATCGGCGCCGGACCGGCGGGTTTGGGCGCGGCGAGCGTGCTCCTGCAAGCCGGCTACAAGGTGGCGATTTTCGAACAGCAAAAACGGGCCGGCGGGGCGATGAATCTCATCCCCGACTTCCGGCTGGACCAGCGGGTGGTTCGCGCGGACATCGCGTTTCTCAAAAGCCTTGGTAACGTCGAATTCAAGCATGGGGTAATTGTCGTTCCAAATGAAAATGGCAGGGCCGACCTGCCGGTCGGCCAGGCCGCGCGGCCGCGCGGCCCTGCCAGGAATAAGATCACACTGGAAAGTCTCCGTGAGAATTTTGATGCCGTCATCGTATGCGCCGGCCTGGCTGAACCGATCAAGCTGAACCTTCCCGGCGAGGAACTCACGCTGTCGTGGCAGATGTTTCTGGAAAACCAGAAGCAGCTCAAACTCAAAGGCAAAAAGGTCGCCGTCCTCGGCGGCGGCGCGGTGGCGGCGGATTGCGCGACGACAGCCAGGCGGCTCGGCGCTGCGTCGGTTGAATTGGTTTATCGCCGTCGGGAGCAGGACATGCCGCTGACACAATATGAGCGCGACATGTTGCTCGAACACGGCGTTGAGATCACCAGTTGCTCCAGGCCGCTGGCCGTCGTTCACCGGGGCAAACGTGTCACCGGCCTCCGCCTTGCGCGCATGATGCTGCCACCGGGCAAAAAGTCGCGACCGGAGAATTTCATCGTCAGCAAAAGGGAATCGCCGGTCTTTCGTGAGTTCGATCTCGTAATTTCCGCCATCGGCAGCCGTCCCAAACTGCCGGTCACGAAAGCCAGGGGAATTTTCCACGCCGGCGACGTGGTGCTCGGCGCGGCGACCGTGGTGGAGTCCGTCGCCAGCGGCAAGAACGCCGCCGCAGAAGCCGATGCGTTCATTCGTGGCGAAGCGCGACCGAAGTTCAAGAATCGCGCGAAGAGCCGAGTCATCCTGGCTGGCGTGCCGCTGCGCCCTGTGCCACTCGCTGCCGATTTTTTTGGCCGCAGGATTCTCTCGCCGTTCCTGCTCTCCGCTGCGCCGCACTCGGATGGCTACGGGCAGATGCGCAAGGCCTACGAGCGCGGCTGGTCCGGTGGTGTGATGAAGACCGCGTTCGATAACGTGCCGATTCACATTCCCGCCGGCTACATGTTCGAGCTCACGCGCTCGACCTACGGCAATTGCGACAACGTCTCCGGCCATCCGCTCGACCGTGTCTGTCGCGAAGTCAAAAAGCTCGTAAAGGAATTCCCTGATCACCTGACGCTCGCCTCGACCGGCGGCCCGGTCACCGGCAGCGACAAGGCGGACAAGGCGGTCTGGCAATCCAACACGCGCAAGCTGCAAAACGCCGGCGCGATGGGGGTCGAATACAGCCTCTCCTGTCCGCAAGGCGGCGATGGCACGCATGGCGACGTTGTTTCGCAAAACGCCGCCCTGACCGCGAAGATCGTTGATTGGGTCATGGAAGCGAGCGACGACGACAACCCGAAGCTGTTCAAGCTCACCGCCGCAGTCACCGCCATCCAACCGATCATCAAGGCGATTCAGGAAGTCTTCGCGCGTTACCCGGGCAAAAAAGCCGGTGTCACACTCGCCAACAGCTTTCCGTCCCTCGCGTTCCGCAAAGCGGAAAACCGCCGCTGGGAGGAAGGCGTGGTCATTGGCATGTCCGGCGGAGGTGTTTTGCCGATCAGCAATCTCACCCTCGCCAAGGTTTCCAGCACGGGCATCACCGTCTCGGGCAACGGCGGCGCGATGACCTACCGGGACGCCGCGAACTTCCTCGCGCTCGGCGCACAGACCGTCCAGTTCTGCACCGCCGTGATGAAATATGGCCTCGGTTACGTGGACGAACTTCACTCCGGTCTCAGTTATCTGATGGCGGAGCGCGGCTTCGGCTCGGTCAAGGAACTCATCGGCTCGGCGCTGCCGAATCCGATCACCGACTTTGGGGCGTTGTCGCCGACGAAGCAACTGCCGCAAGTCATCGCCGCCCTTTGCCAGCATTGCGGCAACTGCACGCGCTGTCCGTATCAGGCCATCGTGCTTGACCGCCGCGGCGTCCCGACGTTTGACCCCAGTCACTGCGTCGGCTGTTCGCTCTGCGCGCAGAAATGTTTTGCCGGCGCCATCTCGATGCGCGACCGCACGCCGCAGGAACTGGCCGCGCTGAACGAAGGTTGAACCCATGTCCAATTCCCTGCTCATCGAAAACGGAACGGTGCTGACCTTGGGAAAAACCTCCAAGGTTCTGCGCGGCCATTCGGTTCTCATCGAGAACGGCCTGGTGGCCAAGGTCGCACCGAAGAAGGCGGTCAAAAATTTCCGCGGCAAACGCATTGATGCGACGGGCAAGGTTGTCCTGCCCGGATTCATCAACGCGCACACACATTTCTACAGCAGCTTTGCGCGCGGGTTAACAAAAACGAAGCCCGCGAAAGATTTCAACGAAGTGCTCAAAAACCTCTGGTGGCGGCTGGATTCCGCGCTGACCACGGAAGATTGCTACTACAGTGCGCTGATCGCGCTGCTCGATTCAATCCGCCACGGCACGACGACTCTGATTGATCATCATGCCAGCCCGGGCGCGGTGGCCGGCTCGCTGGGCGCGATTGAGCGGGCGGTGCGTGAAACCGGCCTGCGTGCCTGCCTCTGCTACGAGCTGTCCGACCGCGACGGCGCGCGAATCGCGAAGGAGGGGTTGGCGGAGAACGTGCGGTTCATCCGCCAATGCCAGCGGCAGAATGACTCCCGCGTGAAAGCGCTTTTCGGCTTGCACGCGTCGTTCACGATTTCCGACGCCACGATGGAAAAGGCCGCAACCCTCGGTCACGAGTTGCACACCGGCTTTCACATCCACGTCGCCGAGGCGCAGAGCGATCAGGACTGGGCGCTGCGGCACGGTGGCAAACGCGTGGTCGAGCGCTTGAGGAAGTTCGAAATCCTCGGCCCGCGCTCCATCGCGGCGCACTGCATCCACGTCAACCGGCGCGAAATGGATTTGCTGGCGGAGACGCGGACCGCGGTCGTTCACAACCCGCAATCAAACATGAACAACGCCGTCGGCGTGGCGAACGTCATCGGACTGGCGAAGCGCGGCGTGCTCGTCGGCCTCGGCACGGATGCGATGACCACAAACATGCTCGAGGAGCTGCGTGTCGCGCTGTGGGGTCAGCATTTGCGCGCGGAGAATCCGTCGGTTGGATTCGCCGAAGTAACGAGCGCGTTGTTCGCGAACAATCCCAAGGTTGCCGGGCGTATCTTCGGTCTGCGCTTCGGCGAGATTTGTGCAGGTGCTGCCGGAGACATCGCGATTTTCGATTACGACCCGCCGACACCGCTTGAGCGTGGAAACGTGTTCGGCCATCTCGTGTTCGGCATTTCCCAGACGGAAGCAGATACGACCATCGTCGGCGGCTGCGTGTTGATGGAGAACCGGAAGCTCGCGCTGAACCTCGACGAGGGGCGCGTGAACGCCCGCGCCCGCGAGCTGGCAAAAAATTTATGGAAAAGAATGTAACGATGAGAATGAAAACCAAAAAACAAGCAACCGCCCCAATCACCTACGACCTGATCCGAAAACGCGCCAAGCTGATGGAGAAAGACACCGCACGGTTTCTGTGTGACCTGGTTCGCACCCAATCCTTCTCCTCCAAGGAAAAGAACGTCATCGCCGTCATCAAAAAGGAGATGCAGAAAATCGGCTTTGATGGCATCCGCATCGACGGCTTGGGCAACATCATCGGCCGCATCGGCAAGGGCAAACGGGTGATCGCCTTCGACGGCCACGTGGACATTGTTTATCCCGGCGACCGTTCGCAGTGGAATTTCGATCCGTTCAAGCCGTTCGTGAAGGCCGGGAAAATTTGGGGGCGCGGCGCGGTGGATCAAAAGGGCGGCGTGGCCACGATGATTCACGCGGGCCGGATCATCAAGGAACTCGGCCTGAACGATCAGTTCACGATTTATTTCACCGGCACGGTCATGGAGGAGGATTGCGACGGCCTTTGTTGGCAATACCTGTTGAACGTCGAAAAGCTCAAGCCCGAACTCGTCGTCATCACCGAGCCGACCAACCTGAACATCTACCGCGGCCATCGCGGTCGCATGGAAATCCGCGTCGAGGTGAAGGGCAAGAGCTGTCACGGTTCGGCGCCGGAGCGCGGCGACAACGCGATTTACAAAATTGCCCGCATTGCGCTTGAAATTGAAAAACTCAACGAACGGCTCAGGCGCGATCCGTTCCTCGGCAAGGGTACGGTCACGATTTCGGAAGTGAAATCCTCGTCCCCATCGCAGTGCGCAGTCGCCGACGGGGCGGGCATTCACCTGGACCGGCGGCTTACGTTCGGAGAGACGAAGGCGAGCGCCATCGCGGAAGTCCAGGACGCCGCGAGGCGCGCCGGTTATCCGGATGCGAAAGTTTACGTGCTGAAATACGAAGAAGCAGCTTACACGGGCAAGGTATATCCGACGGAAAAATACTACCCGACCTGGGCGCTGGATGAAAAATCTCCGTATCTCAAGAGCGCTGTCGCAGCTTACGCTGGCGTGCTCGGCAAAAAGCCGTTCGTGGACAAGTGGACGTTCAGCACGAACGGCGTGGCGATTTCCGGCATGAAGGGAATTCCGTGCCTCGGCCTCGGTCCGGGCAACGAAGTCCATGCCCATGCGGCCAACGAGGCGTGCCCCGTCGAACACCTGAGTGGTGCGGTTGCGTTTTATGCGGCATTCGTTGCAAGGCTGAATGGAAAGGTTTAGCGAACTGGAAGAATGAAAAGCGTGTCCATCAACACCCGAGCGGCGGATAGAATCGCTCGTAGCGCAGGTTTCCCAACCTGCTGTATCGCCGATTTCCAAATCGGCGGGGCGTTCGATGTTGTGCGGGCTGCGGGTTGGGAAACCCGCGATACAGCAGACTTGGAAGTCTGCGCTACGACAGGCGCGACGTTTGTCCTGCGAATATGACCAAATTCCTTTACCAGTGCAGCACCTGCGGGAAAAGTTATCCGCGGGATGAGGTGCGATACCTCTGCCCGGCCTGCGCGAAGCAATATCGTCCGGGTATCCCGCTTGTGGGCGTGCTGTCGGCCCGGTTTGATTACGGCGCGATACGGAAAAAGTTCAACCGGCTAAAGCCCGACTGGAATCTGTTCTCGGCGGTGGAAGAGAAATTCTTTCCGCCCATTCCAGTCGGCAACACGCCGTTCTTCCAATCCGCTGCGCTCGGAAACGAACTCGGCTTCGCTGACGTCTGGCTCAAGAACGACGGGCTGAATCCCAGCGCGTCGCTCAAGGACCGGGCGTCGTTCCTTGTTGTGGCAGAGGCGAACCGGCTAAAGGAGAAAACCATCGTCACCGCCTCCACCGGCAACGCCGCCAGCGCGCTCGCGGCCGTGTGCGCGGCTGCCGGCAAACGCGCGCTCATCTTCGTTCCTGAGAACGCACCGAAGGCCAAACTCGTCCAGATGATTCTCTACGGCGCGACGGTCGTTCCGGTGAAAGGCACGTATGACGACGCATTCCGCCTTTCTCTTGAATACACGGCCAAACGCGGCGGGCTGAATCGCAACACCGCGTATCATCCGCTCACCATCGAAGGCAAGAAAACCGTCGGCTTGGAAATCTGGCAACAAAACAACCGGCGCGTGCCGGACGCGATTCTTGTCCCTACCGGCGACGGCGTGATCATCAGCGGCGTCCACAAGGCGTTTTGCGATTTGAAGGCGGCAGGGCTGATTTCGCGACTGCCGCGGCTTGTCTGCGTGCAGGCCGAGAAATCGAACGCCATCCACCGCTATGTTGAATCCGGCATTTACGAAAACGCCGCGCACCCGGATACGATTGCGGATTCCATTTCGGTTTCCATTCCGTCGAACGCGCACCTGGCGCGCCAGGCGGTCCTTGAAAGCGGCGGCTTTTCCATCACGGTGAGCGATGACGAGATTCTCGATGGCCAGCGCACGTTGGCTGCCAGGACGGGCGTGTTTGCGGAACCGGCTGCGTCCGCAACTGTTGCTGCGTTGAAAAAACTCCGAAAATTGCGGTTGCTCGGGCGGAAGGAGCAAATCGTTCTGCTGATCACGGGGCACGGCCTGAAGGACGTGGATGCCGCCCTGAAAGGCGTCCCGCTGCCAGCCTCGGTGGAGCCAACGATGGCAGGAATCGATTCACTTGCGGCCCGGCCATGAAGGTGCTGATTCGCAACGGAAAGGTCGACCAGAGCCGCACGCTGGATTTTAAACATGTTCTTGTTCGCGGTGAAGTGGTAGTCTCCAACAACCAATTGCTCGAGGGCGACCAGCCCGGCGGAGCGTGCTTATGCCGAAACTAGACAAAAAAGCTGGCTCAAGGACGGCGACATGAAGGGCCGGGGCAAAACCAGGATCATCGGCAAGGGAGAGCGCCGGGTCGATGCCATCGGAAAGGTGACCGGACGGGCAAAGTTCGCTGCCGATTACACCGTCGGCCACCAACTCTACGGGAAAGTGCTCCGCTCGAAGCATCCTCATGCGCGTATCCTGCGGATCGACACCTCGAAAGCCGGACGGCTGGCGGGGGTCGAAGCGGTTCTCACGGCGCGCGATATTCCCGGCGAAAAGGTCTTCGGAATTGTGGTGAAGAACCAGGCAATCCTGGCGGTGGACAAAGTCCGCTATCTCGGAGACGGCGTGGCCCTGGTCGCGGCGCGCACGAAAGAAATCGCCGAGCAAGCGCTCTCGCTCATTGACGTTGACTACCAGCCGCTTCCCATCGTCTCCGACCCCGAAGCAGCGCTGAAGGCGAATGCGCCGGGAATCCACGGCGCCAAAAACGCGTTCGTCCATCACAAGGTGCGCAAAGGAGACATCGGGAAAGGATTCGCCCGGGCCGATTTCTTCATCGAGCGGAAGTTCAAAACGCAGTTTGTCGAGCACTCGTACCTCGAGCCGGAGGCCGTTCTGGCCGAACCCGATGAGCACGGCGGAGTGATCGTCACCGGCAGCGTTCAAAATCTTTTTTCCAGCCGGCGCTCCGTTGCGGCCGCGCTCAAGCTCGACCTCAACCAGGTTCAGATTATTCAGGCGACCTTGGGGGGCTCGTTCGGCGGAAAAGATGAAGTCATGACGGCGATGTGTTGCCGCGCCGCGCTGTTGGCCCGCGCGACCGGCCAACCGGTGAAGATGGTCAACTCCCGCGAGGAGTCCATGCTCGAGTCGTACAAACGGCATCCCTATGTTCTCTACTACAAGTGGGGTGCCAAAAAGGACGGCTCGATTACGGCCATGGAAGTCCGGTGCATCGCGGATGGCGGCGCGTATGCTTCCATGAGTCCGTTCGTCACGTGGCGGTCGGTGGTGCAGGCGACGGGGCCATACTGCTGCGAGAACGTGAAAACCGATGTGTACGCCGTTTACACGAACAACAACTACACCGGCGCCATGCGCGGCTTCGGTTCACCGCAGGTGAATTTTGCCATCGAATCGATGATGGACGAGCTGGCTGAGAAAGTCGGAAAAGATCCGCTGGCGATTCGATTACAGAACGGTTTCAAGTCGGGGGCGGTGACAGCCACCGGACAACGACTCACGCACAACGTGAGTTTAAGCGAAGTGCTGACGAAAGCCGCGGCGGCAGCGAACTTTCAACCGAATTGGAGGAAATATCGCCGGGCGGCGGACGCTCCCCGGAAGCGCGGCATCGGACTGGCGTGCAGCTACCGCGGCGTGTCGCTGGGCGCGGAAGGTGTGGACGCCGCGGGGACGATTGTTTCGGTGCAGACTGACGGCAGCGTGATTGTTTCCTCCGGCATTACGGATATGGGACAGGGTGCACAAACTCAGATGTCGCAAATCGCTGCCGAAGTGCTCGGCGTTTCCATGGATCGCATTCGCTTCCTGAACACGAACACCAGCCGGGTACCGGACTCGGGACCGACCGTGGCTTCGCGGGGAACGATCATGGGCGGGTCGGCGGCCAGGAAAGCGGCGGAAATCGTCCGGGCGACCCTGCTCGGAGTTGCATCCAACATGCTGAAAATTGATCAGCAAGAGTGCGAATTTGCCGACAATTACCTCGTCAGGAAAAGCAACGGGAAACGGATGGCGTCGTTTGCCGAGGTCGCCGCCGAGTGCTTCCGCCGTGGCAAGCCGATGTATGGCTTTGGCTGGCATAAGGCACCGCCCGCCTCCTGGCACGAAAAAGCAGGAACTGGTGAGGCCTACTTCACTTTTGTCTATGGCGCGAATGTGGCGGAGGTCGAAGTGGACACCGAAACCGGCAAGGTCAACGTTGTCAATTTTGTTTCCTGCCACGACGTTGGGAAAGCGATCAACCGGAATACGGTGCTCGGGCAGTTTTATGGCGGCGTGGCGATGGGACTCGGCTATGGGTTGCTGGAGGAGTTCGATTTTGAGGGCGCCGTTCCCAAGCAGCTCAACTTCGACGAATACCTGATCCCGACCGCGCTGGACGTTCCGAAGATCCGGGGCATTATCGTCGAAAACGAAGACGCCGCGGGGCCATTCGGCGCGAAATCGGTGGGTGAGCCAACCAATGAGATCGCTGCGCCGGCCATCGTGAACGCGATCTACAACGCGACCGGCAAACGCATTTGCGAGATCCCGGCCACGCTGGAGCGCGTGCTGCTGGGGCACAAGCTGTCGCGGAAAGGCGCGCGCGGCTCGCTCCAGAAGGACCCGATGGCGGGCGACTCGTGCAAGCTGGGACGAGGTGCGCATTGAAACCTTTTGATTACATCCCGGTTGCGACCATCGCTGAGGCGTGCAGCCTCCTTTCCGAGCATGGTCCCGATGCTTCTGTCCTTGCCGGGGGAACTGATTTATTGATCAAGTTGCGGCACCCATCAACGAAGCCGCCCAAGGTTCTTCTCGACACCTCCCGCGCGAACGAACTGGGCGGCATCATCGAATCCGACGGCGGCATTCTCATCCGGCCGCTTACGACGCACAGCCAGTTGCTGCGTTCGAACGTATTGCGAACGTTTGCTCCGTGCCTCGTTTCAGCCGCTTCAACCATCGGTTCACCGCAAATCAGAAATCGCGGAACCATCGGCGGAAACATCATGAACGCCGCCACGTGCGCTGACACCGTCCCGCCCCTGATCGCTCTGGGCGCAATCGTGACCCTGCAATCGAAGACCGGGCGCCGCGAGCTGGATCTGGCGGAACTGTTCCTCAAACCCTATCAAACCAGGGCGAAACCGGATGAACTGCTGACGGCTGTCCGCTTCTCCAAGCTGCCGGCAAACGCCCGAAGCGCATTCATCAAGCTCGGCCGCCGCAATGCACTCTCGACTTCCCGGCTGAGTGTTGCCGCCATTCTGCAAATGAATGACGATGGAAGAATCGGTGATGCGCGCATCGTTCCCGGCTCGGTCTTCCCCGTGTGGAAGCGAGTGACGGACGCCGAAGCGATGCTCGTCGGCGAGAAGCCGGCGGTGAAGCTGTTCGCCGCCGCCGGAAAGAAAGTTGCCGGGCAAATGATAAAAGAGGCCGGAAGGCGCTGGTCGTCGGAGTACAAGGAACCCGTCATTGCCGTGCTGGTGCGCCGGGCGTTGGAACAAGCCGCAGTAGCGCATCCCGCCTTGCGGGACAAACCTGCTGTACCGCAGACTTCCAGGTCTGCTGTACCGCCGATTTCCAAATCGGCAACGCCAGAGCACGTCGAACGGCTCGCGGGTTTAGAAACCAGCAATACGGCAGACTTGGAAGTCTGCGCTACGATTACCACGACCATCAACGGGCGCTCCCATACACTTGCGATTCCCGCCCATTGGACGTTGCTCGATCTGCTGCGTGACCGGCTCGGTTTTACCGGCACGAAAAGCGGTTGCGAGATTGGCGAGTGTGGGGCGTGCACGGTGCTGCTCGACGGCGAGCCGGTGAACTCCTGTCTGGTTCTCGCGCCACAAATCGCCGGGCGACACGTTCTAACCGTGGAGGGACTCATGCAGCGCGGCAAGCTCCACCTTTTGCAGGAGTCCTTCATGGACTGCGATGCCGTCCACTGCGGATTCTGCACCCCGGGAATGCTGATGAGCGCAAAAGCACTGCTGGATCTGAATCCACATCCGACCGAAACACAAATCCGAACGGCAATCTCAGGAAACCTCTGCCGCTGCACTGGCTACCAGCAGATCGTTGATGCCATTGCCGCGGCGGCAAAACCTGAAAGAACCAAAGTGTCTGCAAAAGCGTCCTCTAATCCATGAACCTTTCCATGAACCTCACTCTGGTAGCGCAGACATTCCTGTCTGCGGGTTCACGGGACATTCTTGTCCCGTGTTCCAGAGACTGGGGATTGGAAAGTCCCCAGAACCCGCAGGCTGGAAAGCCTGCGCCACATCAAATACATGAAGATCTGGAAACAACAACTGGCTGAACTGCAAAAGCTCAAATTCAACAGCTACGGCAAGGATTTCCTGCTGACGCGGGAAAAGTCCGAGGACGAACTCCGCGCCGTGGTAGCGCTGGCCGAGCTGTTTTCCGAAATGCATCGGGCCGGCAAGTCCTTCCGCGTCTTTGACACCGGGCTGGCGATTTCCATCTTCCGCGACAACTCGACGCGCACGCGATTCAGCTTCGCTTCAGCGGCGAATTCGCTGGGCCTGGGCCTGGCGGACCTGGACGAGGAAAAATCCCAGATCGCCCATGGCGAGACGGTGCGCGAGACGGCGAACATGATTTCCTTCATGGCGGAGGTCATCGGCATCCGCGACGACATGTATCTCGGCGAGGGCAACCGTTACATGCGCGAGTTTTCCGCCGCGGTGCAGGAGGGATTCGAGAAAGGCGTGCTGCATCAGCGGCCCAACGTGATCAACCTGCAATGCGACATTGACCATCCGACGCAGGCGATGGCGGACCTGGTCCACCTGAAGAATCATTTTGGCTCGCTGGAAAATCTACGTGGCAAAAAGATTGCCATGAGCTGGGCGTATTCGCCGAGTTACGGCAAACCGCTGTCCGTGCCGCAGGGCATCATCGGTTTGATGACCCGGTTCGGCATGAACGTGACGCTGGCGCATCCGGAGGGTTACGGTTTGATTCCGGACGTGGTTGAACTGGCGAAAAAAAACGCGGCGAAGTGCGGCGGCAAGTTTGAAGTGGTGTCGAACATGGAGGACGCGTTCCGCGACGCGGACGTAGTGTATCCGAAATCGTGGGCGCCTTACGCGGTGATGCAGAGACGCACACCCTTGTTAAAACAGGGCTACCTCGACGGGCTGAAGGCGCTGGAGAAGGAATGTCTCGCGAACAATGCGCGCTTCAAGAACTGGGAATGCGACGAAAAGAAAATGAAACTCACCAAAGGCGGCAAGGCGCTCTACCTGCACTGTCTGCCCGCGGACATCTCGGGCGTGAGCTGCGCGCAGGGCGAGGTGTCGGCGACTGTGTTTGAGAAACACCGCCTCGCGACCTACCGCGAGGCGAGCTTCAAGCCATTCGTGATTGCCGCGATGATTTTCCTGGCGCGGGTAAAATCGCCGCTGGCCGCGCTGGGCAAGTTGATCAAGTAATCCCTGACTTTAACGGCTGGTCTTTTTGTATCGCCCACTTTTGAGGTCCTCGATGATGCCGCGCAACTGCTCCTTTGTCACCTTCTCATACTCCACCGTGCGCAACATCGCCGGCAGGAGTTCGTTCCCCTTCACAATCCGTTCCACGTCCGCCGGAATCTCGTCCCGGCCCTGCGCCGATAGATCGTGGAACTTCGCGTAATCCGGCGTGCCCTTTTTCAGGCCGAGCACCTTGCCGATGCGCTCCAGCCCTTCGGCTGGCGGCGGCGGCAGGACGTCGCTCTCGATGTTGCAGTAGTTGGACGGCTGCATCCCGATCTTCCGCGCGAACTCGCGCAGGCTCAAATCGAGCGCCAGCCGCTTCGTTTTCAAAAACCGTCCGAATGTTTGTTTCATAGCAATGCGCCTTGAGGCGGGTTGAGGTTTGCCTTTGTTCTAATCAAATATAACAGTCTGCCGGTTCAGGGCAAGCCCAAACTGACTGGCGCGTGAAATCGCCGCTGGCCGCGCTCGGCAAATCTCATTCCCTTTTCGGCAAACTCGCGGGGCTTTTCTTCAATTCCCTTTTGCCGCGTTTCTTAGTAAGATTCGCGAGCCATGTCCAAAATCATAAAACGTCTGCATCCGGAGGTCATCAGGAAAACCGCGGCGCGCTGCCGCAAACGCGGCATCGTGTTGCCCACGTTCAAGCAACTGCGGAATCCGGAACTCATCCCGCCCGCCATCAAGCGAAAGCTCAAAGGCGTCGGGCTGTGGGACGTGAATCCAGTGAATCTTTTTCGCATCACCTGGAAGAACGACATGAAGACAGGTTTCTACGGCGGCGTGAATTATCTGGAAATTCCGCCGGCCATCACCGGCGTCAAGGCGCGCGTCATCGGGCTGGTTGGAAAATATTTCCCGACCGGCGCGCACAAGGTCGGCGCGGCGTTTGGCTGCCTCGTGCCGCGATTGGTGAGCGGCGAGTTCGATCCCGAGAAGCACAAGGCCGCATGGCCGTCCACGGGAAATTTTTGCCGCGGGGGCGCGTTTGACTGTGCCGTGCTGGACTGCACGGCCATCGCGATTCTGCCGCAGGGCATGTCGCGTGAACGCTTCGAGTGGCTGAAGAAGATTGGCGCGGAAATCATCGCCACGCCTGGCTGCGAATCGAACGTGAAGGAGATTTACGACAAATGTTGGGAACTGAAAAAGGACCCACTGAACGTCATCTTCAACCAGTTCGATGAATTCGGTAATCCGATCTTTCACTACAACGTGACCGGCCCGGCCATTGACGAGGTTTTTCAAAAACTTAATGCGTCGGAGCGCGGCGTTTACGCCGCTTCGGCTAGGACGGTGAAGCGGCGTGAACGCCGCGCTCCGTTGCGCGCAGCGGCTTACATTTCCGCAACCGGTTCCGCCGGCACCATCGCGGCAGGCGATTACCTGAAGAAGCAGCATCCCGCCCTGAAGATCGTCGCGACCGAAGCATTGCAGTGCCCCACTCTGCTGATGAACGGCTTTGGTGATCACCGCATCGAAGGCATCGGCGACAAACATGTCCCGTGGGTTCACAACGTCCGCAACACTGACGCGGTCGCCGCAATTGACGACGAGGATTGCATGAGAATTCTCCGCGTGTTCAACGAAGCCGCCGGCCAGAAACATCTCGCCTCGCTCGGGGTGAAGGCGAAAGAGTTGGAATCGTTGCCGCTGCTCGGCATTTCCAGCATCTGCAACCTGCTCGCCGCCATCAAGACCGCAAAACATTTCGAACTGACCGAGCGGGATGTGATTTTCACCGTGTTCACCGACTCCACCGAGCTTTACGGCTCGCGCGTCGAGGAATTGAAGCACGAGCGCGGCGCATATCGCGCGCAGGACGCGGTCGCTGACTTTGCCGGCCCGCTCGCGCACCAGAGTGTGGATTACTTCAAGGAACTGACCTATCCGGAGCGCAAGGCGATTCACAATCTCAAGTATTACACCTGGGTCGAGCAGCAGGGGAAAACTTCAGCCGAGCTGACGGAACAATGGAATCCGGAATACTGGCGGGCGTTGTTCGAGGACGAAGTCGCGTATTTCGACCAGTTGATTGAAGAGTTCAACCAACAGGTCGAATCGCGTGACTGAGTTCTTTCTTCAAACCGTCCGAATTGCCGGCAGGTTTTGGAGTGCGGTGGCAAGCGAAGCGCGACACCGCTTTGGGAGTGAACCTTTCGAATATTTGCGCCCCCGCCAAGCACGAAAGCGCCGTCGCCGCTGTGCTCTGCCGGCGCAGTCCAAAACTCCACCTCTCCTCGGTCCTCTCCCCCAACTCCGTTGGCGGAGAGGGGAGCGTTGCAATTGCACTCAAGCCTTTACCCAAAGCTCTGTGCGCTGCATTTTGACCGCGTCGATCAGCCCTTGATCGGTGAGCTTCAACTCGGGAATGGGCGAAAGGCTCAGGAACGAGAGACTCATGAAGGGCGCAGGCAACTTACAGCCCAGCGCGCGGGCCGCGACGTTCAAATCCCCAATGCCTTTGATGACTTCCGCCAACGGCCGGTCGGATACCAATCCCGCGATGGGCAAAGGCAGCTCCGCTTTGATTTTGCCGTTGGCCACGGCGACCTGCCCGCCCTGCATCCGCTCCAGTTGCTGGAGGGCGCACAGCATATCCGCGTCGTTTGTGCCGGCAACGACGACGTTGTGCGCGTCGTGCGCGACGGTTGAGCCAATTGCACCGCGCTTGAGCTTGAAACCGCGCACGAAGCCGACGCCGACGTTGCCCGTGGCGCGGTGCCGTTCCACCACGACGAGCTTGAGAATGTCGCGCCCCGTATCGGCAACAACTTCACTGCCTTCAACTTTCGGCGTGACGATGGCGGTCCGGGTGACAATCTGCTGCGGTACGATTTCGATGACCTTGATTTTCTTTCCACCACCGGCCCGGACGCGAAAGTCGCCCGGTTGATAGCGCATATTCATGGTGCTGCGGGGCAGGCCGATTTTGGCCGGCGTCCGGCCCAGATAACGCCCGTCTTCCGCAACCAGCGCGCCCTTTTTGTAAACCTGGCGGACGGAAAACTTTTTCAGGTCGTCGAACACGATGAAGTCCGCCCAGAAGCGCGGGGCGATGGCGCCGAGGTTTTGCAGACGGTAATGCCGCGCGGTGTTGATGGTGGCGATTTGCAGCGCGCTGATGGGCGGCAGGCCGAGCCGGATGGCCTTGCGCACGCAATGGTCAATGTGACCTTCGTTCACCAGGTCGCCGGCGAGCTTGTCGTCGGTGGCGAAGGAGCAGTTTTGCGCGTTGTGCGCATTGATGAGCGGCAGCAGGTGCGCCAGATTCCGCTCCGTGCTGCCTTCGCGCAACAGAACGTGCATGCCGAGGCGCAGCTTTTCCTTCGCTTCCCCGACCTCGACGGATTCGTGGTCCGAGCGCACGCCGGCCAGCACATAGGCGTTGAGATTTTTTCCGCGCAGGCCGGGCGCGTGCCCGTCCACGCATTTGCCCTTGCCCGCGTCAATCTTGGCCAGCTCGCTTTTGGCTCCGAGAAAAACACCGGGGAAATTCATCATCTCGCCCACTCCCGCGACGCGCTCGTCGCCGATCATCAATCGCAAATCATCCGCCGTGATTCGCGCGCCCGCCGTCTCCAACGGCGTCGCTGGAACGCACGACGGCAACATGATGAAAAAATCCAGCGGCAGTTTTTTTGACGACTCCAAAACGTAGCGGATGCCATCGAGCCCGAGCACGTTGGCGTATTCATGCGGGTCAATCACCGCGGCGCCCGTGCCATGCGGCACGACCGCCCGCGCGAATTCCGGCACGGTCAGCATCGAGCTTTCGACATGAAAATGCCCGTCAATCAAACTCGGCGCCAGATACGAGCCGTGCAGGTCAATCACCCGCCGCGCCCGGTAATCGCCGATGCCGATGACCCGTCCGTCATCCACCGCCACGTTTGCGGGATGAATCTCGCCGCTCAAGACATTCACGAGCCGGGCGTTTTTGAAGAGCAGCTCCGCCGGCTGTTCGCCCCGGGCAATGCCGAGTTTTTGTTGAATATTCCGCATGAATTATTTGTTCTCGAAACGCGCAAGCGCGTCAATAAAAAGCCGCTCGTCACCCCGAAAATTGGTTTGGCGCAATCGCTCCAGGATGACTCGCAGGTCCATCAGACCGGCAGCGGCCATTTTTTCCAAAACACCCACCGTTCCGGCCACGCACAACCCTTGTGCTATTGCAACTTCTCTCGCGTGACGATCATCCAGAAGCAAGGCCGCCGCGTGAAGTTCGGCTGCCAGTGCGATGGCTTCCAGTTCACCGAGGCCCAAGTTCAAATCGGTTTGGATTTTCGCGGGAGTTTTTATTGAAAGCCACGCCGGCGGAGTTGAAATCCAAGCGCGAACCTTTTCCGGCGCAGCCGGATGCGCCAGCTCCGCCCGTACTGCCGGTGGAATCACAACCGCATCGTAAAGTTTGGGCAGGCAATCCATCGCTCCGACTAAAACGAGGTAGCGCACCGGACTCGTGTCGGCAACGACGAGCATCATGGAGTGGAAGACCGGCCCAGCGAATTGCGGTCTTCCCGCAGCATGTCTGCGGTGTAAGGATGCCGCGCGCCGTGCCGATCAAGAAATTTTTCCACGTCCCATAAACTCAAGCCCAGTATCCTCCCGATGAAGCCGATGGAAAACCGTCCACTTCGGTAGCCTTCGATCGCGACCGCTTCCACCACGTGGCGCTCCACGTCACGCGCAGCCGTTCCCAATTCGTTTGCGATCTCATCTGGAATGTTAATGGTCATGGCCGATAACACACTTCCATACATCAGCGTAACGCCGCGTTTCAGATTTGCAAGCCGAACGCAATGAATCTCAGCCCATCCGGCTCCGCACAAAAATGAAATACAACACGAGCACGATGGCGAGAAGGTAAGTCAGCCAGCCCGCTTCGCGCCCGCGTCCGGTGAAAAGTTTGATGATCGGGTAGCTGATGAAACCCAGCGCGAGGCCGTCGGCAATCGAATATGACAGCGGAATGCCAATCATCACCAGGAACGCGGGCACGGATTCCGTGTAATCTTTCCAGTCAATCCGGGCGGCATTTTGCGCCATCATGGCGCCGACGATGACGAGCGCGGGCGCGGTGATGGGCGGATAGCTGCCGATCATGG
Source organism: Verrucomicrobiia bacterium (assembly GCA_049692125.1). Classification (GTDB taxonomy): domain Bacteria; phylum Verrucomicrobiota; class Verrucomicrobiia; order Limisphaerales; family UBA11358; genus UBA11358. Next base: position 15,346 of record JBAVOO010000038.1, on the reverse strand, counting down.
CAATCAGCGGACTGAAAAACAGCGCCAGCAAAAATAGCGCGGCCACGATCAGACCGGTCAGCCCTGTGCGTCCGCCCTGTTCCACGCCCGCCGCGCTTTCGACAAAACTCGTCACCGTGCTGGTGCCCAGCGCCGCGCCCGCCACCGTGCCCACGGCATCGGACACCATCGCCTGCTTCGCGCGCGGCAGCTTGTTGTCGCGCATGAAGCCGGCCTGTTCGCAAACGCCAATCAGCGTGCCGATGGCGTCGAAGGTGAGCATGAACAGAAACACAAAAACGAACGGCAACATTTTCGGCGACAGCGCGTGCAGGATGTCCATCTGGAAAAATGTCGGCGCGAGCGACGGCGGCACGGCGACGACGGCCCTCGCAAAAACAAATTGTTTCACCAGCATCGAATTGGCGACCAGCGGAGAGCCGGACGGCGGCAGGGCCAGTTTGAGTGCGACCGCCAGCACTGTGGCCGCGACGATGCCCCACAGGATCGAACCGCGGACCTTGCGGGCGTGTAGCACTGCCGTGGTCAGCAGGCAGGCGAAAAACACAATCAGGTCGGGCGAGGCGAAGTGCGTGTTCAACTTCACCGCCGAGCCGGGGTCTTTGATGATGACGCCGGCGTTTTGCAGCCCGATGAACGCAATGAACAGGCCGATCCCCGCCGCTATCGCGCATTTCAGGCTGGGGCTGACGGCGTTGAAAATCATTTCGCGCAGACCGGCGAGCGACAGAATCAAAAATAAAATCCCCGATACAAAAACTGTTCCCAGCGCCACCTGCCAGCTGTTGGTGAAACCGGCGGCGGCGGCGGCGGGGATGGCCGAAAACACAAAGAAGAAATTTTCGCCCATGCCCGGCGCCTGCGCGATGGGATAACGCGCCAGCAACGCCATGAGCGCCGTGGCCAGCGCGGCGGCAAGACACGTGGCCGTGGTTACCGCGCCAAAGTCCATGCCCGTCGGCGCCCCGAACATGGCGCCCGACAACACCGCCGGTTGCACGACGATGATGTACGCCATCGTCAGGAACGTCGTGACACCCGCGAGGATTTCCGTGCGCGCCGTGGTTTGGTTTTGCGAAAGCTTGAAAAATCTTTCGAGCATTGGTAGGGCAAAACAGGTAATGCGTTACGCTTCCTGTGATTTGTCTTCGTAATCCTCAAGCACCTTGTCCGACAAACGCTCCAGATGTTTTTGTTCGTGTAAATCCGTCAGGCTTTCGTATGAAAGAAAAGTGCAAATTTCCGGCAGCGCACGTCCTCCCAGCGCGGCGAAAACAGGCCGGCCAATTTCCTGGAAAACTTTGTCCCGCCTTGAAGCCGGAGCAACGATGTGCAACTTAATTGTGATATTGGGCTGCATCGCCAGCAAGTCCGCCATGCGGAGAATCCCAGAATAAATTGATGTTGTGTGTTCGACCTCAAACGCTCTGACAATTTCTGCTCTTTTGAGCCAAAGCACGTCAATCTGTTCGATGGTTCTCATTGTGGTCGGATTGAATGTGACCGGAAGTTCTTCAAGCAGCATACCCGGCTTCGGTGTCCATTTTGTCAGCACTCTGCCACGGTCTGAAGGAGGCAGCCAGATTTGAAATCCCATTTTTGATCCAATGTCTGCTAGGATGGCTTGTATTTGCAGCGATTCCCGTATCTCGCCTTTGTTCGCCGGTTGCATTTCTTCGGCGTCGGTTTTTTGAGGAACAGTGACAATCACTTGTTTGCCTCCTCGCTTGATGGTGTCTTGCCAGAGATTCGAGACCGGTTCCGAATACAAAAACCGGTATAGTGTCCGCGCAGAACCGGTCAGACCAAGAGCACGAGTGGCCTCTTGAATGGATTCATTACTATGTGAAATCCGCTTTCCAATCGAAGCCGAAGTCCAATCAAAAGGCGACTTTATCTCCAGAAAGTCCACGAGAGCTTTTCGGTGCTTGATTGATACTGCCGACAAATTCTTAACTGGGTCATACGCTGCGAGCAGCGCGTTCAGTACATTTCCACTTTCACCAGTGAGCCAATTTTTCCCGGTTGCGTTTTCGGCATAAAGCTCATCAATTAATTGAGCCTTACGGTCAATGTTGGCCTCCTTGAAAATCGAATCCACCAAACTTGCGAGCTTTTTATCGGAGTGAAGAATGTTAAAAAGTTTCCGCCAGACGTTTTGGGAAACCATCACTTTGGCAACAACCTCACTGCCCTTTGGTTTGCCCTTTCCATTAAAGTCGAGAATGCGAATGATTGCGTCGCAGTCGACATCGGAAATTGTTTCCTTTCCCGGCGCAAGCACCCGCTGTGACCAGAACTCTCTGAAATCAGCACTTTGCTTCTGCCAAATCTTATCTTTGGCCGTCGAATCGTAGCTTTGGACAAATTTGGAAACGAGTTCGTGCGCCAAGCTTTTATTCATAATTGACTGGCACGTTACTAACGGATCACCGCGAAAACAAAATCATTTTCGTTGTTTCTGAATCGCCATCCAAATCGCCTCACCGGTGGCCGGCACGGCGAGCGCAATTTCGCCTTGGCCGGAGCCAAACGCTGCCACTGCATCGCGGATCGCCTCGCGCACGGAAATCGCCAGCATCAACGGCGGCTCACCGACGGCTTTGCTGCCGTGAATCGTGTTGGGTTGGGTCGCGTTCTTGAGGAATTGCACGTTGAACTCCAGCGGCCGGTCGCCAACGGCGGGAATTTTGTAGGTGTCCGGCGAGTGTGTCAGCAAAACGCCCTGGTCGTTCCAAACCAACTCCTCGCACGTCAGCCAGCCCGCGCCCTGCACGAAGCCGCCTTCAATCTGGCCAAGATTGATACCCGGATTAATCGAGTCGCCCGCGTCGTGCAAAATATCCGTGCGCAAAATTTTGGTCATGCCCGTGAACCCGTCCACCTCGACTTCTGTGACTGCCGCGCCGACCGCGAAATAATGGAACGGTCTGCCCTTGCCCTTTGCGCGGTCGTAATGGATTTCCGGCGTGCGATAAAACCCAGTGGAAGACAGGCTGATGCGCTGCATGTGTGCGGGGACCACAACTTCCTTGAACGCGAGTTTTATCTCTCCCGATCCGGCACCGGAAACAACATCAGCGGCGGAAACAAAATTGTCCGCAAACACGACCTTGTCCGGCGTGACTTCACGTCCGCTGGCGTTGGATAGCAGTTTGGCCGCCACCGGCGCCAGCCGGGCCCGCAAAACTTCGCACGCATTTTTCACCGCCATCCCGTTCAGGTCCGTGCCGCACGACGCGGCTGTCGCCGAAGTGTTCGGCACCTTGTCCGTGCTCGTCGGCATGACGCGAACGTTGTCCAACGAAATTCCAAGCTCCCGGGCCGCAATCATGGCAATGTTCGTGTGAACCCCCTGGCCCATTTCCGTCGCGCCGTGGTTCACCTGCACCGTGCCGTCCTGATAAATCAAAACCAGCGCGCCCGCCTGGTTCAAATGCGTCATCGTAAACGAAATCCCGAATTTCACCGGCGTCATGGCCAGTCCGCGCTTGCGATGCGGATGGTCCGCATTCCATTTCGCAATTTCCCCCCGACGTTTTTCAAACCCGGTGCTGTCCTTCAATTCGTGCCAGACGCGCTGGATGCGGTTGTCCTCGATTTCCTGTCCGTAATGCGTCGTGTTCGTTTCGCCATTGCCGCGATACAGATTCCGCTCGCGGATTTGCTCCGGCGCTTTGCCGAGCCGCCGCGCAATGCGGTCAATAATTTCCTCGATGACCAGCATGCCTTGCGGTCCGCCGAACCCGCGAAATGCCGTGTTCGACGCCAGATTGGTTTTGGCGACCTGCCCGGAAAATTCAACCGCCGGGATAAAATACGCATTGTCCAGATGAAACACCGCGCGGTCCGTCACCGGCACGGACAAATCGAGGGACCAGCCGCCGTTGGAGATCAATTCGATTTTTGCCGCGAGCAAATCGCCGTCGGAATTGTAGCCCACTTTGAACTTCGCCAGAAACGGATGACGCTTGCCGGTAATCATCATGTCGAGATCGCGGTTCACGCGCACGCGCACGGGGTGTTTGGTTTTCGCCGCCGCCAGCGCCGCCAGCGCGGCAAAGGTGGCAGCCTGCGTTTCCTTGCCGCCAAAGCCGCCGCCCATGCGGGGGCTTTGCACGACGACGTGATTCACCGGCACGTGCAACAGGTGTGCGACGATGTGCTGCACCTCGGACGGATGCTGCGTCGAGGACATCACGAACATCGAGCCATCCTCGCCCGGCTCCGCGCAGGCCGCCTGCATTTCCAGATAAAAATGTTCCTGCCCGGCCATGTAAAATTCCCCATCAAGAACCTGCGGAGATTTTTTTAACGCCCCCTGAACGTCGCCGCGCCGGATGAAATTCGGCTCGGTGTGAAAGCTATTGTGCGCGATGGCCTCCTCGATTTTCAGAAGGGGCGGCAGCGGTTCGTATTCGACAATTATTTTATCCGCGGCGGAGCGGCAGGCTTCCTGAGTTTCGCCGACAACCAGCGCAATGATCTGGCCGTGATAAAAAACCTCCTTGTCCGCCAGCAGGATTTCGTCCCGCCGCACGGCGCCGACATCGTTCAACCCCGGCACATCTTCCGCCAGCAAAACCGCGGCGACTCCCGGCATCTGCTTTGCCGCCGAAGCGTCGCGCTTCAAGATTTTCGCGCGAGCATGAGGCGCACACACCGGCCAGACTTCGAGCATTTGTTTTCGGGCGCCGAAATCATCCGTGTAGATTGCCTCGCCGGTGGCGTGCTTGTGGCCGCTTTCGTGCGGCGGAGGGCGGTTTGACTGTTTCGGAGGGGCGAACTCTGCGAGCCCCAAATCAATTCCATTTGAGTCAAGGACTCGTGTAACTCGCCCCTCCGAATCGTGAAAAAACTTTTCCAGCAAGCCGGTGATCAATCCGCGGCGATACTCCGCCGAGCCGCGAACATCGGAGATGGGGTTGAACTCCGTCCGCAAAATGGGCAGCACGCCGGCAATGGTTTCGTTGCTCCAGACTTTGCCGGACAGTGCCGACTCGGTTTTCTTCGCGCGGGCGGGCATCGCCGCCACGCCCCCGTAGGCCAGACGCGCATAACGCACGACGTTCTGTTCGTCCAGATCCACCGTGAAGCAGGCGGCCACCGTGCTGATGTCCATCTCGCGCCGTTTGGACGCTTTGAACCACGAACATTTACGCGCCAGTCCCGGTTTTGGCACCCCGCGCGGCACAATGATGGTTTTCAGGATCTCGCCGGGCTGAAGCGCGGTTTTGCGGTAGGCGACGAAGAATTGCTCAATCGGCAAAATGCGCTCCTGGAGGACAGGCGTCGCGCCTGTCTCTAACTTTTCCGTTTTAGATGGAGACAGGCTGGAAGCCTGTCCTACAAGCACCACTTTCGAGTCCAACGCCAGCAGCACGGGCGCGCTGTCGCCAATGGGCGAAGCGGTGACGAGGTTGCCGCCCATCGTGGCGCGATTGCGAATCAGCCGCGAACCGAACACGCGCAACATGTCGCCGAGCGCGGGAAATTCTGCCGCCATTTTTTCCTCGATCTGCGTCAGCGTCGCCGCCGCACCGATCTGCCATTCGGTTTCAGTGGATTGGATGCCATTCAGCTCGGAAACGGCTTCGACGGAAATCAGCGTCCGGAATTTCTTGTAACGCTTGGTGATGTCGAGGCCCAGTTCCGTCGCCCCGGCGATGAGTTGCCCGTCGGGAAACTGCTGAAGCAACATCAGAAGCCGGACCAGCGAGGTTGGCCGGAAGAATTTCTCATTTCCGAATTCGTACTCGACACCGTCCGGCCCGGTGCCGGCCTTTTTCAGCCGTTTGGCGAAAATATCCTGACCGTAGGAGACGACGTAAGGAGTCTCCAATTCATTTTTGCTTTTAGTTTGAGTCTCGTTACCTCGACTCCTACGAAGTGAAAACGCTTCAATGGCTGCGTCGCGAATCGGGCGGTAGCCGGTGCAGCGGCATAGATTGCCGCTGAGTTGATCGTCCAGTTCGTCGTGCTGATGGATGTCGTCGCGGTAATAACCCTCAAAGAGCGACATGATGAACCCCGGCGTGCAGTAGCCGCATTGGGACCCGTGGCACTCGACCATTTTCCGCTGCACGGGATGAAGGCCTTGACCGGACGCGACGCCTTCGACGCTGACGATTTCACGCCCCGCCATCAGGCAGAGCGGCACGAGGCAACTGTTGATGGCGCGATAACAAGGCCGCCCTTGCACGTCACGGTCAACCATGACGACCGCGCACGCGCCGCAGTCGCCCTCGGCGCAACCTTCCTTCGCGCCGGTCAGGCCGGCGCGACGCAGGAATTCAAGCAGCGTCGTGTTCGGAGAACAATTTTCAACCCTGACGATCCGGCCGTTCAGGATGAATTGTAAAGCGACGGCCATAAAACGACTGAGTGCATGATACTCGAAAACACCCCCGGTGATAGCGAAAATTTCATATGACCGCCCCGCTGTACCAGTTTGCCCCCCGTAGCGCCGACTTCCAAGTCGGCTGTGTCGCGGATTTCCAAATCCGCGAACTTGGAAAGGCTCAATGGGCGCAGGAGTTTCGGTGCGCTGCCGATTTGGAAATCGGCGATACAGCAGGTTTGGAAACCTGCGCTACGGGGGACAGTCCCCGGACTTGCCCGCCGCACCGCGCTAATTTGCCCGGGCGGTGTTCAATACACCGCCTTTGGCCGAAACGGGTTGGCCGGACGGACGAAACACGCCTGCCAGGCCGCGAACTTCACGTCAAACCGGATCCGCGGTGGATTAAATCAACCGCTTTAACTCAGACCTTCTGAAGCGCGGCCTTGACCCGGTCCGGCGTCATGGGCAACTGGAACAGCCGGGCGCCGGTGGCATCGTGGATGGCATTGGCAATCAGCGCGCCCATCAGGATGATGGCCGGTTCGCCGCCGCCCTGCGGCGCGGTTTCATTGTTCTCAATGAGCACGGTTTCAATTTTCGGCACCCAGGAGAACCGTGGGATTTCGTAGGTGTCGTAGTTCGTGTCCAGGACCCGGCCGCCCTTGAAATGCATCTCTTCCGTAAGTGCATAGCCCAGACCCATCGTGATGCAGCCTTCCATCTGGATCTTCGCGCCTTCGGGATTGATGACGACGCCCATGTCCTGGGCGCAGACGACACGTTTGACCTGCACGGTTCCCTTGGCAGCATTCACGGCGACCTCGGCGATGGCGGCCACGTAGGTTCCGGCGTCAATGCCGCACGCCACGCCGTAACCGCGCTTGCCGGTGGCCTTCGCCGGCGTCCACCCGAAGTGCTCCGCGGCGGCTTTGAGCACGCGAACCATCCGGGCGTCGCCCAGGTTGTTCAGGCGGAATTCCACCGGATCCATTCCCGCGCCGGCTGCCATGATGTCAATTTGCGATTCGCGGGCGAACGTGTTGGTGTTGTTGCCCGGCGCGCGCCAGGCGCCGGTGGCAAAGGGATGCGAACCCCTCGTCCCGCCCCAGCCGCCACCATGCGCGGCGGTGCGGTGATTCGGCACGGTATAAAATTGCTGGGCGCCCCGGTCACCGGCAAAAAACACGTCGTAATCCCAAAAGGCCATTTTGCCGGAAGCTTCCACGCCGGAATTGATTTTGACGACGGCCGCGGGACGGAAGGTGTCGAAGAAGAATTCCTCCTCGCGGGTCCACATGACCTGTACCGGCTTGCCGGCGGCTTTGGCCAGGCGCGCGGCCTCCACGGCCTCGGCGTTGTTGGTTTTCCCGCCAAACCCGCCGCCGACGAACGGGGTGATGACCCGGACCTTTTCCGCGGGAAACCCAATCGCCTGGGCAATCTGGTCGCGGGCGCCAAAGGGGTTCTGGGTTGAAGCCCAGACGGTGGCTTTGTCGCCCTCGATTTGCGCCAGGGCGGCGTGGGTTTCCATCGCCGAATGGGCGACGTAGCTGTTGAGATAGGTTGACTCGAATTTTTTGGCGGCCAGCTTTTTGCCTTCGTCCAGATCGCCCCCCTGCTTCAAAACATTCGCCGCGGGCGCGACGCTCAACAGATGGTCAAAAATTGTTTTATCATCCACGGTCGCCTCCGGCACATCGAACTCGGCCTTGATTTTTCCCAGGGCGGTCTCCGCCACATCAGGCGACTCATGCAACACCGCCACCAGGTCGCCGTCTTGAACGACCTGCGCCCCGGCAATTTCCCTGGCGGGTGCGGTGTCCACGTTCTTCAATTTGGCGCCGTGCGCGGGCGGCCGCAGGATTTTGGCATAAAGCATGCCCGGCACGCGAATGTCGGCCGAGTACTGGGCCTTGCCTGTCACCTTGGCTTCCCCGTCCCGGCGGGTAAGCGGTTTGCCCGCGATTTTGTACTGGGAGGGATCTTTCAAGGCTGGCTTGGTCTGCAGATGCCGCTCGATTTTTTGTCCCTTCGCCAGTTGTCCATAAGTGAGCCGGTTTTTGGGGTTTTGCGGGTCAAAGATGACGCCGTCCTTCGCGACAAGCTGTGTTTGCGGAACCTTGAGTGAATCCGCCGCCAGTTCCAAAAGGACCACTTTTGCCTCGGCCGCCGCCGCCTGGAGCGCCGGACCGAACATGCGAGTCGTCATCGAACCGAACGTGCCCATGTCCCACGGACACAGATCAGTGTCGCCCATGATGATGTCCACGGTGTCGAGTGGTGTTTCCAGTTCCTCGGCCAGCATCTGGGGCAGTGAAGTGATCGGTCCCTGGCCCATTTCGATTTTACCGGTCAAACAGGTGACGCGACCGTCCTCGTCGATGCGCAGGAAGGCGTTGAAGTCGGAGGGCAATCCGGGCCGGCCGCCGCGGGGCCGCCCGGCCTCCTCTTGGCCGAACAGGAGATCGTTCAGGGTGATGAAAACCAGAATGCCGCCGCCTGTCCGTTTGAAAAATTCCCGCCGGCTCTGGGTGTAAAAATCCTCGAAACCGTGAATGTCCCTGAAATTGGCGACCAGATAATCGTTCGTGTTCATCGGGCACCTTTCATTTCGGCGGCGGCGGCCTGGATGGCCTGGACGATGCGCATCTGGGCGCCGCAGCGGCAGAAATTCTGCTCCAGGCCCTGGTTGATCTGCTGTTCAGTCGGTTGCGGATTGAACTTCAGCAGGCTGACGCCGGTGAGAATCATGCCCGGCGTGCAAAAACCGCATTGCATCCCGTCGTGCTCCATGAAGGCTTTTTGCAACGGATGCAGTTTTCCGTCCCTAGCCAGGCCCTCGATGGTGACCACCTCCTTGTCTTTGACGTCCCTGACCTTCAGCAGGCAGGAGCGGGTCGCCCGCTGATTGAGCAGGACGGTGCAGGAGCCGCAATGACCTTCGCCGCAGCCGTATTTGGTACCGGTCAGCCCCAGGTCCGTCCGCAGCACCCACAGGAGCGGGCGGTCGCCGTCCACTTTCAACCGGACGGGTTGGTCGTTGAGTTTGAAGGAAATCGTGTCCGTCATGCTGTCCTCCAGTTCGATCGCTGTTTGTTAATGATGCCTGGCCGTTGGTCGTCCATAGCATCTGCTTTTGTATCCGATTCGGCTGGAATGAAAAGCAGAATTGTTGGCAATTTGTCGGCGAGCCGGATGCGGGCACTGGACGGCCGGTGGGAAGGTGAAGTCGTGAAATTTCATTTCGACCTGGCGAAATTTCCCGCATAATATTCCGCCGATGGCCGCCGAAGCCCAACGGACTCCCATGATGACGCAGTATCGCCGCAGCAAAGGCGAACCGCCCAAGGACGCGCTGTTACTGTTCCGGCCTGGCGATTTTTACGGGATATTTTTCGAGGACGCCCAGACCGGGGCGCAAATCCTCAATTCCGCCCCCCAGCCACCAGTCTTCGCCCCGAGCTACGGCTCGGCAAGCCAGTTTAATTTTAGGGTTTCGGATTTTGTGTTTTGGCTCTAGGGTTTTGCCGGACGCTTGAAAACGCTGCACAAATATCTGACCGGCCAGGTGCTCATCTCGTTGGTGATGACGGTGGCAGTGTTCACGTTTGTTTTATTGCTGGGTGAGGCGCTCAAGCAGATTTTGCCATTGCTCATCACCGGCCAGGTGCGTCTGGGCATTCTCTTCCAGGCCCTCGGCCTGTTGATTCCCTTTGTCTGGGTCTTTGCGCTGCCCATGGGTTTGCTGACGGCGACGCTGCTGGTGTTCGGCCGTTTCAGTGCCGACCAGGAATTCACCGCCGCGCGCGCGAGTGGTGTCAGCCTGCTTTCACTCATTACGCCTGTTTTGTTGTCAAGTCTTTTCTGCTGCGGTCTCAGCGCCTGGATCAACACGGACCTCGGTCCGCGTTCCCGTGTGCACTACAAGGATTTGCTTTTCCAGGTCCGGGCTGAACTGGTGAACGCCCAGTTGCCTGAAGGCCGGTTCATCCCCATTTCCACCAACTATATTTTTTACACGGAAAAAAACCGCGGCGGCAATTTACAGGGCGTGATGATCTTCATGCTTGAAAATGGGACCAACGTGGGAACCACGGTGCGTGCGCCGCGGGGCCAGTTCGAAACCGACGTGACCAACAAACAACTCATCCTGAATTTGTTCGAGCCGCGCAGCGTGACCATTGGTGCCCGCTCGGCAATCACTTCAACCACGAAATTGACATATAATTTCGATCTGAACACGGCGACGATCCAGCCGGGCAAACCCAAAGTCAGCGACATGACGTTCTGGCAATTGCGGGACGAACTGCGCGATTTGGAGCGACGAATTTGCCTGCCGCCGGAGGCCACCCTGACCTCCGATGAATTGCGCGCCCAAGCCCGGGAACTTGCCAGCCAGCGAAACGATTTGACCGAGCCGATTCGCGTGGAGATGAACCGGGAGATCTCGTTTTCGTTTGCGTGTTTTGGCTTCACGCTCGTCGGGATTCCCCTTGGCATCCGCATGCACCGGCGCGAGACGAACGTTGGCGTCGCCATCGGGCTTTTGCTCGTGCTGGTTTATTACAGCTTCATCATTGCCGGCGAACAGTTATCCGCCCGGCCTGAGCTCGTGCCGCATTTGATTCTCTGGCTGCCGAATTTTATCTTTCAAGCCGTCGGCGCCGTGCTGCTGTGGCGCGCGAATCGCGGAATTTGAAAATTACCCTGCCTTGCGCCGGTAAATTTTGTGCATCGCCGCCTGATCAACCGGCTTGACGAGCAGTTCGTCAATGTTTACGTGCGGCGGGCGGCTGGCAACCCAGACCAGAATTTCCGCGATGTCTTCCGCCGTCAGGGGATTTATGCCTTCGTAAACTTTTTCCGCGCGCACGGCGTCGCCTTTGAAACGCACGAGCGAAAAATCCGTTTTTACCAGGCCCGGGTCAACCGTGCTGACCCGGATGCCCGTGCCGTTCAATTCAAATCGCAGCACGCGGGTGATTTGCAATTCACCCGCCTTGGCCGCGCAATACACTGCGGCGCCTTCGTAGGCCGCGTGGCTGGCATTGGAACCGATGTTGATGATGCTCGCGCCCGCGTCGTGCGGCATCAACGGCAGCGCCGCGCGCGTCACGCGCAACACGCCGAGCACGTTCGTTTGCAGCGTCGTCTCCCAATCCGCGTCCTTGCCCCCGGCGACGGTGTCCTGTCCATATGCGCCGCCGGCATTGTTGATCAAAACGTGCAGGCACGTCGGGTCGGGCGTCTGGCATCCGGGGTTTTGGATTTTGGATTTTGCCCAGGCGACGAACGTTTCCACGCTCGGCGTTTTGGTCACGTCCAAAACATGAAAATGCGCCTCCCGTGCGCCGGCCTGGCGCGCCTCGGTGGCGACCTTTTCCAGAAGGTCGGTGCGGCGCGCGCCGAGCAAAAGTTTTGCGCCTTCCGCGCCGAACGCCCGTGCCGCCGCCGCGCCAAACCCGCCCGACGCGCCGGTGATTAGCACCCATTTGTCTTTCAAAGATGTTTTCATCGTTTCGACTGCGAAACTTAAATCGGATTGACACTTTGTCGAATAAAAATCCGCCCGATTGTCACTTAGCGGTTGCGTTCGGCGGTTTTTCCGGCAAAGCTATATCGGTCCAACGTGGATGGGGTCGTAGCTCAGTTGGCAGAGCGTCTCGTTCGCAATGAGAAGGTCGCAGGTTCGATTCCTGTCGGCTCCACCATCCTTCGCTCGGAACAGCGACGGCGGTTCCGGGCGAAGGATGGTGTCCTCCATAGCCTTGGCGAAGGAGGACTTTGGTCGGATGTTCCGAGCTACGGATGGCAGGCCATCCCGGGCAATTTTGGCTGATGTATTATACCTACATAATTGAAAGCGTCAGTCATCCCGAAAACCACTACATCGGTCATACTTCTGACCTGAAGCAACGGGTTGCCGAACACAACGCCGGTCGATGCGATCACACCGCAAAGTTTGCGCCTTGGAAGCTGAAAATCTACGTTGCCTTTGAAACACTTGAGCAGGCGCAACATTTCGAAATTTATCTTAAAAGCGGCTCTGGCCACGCATTTACTAGCCGTCACTTCTGGCCGACCAAATCCAATTGAGTGCGGCCCTCGCTCGGAACAGCGACAGCAATTCCGAGCGAAGGATGGCAGAGGCTAGTCACGGCATCCGGCTGAACGCGAACACGCGACTGAAGTCGGTGTTGGCAATTCCTGTCACCCTTGCTATTTTCCGGTCGCATGTCCGACACGGCTGTTGTGGCCCAAACGCCCTCGAAGGCACGGGTGTTTCTCCGCCGGTTGATCACCACGGTGATTCTCTGGACGGTGATTCTCGCGGCTTTGTTTTCCGAAAACCGCCTCATATCCAACGGCGGGTTTGTTCTCATCATGATATTTCTCGCGACGGCCGGGCTGGCGGAATTTTACGGACTGGTTGAAAGGCGCAACCTGGTCTGCTTCAAATGGTGCGGTCTGCCCGGCGGCGTGTTGCTCATGGTGGGCACGTTTTTGCATGTAACCGGACATCTCGGCATTTACGATTCGCCGTCGCGCGCGAACGATTTTGAAACGGGTTTCCTCATCCTGTTCGTGCTCGGTTTGTGCGTGCGGCAATTTGTTTCGCGCAGCAATACGGCGGGCATTCTGGCGATCTCCACGACCTTGTTTGGCCTGATGTATGTGCCGTGGCTGTTGAACTTCATCCAGAAAATCAATTTTTTCCCCGGCGTGGACGGCAAGTTTTACGTCCTCTACTTCATCATCGTGACAAAATTCAGCGACACCGGCGCGTATGCCGTCGGCTCGCTCATCGGCCGGCATAAAATGATTCCGCGCATCAGCCCGGGCAAAACGTGGGAGGGCTTGGGCGGCGCGATTTTTCTTTCGACCGTGGCGAGCCTCGTCTTTGCGCATTTTTTTGGCGATAAAATGGCGGGCATGAACTGGCGGCACGCGATGGTGCTGGGCGTTTTGCTGGGTTCGACGGCGGTCGTCGGTGACTTGATTGAATCGCTCTTCAAACGCGAGGCGGGCGTGAAAGATTCCGGCGGACTGTTCCCCGGCATCGGCGGCATTCTCGACTTGCTGGACAGTTTGCTGTTCAATGCGCCGATCATGTATCTGTATTTGCGACATATTCTCACGCATCCATGAGAAACGAACGCAGCAAAATTCTGAGGCGCCCTGAAACCGGAGTGTTGGAGTGTTGGAGTGTTGGAGTGTTGAATTCCAGTGCTTCATTACTCCATTACTCCATTACTCCATTTTTTTGATGAAAAACGTGGTTCTTTTGGGCAGCACCGGCTCCATCGGCACCAGCACCGTCAAGGTGGCCGAGGATTTGCCGGACCGCATCCGGCTGGTCGGCCTGGCCGCCGGGAACAATGCCGAACTGCTGCTCGAACAGGCGCGCAAACACCGGCCGGAGGCCATTTCCATCAACCATCCCGAAAAAGCCCGCGACCTGGGGAAATTCTTTGGGGCGGCGACGAAGGTTTATTCGGGTGACGAAGGCCTGATCAAACTCGCCACGCTGCCGGCGGCGGACATCGTGCTCATTGCCATCGTCGGCACGGCGGGATTGAAGCCCGCGCTCGCCGCGATTCGCGCGGGCAAGGACATTGCCATCGCGTCGAAGGAAATTCTGGTGATGGCCGGCGAAATCGTGATGAGCGAGGCGCGCAAACACGGCGTGCGCGTGCTGGCGGTGGACAGCGAACACTCGGCGATTTTTCAGTGTCTCGATGGCAAGCCATCCAGTTCCGTCCGCAAACTCTGGCTGACGGCGTCCGGGGGACCGTTTCGCAACACGCCGAAGGAGGAATTTCCAAACATCACCGTTGAGCGCGCGCTCAAACATCCGTCGTGGGTCATGGGCAAAAAAATCACCATTGATTCGGCGACGTTGTTCAACAAGGGGCTGGAAATGATCGAGGCGCGCTGGCTGTTTGACATCGGCATCGAGCGCGTCGGCGTGCTGGTGCATCCGCAAAGCATCGTTCACTCCATGGTGGAATTTGTGGATGGAGCGCTGCTCGCGCAGCTTTCGACGCCGGACATGTGCCTGCCGATTCAATATGCATTGACGTATCCCGATCGCGCGCCGAGCGAGCGGGTGCAGACCAATTTCGCGAAGCTGGGCAGCCTGACGTTTGAGGAGCCCGATGCGGAACGGTTTCCGGCGCTGAAACTCGCGCGCCGGGCAGGGGAGGTGGGCGGGACGCTGCCGGCGGTGTTGAACGCGGCGAACGAGGTGGCGGTCGAAGCGTTCGTGAATCGCAAAATCAAATTCCCGCAAATCACGGAAACCGTCCGGCGGACTATGGAAGCGCACAAGGTCGTTTTGCATCCCACGCTGGAACAGATTTTGGAGGCTGACGCCTGGGCACGGTGCGAGGCGTTGATAATGACGAATGACAAATGACGAATGGAATAACAGAAAGTCTGACAGATTGTTCGGCCAGAGAACTGGCGTTTTGGGAAGTTGTTCCGGTGTATGATGCACTTGCATTGCACGAAGAATCGCCGGCCATGGTCTATGATTTGGAGGAACGAACCGCGTGTTTCGGTGAAACCATCGTTCGCTTTGCAAAGAAGATTCCGCACAGCCCGGTCAACAATCGGCTGATTGACCAACTGGTGGGAGCGGGAACAAGTGTTGGCGCAAATTACTGCGAGGCGGATGATGGAGTTTCCAAGCCTGATTTCAAGCACCGCGTCGGCACTTGCCGGAAGGAAGCGCGGGAAGCCAAATTCTTCCTGCGCATGGTCGCGGTTGCTGAACCAGCTCTGAAATCGGAAGCGTGGGAAATCTGGCGCGAAGCGCACGCGTTACATCGCATCTGGCGCAGCACCAAGGTATGACTCGCATCAGACAACACTGGTGCAGGTTCAAAACATAGGTGACGGAGTAGGTTCAATACATAGGTAACACTTAGCCTGGGAGGCTTGAGACGATAAACTCAAGGATGCCCTGGAAAAAAAGTGAACCTATGGAACAACGAATGG
>JBAVOO010000037.1:0-181930 GCA_049692125.1 Verrucomicrobiia bacterium | reverse complement strand
GGTAGTGTCACGATTTTTGTGTAAAAGATTTGAGAGGGTGTTGATCCCAGTAAATGTTCATACGGTCAAAGACGCTATAAAGGATGCGTTCACAACTGCCGCGGGTGGTGAAGGCACACATCGTCCGGATGCGGCGGCGCACTTCGACGAAGAGCCGTTCAATCACGTTGGTCGTCCGCACCCGTTTCCAATGCGCGGAAGGACAGTCGAAGAAAGCCAGCAACGCTTCCAAGTCCTGCTCCAGGCAGGCCACGGCTTTGTGGGCTTCGTGCTGCCAGCGTTTTTTCCAGACCCGAAAGCGATGTAACGCTTCGGTCCGGTGCGGGGCTTGGTAGATAAGTTTGGCCTGGTCCAGACAAGCGGACTGTGAGGCTTTGAGTTTGTTTTCCAAGTTGCGCAGCTTGTGCGCCCAACAGCGTTGGTGCGCCACGGCGGGCCATAAACGTGCCAGAGCTTTGGCCAGACCAGCCTGACCGTCAGTAACGATCAACTCCAGGAACTGTCCGCGCAGGCCACGACTCCACAGGCCCCACAAGAACCCATGCCAAGTGTCCTCGGCCTCGGCCTTGACGATCTGGAAGTCAATCAGCTCGCGTTTTCCTTCCCGTGTCAGGCCATAGGCACAGAGCGCCATTCGCCGTTGAACCGCACCCACCAAGCGAATCCGCACACTGACCGCATCCAGGATCAGATAGCGGTAGTGGTCGGCCAGTTTGCGCCGATGCCAGCGGCCCACCGTCGCATCCAAGACTTTGGCCACGGCGCTGACCGTTGAGGCGCTGACGGCTTCTTCCACCAAGGTTGCCAAGGCCCGGCCGGTCTGCCGGGTGGAGACGCCCAACAGAAACACTTGCTTCAAGGCTTCGTTAACGACCGGCTCACGGCGTTGGTAACGGGGCAGCACCTGGCTCCGAAAGCAGCCGGAGCGGGTGCGCGGCACCCGCAAGTCCAGCACTCCCAGCCGGGTGGTCAGTTGCCGCCCATAGAAGCCGTTGGCCTGATCCACCCGTTGGTCGGTGCGCTCGTAGGGCCGGGCGTTCAGAAAGCATTGCCGCTCATAGCCCATCAGGGCTTCGAGAAACTCGCGGTGATGTTCTTTCATCTGCGCGTCGAGGTCTTCAAAAAAGAACTCGCTGGACTGTTGCAATCGCCGCCAACTGGCGGCAGGCTCTATGACGAGGGCTGTGTTGGCTCTCATGGGTGTATCCTTTCTTTGGTTTATGGTTCTCTTGTTCAGAACCGGGATACACCCGCTCGCCTTTTTACACACGTTTCCTTACACCACCTCATACCGTGCCTACAAATCAATCCTCTTGACACACATGATGGCGCATGGTTGATTTGCATTGCGTTCAGGACGCATCCGAGTCCGCGAAAAGGGCTGAGCCCACCTATTAAAAGTGTTGGTGTCAAAACAACAACCTTGATGCTGCCTGACAGCGGACTGCGGGCGATAGCAGAAAGGTTATATGTCAAAGTCGTTTCCTGTCCGGCCGAGTCTTGAGCAACTCAAGAAACAGGCCAAAGAACTCCTGAAATCCCACAAGTCTGGCGATCCTGATGGCCTCCGGCGCATTCAGGAAAAGCATCCTGATTGGGGCAACTGTTCCGCAGAAGAACTTCGCGCAGGCCGCTTCTCGCTCGGGGACGCTCAACTGGTCATCGCCCGTGAGTACGGTTGCGCCAGTTGGCCGAAACTTAAGGCGCAGGTAGAATTCATCCTGGCCGCAAACCAAAGTCCGGTTGCCGCGCCGGGCTCGGGCATCACTTGGAAGAGGATCATCTACTTGTACAAAACCAGTACCGATGGCAAGCGGAAGTCGCTGGTGCGCCAGCCAATCCTGCAAGAGGCATACCAACCACCTGGCTGGTACCGGGAAACCGAAATTGACGCACAAGGGCAAATCAGCCGGGTGACAACCACGGATGCGGTGCACGGCCGGAAATTGATATGCTTGCCCAATAAAAAGAAAGCACGCCTCACGGAAATTGAACACACCTCATCCTTTGAACAAATATCACCCGGACAGTTATGGTCCGACCCGCAGGGGCCGTTTGTTTGGTTTATCGAGGCGATGAAAAAGGAAAACTCGCAATGGGTGGAAACGCGGCAGACGGCGGCGGGCACGGTCGACGTCTTCCGCCTTTTCGACAAAGAACGTAAAGCGAGTTGTGACGTCTGGATTGATCAGAGGACCAAACGACCGGTTGAAATCCACATTCCAGGAAGAGACATTTTTGATCCGGAAACCGATCCGGCGCGCGATAACCCGCCAGAAAAAGAGCCTTCCCGCGCGGATCTGGCGGGAATCATTAGTTATGACATCGCCTTTGACGTGGAATTGGACGACACGCACTTCCGTTTGGAACCGCCCGAGGGTTATGTCGTCGAAAACTGGGTCCAGCCTCCACTTCCCCAAGTCACGGAGCAGGAGGTCATTGACTATTTTGCCATCGTAGCCGACGTCAACAACAAGACGTTTCCTGATCGATTCGATTCTCCGTTCAGCTTTGACCTGTGGACCAAACTCTGGACGACGCCAAAAGACGAACGCACCACAATGGAGCAAAAGCTTGAGGCGGCACAGAATCATTACAATGCTTTTGGCCTGGTTTCGCCTGCAGATCACTTCATCAAAAACAACGCGGAAGAGAACAGCTTTCGGTATTTGGGCAAAAGCGTCAAATTCGGCGACAAGGATCGCATTGTCTGCTGGTACAAGCTGAAAGGCGCAAGCAGTTATCGGGTGGTTTACGGAGATTTGACCGTTAAAGATATCGCCCCGGAAGCCCTGCCTCTTCCCGTGGAGCCATGACCGTTGCGCTCATCTCCAACTTGTTTGAGACAGGCGAAACGCGCTGTCCTACGTTAAAAGCAAAACCCCGGAGAAAATTCTCCGGGGTTTTGTTGAAAAACTGGCGGCTACCTACTCTCGCAGAACCTATAGGACTACTACCATCGGCAAGACTGTGTTTGACGGCCGAGTTCGGAATGGGATCGGGTCGGACCACAGCTTTATGGCCACCAAGAATGTAACGGGTGTCGAGTGGCGAGTGACGGCAGTGCCGTCAAACACCGTACGAGCCCGAAATTGTTAAAGAGCAAACTTTAGCGGCAACTTGTCACACGTCACTTGTCACCGCCCGATGTTCTCTGAAAACTGCACACAGGGTCACCGAGCAATTACTTTTCGTGAGTTTTAAATCGCATTCTTTCTCTTCAAAGAAGAAAAAGAAAAGCGATCAAGCCGCACGACCGATTAGTACCAGTCGGCTAAACGCCTTACAGCGCTTACACCTCTGGCCTATCAAACGGGTGGTCTGCCCGTGGTCTTTAGGGGGCTTGCGCCCCGGGAGACATTATCTTGGGATGAGCTTGGCACTTAGATGCTTTCAGCGCTTATCTCTTCCGCACATGGCTACGCAACGATGCCGCTGACGCGACAATTGCCACACCAGAAGTGCGTCCAACCCGGTCCTCTCGTACTAAGGTTGGAACCCCTCAAGTCTCCTGCGCCCACAGTGGATAAGGACCGAACTGTCTCACGACGTTCTGAACCCAGCTCGCGTACCGCTTTAACCGGCGAACAGCCGGACCCTTGGGACCTTCTCCAGCCCCAGGATGCGATGAGCCGACATCGAGGTGCCAAACCGGATCGTCGATATGAACTCTTGGATCCGATCAGCCTGTTATCCCTAGCGTACCTTTTGTCCGTTGAGCGACGGCAATTCCACATTAAACCGTCGGATCATTTGGGCCTACTTTCGTACCTGCTCGACTTGTAGGTCTCACAGTTAACCTGGCTTCTAGCCATACCCTCAACGCACGGTTGCCAACCGTGCTGAGCCAAGCTTCGCGCTCCTCCGTTACTCTTTGGGAGGAAACCGCCCCAGTCAAACTGACCCGCACGCACTGTCCCCCAGCTGGCTTACAGCATGAGGTTAGAATCCTAATTAGCAAAGAGTGGTGTTTCACATTGCGACTCCACGGGAACCGAGGCCCCCGCTTCAAAGTCTCCCACCTACGCTACGCATCACGAACCAGAACACAATACGAGCTTACAGTAAAGGTGCATAGGGTCTTTCCGTCCTACTGCGGGCAGGCGGCATCTTCACCGCCGTTACAGTTTCGCCGAGATCCTCTCCGAGACAGTCGTTCAGTCGTTACAAGATTCGTGCAGGTCGGAACTTACCCGACAAGGAATTTCGCTACCTTAGGACCGTTATAGTTACGGCCGACATTCACGGGGACTTAAAGACCGAGCTTCGTCCCGCTTGCGCGGGACTAACAAAATCTCTTAATCTTTCCGCATTGGTCACTTGTCACTCCCTATACGTCGTCTTAACGACTTTGCAGAGAGCTGTGTTTTTGTTAAACAGTCGCTAAACGCAATTTATTGAAACCTTACGCCGCAACATTGCTGCTACGGTTTCAGGCACCTCTTTTCCCGAAGTTACGAGGCTAATGTGCCGAGTTCCTTAGAGAGGTTTCTCTCGCGCGCCTGAGTGCGCTTACACTCACCCACCTGTGTCGGTTTACGGTACGGGCCGTCGGGGAAACGACTGCAAACTTTTCTCGGCACAGAGACCCACTGATGCGCTTTGGCCGAAGCCTAAGCTCAGTATTCGATTGCCTAGTCAATGTCTCTCCATGCGTCATTCGCAGCCTTAATCCCGGCGGGCGCAGGAATATTTAACCTGCTGTGCATCGCTTACGCCTTACGGCCTCAGCTTAGCTCCCGGCTAACCCTGGGAGGACGAACCTGGCCCAGGAAACCTTGGGTTTACGGCGACCAGAATTCTCATCTGGTTTATCGCTACTCGTGTCTGCATTCTCACTAATCAACGCTCCACCGTCCGTTTCCGTCCGGCTTCGCAGCATTGATTACGCTCTCCTACCACTAAAAAGATCCGAAGACCTCTTCAATCCATAGCTTCGGTATGTGATTTGATCGCCAATCATTTTCGGCGCGACCTCGCTCGATGAGTCAGCTATTACGCACTGTTTAAATGATGGCTGCCTCTAAGCCAACATCCTCACTGTCTAAGCAAAGTCACATCCTTTCCACTTAATCACATTTAGGCACCTTAGCTGATGGTCTGGGCTGTTGCCCTCTCGGCAATGAACCTTATCGCCCACTGCCTGATTGCTCTGATATTGGGACCGACGGTATTCGGAGTTTGATTGGTTTTGGTAACCTGGTGGGGTCCCTAAGCCATTCAGTGCTCTACCTCCGCCGGGTACTTCCAGAACACTCGCCCTCAAGCGATTTCGGAGAGAACCAGCTATCACGGGGTTTGATTAGTCTTTCGCTCCTACTCTCAAGTCATCTCAGGATTTTTCAACATCCACGAGTTCGGTCCTTCACTGCATGTTACTGCAGCTTCAACCTGCTCAAGAGTAGATCACCTCCGCTTCGGGTCTATTGCCAGCGACTGGTCGCGCTGTTGGCACTCGGTTTCCCTTCGCCTCCATTGCAAAGCAATTTAGGCTGGCCACTGACAATAACTCGCAGACTCATTATGCAAAAGGCAAGCAGTCACCACGCCTTGCGGCATGGCTCCTACACATTGTAGGCCTATGGTTTCAGGTTCTATTTCACTCCGCTAACAGCGGTTCTTTTCGCCTTTCCCTCGCGGTACTAGTTCACTATCGGTTGCCAAGGAGTATTTAGTCTTATCCGGTGGTCCGGACGGATTCGCACAGAGTTTCACGTGCACCGTGCTACTTGGGATACCTCTAGACGGCTTTGAGTTTTCGCCTACCCGGCTGTCACGGTCTATGGCTCAACTTTCCAGAAGATTCGGCTAACTCTCGGCCTGTCACATCAAGGTCCCTCAACCCCGGGAAGACAAGTCCTCCCGGTTTAGACTGTTCCGCTTTCGCTCGCCACTACTGACGGAATCGCTTCGTTTTCTTTTCCTGGGGTTACTGAGATGTTTCACTTCACCCCGTTTCGCCTCATTGGACTATGAATTCATCCAATGATAACCAGTTTTGAAACTGGCTGGGTTGTCCCATTCGGAAATCCACGGATCAAAGCCTGCTTGCGGCTCCCCGTGGCTTATCGCAACTTGCTACGTCCTTCATCGCCTCTTGGCACCAAGGCATTCACCATAAGCCCTTAGTAGCTTGATCACAAAAGTTTCCCTATAACCTCTTGCGAGATTAATAGGAACTCAACGAACTGTATTTGCCCTGTAATTTACCTATGTGCAGTTGTCAAAGAACACCACCGGTCTTATTCACCCAAGGATGCAACCCTGGGCATTTGTTCCCGGTAAATTGTCATGCAAGTGGCTTGCCGGGGCGTAACTCGAATCGAATTTGTTTCAGTCACCAGCCCGCCTTCGCTTTCAGCTTCGGCGCGGCATTTTTCGCGGAGCAAAAATGGTGGGCGTGACTGGATTCGAACCAGTGACCCTGCGCTTATCAAGCGCATGCTCTAACCAACTGAGCTACACGCCCACAAAATCCGGCTTGCCGAGCCGAAGCTCGGAGCGATTCAGTAATCGTGCGACTCATTGCCCGCCTTCGCTTCGCTACAGCGCGGCAGCCTGCTCTCCGCTGCGCTTCGAGCGTAGGCTGGTGGAGCTGAGGAGACTCGAACTCCTGACCTATAGCTTGCAAAGCTACCGCTCTACCAACTGAGCTACAGCCCCCAGCCCATTTTCGATTTGCGATTTGCGATTTCGGATTTTTAATCCGCCATCCGCAATGCAAACCAGAGTTCGATTCTCTTCCACTTGCCAAAGAGCGTATTGCTCATTGTAAAACTGAATTGTGCGATAAGGTATCAAGCCTAGTCCCCCCGACTTGCGCCGGGGTTCGACCTCGGAAGTCCGGTTTTTAACCCGGACCCGTGGTTTCTCCTTAGAAAGGAGGTGATCCAGCCGCAGGTTCCCCTACGGCTACCTTGTTACGACTTCATCCCAATCACCATCCATACCTTCGGCACCTTTTAAGGGGTGACTTCGGGTACAAACGGCTTTCATGATGTGACGGGCGGTGTGTACAAGGCCTGGGAACGTATTCACGGCGCCGTAGCTGATGCGCCATTACTAGCGATTCCAGCTTCATGCCGTCGAGTTGCAGACGACAATCTGAACTGGGCCCGGTTTTGGGGGATTTGCTCCACTTTACAGTCTTGCTTCCCTTTGTACCGGGCATTGTAGTACGTGTGCAGCCCTGGCCGTAAGGGCCATCCTGACTTGACGTCATCCCCACCTTCCTCCTCGTTGAAGCGAGGCAGTCTGTCCAGAGTGCTCCAGCCTTTCGGCCGGGTGGCAACAGGACACAGGGGTTGCGCTCGTTGCGGGACTTAACCCAACATCTCACGACACGAGCTGACGACAGCCATGCAGCACCTGTGCAAGCTTCCCTTGCGGGATCGTCAGACTTTCATCCTTCTACCACTTGCATGTCAAGGCCAGGTAAGGTTCTTCGCGTTGCATCGAATTGAGCCACATACTCCACCGCTTGTGCAGGCCCCCGTCAATTTCTTTGAGTTTTAATCTTGCGACCGTACTTCCCAGGCGGCACGTTTAACGCGTTGGCTACGCCACAAAAGGGGTCGATTCCTTTTACAGCAAACGTGCACCGTTTAGGGCCAGGACTACCGGGGTATCTAATCCCGTTTGCTCCCCTGGCTTTCGTGCCTTAGTGTCAGGAGTTGTCCAGGGACTCGCCTTCGCCACTGGTGTTCCTCTCGATATCTACGCATTTCACTGCTACACCGAGAATTCCAGTCCCCCCTCCAACCCTCAAGCCGAATAGTATCCAATGCCGTTTCGGAGTTAAGCTCCGAGATTTCACATCAGACTTACCCGACCACCTACGCACCCTTTACGCCCAGTAAATCCGAACAACGCTTGGGACCTCTGTATTACCGCGGCTGCTGGCACAGAGTTAGCCGTCCCTTCCTCTTCCGGTACTATCAACGTTTGGGGTGTTCACCCAAACGCATTGATCCCGAATGACAGGGGTTTACGGGCCGAAGCCATTCATCCCCCACGCGGCGTCGCTCCATCAGGCTTTCGCCCATTGTGAAAAATTCTCGACTGCTGCCACCCGTAGGTGTCTGGACCGTGTCTCAGTTCCAGTGTGGCTGGTCGTCCTCTCAGACCAGCTACCCGTCTTAGCCTTGGTGAGCCGTTACCTCACCAACTAGCTGATAGGCCGCGGGCTCATCATGAAGCGTCAGGCCTTACGGTCCCCAACTTTGAAAATCAAAAGATGCCTTCCAATTTTCACATCCGGCATTAGCTCGCCTTTCAGCAAGTTATTCCAGACTTCACGGCAGATTACCCACGTGTTACGCACCCTTGCGCCGCTCCGACCACGGAATATTGCTACCCCGTAATCAGCGCTCGACTTGCATGTCTTATCCACGCCGCCAGCGTTCGTTCTGAGCCAGAATCAAACTCTCCGTTAAAAACGTTAGTTTAATTCGTGTCCGGTGATTAATCGGACGAATTACAATTTTAAAACTCTTCATAGACAACCACTAACCGGCTGTCAATGAAGGGGCTCTCACTTATCGCACAATTCAATTTTCAATGAGCAACGGGTGTTTCCACCCAAAAAATCGCCGGGCATTTCGCCCTTGCTTTTCCCCCATTTAGGGGACAAAAAAGCCCGAGCGCCGAATCATTGCTTTCAACTCGGCATCTCAGATTCGAGTTTTGAAGGTGCGAAACTTATCAGACTCGCACCGTTTGTCAACAGGCTTTTTGGCCAGTCGCTTCTTCCGCCACGCGGAAGACTTGTTAGAACTTACCAGCGCCCGCCAAAGCCGCAAGAGAATTTTTAATTATTTTTACCCCACAAATACAGGCTATTTGGCTGTTCCAAGGCTATTCCAGTCCCCGTTTGGTTAATTCGTCCTCGTCCAACCCCAAATAATGCCCCAATTCATGTAAAAAGGTCGTCCGCACTTCCTCTCGAAAAATCACCTCATCCCCTTCGGCAAAATCCTGAAGATTTTCCAAAAATAGAATAATCTGCGGCGGCAGGGGAATGTTCCCTTCGTCAACAAACTCCGCTCCAGTAAACAAACCCAATGTGTCCGGCTCAATTCCATCGGCTTGCAAATCCGCATTCGGCCGGCGCTCAAATGTCACCGGCAATCCCCCCGCCCGCACCCGCAACGGTTTGGGCAACACCGAAACCGTCGCCTCGACTTCCGCCGATGCGACCGCGCATAATTTTTTCCAATCCATGTTCATATCACGAGTCGGAAGCCGCTTCGCGTCTTCGCGTTGTTGCAACCTTTGGTGATGTTCTAATAGACTGTCGTCAGAAACTAAGATTTTACCTATGAAACTTCACTCAAAAAATGCATGGCTCATGGTTGCGTTGGTGCTGATATGTTCCTTTACCAGCCAGGCAGCGACCAACGAAATTTCCACCGGGGAGGGCGTATTGCGCACCACGCTGACGAATGGTCTGCAAGTCATCATCGTTCACAACCGGCTGGCGCCGGTGGTCACAACGATGATTAATTATTGCGTCGGCTCGGATGAATGCCCGGCCGGATTTCCCGGCACGGCGCACGCCACCGAGCACATGATGTTTCGCGGCAGCCCGGGTTTGTCCGCCGATCAACTCGCGGCCATTTCCGCCGCGTTCGGGGGCGATGACAACGCCGACACGCAACAGGCCGTCACGCAATATTTCTTCACCACGCCCGCTGAGAATCTGGCAGTCGCATTGCGGGTCGAGGCCACGCGGATGCGCGATCTGTTGCCCGACGAATCACTTTGGAAAAAGGAACGCGGCGCCATCGAACAGGAAGTCGCGCAGGATTTGTCAAATCCCGAATATGTTTTTTATGAGCAACTGTTGGCCGCCGTTTTCAAAGGCTCGCCCTATGAACACAGCCCGCTCGGCACGCGGCCATCATTCGACAAAACCACCGGCGCCATGCTCCGAAAATTTCACAACACCTGGTATGTGCCGAACAATGCCATCCTCGTCATCGTCGGCAACGTGGAACCGCAAAAGGTGTTGGAACAGGTGAAAACGGTATTTGGCGGAATTCCAGCAGCACAGCTTCCCGCACGACCGGAATTTAATTTTGGGACCGTGAAGCCGGACACGCTGAAACTCGACACGGATTTGCCGAATGGCCTGACCGCGATCACGTTTCGTTTCCCCGGCGCGGACGGCCCTGATTTTGCCGCCGCGCAAATTTTGTCCGACGTGTTGAGCAGCCAGCGCGGAAAACTTTACGGCCTTGTGCCCGAAGGCAAGGCGCTGTCCGTCGAATTTGATTACGAAACCCTGCAAAAATCCGGCTTGGGTTACGCCATCGCCGGATTTCCGGCGGGCGGCGATTCAACAAATCTTTTGAACAACGTAAAAGAAATCCTGCTCGCGGAAATCACCAACGGCGTCAGTGCCGATCTGGTTGAAGCCGCCAAACGCCGCGAAATCATCAGCGCCGAATTGCAGAAAAACTCCGTTTCCGGATTGGCCTCCGCCTGGTCAACCGCCGTCGCCATTGAAGGACGCAATTCGCCGGACGACGACGTCAATCTATTTCGCGCCGTCAGCGTTGACGATGTGAATCGCGTCGCCAAAAAGTATCTGGATTTCGATCACGCCATCAGCGCAATTCTCACGCCGACGCCGTCGGACAAACCGATTTCGTCAAAAAGTTTTGGCGGCGGCGAATCGCTGGTTTCGACAAAAAATGCGGACGTCAAACTGCCGCCCTGGGCAAAACAAATCACGGAGCAACTCCCCGTACCCGCCACGACGCTGAATCCCTTCGTCACGAACTTGCCAAATGGAATCAAGCTCATCGTGCAACCGGAAACCATCAGCGACACCGTGAGCGTCTATGGCCGCGTCAAAAACAACGCCAAAGTCCAGACCCCCGCCGGCCAGGATGGCGTGGATCAGGCGTTGGATAAACTTTTCTCCTACGGCACAAAATCGCTTGACCGGCTCGCGTTTCAAAAGGCGCTGGATGACATCGGCGCGATTGAATCGGCCGGTGCGGATTTTTCGTTGCAGGTCTTGCCGGATCAATTCGAGCGGGGCGTGCAGTTGCTTGCGGACAACGAACTTTCCCCGGCGCTGCCCGAAAGTGATTTCAAAGTCATCCAGCCGCAACTGGCCGCTTCGGTCGCCGGCGAACTGCAAAGTCCCGACCACATTGCCGGCCACGCACTGAACGCCGCACTGTTTCCCAGGCCGGACCCGGCGCGACGCGAGACGACGCCGGACAGCGTCAAGTCGCTTACCATCCAGGACGTGCAAAATTATTATCACTATGCATTCCGTCCCGACCTCACAACCATCGTCGTCATCGGCCATGTTACGCCGGAAAACGCCGCCGCCGTCATTGCAAAGTACTTCGGCGATTGGAAAGCCGACGGACCAAAGCCGAACACGCTTTTCCCGCCCGCACCGGCGAATCCAGTTTCTGTGACGCATGTGCCGGATGCCAGTCGCGTTCAGGACAAAATCGCATTGGCGGAAACGTTGCAACTGACGCGGACGAATGAAGATTATTACGCGCTGCAACTGGGCAACCACGTGCTGGGCGGCGGATTTTACGCGACGCGGTTGTATCGTGACCTGCGCGAAAAAAGCGGGCTGGTTTATTTCGTGGATTCCTCGTTCACCGTCGGTCTGACGCGCGGCGTTTATCAGGTGGAATATGCCTGCGACCCGCCGGATGTTTCCAAGGCGCGCGCCGTGATTTTGCGCGACCTCAAGGAAATGCAGGCGAAAAAAGTGACGGCGCAGGAATTGCATCAGGCCCAGTTGATGCTGCTCCGCGACATTCCGCTGGCCGAATCGAGCGTGGATTATATCGCCCAAGGCTGGCTCGCCTACTCCGCGCTGGGACTGCCGCTCGATGAACGGGTTCATGCGGGACGCATTTACGTCAAGCTTGACGCCAAGGATGTCCAGAATGCCTTTACCAAATGGCTTCGTTCCGACGGCCTCGTGCAAGTCACGCAAGGGCCGGTGCCGCAATAACGCCTCGGTCACGGCTTCAACTTTGGCCAAAGATGAGTCACGAAACCGGTTGCGCCGCCGCCGGGCGAATGATTCGGCGCCTTTTTTCACGACTGGTCGAAATCACCAATAAAAACGGGCTGAATGCCGGATTTTTCTGGCACATGAATTGCGGTAAAAAGTCCCATGGCTAGAAAAATGAATGCGTTGAAACTCTCTCCAGAGGTTCGCGGGCAGACCGAAGTCAACAACCGTCGGCTTGCACCGCAAGTGGTGCCCTATTTGATGCCGCCCCACTTGCAACCAGTGAAAATTTCTCCGCCCAGGCGCCGGATGCAGATTGCCATTGAGATTGAAATGCGCGCTGAAATTCCGGGACCGGTTAAAATCATCCATACTGTCTAATTTTGGGGCAGTGCCGCGCGCTGGATTTTTGTCTCAGCGAAATTCAACCTGTTCAAAGCCCGCTTGACGCAGGAACAATTCCAGTTCCAGCCGCGCCCGCTTGTCTGCTTCGTCCAAAATGCCGTCCGTCCGCGCCGCGCGGCGGACGTCGTCCACAGCGTTTGCCCGGGCAGTTTGTTCGAGGTCTTTGTCAAACACGCGCAACAGGCCGGTCGCGCGGTCAATCACCCGGCTGTTTTTATCGTCAAGATAGGCGTCCATGATTTGCGGCGGCGGCAATCGCAGGCGGATTATTTTGCCGGAAATCGTCACGTCGTCCGCCGTGATGCGTTTGAGGTCAATGCCTGCCTTGACGATGCCGTGCGCGAGCAGGAGCACGCGGTTTTCGCCATACCATTTCGCGTCTTCAAGGATGACGACTTTTTCGAGCACGTATTTGACCGTGACCAAATCTGAAAGTGTCTGCACCTGCTCGACCACCGTCGCGGTGTTTTCCATGTGCAAGCCCGACCCCAATTTCATCCAGCGCGGGACCGTGAAGCCAAGCCAGACGCCGCCGGCAAAAATGACCAGCACCACCGCCATCCAAAAAAATCCTTTCAACCGCTGCATGGCGGGAATGTAGCTCATCTTTGCGACTTGCAAAGCCGGAATCGCGTTGCTGCAGCGGCGGTTTATGACCGTCGCCAATCTTGCCACGGCGCTCACAGCGCGCTGCTACAAACACCAGAACTTTGCGCTTTGCACGGCGCGTGCAAAACCTAGAATGCACCCATGAACCTGAGTGTCATCGGACAGTTTCCGGCTTATCGCCCGCGCCGGCTGCGGCAGTCGGCGGCGTTGCGGCAACTCGTGGCCGAAACCCATTTGACCGCGTCGCAACTCGTGCTGCCGCTGTTCGTTCGCGCCGGACGAAAAATCTGCCGCCCCATCGCCGCCATGCCCGGCGTGTTCCAGCTTTCGCCCGATGAACTTTTGCGCGAGGCCTTTCGCGCGCACACGCTCGGTGTTCCGGCGGTTTTGCTGTTCGGCATTCCGGACCGCAAAGACACGAAAGCCAGCGGCGCTTATGCCAAAAATGGAATCGTCCAGCAAGCCGTGCGACTCCTGAAAAAAGAATTGCCGTCGCTGCTGGTCATCACTGATGTGTGCCTGTGCGAATACATGGAGCACGGCCATTGCGGCGTGGTGCAAGGAGGCAAAATCCTGAACGATCCTTCGTTGAAACTGCTCGCGCGCACCGCCGCCAGCCACGCCGAGGCGGGCGCGGACATCGTGGCACCCAGCGACATGATGGACGGCCGCGTGCGCGCCATCCGGACGGAATTGGATCGCACCGGCTTTGCCGACACCCCCATCATGTCCTACGCCGCGAAATTTGCCTCCGCGTTTTACGGGCCGTTTCGCGAAGCCGCCGAGTCCGCGCCCAAATTCGGCGACCGGCGGAGCTACCAGATGAATCCGGCCAACGCGAACGAGGCGTTGCGCGAGGTCGCGCTCGACATTCGGGAAGGCGCGGACATCATCATGGTCAAACCCGCCCTCGTTTGCCTCGATCTGATTTACCGCGTCAAAACGGAGTTCGGCTACCCGACCGCCGCCTACGCCGTGAGCGGCGAACACGCGATGATCAAGGCGGCGGCGGCCAGCGGCTGGATTGACGAGCGCGCGGTGACACTGGAAGGTTTGCTGGCCATGCGCCGCGCCGGCGCGGACATTCTCATCACTTACGCGGCGGCGGACGCGGCCCGCTGGCTGAAAACGGGCTGAACGCCGTGCTTTTGCGTTTGACCACGATTGGCCGGGCTGGTTAAGCTGTGTTTTTCCATTTACCACTATGATTGGAACAATTCGCAAACATTCAAAATGGCTGTGGTTTGTCATTATCGTCGCCACGGTTATTTCTTTCATTTACTGGGGCGCCGGCCCATCGCGCATGGGCGGTGGCAGTGACGGCAGGGTCGCCAGCGGCGATTTTGGTTCGATTTACGGTCACAAAGTCACGCAACAAGCTTTCATTGACGCCAGAAACGATTTCTATCTTTTTTATTGGTTCCGTTCCGGCGAATGGCCGGATAAAAACCCGAATTTCTCCGAGCCCGAGCTGGACCGTGAAATCTATATCCGCTTGATGCTCGCTCAAAAAGCGAGTGACCTCGGCATTTATGTGAGTGACGCGGAAGCGGCCCAAGCGGGAGCGGAATTGCTACGTCCGCTTGGACGCAACGGCCAGATCGTCCCACTGGATGCTTTCGTAAAACAAGTTTTGCAGCCGGAACGTCTGACGGCCGAGGATTTCGAAAGCTTTGTCCGGCAATACCTTGTCATGGAGCAATTGCAGCAGGCGATCGGCCTGACCGGGGAACTCATCACGCCGCAGGAAGCCGCCGCCGCCTATCAGCGCGACCACCAGGAACTCTCCGCACAAATTGTTTTCTTCTCCGCGTCGAATTATCTGTCGTCCGTCACCGTTACGCCCGCCGCCGTCGTGCAATATTACTCAAATTATCTCGCCGACTACCGCCTGCCCGACCGTGTGCAGGTCAGCTACGTCGCGTTTGAAGTGACGAATTATCTCGCGCAGGCCAGGGCCGAATGGGCCAGGACAAATTTTGACGAGTTGGTGGGAGCCTACTTCCGCCAGGTCGGCGAGAATTACAGAAATTCCAAGTCACCCGCCGAAGCGAAGGACAAAATCCGCGAGGAACTGATTCGTGACCGCGCCGGAAACGACGCACGCAAGGACGCGAATGATTTCGCCAACGCCGTTTTTAACATTGATCCGGCCAAGCCCGAAAATCTCGCCACCGTCGCCAAACAAAAAGGACTGCCCGTTCACGTCACCGCGCCCTTTGCGGACAAATTTGGGCCGGAAGAATTTACCGCACCGCCGGACTTCACCAAAGCCGCCTTTGGACTGACGCCCGACGAACCATTCGCCAGACCGATTGCCGGACCGGACGCCGTGTACGTTCTCGCGTTCGCCAGGCGGCTGCCCAGCGAAATCCCGCCGCTCGACCAAATCCGCGAACGCGTCACGCGGGAATATCAATGGCGCGAGGCGACCTTGCTGGCCCAGCGCACCGGGACAAATTTTGTTCACACCTTGACGGGCATGACGGCGGATCGCGGCTTCGCGTCCCTGTGTGTTGCCGCCGGTTTGGAGCCGCAGGTGTTGCCGGCGTTTTCGTTGAGCACGCCGGAATTACCGGAACTGGGCGGGCGCACCGATCTGAATCAACTCAAGCGGGCCGTGTTCACCACGCCGGTTGGCAAGACGGGCGATTTTGAGGCAACCAGTGACGGCGGCTTCATCGTTTATGTCCAATCCCGGCTGCCGATTGACCAGGCAAAAATGAATTCCGAATTGCCGCAATACACTGCCGCGCTCCGCTACAGGCGCCAAAACGAGGCGTTCGGCCAATGGGTCAGCCTTGAAGCCAGCCGCCAGTTGCGCACCACGCCGGTCTTTCGCCAGCAATTCACGTCCGGTGCCGCAAAATAAATCTTAATCGTAATCCGGGTGCGATTCGGATTTGGATTAAGAACAAAATCACGATTGGGAAAAAGTGAGCGCGGCCATTAAACTCTCATCACCCACCACCCGTGAGTTTTGGGAAATTCCGGTGCTCTTTGAAGACGAGCACCTGCTGGCGCTCGACAAACCCGCCGGGCTGCCCACCTCGCCCGACCGCTACGACCCGCAGCGGCCAAACCTGATGAAGCTGCTCCACAGCGCCATCGCCGGCGGCAAACCGTGGGCGCGCGAACGCGGGCTGGATTACTTGATGAACGCGCACCGGCTCGACTTCGAGATGAGCGGCGTGATTCTGCTCGCCAAAAACAAACCCGCGCTCATCGCGCTGGCGAATCTTTTTGGCTCGGAAAAACCGGTAAAAAAATACACCGCCCTCGTCAGTGGCGAGCCGCCGGAAAATCAATTTGCCGTGGACGCCAAACTCGCGCCGCATCCGGTCAAAATCGGGTTGATGTGTGTGGATGCGAAAAATGGCAAGAAATCGAAGACCCAATTTGAAGTGCTGGAAACATTTCCCCGCTGCGGCTACGCGCTCCTGAAGTGCGAACCGCTCATCGGCCGCACGCACCAGATCCGGGTTCACTTGTGTTACGCCGGGTTCCCCGTCGTCGGCGACGGCCTGTACGGCGGCAAACCGCTCTGGCTTTCGCGCCTTAAACCGAATTACCGGCTCAAGCCCGGACATGAAGAACGTCCGCTCCTTTCACGGGTCGCGCTGCACGCGGAAGAACTGAGCCTCCCGCATCCCGTCACCGGCGCCACCGTGACAATCACCGCACCGTGGCCGAAGGATTTGAAAGTTGCTGTGAAATATCTGCGCCGGTTTGCCCTGTAGCCGCGCTTGTAAAAGCGCGGACATTTCGCAGCAAAAGATCCGCGTTTTTACAAACGCGGCCACGACGTTACGAAACCGTCCAGTTCAAAACGCCGCCGACCTGCAATGGCCGGCCACCGACCCCGCCAACGCCAACACCCACTCCAGTGACAGGCACGACACCAACAACGCCGGTCAAACAAGCCAAATTTAACCCACGCAATCAGCGTGCGGTGCTTCCGCCTTCACCGAATTCCGACGCGGCAAGTCCGCAACCGTGACCATCACCGCCCCGCGACCGATTTGGAACAAAAGGCCGAACCGAGCGTGCCGGCTGCAGGCGCCAGCGTGAGTGAAGTGATGAAACACCGGCTGGCGACCGCGGCCGGAAAGCAAAAATACAAACTGCGGCAACAGACGGTGGAGCCGGTCTTTGGGATCATCAAGAGTGTGCTGGGATTTCGGTGATTCCTGCTGCGCGGATTGCCGCTGTGTCCGCTTCCAGCATCCGCCCGCCCGCGTCTTCACCGTGAAGGCCGGCAGGCCGTTGGCCGCGCGACCAGGCGAGTCAAAGTACCGCCGCTGTTCCAGCTACAAAATGGGCGTGCTAAAATTCCCGGCTCCCAGTAATTTGGGGCAGTCCTATGCCCAGGCTACTGGCGAAATCCAACCTCGCACCGGCGAGGGCATCCATCGCCGTTATGCCTGGTTCACGTTTCCCGGTGTGGCTGATGGCAGCATTGCTGGTGTTGGTGACGATTGCCCTTTACTGGCCGGCGATGCGCTATGACTTTGTCAGCCTCGATGATCCGGAATATGTAACTGAGAATCCCCACGTTCAGGGCGGTTTGAACTGGGAGGGGGTGAAATGGGCGTTTTGCAACACGGAACAAGCCGCCTATTGGGCGCCGCTCATGTGGTTGTCGCACCTGCTGGCCTGGCAGCTCTTTGGGTCAAATGCCTGGGGACATCACCTGATTAATGTGCTGCTTCACGCAGCCAGCACCGCACTGGTATTTCTTGTATTTCGACGAATGACCGGGGCGGCGTGGCGAAGTTTGATTTTGGCCGCGTTGTTCGGGTTGCATCCGTTGCGGGTGGAATCGGTAGTCTGGGTCACGGAGCGCAAAGACGTATTGAGCACGCTCTTCTGGATGCTGACGTTGTGGGCGTATGTGAAATATGTCGAAGCCGGCAAAACCCAGAATTCGAAATCCAGCCTGTGGTATGGCGCAGCCCTGGCGATGTTTGTGCTCGGATTGATGAGCAAGGCGATGCTGGTGACGGTGCCGTGTGTTTTGCTGCTGCTGGATTTCTGGCCCTTGGAGCGCTTCAAACCCAACTGCGCGTGGCGATTGGTGAGGGAAAAAATCCCGTTCTTCGCCCTCGCGGCGTTGGCGAGCGTCGTGACCTTTATGGTGCAGAAGCACGGAGGGGCTGTGGCATCGGTTGAAAACCTGCCACTCGGCGCACGCAGCGGGAATGCCCTGATTTCCTACTGCCGTTATCTGGGGAAGCTATTCTGGCCGACGGATCTGGCCGTTTTCTACCCACATCCCGGGTATTGGCCGCGGGAGCAGGTGCTGCTGGCGGGTGTGTTGATAGTCGGCATTTCGATGCTTCTTTTTGTAAAGCGGCGGCGATATCCCTTTTTGCTGATGGGGTGGCTGTGGTTTTGCGGGACGCTCGTGCCCGTCATCCAACTGGTGCAGTCCGGCGAACAGGCGATGGCCGACCGTTTCACTTATGTGCCGTCACTTGGGGTGCTGATCCTCGCCATCTGGGGCGCGTACGAACTGACCCGCCGCTGGCGGCATCAAGTGGTGGTGTTATCGGTGGCGGGTTCAGCAGCGATTGTCCTCTGCCTCGGGTTGACGCGGCAACAGCTCGGGTATTGGAAGGACAATGAAACCCTTTTCCGGCATGCGCTCAAAGTCACGGAGAACAATTGCCTCGCGCACAAAGCCCTCGGCGACGCCCTCATCAAGAAAGGACAGATCGACGAGGCCATCAGTCAATACCAGGAAGCCATCGTTCTGATACCCGGATACGCCGAGGCCCACTACAACCTCGGCACTGCCCTCCAAAAGAATGGACAGATTGACGAGGCGATCAGCCAATTCCAAGAAGCCATCCGCTTGAACACCGAATACGCCGAGGCCTTCAACAACCTCGGCACTGCCCTCCAAAAGAAAGGACAGATTGACGAGGCGATCAATCAATTCCAGGAAGCCATCCGCCTGAAACCCGGATACGCCGACGCCCACTACAATCTCGCCAACGCCCTCCTCAAAAAAGACCAAACCGGCCAGGCGATCCGCCAATTCCAGGAAGTCATCCGCCTGAAACCCGATGACGCCGAAGCCCACAACAACCTCGGCGCCGCCTTGGCCATGAATGGTCAAATCGAGGAGGCGATCAGCCAATTCCAGGAAGCCATCCGCTTGAAACCCGATGACCCCGAGGGCCACAACAACCTCGGTCGAGCCTTGAGAATGAAGAACGCTCCGGCAGGCCGCTGATTCACGGGCGGTGCGTGATTACGGCCCTGTTGGCCGCACGTCGCGCCAACACTGAACAGCTCGTTGCTTTCGCCACCTGAAAATTTGCGCAGATGAACAAAACTTTCATGGATAGTATTACAAAACACACGAAATGATTGCTTCTTTTTCGTGTCATTCGTGTATTTCGCGGTATAACAGCCCGTTGAAAATCTCTTTCTTTGCAGGAGACGAGGTAACGAGTCTCAAATTTCTTCGATTTCTGAAGGACAAGTTAGAGACTCCTTACGTCGTCTCCTGCTTCTTTAAGAGGCTGTTAACCCACCGCCCAGTTCAAAATCGCTTTCTGCACATGCAGCCGGTTTTCAGCTTCCTCGAAAACCGTGTCCGCGTTGGCTTCGAGCGTCGCGTCGTCAATTTCCTTGCCGCGATATGCCGGCAGGCAGTGCATCACCAGGGCGCCGGGTTTGGCCAGCTTCACCAGCGATTGATTGATCTGGTAGCCCGTCAGAATCCTGATGCGCTCCTTCGCTTCGGCTTCCTTGCCCATCGAAATCCAAACATCGGTGTAAAGCAGATCCGCGCCTTTCGCCGTCGCCTTGAGGTCGGTGGAGACGGATATTTTGCCGCCGGCGCGCTTCAACAAGCCGGCGGACGGCTGGAATTTTTTCGGCGCGGCAATGCGCAATTCAAATCCGAATTTTGCCGCCGTCCAAATCCACGAGTTCGCCACGTTGCACGCGCCGTCGCCAACGAACGCAACCACCCTGCCCGCAATCGGCCCCCGCTTTTCCTGGAACGTGAAAATGTCCGCGATGATCTGGCAGGGATGCTCGTCGTCCGTCAGCGCGTTGATGGTCGGAACGCCGGAAAATCTGGCGAACTCCTCGACATCGCTTTGCGCGAAGGTGCGGATGACCGCGCCGTGGATCATGCGACCGAGCACGCGCGCGGTGTCCTTGATCGGCTCGCCGCGGCCAAGCTGAATGTCATTGGCGTTGAGAAACATCGGCCGCCCGCCGAGTTCGTGGATGCCGACCTCGAACGAAACCCGCGTGCGCGTGGACGATTTGGAAAACATCAACGCCCAGGTCTGGCCGGCCAGCGGTTGGGTTTGGTGATGACCGCGCTCGCGCTTGAACACAGCAGCGGCGTGCAGAATTTTCTCAAAATCCGCGCGCGGCAATTTTTCCAATGACAACAGATGTTTCATCGTGCGAATCCAATTAGTCCCGCGAAAAAAAAGAAATTATAACCGTCCCTGACTTCAGCGCAAACTTTCCTTGCGCCCGGTGTAAGCCGCCTCAGATCAACAACTTGACGATTCTTTCTTTTTTGCGCCCCTGTTCAACGGCGCGCCAGAGGTACCAGGCGGCGGTGGTGCGGTGTGGACGCCAGCGTTCACCAAACACGAGGAGTTCCTTCGGTTTCGGCAGGGCACGCCGGCGGTAGGCAATGCGAAAGCCATTGCGCACGCCGAAATCATCCGCCGGCAAAACATCGGGACGGCCCAGTTGAAAGATCAGCAGCATTTCAACCGTCCAGCGTCCGACACCGCGAACTTCCGTGAGCCGCTCAATGATTTCGTCATCGGACAATTTTGCAATCTGCCTTGACGTCGGCACAACGCCGGCCAAGGTCTTCGCCGCGAGGTCGCGAATGGCCAGAATTTTCGCCCGCGAAAAACCGGCGCCGCGCAAATCATCGTCGGAAACCGACGACAAATCCTCCGGCCGCGGAAACCGGCGGCCGGGAAACAATTTTTTGAAGCGCGCCAGAATGGCATTCGCCGCCGTGGCATGGAGCTGCTGATGCGCGACCGCCAGCACCAGCGATTGGAACGGTGAACGCCGGGTTTCCGGCACCAGTTCGCACGGTCCAAAATCCCGGATAAGCCGTCGCATCACGGGATCATTAACGGCAAGATGTTTGTGAGCCGCGGCATTCATGAAAAAAACGCTTTTAACAAAGTGGAACCGATCCGAAATTCGAAGTCCGAAATCCGAAAGATATCCGATCTCCGAATTCCGAAGGCAGACATTGAGCCTCTTCCCCCCGCTCCCTCGTGGGAGGGGCAAAATTCAATGACCGGTTCGGCTTGCTGGTTTTGGGTTTCGGGCTTCGGGCTTCCCTCGGATTTCGGATTTCGGGCTTCGGATTTATTCGAGGCCGGCCAGAATGCCAAACGAACACAGCGCCGGAAAATCGTGTTTGCATGACATCAAGCCAATTGCTTCACAACTTCCTCGATTTTACTGATGCCTTCGCCGGCTTCCTGCGGCTTCAGGTTCAGCGGCGGCAACAAACGCACGATTTGCGTTCCCGCCGGAATCGTGAGCACGCCGATTTCATGCAGGCGATTCACAAATTGCATCGCTGCCGTTTTGTTGCTGGCCGCAAATGCCCGGATTTTCTCTTTTTCAACCAATTCCAAGCCCAGGATGAAACCAAGGCCGCGCCCGCGTTTGACGACCTGCGGATAAGTGGCCGCCAGCCATTCCAATTGCTCTTTGAACCATTTGCCGAGCTTGCGGGCTTGTTCGTCCAGCCGTTCGCGTTCGATGACTTCGAGCACCTTGAGCGCGACGGCACAGGCGAGCGGCGTGCCGCCAAATGTCGAGGCATGCGTGCCCGGCCCCAGCAAATCGGCATACGGCGCGCGCACCCAAAATGCGCCGATGGGAAATCCGCCACCGAGCGATTTGGCCATCGAAACGCCGTCGGGCAGGAACGTGCTGCCAGCATCTTGCTGGCAGGACAAACTATTTTGATTTGCCGGCAGGATGCCGGCAACACGTTGTTGGCCTTCCAGAATCCGTTGAAAACTTTGAAACCGTCCGGTGCGATAATGTCCGCATTGCACGCCGTCCATGAACAGCAAAAGCTTTTTCTCGTCGCACAACGCGCGCAGGCCGAGCAGATATTCCGGCGTGGCCGGCGTGACGCCACCCTCGCCCTGCACGCCTTCCATCAGGATGGCGACGGTCGCGGGCGAAATCGCGTTGCGCGCGGCGGCCAGATCGTTGAACGGAATGTGACGGAAGCCCGGCGTCATCGGCTCGAAACCTTTTTTGACCTTGTCCTGGCCGGTCGCGGCAATGCCGGCCAGTGTCCGTCCGTGAAAGGAATTCATCGCCGTCAGAATTTCAAACCGGCCCTCGTCGTGGCCGAATTTGCGGGCGAGCTTGAACAGGCCTTCGTTGGCTTCCGCACCGCTGTTGGCAAAAAAGCATTTGCCCGCACCGAGGCGCTTGACGAGTTCGGCGGCGAGCCGGCCCTGCGGCTCGGTGAAATATAGGTTTGAGACGTGGATGAGTTTTTTGGATTGCTCGACGAGCGCCTCGGTGATGGCCGGGTGCGTGTGGCCGAGACAGCACACGGCGATGCCGGCGCCAAGATCGAGGTAGCGCTTGCCCGCGACATCAAACAGGTAACTGCCCGCGCCGTGGCTGAACACCAGGTCGAAGCGGCCATAGCTGGGCACGACGTTCTGGCTGAACAATTCCCGCACGGACTCGAACTGGTTGTGAACGAGCGGCGGCGGAGATGGAACGATTTCTTTCATCGGCGGAATGTTTTAACCGCAAAGGGACGCGAAGAACACAATGAAATTTTATTTCTCCGCCTGCAAGGCGTCCCATGTCTCGATGAAGAGCGTGCGGACAGCGGGGCTCACGGCAAGGTCGCGCGGAAGTTTACGGCGGGTGATAAGTTCGATGACATCGGTTTTGTCGCGGAGCCGCCGCAACGGGGAATGGGCGGCGCTGTCCAGCTTGAGTGAAATGAGGTCCTCCAGCGTCACGATTTGCAAGTGTTCGGTGGCTTTGCCCGGCTGGGGAAACGGCACTTTGCAACCGCGTTTCAAAACCTTTCCCGCCGGCAGCAAATCAATTTGCACTCCATTCCGCCGGTCTTCCACACGATCATCAACATCTGGCACGCGATAAAACGGCCCGGTGAGGCTGGCCGTGAGAAATTCCACCGCCTCCAGCACGTCGGGCACCACGATGTCCACGTCAATGGTCACTCGCGGATAGCCATGCTCCTGCACCGCCAATCCGCCGACAATCAGATGCGGAATCTCGTGTTCCGCCAGCGTGGACACCGCTGCGCGGGCGGACTCCACAATCCCGGAACTTCCGGTGTTTTCGCGCAAAATATGGGCAGCCTGATTGGTCATGCTGCTAATGTCACACTTCCCGGCAGTTTCATCAATTCAATAGAGACTGGCGGCTTACAAAACGATTTCCGTGCCGACGCCTTCGTCGGTGAAAATTTCCAGCAGGACGGCGTGCGGCACCCGGCCATCCACGAACGAAACTTTTTCGACGCCGGATTGGATGGCCGCCACGGCGCTGTCCACTTTCGGAATCATGCCCTGGTCAATCACGCCGGATTTTTTGAGCGCATCCACCTCGCTGGTTTGAAGGTGGGGAATGATTGAGTCGGGCTGTTTCGGATCGCGCAGCAAGCCCGGGACGTCGCTCATGAACACAAGCCGCTTCGCCTTGAGCGCAATGGCGGCTTTCGCAGCAACTACATCGGCATTGCAATTGTAAATTTTACCGTCTTCGCCGCGCGCCGTCGGGCTGATGACGGGGGTGAAGCCGCACCAGATGGACTCCTGCAACGGCCCGGTGTTGACTTCCACCACTTCGCCGACGCAACCGATGTCAATTTTCCGGCCCGGATTTTCCTTGTCGTCGAGCCAGAGCTTGCGGCACTTGAAAATATCCGGCCCGGCAAAGCTCATGGCCTTGCCGCCGAGTGCGTTGATGGTCTTGACGATTTCCGGATTGATTTCGCGCGACAGCACTTCGTCCACGATTTTCGCCGTCGCTTCGTCGGTAACGCGCTGGCCCTGGATGAAATCCGCCTTTAACCCGGCCTTTTCCATCGCGCGGGTGATGGCCTTGCCGCCGCCGTGAACGACGACGGGGTTGATTTCGACCGCTTTCAGAAAAATGATGTCGCGGGCGACTCCATTGCGGACGTTGTCGTCCGGCGAGTCCATGAAACTGCCCCCGTATTTGACGACGAACGTCGCACTGCTGAATTTCTGGATGTACGGCAGCGCTTCCAGCAGCGTGTTGGCTTTGGCGATGAGGTCTTGCACGGACGTATTCGTAGCAGGAATCCGGCGGTAAATGGAAGCGCGTTTCTCATGACATTTTTGCTTTCGCTGGCGCGGGACTTCTCTTAAATTGCCGCCGTCATGCCTGAGATTGCGAAATTCGTGAACAGCGCCGCCGCGAACGTCACCCCGGCCATCGCGGAAAAAGTCCTGCGTCAATTGCCGCAGTGGAAGCTCGAATTCACCCAGATCAACGCGCCGAAATTCCCCCACCTCGTGGATCAGTTGGAATTTCTCGCTGACGCCGTTGAGGACACGATCGAAGGCGTTTACAAGGATTTGCCGTATGGCACGATTGCGCAGGCGGTGTTTGCGCTCCTCTACGCGCACAAAAAAATGGGCATCATCCCGGACAGCCTCCTTGAACTGGGGCGCGCGGATGATTCGAGCGTGGTGCGCGCCGTGCTGATTCAAAACGAAAAGGCCTTCTCCGCTTACGCCGCGACCCAGGGCGTCAACTGGCAGAAAATCACCAGCCAGCCGTGAAGTTCAGCCGCCGACGCCGGCGTATTCCTCATCCGTCTTCAGGTCCACGCCCATGAGCACGTAATCGTGCATGATGGCCTTCATGTCGAGGACGTAATCCTCCAGTTTCATCAGGTGCTGAAACCCAATCTGCTCCAGCGCGCGGATGGCGACCTTGCGTTCGCCGTTCAACTCCGCCTCCAGCCGCCGCAGACCCAGCGTGCGTGCAATTTCAACCTGTTCGGCCACGAGAATTTTGGCCACGTCGCGCCCGCGATATTGCGGATGTGTCAGCACGGTAATGAGGCCGATGTGGCGTTTCCATCCGCCGAAACGCTGGTGCAACGTCGCCTCACCGATGATTTTCTGCCCGTGCAACATCAACAACGGCAGGTTCCGCTCGAAATCCGCGTGCCGGCACCATTCCTTGAACATCTCGCGGTCGAAAACCGGCTGCTTGATGAACAAACGCTCCTCCTCCGGCACCACGAGGAAAAATTTGTGCAGGCGGGTTTCATCCCGTTTGCTCAGCGGGCGCACGACACATTCCGTGCCGTCACGCAGTTTCATCGAGATCGGAAATTTTTCCAGCGCATATTCGAGCATCATAGTGAACCTTTCGTTGCGGCCATTTTTTAGCACAGAAGCCGCCGCGTGAAAAGGCCGGATGGGAATAATCGCGGTTTCGCGGACGAATTTAGTTCTATGAATTCTCCAGCTGACCGCGGCTGATGGTGGCAGCCCGGAGAATCACTTGCCAGCGACGCCGCGAAGGTTTAACAAGACATTATGCAAGTTCCCTTGGTGATGACGATCATCGGCCCGGACCGCACCGGCCTCGTCGAATCGGTGGCGCGCGTGGTGGCTGAGCACGGCGGCAACTGGCTGGAAAGCCGCATGTGCCGTCTCGGCGGCGAGTTCGCCGGTATTCTGCGAATCGAGCTTCCGGTCGAAAAACGCCAGATGCTGCTCGACGCCTTGCAAACGCTCCAGAGTCGCGGCCTTACCGTCGTCGTCCGCCCCGACGAAGCCGCGGCTGCCGCGACCCAAGGCCGGCAGGCCAGGCTCGAAATCGTCGGGCACGACCGTCCGGGCATTGTCCGGCAAATCACCCATGCACTGGCGCGCGCGAATGTGAACGTCGAGGAATTTTCCAGCGAATGTGTCAGCGCGCCCATGTCCGGCGAAACGCTCTTCAAGGCCGCCGCCCGATTGCAATTGCCCGAACGCTGCGACCTCGCCGCGCTGAAAACGGATTTGGAAAAAATCGCCGACGATCTGCTGGTGGACATTTCGTTTGGGGAAGTGTCTGCGTAGGACAGGCGTCGCGCCTGTCTCCATTTTTTCGGGAATGCCTCTCCAGTTTGACGCTTGATTTGCGGAGAAAACTGAATGCCGTGAAATCATTGCTCTTTCAAATTTAGAGACAGGCGCGACGCCTGTCCTGCGATTTGAATAATTTTTCATCTCCGCTCGCGCCGTTTTGATTTAGCCTTCGTTCGATGTTTTAACCGCTCAACACATGCGCAACCTCACTCAACCCCGGGTCTTGAAACTGGCCGGTATCGCCTCACTGGCCACGGCCCTGGCGTGTTATCCCCGCCTGCCGCTTTGGTTGAACC
Organism: Verrucomicrobiia bacterium; assembly: GCA_049692125.1. Classification (GTDB taxonomy): domain Bacteria; phylum Verrucomicrobiota; class Verrucomicrobiia; order Limisphaerales; family UBA11358; genus UBA11358. The sequence continues at coordinate 155,474 of JBAVOO010000037.1, read as the reverse complement.
GTTCCGTTCCGATCTGGTATTTGGAGGCCGTCATTTTCTTTTGCGGCATGGTCCTGTGGGGCTTTGTCTTTGCGTGGCATGCGCTCTACACCCATCGTCCGGTTTTTACCCTCAAGCTGGAATACGCACCGTTCATCACCGTAACCCTGGCCGGAATCGCCGTCGCAACCGCGTTTCACCTGTTCCTGGACCCGGCGCTCCGGCTCAAAATGCCGGAAGATTATCCGGCCGATCTGGGACAATGGCTGGCCATGGCGCTGTTTTCCGCGGCCTTCAACCAGTTGTTTCTCATCTTCGCCCCCTTTGCCTGGCTCATCCGGCTGTTTCAAAACCAACGGGTGGCCACCGTGTTGACCGTTCTGTTTGGGGCCTTCGTGCTGACGATCAAATGCCGATCCGCCACAACCCCGATTCCCTCCTTGTTGTTTGCGGCGCTCCTGGCTGTCAGAATCGGAATGGGATTTCTGTCGGTCTCGTTTTATTTGCGCGGCGGGGTGCTCTTGAGCTGGTGGTGGACGCTGCTCATCGAAGCGAGACTTTTGTTGGATGTGGCGGGCAATCCGTAAACCGGCGTGAACCAGCCTCAAAATTTCATGTTCAAGCGCGCTGTTTTGATTAAACCTTCACGCGATGTTTGAAGTGCTCAAAACGGACACGCACACCAAGGCGCGGCTGGGCCGACTGACCACCGCGCACGGCGCCGTGGACACGCCGGTCTATATGCCGGTCGGCACCCAGGCCAGCGTGAAGGCGCTCGACCCGCGCGAGCTGATCGAGATGGGCACGCAAATCATCCTCGGCAACACTTATCACCTCAATATCCGCCCCGGTCTCGACATCATCCGCGCTGCGGGCGGGCTGCACCGGTTCATGAATTGGGAACGGCCGATCCTCACCGACAGCGGCGGGTTCCAGGTTTTCAGCCTCGCCAAAATCCGGAAAATCAAACCTCACGGCGTTGAATTTCGCTCGCACCTCGATGGCTCGCCGCTGTTCCTCGGTCCGAAGGAGGCGATGGAAATCCAGCGCGTGCTTGGCTCGGACATCGCGATGGCATTCGACGAATGCCCACCACACGATGCCCCGGCCAAGGAACAAAAGCTCGCGGTCGAACGTACCATCCGCTGGGCGCGCGAGTGTCGCGAACAACCACGCGCGCCGGGCCAGCTGGTTTTCGGCATTGTTCAAGGCGGCAGCAATCCTGCCTTGCGCGAAGAATGCGCCAAAGCGCTCGTCGCGATGGAGTTTGACGGCTACGCCATCGGCGGCGTGAGCGTGGGCGAGCCGGAGCCGGAGATGCTGAAGGCGATTGAATTGACCGAGCCGTTTTTGCCCGCGCACAAGGCGCGTTACGCCATGGGTCTCGGCACGCCCGCGCAGATGGTCGAACTGGTTGCGCGCGGCGTGGACATGTTCGACTGTGTGCTGCCGACGCGCGTGGCGCGCAACGGCACGGCGTACACGCGCAAGGGCGCCATCGGCATCAAGGGCGGAGCTTACAAGGCGGATTTTCGTCCGATTGAGGAAGGCTGCGACTGCTTCGCCTGCCGACATTTCACGCGGGCCTACCTGCGGCATTTGTTGAACGTGAACGAAATCCTTGGTCTGCGCATGTTGAGCGTCCACAACTCGCACCTGTTTTTGAAAATCATGGCCGACATGCGCGCACATCTCGCCGCCGGCACCCTCGCGGAATTTTACCGCGAGTTCATTGCCAATTATACGCCGTCGCGAAAAATTTTGGCCGCGCGGAAAAAAGAAACGGAAAGATGATTTTTGACACGGATTTCACGGATTAACACGAATTCGATTTTATCGTGGCGGCGGTCGGCAGACCGCCGCAAATTTCAATCAAGGGTGCGGCTCTCTGCCGTGAAGCCGCTGCGCTGTTGAGTTTCATCTGCGGTTAAAACACTTGCTCCGCGCTTTGGCTTATGGCAATATATTGGCATTGTAAAACCAATTATTGCAAAGTTATGGAAAAACCAAAAATCATCGCCTATCTGAAACCGACCTGTGGCTGGAGCAACGGCGTACGCGCCGTGCTCAAGAAATACGACCTGCCCTTTGAAGACCGCGACATCATCAATGACCCGGCCCAACGCCAGGAAATGGTTGAAAAGAGCGGCCAGATGCTCAGTCCGTGCGTCGAGATCAACGGCCAGATGCTCGCCGACATCAGCGGCGAGGAAGTCGAAGTGTGGATACTGGCGAACAAGGTCGTGCAGCCGAACGATCTCGTGACGGAAGTGCCGATCAATCAGGCCTGTGGCGCACATCATCGCAGGTGATTCCCTGAAAGGTTGAATTTTGCGACGGTCGCAGACCGCCGCTACAGACGAAATCCGCGCCGGGCCATCTGCGCGGCTTGTTTGTTTACGGTAGCACCCGCGTCCCGCGGGTCGTCGCGGGCGTCACGCCCGAAACCTTCGGGAAACTTCGATTGCGGTTTATCACTCGAACAAAATAATTCCTGCGCTGGAGAGGCCATGCGGCGGGACGCCGCATTGAACCCGCCGGCCGCCGTAGCGCCGCGAAGGCGGAAGGCGGGTGCTGCCTCAAAAATCCCGCGTCGCCGAACCGACAATTGCATTGATTGGCCGCGTTTCAACGCTAACTTTTCCGGTGTGAGAATCATCTCCTCCATCGCCACGATGCAGCGTCAGGCCAGGCAATGGCAGCGCGCCGGCAAACGCATCGGCTTTGTGCCGACGATGGGTTATTTGCACGCCGGCCACATGAGCCTCGTCAAACGCGCACGACAGGCCGCCGGCAAAAGCGGCGTCCTGGTCGTGAGCATCTACGTGAACCCGACGCAGTTCGGACCGAAGGAGGATTTTTCCAGATACCCGCGCGATCTGAGACGCGACCTGAAACTGTGCCGTGAAACGGGCGTGGACGTCGTGTTCACGCCCAGCGACAAGGAAATGTATCCGCAGGCGGGGTCATCGCGCTGCGATGACCGGACGGCGCAGCGCGCCGTCCCTGCCAAATGCAGCACCTGCGTCGTCGAGGAAAACTTGTCCTGCACGATGGAAGGCGCGTCGCGGCCGACGCATTTCCGCGGCGTGACGACGGTGGTGGCCAAGCTCTTCAACCTTGTGCTGCCGGATGTGGCGGTCTTTGGCGCGAAAGACTGGCAGCAAGCCGCCATCATCAAACGTATGGTGGCGGATTTGAATTTCCCGGTAAAAATCATCGTCGCCCCGACATTGCGCGAGCGCGACGGGCTGGCGATGAGTTCGCGCAATAAATATCTCGTCGGCGATTTGCGCCGGCAGGCGACCGTGCTCTGGCGCGCGATTCAAACCGCGCGGGCGACCGTGAAAAAGTCAAAAGCTGTTCCGGCGGCAAAACTGAAAGCCGACTTGAAAAAAATGATTGAAACCGAACCCGACACGAGACTGGACTATGTGGAATTTTTTGAACCGGATACGCTGTCGCCCGTCTTAAAAGTAACACGCCGTGCGCACATGGCGCTGGCGGTGTTCGCCGGCAAAACGCGGTTGATTGACAATGCACAATTGTGAAAACAACAAAGTAACGGAGAAACAAAACGAGTTAAGAGGTTCTTTTAAAACCCTGTAGCGGTGTCTCGGCAGAACGCCGCCAACCTCCTGTTCTCGAGTAAAGAATGCGGTGCTCTGCCAGGACGCCGCTACGTCAAAGAGATTTTAAAAGAGTATCTTAAAGCCTTATTTTTCTTGCGGTCTTTGCGCCTTTGTTCCTTTGTTGTTCAAGAAATGAAACAATTCGATTTTCTCGTTCTTGGCAGCGGCCTCGCGGGGCTGTTCTTCGCGTTGAAGGTCGCGCCGCGCGGGCGCGTGGCCATCGTCACCAAAAAGGACCGGGCGGAGTCGAACACGAATTACGCGCAGGGTGGCATCGCGTCGGTGACGAGCAAGGAGGATTCGTTCGAGTCGCACGTGCGCGACACGCTCACGGCGGGCGCGGGCCTGTGCAAGAAAGACGTCGTCCGCACCATTGTCGAGGACGGCCCGGCGCGCATTGCAGAGTTGATCGAACTGGGAATGAAATTTTCCGAGCGCGACGCGCCGGACGAGGACGGCGCCAAACAACTCGATCTCGGCCGGGAAGGGGGTCACTCGAAGCGGCGGATTTTGCACGCGAAGGATGTAACGGGCCGGGAAATCGAGCGGGCACTGCTGAATGCGGCGGCGCGGCAGCCGAACATCCGGATTTTTGAAAATCACCTGGCGATTGACCTCATCACCAGTCAAAAGCTCGGCCACGCCGGCACGAACCGCTGCCTCGGCGCGTATGTGTTCGACAAAAAATCGGGCGGCGTTGAGACGTTCGCCGCGCCCGTGACGATTTTGGCCACGGGCGGTTGCGGCAAGGTTTATCTTTACACGACGAACCCCGACATTGCGACCGGCGACGGCGTGGCGATGGCGTATCGCGCCGGGGCGTCGGTGGCGAACATGGAATTCGTCCAGTTCCACCCGACGTGTCTTTATCATCCACAGGCGAAGTCGTTTCTCATCAGCGAAGCCGTGCGCGGCGAAGGCGGCGTGCTCAAGTCGCTCGAAGGCGCCGAATTCATGGATGCCTATCACCCGTTGAAATCCCTCGCGCCGCGCGACGTGGTGGCGCGCGCGATTGACAGCGAGATGAAAAAAAGCGGCGCGGAACACGTCTGGCTCGACATCACGCACAAACCGGCGCGGTTCATCATCGAACGCTTTCCCAACATTTACCAGACCTGCCTGCGCTACGGCATTGACATTACGAAAGAGCCGATCCCGGTTGTGCCGGCGGCGCATTATCAATGCGGTGGCGTGGTGACGAACGTGGACGGCGAGACGGAAATTGCCGGGCTTTACGCCGTCGGCGAAGTGGCCTGCACGGGATTGCACGGCGCGAACCGGCTGGCGAGCAATTCGCTTTTGGAGGCGCTAGTTTGCGCCCACCGCGCGGCGCAGCGCGTCACGGAAAACCCATCGCCACAGACCGATTTGAAAATTCCAGCGTGGCAGTCGGGCGACGCGCACAATCCGGATGAAATGGTCGTCGTCTCGCACAACTGGGACGAAATCCGGCGGCTGATGTGGGATTACGTGGGCATCGTGCGCACGAACAAGCGGCTGGCGCGCGCCCAGAAGCGCATTGCGAATTTGCAGGAGGAAATTCACGAATACTATTGGAATTTCATCGTGACGAGCGACCTGCTCGAGTTGCGCAACATCGCCACAGTGGCGGAATTGATTGTGCGTTGCGCGCAGATGCGGCCGGAAAGCCGCGGATTGCATTACAATCTGGATTTTCCGGAAGCAAACCCCGAATGGGCGCAGCGCGACACGGTCTTAAGAAAATCTTGAAATAACGCGGGTGGTGAATACCCTGTTAGACAGTCGCGCGCTTAGCTCAGCGGCAGAGCACTTCCTTCACACGGAAGGGGTCGCAGGTTCAAACCCTGCAGCGCGCACCAGCCTTCGCTTTGAGTATGAAAACGAACAAACTGGCCCCGATTCATCCGGGCGAAATTCTCCGCGAGGAGTTTATGAAGCCGCATGGCCTGTCGCAAAACGCGCTGGCGCGGGCTTTGGGCGTTCCGCCCCGGCGCATCAATGAGATTGTGCTGGAAAAGCGCGGCATCACGGCAGACACGGCGTTGCGGCTGGCGCGGTTCTTTGGCACGACGGCGGAACTGTGGACGGGCTTGCAGGCGGACTACGACCTGCGGATGGCGCGTTACGAAACGGCCAAGGTCATTGAGCGTGAAGTCGAGCCGTTGACGGCATTGCAGTCTGTCCCGGTGTAACCCCGCCCCGTTTCCGGTTTTCTGCGTCAGAAGTCATCACAACCTTTTGAATCAAAACTGGTCTTCTTTTTCCTTGAACAGCACGTTGAACGTGGTCATGGAGCCGTAGGAACGCGTGATGTATTGCTGCAGCTCGACCTTTTCGCCGTCGGTGAGCTTTTCGTGTCCGTTGATCTTTTGTTCCAGCACACGGAGGTTGTTGCGCATCATCACGATTTTGTGAAAGAAGGCTTCGAGCGGCACTTCCTTGGTTTGCAATGCCGGGTCGGCGGGATGCATGACCAGTTTGCCGCCGTGCCAGCGGACGCCGAGCTTTTCAATCACGGCATCCGGTTTTTCCAGACCGAGCCGGACCACGGCGGCATCCACGGTTTGCTCGATAAATTGTTTGAGCGGGAGGTTCAAGCCGCTGATGGCGGTTTGCGGTTCGGCGAGTTCGAGGCCGGCGGCATCCGGCGCAATCGCGCGTTTGTCGCCACCGTCAAATTGAATTTCCGCAGTGAGTTCGTTCAAAGCCTTGACGACACCGGTGCCGTATTGCTGGTGCCGCACCCGCATGCCGATGTGGAGGGATTCGATTTTCATGGTTTTCCTTTACCACGGATGAACACGGATGAACACGGATTTTTTTGTGAAGAACGAATTGAGCAGCGCCGTAGGCGCGGCATCTGTGTAGATTTGTCTGGTGATGGTTCCAAGCTCCGTCAGGAGCGGCATATTCCTTGATGTCGCTCCTGACGGAGCTGAATGAGACTCTGCAAAACTCGCACGGTTGGCAATCGGAACGCCGAGCACCGTCTCGGCACCATGGAAAATTAATCACGTCCCGCCGAGGCGGTGCTCGGCGCTCCAGTTTTGTAGAGGTCTCGAATTATTTTTTGCGGTGATTTTCTACAAATATGCCGCGCCTACGGCGCTTAAAAAATCGGCTGACAACTCCGCAAAACGCGCTAGGCTCGGTGGCAGCAAACGGTTTTAATCAAACCAACCTCATGGCTCGCATTGTCCAGATTGACCGTTTTGAATTCGAGCGCGTGCTGTGGACCCAGGGCGTGGTGCGCGTCGCGGGCGTGGACGAAGCCGGTCGCGGCCCGCTGGCCGGACCGGTCGTCGCCGCGGCGGCGGTCCTGCCGTCGAAATGGGCGGAGTCCGGCCTGCCGCATGAACTCGAGGGCTTGAACGATTCCAAGCAGCTCACGGCCGCGCAGCGCGAAAAATTCTTTGCCTTTCTTACCGCGTGCCCCGAAGTGCAATTTGCCATCGCGCAGGTTGGCGCCGGGCAAATTGACGCCATCAACATCCTGCGCGCCACGCATCGCGCCATGAACGACGCACTCGCGCAATTGCGGCCCGCACCCGAACACGCGCTCGTGGATGGCCGTCCGGTCAAAACGATGCGCGTTCCGCAAACGGCGATTGTGCAGGGTGACGCGCGGAGTTATTCCATCGCCGCCGCCAGCGTGCTGGCCAAGGTGACGCGCGACCGGTTGATGCTCAAATTCGACCGGCAATGGCCGAAATACGGATTTGCCGAGCACAAAGGGTACGGCACGGCGCAACATCTGGCGGCGATTACCGCCCACGGCCCGTGCCCCATCCATCGGCGCAGCTTCGCGCCGCTGAGACCGGTTCAACGCGAACTTTTTTGATAACGCATAAAACTCCTCCCCGTTTGTTTCTTTCGATTACGAGGACGAGGACGATGGCATGAATCTGCTGGAAAAATTGAAAGACCGGCTTATCAGCAAAGAAAAACCGGAGCACCTGCGCCGCGGCGAACTGGGCGAGCACGCGGCGAAAAAACATCTGCAGCGGCAAGGACTGAAATTTCTCACGGCCAATTTCCGTTCGAAGCGCGGTGAAATTGACCTGGTCTTTCGCGACGATGATTGTCTCGCATTCGTCGAAGTCAAAACGCGGTCATCCGAGGATTGGACGCGCCCGGCGGCGGCGGTCAACGCGCGCAAGCGGCGATTGCTTTCGCAAACCGCACTGGATTATTTGCGTCTGCTGAAAAATCCGGCGGTGAAAATCCGGTTCGATATTGTCGAGGTGCTGCTGGCGGACGGCAAAGTGCATGAAATCCGGCATTTGCCGAACACGTTTGCGATGGCAAAACCGTATCGTTACGGGTGAAAGGGGAGCGCGCCCAGGACGGGCGCGCTCTCTTTTTCCCATGATGTCCGCGTGACATCGGCGCGCGAGCGCTGTCCAATCGGCAGTGAAGACGCTCATGAACAATCCACCAAACCGGCGAATCCCGCCTGGCCGGCCATGAACCGGATTTTTGAAATCGTGGGCGGGGTTTTGGGGCTGGCCGTCATTTTGGCGGTCATCGGCTGGGTTTGCTTCCGGGCATTGAAACGGAGTGAGGATCCCGGGAAAAATGTTTTCAAATTGCTGTTCAGCATTGTGCTGGTGACTGGTGAGTTTTTCTTTATTCGTTCGTTTGTAAAACATCTTGGCGGTGGAATGACGGCGGATTTCGGCACAGCCTTCCTGATGACAGGTTCAATCGTTGCCTGTGCAATCACCCTGAGTATTGTTTGGACACCCCAAATCAGCGCGCTTCTGAGCAATCCATTGACAAATGTATTTGACGGTGGCAACGAACCACCGGAGCCAAAACCGCTTTATTCCATCGCGCAGACCAGACGAAAGCAGGGGAAATTCCTTGAGGCCGTTGTTGAAATCCGCAAACAGCTTGCCCGTTTCCCGAATGATTTTGAGGGCGTGATGCTGCTCGCCGGCCTTCAGGCTGAAGACCTGAAGGATTTGCCGGGCGCGGAAATCACGTTGAATCATTTTTGCGGCCAACCTGACGCGCCGCCGAAACAAGTTGCCGCGGCGCTGAACCATCTCGCCGACTGGCAGCTCAAACTGGCGCAGGACGCGGATTCAGCCCGCGCCACGCTGGAGAAAATCGTCATGCGATTTCCCGACACCGACCTGGCATCGCTGGCCGCGCAGCGCATCGCCCATCTGGGCGGCGCGGAAAAATTATTGCTGGCGGCCCACGACCGCCAGCCGATGGCCATGCCGGAAGGCGTGAAAAACATCGGCCTGTTGGAAACTTCCGGTCATCTGGCTCCTGCCGAAATTGACCCGGCAAAACTCGCCGCCGATTATGTGAAACATCTGGAGCAGCATCCGCTCGACACGGAGGTTCGCGAAAAGCTGGCGATCGTTTACGCCGACCACTACCAGCGGTTGGATCTGGCAGCGGGCGAACTGGAACAATTGATTGAAAAGCCGCACCAGCCGTCCAAGCGCGTCGCGCACTGGCTGAATTTATTGGCGGATTTGCAGATCCGCCATGGCGCGGATTACGACACCGTGCGCGGGACGTTGGAGAGAATTGTGGAACGGTTTCCGGATCTGGCCGTCGCGGAAATGGCGCGAACGCGGCTGGGCCGCTTGAAACTTGAGTTGAAAGGGCATCAAGCGACGCCGGATGTGAAACTCGGTGTTTATGAACAGAACCTCGGGTTGAAATACGGCCCCCCGCGCCGGTTGTAGCGGTTCATCAAGAATAACGTTTCTCGTTTTCAAGAAAACCACAATCAAAACGCTCGAACTCGCGATGTCCAACCGGCGCCATCTCAGCCGTCACAGCTTACCTGACCACTTCATTAATTGTATCGTAAACGACAAACCTGTAGGGATTGACTCCATAAATCCCAGGATCCTCCCATTGGGAGCCGTTCCATTGTATGTAGGACGGTCTGATGACGCCGATGTTATTTCCCGGCATCACCGGACCGTAAAATCCGGTACCATAGAGCCCCGCACCAAAGACGAGTGCATAGTATCCCGGTCGAAGTGTCACGGACAGTGGAAAGACATAATCTTGACTGGGATCGCTACCAATGCTGCAAACGGTGTAGGCAACCAGTTCGTCTGAAGTAAAGGGTGCTCCTTTCGGAAAGGAGGACATGTTGGGCAGGCGGACAATCGCTGCAAAAAAGGAGCTGCTGAATGCGAAATGACCTCCAACGGCCTTCACCTGCACGGTCTCCCTCACTCGGAAACGATGTCCGAGATACTGCTGCGCGGATATTTCCCTGCCGGCCATCTGGTTGGTCTCTCCCAAATCAGCGGACTTGAAATAAACGTGTAAAACAACGCGTGTAACGTGTGGTGCCGCTACACATTTCGTCCCCAGAAGACAATTGGAGGCAACAATCATCATCACTGTCGCAAACAACTCGATATTGGGATGCAGGATGCTCACCTTCATGGTTGTATTTTTAAATATCATAGTCTTGTTTTGAATAATCAGCAATTCGACCCGGCTTTACAGAAAACGTGCCATTTGACACGAGAAAAGCTAGTTACAAAATCGTCTTCGTTAAAGAACTTTTTTTACGTGTTTGCACGTGGATTTTCCGGCAACGTGACGGGTCAATCAATATTGGGCCAGGACATCCCCGCTTTTTCGTAAACGTAATTTGTCAGTGTAACAAGCAGTCCAAAAACGTGAATTCGGATGTTTCCACACACTTGCCATAAATCTCGGCCCCCCGCGCCGGTTGTAGCACGATTCCCTCTTCCAACAAGGATGTCTTGCCGGCGTGACATTGGCGCGCGAGCGTTGTCTAATCAGTGGTGAAGACACTCATGAACGAGCCGGCCGCAGGACGCGAGTTTGTGGCAGAGGCGCCAGCCGATCTGGCGTCGGCGGAGTTTTCCAGTCTCTATGCTGAAAACAGCCGCGCGATTTATTATCTCGCCCTGCGTTTTCTCGGCGACCCGCAAAAGGCCGAGGACGCCACGCATGACGTCTTCCTGAAGGCTTTCCGCAAACTGGATCAATTCCGCGGCGAGGCGTCCCTGCGCACGTGGCTTTATCGCATCGCCATCAATCATTGCCAGAACCTCCGCCAGGGCTGGCATGACCGCCACGTGTTTTCCAACGCGGATGACGCCGTGTGGGAAAACGCCGCAGCCCGAACCGATTCGCCCTTGCGGGTCCTGGAAATCAAGGAACTGGGCCAGCGCATCCAGAAAACGCTCGATGGTCTGCCGGATGAATACCGGCTCCTGTTGCTGCTCGTGGCCGACGAGGAATTGAGCTACGAGCAGGTCGGCGCGCTGGTCGGGCAATCCCCCGACGCGGTGCGGGGGAAATTGCATCGCGCCCGCAAAGCCTTTGCCGCTCTTTTTGAAAAAACCGCCTGAGGAGGCCAAACATGAAACAACAGACCAAACTTTCCGAGGAACAACAGCAACAGCAGCGCGCCGCTGAGCAGCAGACGCAACAGCAATCCGCGCGTGAATTTGCGAACGCCGAAGAGATGCTGCGCTACGACGCGGCACACACCATCGTGCCGCCGGCCATCGCGCAGCGGCTCCAAAAATCTACCGGCGGGGCGACCGAACCAAAAACGTCATGGTGGAAACGTTTGTTTGGAGGAACCAATCCATGAAAAATCTCTTCCGAAACTATTTCTCGTCGCTGCCATGGGGCATGCGCCTTTTCCTGCTGATCTTCGTGTTCGGTTTCCCGGTGGCTTGGATTGGCCATCGCACACAACTTTTTGACCTGTACGGCTGGCTCGCTTTGACGCCCACGTTGGTCTGGAAAGGACAGGTCTGGCGCATGGTGACCTACGCCTTTCTGCCAATCAGTCCTTTGGACTGGGTCATCAGTCTGTTCTGGCTCGCAACGCTCGTTTCCGTTTTGGGAAGGAACTGGTCCACGCGCGGATTCTGGGGTTATTGCCTGCTGGGCGCCTTGGCAGGCGGACTGTTCATTTCGCTGCTCAAGCCGGGAATGCCCTGCCGTGTGGTAGGGGAGGGAGCAATGATTTTTGCATTGCTGGTCGCGTGGGATTGGTTCTATCGCAACGAACGGTTGATTCTGCTCGGTATCGGTGAAATCTCCGTTCGCCAGGCGGCGATTTTGATCACCATCATCAACTCACTCATCCTGTTCTTCTGCTCCGGCTGGTTCCTGATGCTGGCGATGTGGTGTGGCGGCCTGGCCGGATGGCTCTGGCTCGGGATTCGCGCGAAACTTTTCCTGGGTAAAACCCCTCAACAAATCCGGTCCGAACGCGTGGCCCGGCTGGAACTATGATTCGTTCAACGATTTTAGGATCGCCGGGTGTCAACGCTTTCAAAGGAACCGTGCCTGGCTTTGGACTGCGGCGGGAAGCGAAGCACCACGCCGCTTTGGCAGGCGAGGGCGAGGTCTTCAAAAGCGGTGTCGCCGCTGCGCTCTGCCACCGCAGTCCAAAATCGCGTATGTTCCTGGCCCGCGAACGGGCGCGGATCGCGCGGGCGATGCTGGCGGATTGCCGCTTCTGCGAACATCTTTGCGGAGTGAACCGCCTGGTGGGAGAAACGGGACTTTGCCACGCCGACGCCGAGACCCGCATTTTCATGGCTCAAACCGAAGTGTCGGACGAGCTGGAATTGATCCCGACGTTCGCCATCGCATTGAGTGGCTGCGACCTGCGCTGCGATTTCTGCATCACGGGCGGGCCGAGCTGGAACCCGCGCGCCGGCGCACCGGTGCGATTGAAAGAACTGGTTGAACGGGCCGACGCCGCGCTCGCAAACGGCGCGCGCACCGTGATGATCCTCGGTGGCGAGCCGACGATTCATCTGCCGGCCGCGCTGGAAATTGTCGCTGCACTGCCGGACGACGCAAAGCTGGTTTGGAAAACCAACGCGCACGGGTCGGCGCAAGCACGCGAATTGCTGAATGGAATGTTTGATGTCTGGCTGGCGGATTTCAAGTTCGGCAATGACGCTTGTGCGCGGCGGCTGGCCAAAGTTCCCGATTACGTCCGCGTCGTTCGGGAAAACCTGCTTTGGGCCAATGAACACAGCGAATTGATCGTCCGCCATCTGCTCATGCCGGGACATGTCGAGTGTTGCTGGAAACCAGTGGCTGAATGGCTGGCGGCGGAATTGCACGGTGTCAGGGTGAATTTGCGCTCCGGCTTCTGGCCGGCGTGGCAGGCGGCGCGGCACCCTGAACTGCGCGGAACGGTTTCTGGGCCAGAAGCAGAGTCGGCATTGGCAATCGCACACTATTTCGATTTAAATCTGATTGAATAGCATGGAAACGACCGAACCATATCACTACGCGAAAACACGACACCCGCTCCCACACTTTATGTCGTACGCCTGCCGGAAGGGGGACGTTGACAGTTTGTTGAGCAAGTTGAACTCCGAAGCTCCGTTCAAAACTCTTCATATGTACAAGCACGGAGGATTGAAAGAGAATCAAGTCCCAGACAAGATTCTGATCGCTTTAGCACATTCCGAAGATCCAGACCTTACAATCTATTCTGTGCCTCGATCATTGGCGGGGACGATCCGCTTGCTTATGAAGGAACAAGGGCTTCAGAGTATCTTTGCGCGGTTTCGAGCATGGAATTTAAAGCCCGAAACGTGGCGTCTTGCCAAACACCCCTTCGCGCTATGGTTTCATCCCAAGACCTCCGAGCTTGTTTTTGAAGACGAATACTTAAATTGATTCTGATGCTAAGATGAAACGCAAACTCAACCCTAGACCGCAGGAATCGGTTTCCGAATTGCTGATTTTACCGGACGGCCGGATTCTGGTCCACAATCTGACCCAGCCCTTCGCCGAGTTGCTGCACGAACTGAATCCCGACGCCGAACAAATCACCTCACGCTTGTCGCGCCGAAATGAAGTGAAGGCGGACGTCAGCCGCCATTCCACGCCCACACGTAAATCTGGTAGGGCTGACCTGCCGGTCAGCCTGGCGGCGCAGCAGCGCCGCCCTACCAAGTCAAAGGCGCAATTCCGGAATCATTCAAACATCCCATGAACTTTCAAACTGAAATCGAAACCCTCATCCGCGCCCGTTATCCGATTCTCTACATCATCACGAGCGAGGAGATGCGCGTGCAGAACCTGCTGGTGGAAATCGCCGCCAAGCGGCAGAAAAAGGTGTTCGAGTGGACCTACAGCAACGGCATCGTCCCGGCCGGCACGTCCATCCAGTCGCAGAAAAGCCGCAATGCCTCCACCAAGGACCCGCTCGCGGCGCTGGACCAGGTGATCGAACAGGTCGAGCCGGCGATTTTCCTGTTCAAGGATTTTCATCCGTTCCTCTCGAAAAACAATTTTGCCATCATCCGCAAGCTCAAGGACATCGCGCAGCATCTGAAAAACAGCTTCAAAACCATCGTGCTGATTTCGCCGGTGATGGAAATTCCGGCGGAGCTGGACAAGGAAATCACCGTCATCAATTTCCCGCAGCCGACGAAGGAGGATTTGGGCGCGATGCTCGACAAAATCGTCGCTGAAGTCGGCGACCGGAAACAGATTCAAATTGATCTCGACGATCAGGGCCGCGACCGGCTGCTGCAGGCGGCGCTCGGCCTGACGCTTGGCGAGGCGGAAAATGTTTTCGCCAAAATCATCGTCCAGGAGCAGCGCTTGAGCGGCGATTACGTCAACGAAGTGTTCGCTGAGAAGCAGCAGATCATCCGCAAGAGCGGGTTGCTGGAGTATTACGCGACCGAGGATGACTTTGCCAGCGTCGGCGGCTTGATGGTGTTGAAGGACTGGCTGAACAAGCGTTCCGTGGCATTCACGGACGAAGCGCGGGCGTTCGGTTTGCCCGCGCCGAAAGGCATTTTGCTGCTGGGTGTGCAAGGCTGCGGCAAAAGCCTGTGTGCCAAGGCGGTTTCACGGCTGTGGCAACTGCCGTTGCTGCGCTTTGACATGGGCCGGATGTTCGGCAGCCTGGTGGGTTCGTCGGAAGAAAACGTCCGGCGCGCGATTGCCGTGGCGGAGTCCGTGGCCCCGGCAGTGCTGTGGGTGGACGAGATTGACAAGGCCTTTGTCGGCTCGCAAAGCTCCGGCGCGACCGACGGCGGCACGACCGCGCGCGTTTTTGGGACCTTCCTGACCTGGCTTTCGGAAAAAAGCGCGCCGGTGTTCGTCGTTACCACGGCCAATGACGTTTCGCAGCTTCCGCCGGAACTGTTGCGCAAGGGGCGGCTCGACGAAATTTTTTACGTGGACCTGCCCAGCGAGGAGGAGCGCGAGGAAATTTTCCGGATTCATCTGGCCAAGCGCGGGCGCGATCCCAAAAATTTTGATCTCAAAACGATGGTTGAGGCCAGCAAGGATTTGAGCGGCGCAGAAATCGAGGAAGCCATCATTAGCGCGCTCTACGATGCGTTTTACACGAAGCAGGAACTGGCCACCGGGCACGTTCTGGCCACGCTGGGCCAGACGGTGCCGCTGGCCAAAACGATGTCGGAAAAAATCAGCGCGCAGCGCAATTGGGCCGCCGGTCGCGCGCGGAATGCCAGCGTCGCCCACCCCGTGAAAAACGAAGCGGAAGCGCGACGGATGGAATTATGACGTTTGTGGAAGCGCGAAATTCGAACGCATAAAGCAACAAGCCAAATGAATTCTTTCTGGGGCAACCTGTATGATACTTTCAAGGATCGCCGCTATGGGGTGCTTTTTTTGGCCTCCCTCGTTGCCCTCGTGTTGTCGCCGGTTTTGCTGCCGTTTATGGGGTTGTATGTTTTGGCGCGGGGCTGGGCGGCCTTGCGCCTGGCCCGGGCCAACCGGCGGAACCAATTGCGGTATTCCCCCTTGTCGCGTGACGAATTGCGCGTAGCCCGGTCAAAACTCTTGAACAGTCAAAATCGAAAAGGCGTATGAGTTGCGTTTGCATTTTAACTCCGGTGGTCATCGCGGCGTGG
This sequence comes from Verrucomicrobiia bacterium, assembly GCA_049692125.1. Taxonomy (GTDB): domain Bacteria; phylum Verrucomicrobiota; class Verrucomicrobiia; order Limisphaerales; family UBA11358; genus UBA11358. The sequence continues at coordinate 139,978 of JBAVOO010000037.1, read as the reverse complement.
CCGGCCTTCAGCGCGGCGGTCGTCGCGGCGGCAACCTCCCTGGGCTATACGGTTGTCCAGGAAGGCATCCGGCAGGGCCAAACCAGCCAGGTCAGTGAAACCGGCGAACGCAGGGTCAATCTCGAAATCGAACAAAGCGAAATCGTCACGAACCAGCTCGGCCGCGATCAGCGCATCCAGGTCACGCGCGGCGGCGTGACGGTGACCTTCTCCCGCGACGCGCGCGGGAAGGCCTCGATTTGCGTGACCGGGCCGGGCCATTCGGACGAGGAGTTGCGCACCATCGGCGAGGAACTGAGCCAGCGCGTGGTGCAAAAATATGTTCACCGGCGGCTGATGGACGAAATTCACGCCCGCCAGTTCGTGATCGTGGAGGAGGAAGTGGATGAAAACAACGCCATCCGGCTCAAGGTCCGGCATTGGGATGGGTGAATTTAATGAAGAAAACATCCAACATCGAACGCTCAACATTCAACATCCAATGCCATTACGCCCGCGCGATCAATTGGTTGTTGGTTGTTCGATGTTGGAAGTTGGATGTTTTTGAAAAATCTTATGCCCCAACGCGAATTTGAAATCACGATTGCACCCGACGGCAGCGTCGAGGTGCATGTCAAGGGCTACAAAGGCAAGAGCTGTCTGGAAGCGATGAAAATCTTCGAGCAGGTGGTCGGGGAAATGAAGTCGCAGCGTGAAACCAGCGAGTTTTACGAGCCGGACGAACAGGTGCGATTTAATATCGAGCAACGGCATTGAAGCTGGAGTCCAAGCTCGAGCTTGTCCGCCGCCGGCAAGCTGAAGCTTGAACTTCAACTTGTGGCCAGATTGAACATACAGGAAGAGGCTTCGCCGTACTACCCGCCACGGGCGCGGTGGTATAGCCGCCTTCTTTTTTTCGGCGGCACCATCCGGCGGCGGTTGGCCTTGGATCGCATTCTTCTGCCGCGGGAAATAGCCTTGGTCGGGCTGGTTGGCAGTTTTCTGGTTCCCGGCCTCGCTGTTTATATCCGGGGTCCAAGACTTTGGGGAAGGGCCGCGCTGGCCAGTTGCGGGTTGTTGTTGCTTTCATTCATCGTGTGGTTCGGCCATCCGGCCGGGAATTTCGCCCTCGGGCTGCTGCTCTCGATTCACATTTCCGGTTTCGTATATTACTGCAGCCCGTTGCTGTTGGAGGCATCGTTCAGCTCCCGGCTGCTGTTTACGCTGCTGACCATGATGGTGCTCGGCCTGCTCATTTACCTGCCCATACGGAACGTCATCCTGCAACACTGGCTGATTCCGCTGCGCGTGCGGGACAATGTGGTGATCGTGCATCGGCTGGGTTCGCCGCACGACATCAAACGCGGGGATTGGGTCATGTATTCGCAGAACAATGGCGAGACGGGCGATGCCCATCGCGGCGGCGCGGTCTGGGTTCAGTCCGGTTTCGGGTGTGGGCCGGTGCTGGCTGTGGGGGGAGATCGCGTGGAGTTTTCCACGAATGCTTTCAGGGTGAACGGCGAGGCGCGGCCGCTTTTGCCGCACATGCCGAATTCAGGAACGCTCACTGTGCCGGAAAAGCATTGGTTTATCTGGCCTGATTTTGATATATACGAACACGGAAATGTGAACGAAGCAAATGTTTCGGCCATCGTGCTGCAAATGGCAACCGTATCCCAGAAACAGTTCATCGGGAAACCCTTCAAACGGTGGCTCTGGCGGCGGCAAATTTTATCATGAGCCGGTTTGTCAATCTTGAGTTTGGAGACGAGTCCGAAGATCAGTCGCAACCAAGGGAAAAAGCGCTGGTCAAGGACGAGGCGTATTATTTCAACGAGGCGCGAGCGGCGTTTGAAGCCGGAAATTTCGAGCAGGCCCTGCGGTTTTACTCAAAAGTCCTGGAGTTCAATCCGCAAAATCCCGCCGCGTGGACCGGGCAGGTGCGGATGTTGATCGAGCTGGGTGAATTTCGCGAGGCGAAATTGTGGGCCGACAAGGCATTGGAACGGTTTCCCAACGAGCCGGAACTGCTCGCCGCCAAAGCCGTCGCGCTGGGCCGCAGCGGCGATTTGCAGGGGGCGCTCGCGTTCTCGGACGCTTCCATCGAAGAACGCGGCGACACCCCCTATGTCTGGCTTGCGCGCGGCGACGTAATGCTCGCGCGCGAAGAGCAGCGGGCGGATTATTGTTTTGAGAAAGCGCTGTTGCTCGCGCCCCGGGACTGGTTCGTCACCTGGCTGGCGGCCCGGATCCGGTTTTATTATGAACAATTCGTGCTCGCGCTGAAATTGCTGCAACAAGCCATCGAATGGAACACCGGCAATTTTCTTTTATGGCTCGAACAGGGCCAGTGCCAGCAAGCGCTCGGTTTGATCGGCCCGGCCAAAAATTCGTTCTTGCAGGCGCAACAATTGAACCCGCAGGCTCGCGAAGCCGAGCTGGCACTGATCCAGCTTTCCCAAAACGGGCCCTGGGCGCGCGTGCGCGGCTGGTGGCGGCAACTTTTCAACCGATGAGCACAAAAAACCTGAATCAACTTTTGTCCGCGGCCAATGAATTCGATGCTTCCGATCTGCATCTGGTGGCCGGGGTGCCGCCCGCGTTTCGCGTGAACGGCGAAATCATCATTGCCGATGAGGACGCGCTGACCGAAGACGAAATCACCGCCATGGCGGACAGCCTGCTGAATGAACAGCAGAGGAAAAAATTCGGCGAGGAATGGGAACTTTGCATTTCCCTGCTGCACAGCGTGGCGGGACGCGTGCGCGCCACGTTTTACCGGCGCAACGGACACCCGGAAATGAGCTTCCGCTTTTGCGGCGACAAGGTGGCCACGCGCGAGGAGCTTGGCCTGCCGGAGAAAATTGACGATCTGGCGCGCAAGCCGAACGGACTGGTCCTGATCACCGGCCCGACGGGGGCGGGCAAAACGACGACGCTCAATTATCTGGTCAACCTGATCAACAACGAGCGCCGTTGCAAGATCGTCACCATTGAAGACCCGATTGAATTCGTTCACGAAAACAAACGCGCCATTGTGGTGCAACAGGAGGTGCTGACCGACGTGCACTCGTTCAATCGGGCGCTCATCCACGTGTTGCGCCAGGACCCGGACGTGATTGTCGTGGGCGAGATGCGCGATCCCGAGGCCATTGCCACGGCCCTGACCGCAGCCGAAACGGGACACCTGGTGCTGGCCACCATGCATTCGCCGAGCGTTTCACACGCGATCGAGCGCATCGTCGGCGTTTTCGAGGGAAGCGCCCAACGGCAGGTCATCATGCAGTTGTCCAACGCGCTGCAGGGAATCATTTCCCAGGACTTGCTGCCGGCGGCGGACCGCACCCGCCGCGTTCTGGCGTATGAATTGGTCGTTGCGAACGGGGCCGTGCGGAATTTGATCCGTGAAAACCAATTTCACCAACTGGAAAACATGATCCAAACCGGACGCAAGGACGGAATGGTTCTCATGGACAATTGCCTTTACGACCTGTACTGCAAGTGTGCCATCACCTACGACACCGCTGTCAGCCGGGCGCACCACCCCGACCACATCATCCGGGAAAAGTCCCGGAACGTTTAAAACCCCGGCCCAAGCAAAAACACCGGGCATGAAGCCCGGTGTTTATGAACAAAACATCGGTTTGAAATACGGCTCACCGCGCCAGTTGCAGCGCGATTTCCTTTTCCAACTCGTGCGCGAGGTCAATGTCCTTATTGCCCCATTTCGTGCGGGCTTCCACGATGACCGAGGTGATTCTGGGATCCACCACTTCGACGCGCACCCAGACATCACTCTGATCCACCTTGCCCTGCAACGAGCGCACAATATTGGTGGTGTCGTGCGGAATGAATTCCGTGATGACCGCCCCATTGTTTTGGATGACCTGCATCGCCGCCAGATAGACTTGATCCAGGGTGCGCGGATAACGTCCCTCGACGCTGTCCTTGCCAAACGAGACCGTCGCCGTGTGTGTGTCGCTCACCGTCTTGACACAACCGGCGGTGACAATGGCAATTCCGACCAAAGCCGCGAAAAATTTTGTCTTCATATAGGCGACAATCCAATCGAAAAAGCCGCCCGCGTCAAGCACGATTGCTTTTTTGTGCGGCTCGACAAGCGCGTCAAAAAATGCGAGCTTGGGACCGTGTCAGCCAACAAGCTTGAACAACTTCGCGCCGCGCTGCGCGCCCAGGGCTCGTGCCTCGTGGCGTATTCCGGCGGCGTGGACTCGGTTTTCCTCGCGCGCGTGGCGCATGAAGTCCTGGGCAGCCGCGCGCTGGCGGTGATTGCCGATTCGCCGAGCCTGCCGCGGCGCGAATTGCAGGAGGCGCTCGAAATCGCCGCCAAATTCCAATTCCCGGTCCGCGTCGTGCGGACGGCGGAATTTGAAAATCCCAATTACCTCTCGAATCCGGCCAACCGCTGCTATTTCTGCAAGCACGAATTGTTCGAGCAACTGGCGCCGATTGCGCGCGCGGAAAAATTCGCGGTGATTGCCTACGGCGAAAATGCCAGCGACAACGGCGATTTTCGTCCGGGGGCACAAGCGGCGGCGGAATTTCAAGTGCGCGCGCCGCTCAAGGAGGTTGGTTTGACGAAATCAGAAATCCGCGAGTTGTCGGCCCAACTCGGTTTGCCGACGGCGGACAAACCGCAAATGGCCTGTCTCAGTTCGCGCATTCCCCAGGGCGAGCCGGTGACACCGGAAAAACTGGCGATGATTGAAGCGGCGGAAAATGTGCTGCGCGATCTCGGATTTCATGACGTGCGAGTCAGGCACCATGAACTAAGTCCGAAATCCGAAATCCGAAATCCGAAATCCGAAATGGTCCAGCACCTGGCCCGCATTGAGCTTGGGCCGACGGAAATTCCGCGGTTTTTGGAGGACGGCGTCACGACAAAAGTGGCCGGGGCGCTGAAAAAAATCGGTTACGCGCACGTGACGCTGGATTTGCAGGGCTACCGGCGCGGCAGTGTCAACCAGGCGCCGACCAAAGGCGCGTGAAACTTTTGGCCTTCAACGGTTTTAGATAAAGGGACTATGCCGCAGTTTTCCTACAGGGCGCGCCGCCGCAGTGGCGAATTGGTGGAGGGCGTTTTAGACGTAGCCGACCGCTCGGCGGCGGTCACGCAAATCGAGCGCCTCGGACTTTTCCCCGTCGCGGTGGACACGGCCAAGGCCGGCGCGGTGAACGGCACTCAACGCACGGGAAAAAGCGTGGATTTGATGGCGTTCCTGCCGCCGACGCTGCGCGCGCAGCTTCAACAAAAACGCAAACCGAAGTTGCAGGAGCTGGCCACGTTCACGCAACAACTGGCAAACCTGATCCAATCCGGCATGCCGCTGACGGTGGCGTTGAACAGCATGACGCATCTGGAGTCGAGGGGCATTTCCGCCGACGTAAGCCGCGAATTGAAGCAGGAAGTGACGGAAGGCAAGGGTTTGTCCGATGCAATGGCAAAACAGCCGCGGGTGTTTTCAGACCTGTATGTCAACATGGTGCGCGCGGGTGAGCAGAGCGGTTCGCTGGTGGAGGTGTTGCGGCGCATGGCGAATCACTTCCAGCAATTTGCCGAGGTGCAGTCGAAATTCACCTCGGCGCTGATTTATCCGGCGATGGTGTGTTGCGTCGGCACGGGCATCGTCGCGTTTTTCATGTTCTTCATGATGCCGCGGTTCATGGTGATCTTCAGCGGGTTCGGCGTCGAACTGCCATTGCCGACGCGCATGCTGATGGGGTTCAGCAATTTTCTTCGCCAATTTTGGTGGTTGCTCGGCCTGCTCGTCATCGTGGCAATAATTTTATTCAAACGCTTTCAGGCGAGCGCGGAAGGTGCGCGGATGCTCGATGAATGGAAATTGAAGGCACCGGTGTTTGGCAAGGTGATGAAGTTAAATCTGTTCGGGCAGTTCGCGCGGACGCTGGGGACGCTGCTCCAAAACGGCGTGCCGGTGCTCACCGCGTTGAAAATCACCGAGCAGGTCATCGCCAACCGCATCGTCAAGGAAGCCATTGCCAAAACGCGCGACGCGGTGACGGACGGCAAGACGCTCGCGCAACCGTTGCAGCAAAGCAAAATTTTCCCCCAATTGATGGTGGACCTGGTGCGCATCGGCGAGGAAACGGGCGACGTGCCCGGAGCGCTGAACAATCTCGCCGGCACGTATGAAAATGAACTGCAAATCGCCCTGCGCGTGGTGACGAATCTCATCGAGCCAATCCTGATCATCGTCATGGCGCTCATCGTGGGCTTCCTGCTGATAAGCATTTTGCTGCCGCTGTTCCGGCTGATTTCACAAATTCACTCTTGAGCCTTGCGATGAAAACGGCGGTCGCCAGAAAAAAATTTCCGTGGCGCGCGTTCACGTTGATTGAAATCATGATCGTCGTGGCCATCATTGGCCTCATTGCAGCGATGGGCGTGCCCGCCATTCTCCAGGTCCTGCGGAAGGACGGAATGCGCAAAGCGGTGAGCGACGTCATGGACGTGTGTAGCGACGCGCGGGCCCGGGCGATTTTCCGCGGACAAACCACCAAAGTTGTTTTTTATCCGGCTGAAAAACGGCTGGAAATAGCCGACGCCCCCGGGGATGCATCACCGGCACCGCTGGCGGGAGCCTCCGCGAATAATTCCGAATCAACGCCCCGGCCGCCGCTGCCCACCGCCCAAGAGTCGGTGGTGCTGCCGGACAATGTGGACATTGCGATGCTCGACATCAACCTGCTCGACTTTGGCGCATCGGACGTGGCGCGCGTGCGTTTTTTTCCGAACGGCACCTGCGATGAACTGACGCTGGTGCTGCACTCCGGCGACGCGTGGCAGAAAATCACGCTGGAATTTTCCACCGCCCTGGCGTCGGTCTCGCCGGTGACAAGATGAAAACGGAATTGAAAATCGGCATGCGGCGCGGGCGCGAACAACGGGCGTTTTCGTTGCTGGAGGTGGTGATCGCCATCGGTATTTTTTTCATGGCCGTCTTTGCGATTTTGGGACTGGTGTCCAGTTCGCTCGAAAACGTACGCCGGCTGCAGCGTCCAATCGTGAACGCGAACCCGGTCGCCGGCTATTTGTTGCAGACCAACGTGCTGGTCGAAGGCGTCTATGAAACCGATCTCAGCGAATTCCTGGGCAATGCTTATCAAGGCTATCGGGTGACGTATGCTGTTCAGGAAGTGGAAACGAACAAATTTTTTCAAGTGGATTTTGTCGTGCAAAGTCCCGACCGTGGCCAGGCGGTCGTCTCAAAAATGACCGCAATGTATTTCAAACCCCGATCACCGGCGGGCAGCCTCGACGGAGCAACGAGATGAAATTGAAAAAAAAATCCCGGCGCGGTGCGTTCACGCTGATCGAAATCATGGTTGCCATCGCGATTTTCGGCATGATCGTGGCGGCGATTTATTCGACGTGGGTGCTGATTTTGAAGTCGTCGCGCGTCGGGCAGGAAGCCGCCGCGCAAATCCAGCGCCAGCGCATCGCCGTGCGGACGATTGAAGATTCGCTCACGTGCGTCCAGTCATTTCAGGCGTCCATGAAGTATTACATTTTTGTCGTCCAAAACGGCGACCAGCCAATGTTGAGTTTTGCGGCGCGGGTGCCGGCAATTTTTCCGCGCAACGGCCGCTTTGGTGATTTTAATCTGCGGCGGCTGACGTTCACCGTCGAAGCGGGGCCGGATTCGGAAAAAGATTTGGTGCTGCGGCAGAATCCGATTCTCATGGACGTGGATCCGGACGAGCAAAGCAATCCGCTCGTACTGGCGCGCAACGTGAAAAATTTTGCCGTCGAATGCCTGGACACCAACAACGGGTGGGTGACCGAATGGAATGATACCAACTCCATCCCGCCGCAGTTGCGCTACACCCTCGTGCTTGGCGGCAACGATGATTTTCGAGGCGCGGCACCGACCCTGGGCATTACGAACATCGTGACGCTGCAGTCCAGCACGATGCCAACCGTCGTGCAAATGCCGAGGGGTGGTGTGGGCGCACCACCACCACCACCACCTAAAGCAACCCCGCGATGAAGTCGTCTCTCCGCCACAACTCCGACGGGATTGCGCTGATCATGGTGATGTGCGCGATTGTGGTGTTGTCCATTCTGGCAGCGGCGTTTGCGTATTCGATAAAAGTCGAGACCCGCCTCGCGCAAAACGCGGATTCCGAGGAACAACTCCTTTGGCTGGGCGCCTCCGGTGTGCAACGTGCATGCTGGATTTTGTCGCAGCATCCGCCGGGCGAACCCTACGATTCGCTGAACCAAAAATGGGCCGGTGGATCAGGCAGCCTGGCCGAATCCAACAGCGTGTTGTCGTCCGTCTCGCTCGATAATTATCCGGTCGGCGACGGGACGGTTTCGATTAAAATCATTGACCTCGAACGCAAAGTGAACATCAACACCGCCAACGCCACGACGATTCAACAGGCGCTCACGCTCATGGGTGTGGACGCGAGCGACATTTCCGTCGTCTCCGATTCGATTTTGGACTGGATTGGTCCTGCCGGCCCGCCGCGCGTCGCTGGTGCGGAGAGCGATTATTATCAAGGCCTCGCCGTGCCTTACTACGCCAAAAACGCGCCGATTGACGACTTGTCCGAACTGCTGCTCGTCAAAGGCGTCACGCCGGAAATGTATTGGGGCAGCAACGCGACGAATCACACGCCCTCGGTCTTTCAACATAAACTCGGCTTGGGCACCGCGCCCGGTCAGGCCCCCGATTACCCGTTCGGGCTGGTGGAGATTTTCACGCCGTTTTCTTCCGGGAAAATCAACATCAACACCGCCGATGTGAACGTCCTGCAAATGATTCCTGGCGTGAATGCCACCATGGCCGACGCCATTGTCAAACAACGCGCCGGTCCCGACGGCGTGGATGGCACGGAAGACGACACCCCGTTCCAAAATCCCGCCGCAGCCTTTTCAAGCGTCGGCATCAACAACCCACAATCCGCGCAACTCTGCGACGTGCACAGCTTCACGTTTGAAGTTCATGTCACTGCGCAACTCGGCGACTACAAACGCGAATACGTCGCCATCCTCGCCCGCACTTCGGGGACGGCCATTCAAGTCTTGAGCTTTTACTGGAAGTGATTTTGTAACGGCGGTCCATGACCGTCGCCGAACCGGCCGTCGCTCACAGGGCGCCGCCATAAATCAGTGTTGAATTTGCAGAGCCGCCCGTTATTGTTTCCCCATGCGCCGGCTTTTGGTGATTTTGCTTTTGCTCGGTTCGCTTTCGGCAACGTTCGCGTCCGACGCCGCAAGCGGCCGTGTCGTCAAAGTCCTGCCGCTGCTCCTCGACCTCAAGAGCCGCGACGCGGTTTCGCCGAGTCTTTACGACCGCGACGCCTACCAGGCTTATCTGCGCCAGCACACCAACGAAATTTCCGCCGTTCGCTTCGACGTTTTGTGGAAGGCGTCGAACACCAAAGGCGCAAAATTGAAATTGCGCGTCGAACTCCGTGGGATTGGCGCAGGCGGTTTGCCGCGCCAAACCACGCTGGAACAATCCGTCACGGCCGGATTTTTCCGCCGCTGGACTTCGCTGACTTTGGGTGGCGCGGACTATAAAAATTTCGGCGAACTCGTCGCGTGGCGCGCCACGCTGTGGTCGGATGACCGGTTGCTCGGCGAGCAAAAGTCATTTTTATGGTGAACGCCGCGCAACCTCTGGTCCTGATGTTTGACTTCGCCCGGCCCGGCGTGGAGGCGGCAACCCGGCAGGCATTCCCATGGTAGCCGTCAAAATAATTTGCGGTTGCGGTCAGAAGTACGCCTTCGACGTGTATCCGTTGAACGGCCGAATGCCGGCACCCGTTCAATGTCCCGTTTGCGGCATGGACGGCACCGCGGTTGCCAATGAAGTTATCGCGCGCACCCTCGGCGCACAGCCCGTGCCCCCTGCGCCTCAACCCGCGCCCGCCCTCAATAATCCGGCGGTACAGGAGGGCAAAAAGGGCAGCTGGGAATGGTGGCATCACCTCCTGGCCGGATGGCGTGGCTCACGGCTGATCGCATCCACCGGAGCCGCTGGAAGCGAACTGCCAGTTCCAGACGACGTCTGGCGGCAACGCGCGCTCATGGCGGAACAGCGCGCGGAGCAGGCCCAGGCCGTTGTCGGTGCCAGCCTCGCGCCCCATCTCGCCCAGGCGCTCAAGGAAGCGCTGGTTCAGGAGCTGGCCGTCCAGCGAAGAGAATTGCTTCAGGCGCAGCAAATCGCCGCCGCGGAAATCGCACAATTGACGCACCACCTGGACGAATTGCGGGCGCCAATACAGGAACGGTTGCGCTCTTACGAAATGCGAATTCAAGAACTCGAAAAAGAACTCGCTGCCCGAAACGAGGAAAATCGCGAACTGCTGAAACTTAAAATCGAAATGTTGCGCCGCCAGCTTGAAGTCGAGAGCCCGCGCAACCGGATGGAATTCAACTGAGGCTACGCGGCGGCCTTTTCATCCGGCGCTTTTTTCTCCTGCGTGCGCAAGGCCTGTTCGTAACAGTGCAACGCTTCGTCATAACGCGCCATGCGGTTGAACAGGCCCCCCTTGTGAAGATAGGCGATGGTCATTCCACCGTCCGCTTCAATCGCGTGATCGTAACAGGCAATGGCCTCGTCGAGCTGGCCCAGCTTTTCGAGCGCGCCGCCCTTTTTGACCAGCGCATCGGCGTGTTTCGGATGCAGCCCCAGCGCCACATCAAAACATTCCAGCGCCTTCTGCGGCTCGTTGGCGACCAGCAGCGACTGGCCTTCGGCGAGCAGGTTGGCGACGCACTCATCGCGGTCGTTCGAAACCTTCGGTTCTCCATTCGGTTCGTGAACGGCGGACGAGGTGGTTTCATTCAGCGGAGCGCGCGTGGCCTGTTTCAACTCAAGGATGTGCTTCTCCAGCTGATCCACCATGTTGAACAGCCGTGCATTCGATTGCTCCACGCTGGCGCTGGTCACCAACGAAGGGGAAATGCGGCCGCTGCCCGGGGCAAACTCCGGCGGGCGCAGCGAGGACAATTCAACGAGTCGCGCGACGGTGCGCCACTGCAAATAAGCCATCAACAACACGACCAGCAGGCCAATCGTCCCAAAAGCGCCCGCCAGAATCAGCATGAATTGCTGCATTTTCTGCATCGTCTCAACCTCACTCCCGCGCTGGGCGGCGATGATTTGTTGTAAAGCTTCGATGCGGGCGGCCATGTCGGCGGCGTTGCGCTTGGCGGCAGCCTCGGCTTGTTGACGGTTGTGCTCAATGGCCAGTTGGGTGTCGTGAAGCTGTTCCTGAATCTGAAGATAACCGTTTATCTGGGTTTGCACCATGGCCCCCGCCGCTTCTGACGAAGAAAGGGAATTCGTCTCGGCGGCAAAAACTCCCGCGCTGAAGGCGGAGCAGACAAAGACAATTAGAAAATTTCGGCACAGCCTTGCATTCATAACAGTTCATGGAAGCCTGAGCCGTCAGTTTGACGATGTCAAGCATGTGGCCGGCTGACTTGTTCCCAGGCTATCCACCAGGGCAGGGCCGTGGTTTCGCGCCGGCGGAACCCGGTCGCTTCCCGTCATTCCTTCTTCAAATCAAACTCCAGCCGCGTGCGCGAGCCGGTTTGAACATTGCGGATTTCCATCTCCTGAAGCTCCCACTGGCCGTTGACCTTCTTGAACGATCTCGGCGCGAACTCCTTGAGCAACCTGCCTTTTGCGTCGTAAGCCTCGGCTTCCAGAATGCCGCCGGTTTCCTTGTCAATCCACGACAACACCCGCGAATAGCCGTTGGTGTAAGGTTTGGGATTCGTGCTTTCCAAAAGCGTGTAGGCCCGGCCGCGCTTCAAGTTCGTGGTGTTTGGTAAAACTTTCTGCTCCGGCCAGTGAAAAAATTCCAAGCCCAAATCAGCGAGCCAGAAATCGGAACCGGCAAAAGGAATCATAATGCCCGCATCTGATTTTCCATCTGGACCACGCCAGACAATACCAAGTTCAGAATGCCCGGGAAGGTGATGAAAATAAGTATTTGGCTGATTTTCCCTAACGCTGACAGAAAGAGTTTCACCGTCCGCATTGGTTTTGAGGATTGCTGTATAAGAACTGCTCCAATCACAACTAAACGACGGTCCGATGCTAATTTTATACTTGAATGGAAACTCCAAATGTTTGCCATTTCCATCATGAATCTTTAGAACGCCATTTTGGGAGTAATTTGTTGCCGGTTTTTGCTGCAAAAGCTGTTGGGCGAGCTGGCGTCCTTGAATCTCCGCGTCGGACAAATCATTCGTTGCTGCCATGGCCGCACTGGCAGCGGCCAAAAGAATTGAAATGCATCCCAAAACCTGAACGGCGTCAATCCTTCTCGTCCTCGTCCTCGATTTTGCCCCATTCGAGGACGAGGACGAGAAGGAGGACGAGGACGAATTCAAGGAAATCATTTCGCCTCCAGCGCCAGCCGGAGAACGTCGGCAATGTGTTGGACGAAATGGACTTTGAGCCGGGCGCGGACCTCCGCCGGCACGTCGAGCCAGTCGGATTTGTTTTGTTCCGGCAAAATGATTTCCTTGATGCCAAAACGCGACGCGGCCAGCACTTTTTCCTTGATGCCGCCGACGCGCAACACCCGGCCGCGCAGGCTGATTTCGCCGGTCATCGCCATCCGGAAACGCACCCGCCGTTTCGTCAGCAGCGACGCCAGCGCCGCGACAATCGCCACGCCCGCGCTCGGGCCGTCCTTCGGTGTCGCGCCGGCGGGCACGTGAATGTGAACGTCGAATTTGTTGTAATCGCTCAAATCCAGATCGAGCAATTTGGCCTGGCTGCGCAGGTAACTCACCGCCGTCTGCGCGCTTTCCTTCATCACTTCGCCCAGCGAACCGGTTAAAAGCAAATTGCCCCGCCCGCGCATCCGCGTCGCTTCGATGAACAAAACGTCGCCGCCGAACGGCGTCCACGCCAGCCCGGTGGCGATGCCATATTCGGTGATGCGTTCCGCCGTTTCGGCAATGAACGGCGCGTGGCCCAAAAAGTCCTTCAAGTTTTCGGCGTCGAGTTTGACCGTCGCGGCCTTGCCGTTTTGGGAAATAATTTTGCGTGTGGCTTTGCGCAAAAGTGCGGCGATTTCGCGTTCGAGCTGGCGCACGCCGGCCTCGCGGGTGTATTCGCGGATGAGTTTGCGCAGCGCGGAGTCGGCGAACTTTACATCCCGCCGCGTGAGGCCGTGCTCTTCGGTCTGGCGCGGGACGAGATAGCGTTTGGCGATCTGCAATTTTTCGGACTCGGTGTAGCTGGGCAGTTCAATAACCTCGAGCCGGTCGCGCAACGCGGGATGAATCGGCTCCAGCCAGTTCGCCGTGGTGATGAAGAGCACCCGCGAAAGGTCGAAGGGCAGGTCGAGGTAATGGTCGGTAAACGTGTGGTTTTGCGCCGGGTCGAGCACTTCCAGCAGCGCCGCCGCCGGATCGCCGCGAAAATCCGCGCCGACCTTGTCCAGTTCGTCCAGCAAAATGACCGGGTTGCGGCTTTCGATGCGGCGCAGCGTCTGGATGATCCGTCCGGGCATCGCGCCGACATACGTGCGCCGGTGACCGCGAATTTCCGCTTCATCGCGCATGCCGCCGAGTGAAATGCGCGCGAACTTGCGTCCGAGCGCGTCCGCCACGCTTTTGCCGAGGGAGGTTTTGCCGACGCCGGGCGGGCCGACCAGGCAAAGGATCGGTCCTTTGATTTGTTTGCGGCGTTTGATGACCGCGAGAAATTCGAGCAACCGGTCCTTGATTTTCACCAGGCCGAAGTGTTGCTCGTTCAGGATTTTTTCCGCCGCCTTCAAATCCAGCTTGTCCTCGGTGGATTTTTCCCACGGCAAACTCAAAATCCAGTCGAGATAATTTCGCCCGACGGCGTATTCGGCGGCGGCGGGCGGCGTCTGCTGCAGGCGTTCGAGCTCCTGCTCGGCGGCCTTGCGCGCCTCGTCGGGCATGGGCGTCTGCTCGATTTTTTCGCGCAGCGATTTGGTCTCGCCCGAACCGGATTCCCCTTCGCCGAGTTCGCGCTGAATGGCGCGCAATTGTTCGCGCAGAAAAAAATCGCGCTGCGTCTTGGCGATGGAAGACGCGACGTCGTTTTGAATTTTTGAACTGAGCGTCAACACCTCCTGCTCGCGGTTGAGCAGGGGCAGAAGTTTTTGCAGCCGCTCGCGGACGGAGATGGTTTCGAGCAGCTTCTGCCGGTCTTCGAGGCTGAGATTCAGGTTCGCGGCGATGAGGTCGGCGAAATGGCCGGGATGCTCGGTGTTCAGCGCGGCGACTTTGACCTGGTCCGAAAGCGCGTTGGACATCCTGGCGATTTCCTCGAATTGCTTGTGCGCGTTGCGCAACATGGCCTGCAATTCAATGGAATCCTCCGTTTCGTCCCGCAGCAATTCGTAACCCGCGCGCAAATACGGGGCCGGCAGCGCGTATTTGCTTATGCGGATGCGCCACAAACCCTCGACCAGCACGCGCGCGGTGCCGTCGGGATATTTCACCATTTTGGACAGGCGCGAAACGCAGCCGACATCGTGCAAATCCTCCGGCAAGGGTTCGGCGATTTCGGGTTTGCGCTGCAGCACCGCGGCGAACAAACGGTCGCCCGCGACAATGTCATCAATCAATTTCAGGCTCGGCCCGGTTTCGACGAGCAGCGGCACGACCGCGCCGGGAAAAATCACGATGTCCGACAGGCCGAGGATGGGCAGGTTTTCCGGCAATGAACGCGATGAGATGCGCGGTGGCTCCGTTTTTTCGGCGCCGCCCAGAATGCTGACAAATTCTGTTTCCGGCGAAGTCATCGTCGTTTCTATAAAGTTAGACGCCGCCGCACGGGAAAAGATTCATGCGCGGCTAATTTCCCTCGGCAATTGGAACTTTCGTGCTTTTGGTGTGCAATTGGTGTGCCACCGGCACGTCAATTCGCAGAAAACCATTCACATAAATCGCCTTGGCCTGGCTGAGGTCGTAATCCGCAGGCAGCTCAAGCACGCTTTCGAACGGCCCATAGCTGATTTCCATGACCAGAAAATTGCATTTGTGCGCCCGGCAAACGTCCGGGCGGCTGCCACTGATGCGCAGACGATGGCCTTCGACGGTGATTTCGAGATTTTCGCTTTTCATCCCGGCCAGTTCCACCTTGATAACCAGCCCGGTGTCGGTGGTATAGACATCCGTGTTTGGAATCCAGCGGCCGCTGGCCGCCCCCCCGCGCCCGCCCACCGCCGAGCCGCGGGGAATAAAATGCATTGTGGAGCTAACTTTGGTTACAGCCATGATGTAAGATAATATCCTATAAAGCCTGCATTCGCAAGTATGCTGGGCTTATTTCATTTTGACCACTACTTCGGGACGTTCGCCTTTGCGCGCGTGAAAAACAACGGAGCTTTTCGTCCCGGATTGCCCGCGCGCCGAACAACCGCAATGCGTGTCGCGCTCAAAACTGAATTTGCGCCGGCGAAACTGTCCCCACAAAAACAATCCGGCGACCGAAGCCACAATCGCCAGCGAAACGGCCTGTTGCCAATTCATGCTGGCAACATACCCGCAAAAACGGTTCGCGCAACTGATTTTCAGCATTGAACGGTATTGTCCCGTTGACAAAAAAACAACGCTTGAGACTGGCAGCGAACTCCCTCTCCGCCGCGAAGCGGGGGAGAGGGTCGGGGAGAGGTGGTGCTGATATCACAAAAACAACGCTTATCCGGTCATTTTTCAAAAACTCCCCTCTCCTGTCGCTTCGCGCCACCCTCTCCCCGCATTGGCGGGGAGAGGGAAATAATCTCATCGTTTGTCAAAGATAAATTTTCGGCGTTGAACTTTCGGCGCGCGACCTTACGCTGCGCCCATGGCCGTTCCGTTCCGCCACCCGCACCGCGTCAGCTACGCCGACTGCACCGTCGGCAACCATGTTTATCACTCGCGCTATCTTGACTGGCTCGAAGCCGCGCGCGGTGAATTTATCCGCGCCCTCGGCGCAACAGTTTTGCAATGGCAGGAATGCGACTTTATTTTTCCCGTCATTGAAGCCCGCCTGCGTTACAAATCACCCGCCCGTTACGACGACTTGCTGGCGATTGAAGTCTGGCCGACGCTCATCGAGCGCGTGCGGTTGAACTTCGCCCACCGCGTCGTCAATCAAAATGGCAAACTCATTCTGGAAGCCGAAACGTTCCACGTCTGCGCCGGCGTGAACGAAAAACCCAAACGCCTGCCGGAAGAACTGGCCGCAAAACTGAAGCCGTATTTGAGTGGGGCAATTGGGAGCGATAAAAATGAACACGAATGATTTTGTGGCAATTTTCGCCTTTTACTTCTTCATCCGCATTCCTATTTGGGCAGTTGCCGCAGGACTGATGGTTGTTTTGATTGCATACCTTGTTTGGAGAGTCAGAAGCTCGAAATAAGATACCGCCCATTTGGGGGTAGTGGACTTCTTTGGTGGGGCGAGCGTCCTCGCGAGCCGGGACTGATGGGATTGCTGTCAAAATCGGCTCGCCAGTAGTCTCGCCCCACCAATTTAGCTCAAACTGACCCATTACCCATTTTTGTTCCGGCTTGCGCATTCGGCCTGCGTTTGCGACAATGCAGCGGCGGGCGCGAGCAGGTGATGCAAAACTATCCCAAACATTATTGCGGCGTGTTCGGCATTTTTGGACATCCCAATGCCGCCGAACTCACCTACTACGGTCTCTACGCGCTGCAACATCGCGGCCAGGAAAGCGCCGGCATTGTCACCTGCCACGACGGGAAATTTTTCAAGCACCACGGCATGGGACTCGTGCCGCAGGTTTTTAATTCCAAACTGTTGCACGACCTGGTCGGCAACGTGGCCATCGGCCACACGCGCTATTCCACAACCGGCTCGTCGCACCTCCGCAACGCGCAGCCGCTCACGGTGGATTGCATGCGCGGGCAGATCGCCGTCGCCCACAACGGCAATCTGACCAATGCCGCCCAGCTCCGCGACGACCTCGAAAGTCGCGGCCTCGTTTTTCAAACCACCGTGGACAGCGAAATCATCATCATGATGCTCGCGCAGCCGTCCATCGGCGGCGTCGAAAACACGCTGGTGCAGACTTTTCGCCATCTCGAAGGCGCCTACTCGCTCGTCATCATGACCGAGAAGGAATTGATTGGCGCCCGCGACCCGCACGGTTTTCGCCCGCTTTCCATCGGCCGCCTGAACGGCGCGTATGTGCTGGCCAGCGAATCGGTCGCGTTTGACCAGATTCAGGCCCGGTTCGTCCGTGATGTCGAGCCGGGCGAAATCGTCATCATCAACGAAAAAGGTTTGGTCAGCCTTCAGGCGTTTCCCGCACACGAGCGCCGGGCGTTTTGCATTTTTGAATACGTCTATTTCGCGCGGCCGGACAGCGTGATCGGCGGCCACAGTGTTTATGAAGTTCGCAAGGAAATGGGCCGCCAGCTGGCGCGTGAACATCGCGTGAAGGCGGACCTCGTCATCCCGGTGCCCGACAGCGGCGTCTGCGCGGCGCTGGGCTATTCCGAGGAATCCGGCATTCCGTTCGAGATGGCCTTCATCCGCAATCACTACGTCGGGCGCAGTTTTTTGCAGCCGACCCAGCTCATCCGCGACTTCGACGTGCGCGTGAAGCTGAACCTCATCGCGTCGCTGGTAAAGGGCAAGCGTGTGGTCATCGTGGACGATTCCATCGTGCGCGGGACGACGTGCAAGGCGCGCGTGAAGACGCTCAAGGAAGCCGGCGCGAAGGAAGTCCACGTCGTCGTCAGTTGTCCGCCGCATCAAAATCCGTGCGTGTATGGCATTGATTTTCCCGACCGCAGCAAGCTGATGGCCGCGAACAATTCCGTGGATGAAATCCGCAAATACCTGAACGCCGACTCGCTGCACTATCTCTCGCAGGAAGGCATGGTCAAGGCCACCGGCCGAGCCAGGGAATTATTCTGCATGGCCTGCTATGACGGCCATTATCCCGTGCCCTACGATCCCGTGCTCGACAAGCACATCATCGAACGCCGCAAGCGCCAGGCGCAAACGCTCGGCGAGGCCGTCGCCAAGGACAGCGAACAAATCAAATTGCTGCAAGTTTAGCCGACGCGACGCTTTGAAACCGCATTGACGCCTTGCTGCTCCGCGTTCAGAATCGGCGTTAAATTATGAAAGTGTCCGCGTTGCCGGAAAAGAAACAGATGGTGAGTCCACTTTGCACTTCACACTTTCATCGCGTCGAAGCAATGCGAAGCCGGATCGCACCGCAAACTTCGATTGACCAGATCATGGTCGAGGAACGTGCCGCGTCGTTCACCAAACGCAGCATCAAGACCAGCGCCAAGCTGGCCGGACTGAAAATGGCGGTCTCGATGGTGGATTTGTCAGCGCTCGAAGGCAAAGACACGCCCGGCAAGGTCGCCTATCTCTGCCGCAAGGCGCTCCAGCCCGCCGATCCGAAATACCACGTGCCGAGCTGTGCTGCCGTTTGCATTTATCCGAACATGGTGAAATACGCGCGGAAATTTCTCGGCGACAATTCGCCGGTTCACGTCGCCTCGGTTGCCACCGGTTTTCCCAGCGGACAATTTCCGCTGCCCACCAAACTCAATGAAGTCCGGCGCGCCGTGGCCGATGGCGCGGATGAGATTGACATGGTCATCAACCGTTGCGCGTTTCTCGCCGGCGACCACGCCAAAATGTTCGACGAAATCGCCGCCACCAGGGAAGCCTGCGGCGATGCGCATCTCAAAGTGATTCTCGAAACCGGCGAACTCGTCACCTACGACAACGTCCGGCTCGCCAGCGAAATCGCCATGCAAGCCGGCGCCGATTTCATCAAGACCAGCACCGGCAAGATTTCGCCTGCCGCCACCCTGCCCGTTACCCTCGTGATGCTGGAGGCCGTCCGCGATTACTTTTTCGCCACCGGCGTCCGCATTGGCATGAAGCCCGCCGGCGGCATCCGCAACGCCAAGCAGGCGCTGCATTACCTCGTCATGGTCAAGGAAACCCTCGGCGACGACTGGCTCACGCCCGACCTGTTCCGCTTCGGCGCCAGCACGCTCGTCAACGACGTGCTCATGCAAATCGTCAAGCAAGTGGATGGAAATTATCAGGGTGCGGATTACTTCTCGCTGCCGTGAAATCCAATCAACCATTTCGTAGCAGCCGACGTGAGGAGGCTCCAACTTTTTCTCCCGACGGAGGAATGAGCCTCCTCACGTCGGCTGCTACAGGACTTTGAAAATGAAAACAAAACTCAAATCCATCTCCCGTAAGGTTTCTGCCAGCCACGCTGTCGTCCGCCTTCGCTCCGCTTCGGCGCGACAAGCCACTGTTGCCGCCCACGCGGTTGTCCCGCTCAAGGAACGCCGGCTCACGTTCGGCAACAAGTGGGATTACGCGCCCGCGCCGGAAGAACATAAAAATTACATCATCCCGCCGCGACACGAATTGTTCATCAATGGCAAATTCGTCACGCCGCACTCCGGGAAACATTTCCCCTCCATCAATCCGGCCACCGAGGACAAACTTACCGAAATCGCCCTCGGCGACGAGGCGGACGTGGACCGCGCGGTCAAGGCGGCGCGGCGGGCCTACGAAAAAGTCTGGGGCAAAATGCCGGGGCGCGAGCGCGGCAAATATCTTTACCGCATCGCGCGCATCATCCAGGAAAAGATGCGCGAACTCGCCGTGCTCGAAAGCATGGACGGTGGCAAGCCCATCAAGGAAACGCGCGACGTGGATTTGCCGCTCGTGGCCGCGCATTTCTTTTATCACGCCGGCTGGGCGGACAAGTTGAACTACGCCTTTCCGGGCCGCACCCCGCGACCGCTGGGCGTTGCCGGCCAGATTATTCCGTGGAACTTCCCGCTGCTCATGGCCGCGTGGAAAATCGCCCCCGCGCTTTGCTGCGGCAACACCGTCGTCATCAAGCCCTCCAAGACGACGAGCCTGACGCTGCTCCGGCTGGCGCAGATTTTCCAGGAAGCGGAACTGCCCGAAGGCGTCGTCAACGTCGTCACCGGTGTGGGCGAAACCGGCACGGCCATCGTCCAGCACCCCGACGTGAACAAAATCGCGTTCACGGGTTCGACAGAGGTCGGCAAGCAGCTTGCCCAGATGGTGGTTGGTACCGGCAAGCGGATCACGCTCGAACTCGGCGGCAAGGCGGCGAACATCATTTTCGAGGATGCGCCGATTGACCAGGCCATCGAGGGCATCATCGCGGGGATTTATTTCAACATGGGCCACGTCTGTTGCGCCGGCTCGCGGTTGCTGGTGCAGGAAGGTGTTTTCCCGACGGTTGTCCACAAGCTGCGCGACCGCATCCAGACGTTGCGCCTCGGCAATCCGCTCGACAAAAACACCGACATCGGCGCCATCAACAACAAACCGCAACTGGAAAAAATCCGCGAGCTGGTCCAAAGCGGCGTGGACGAAGGGGCGCAATTGGTGCAAACGCGCTGCCCGCTGCCCGAACGCGGTTACTGGTATCCGCCCACATTCCTCACCGGCGTGACAGCGTCGCATCGCGTGGCCCAGGAGGAAATCTTCGGACCGGTGCTCGCCGTGATGACATTCCGCACACCGGAGGAAGCCGTCGAACGCGCGAACAACACACCTTACGGCCTGAGCGCCGGGGTGTGGACGGACAAAGGCAGCAAGATTTTCAAGATCGTCAACCAGCTCCGCGCCGGCGTTGTCTGGGCGAACACGTTCAACAAGTTTGACCCAACCAGCCCCTTCGGTGGTTACAAGGAAAGCGGTTTCGGTCGCGAAGGCGGATTGCAGGGACTGGCGGCCTACTGCCGGCTGGATTGAAAATATTTTCACACCACGAACCATGAGCACACGACTCGACGTCAAAAAAACCTACAAGCTCTACATCGGCGGGAAATTCCCGCGCAGCGAGAGCGGCCGCTACCTGCCCGCGAAATCGGCGGCGGGCGCGCACCTCGACAACTTCGCCTACGCCTCACGAAAGGATTTCCGCGATGCCGTGGTCGCCGCGCGCGCGGCGGTCGGCGGCTGGAGCAAGGCCACCGCCTACAATCGCGGACAGATTCTTTATCGCGCCGCCGAGATGCTGCAAAACCGCGCCGCCGAACTGGTCAACGAAATCGCGCGCTCGACGGGCGCTGGTGCCGCCCGGGCGAAACGCGAAGTGACACTGGCCATTGACCGGCTGGTGTACTTCGCAGGCTGGACGGACAAGTATCAGCAGATTTTCGGCAGCGTGAACCCCGTGGCCACGTCGCATTTTGATTTCACGACCCCGGAACCGACCGGCGTGGTGGCCGTGCTCGCGCCGGACGAGCCGCCGCTGCTGGCACTGGTGTCACTCGTGACGCCGGTGATTTTGAGCGGCAACGCGGCGATTGTAATTTCATCGGAAAAATTCCCGCTGCCCGCCGCCACGTTTGCCGAAATTCTCGCCACGAGCGACCTGCCCGGAGGCGTGGTTAACATCCTCACCGGCAAGCGCGCCGAACTTATTTCGCACATCGCCGGCCATCTGGATGTCAACGCCGTTGTGGACGGCGTGGGCAATCCGGAGTTGAGCGCAAAGTTGCAGGCGGGCACGGCCATCAATCTCAAGCGCTACACGAAGCACTCGCTGGAACCCATCGGCTGGTTCACCACCCACGCTGAAAACCCGTATTGGATTCTCGACGCGGTCGAGTTCAAGACCGCGTGGCATCCCATTGGCGTTTGACCGATGGCTGACGCTTCACCCATGTCGTTGCCAACCACTCCCGCCGCCCTGGCCCGGTTCATTGACCATACCCTGACCCGGGCGGACGCCACCATCCAGGACATCGAAAAACTCTGTGTCGAGGCGCGTGAACATAAATTTCACAGCGTCAGCGTGAACGGTTCGTGGGTCGTCGCCGCCTGCCATTTTCTGGAAGGCAGCGATGTGAAGGTCATCTGGTCCGTTGGTTTCCCGCTCGGGGCGATGTCCAGTGACGTGAAGCGTTTTGAAACTGAAGCGGCCATTGACGAAGGCGCGCACGAGATTGATGTCGTCCTCAACCTCGGCCGGCTCAAGGACGGCGACGACAAATATGTCCTGCGCGAATTGTGTGACGTGGTGGAAGCCGCGGACGAACGGACAGTGAAGGTCATCCTGGAAACCTGCCTGCTGACGAACGAACAGAAAATCCGCGCCTGCCGGCTGGCCGTCGAAAGCGGCGCACATTTCGTCAAAACCTCCACCGGTTTCAGCACGGGCGGTGCCATGGTGGACGATGTAAAGCTGATGCGCGAAACCGTCGGCCCGAAGTTCGGCGTCAAGGCCTCTGGTGGCATTCGCGACCTGAAAACCGCGCTGGCGATGATTGAAGCGGGTGCGACACGCCTCGGCACTTCGGCTGGAGTCGCGATTGTGAAAGGTTTGGCCGAAATTAAATCTGACGGGTAGGCATTTGGCCTTTGGTCACATCCTCCCTCATCCCGGCCTTCTTCCCAAGGAGAAGGAGAATCGTTCGCCGTCTGCTTGAAAATTCGTGCGACTGGATTGGCCGGCCGGTCATCCGCAAAATCGGAATCAACC
Source organism: Verrucomicrobiia bacterium (assembly GCA_049692125.1). GTDB lineage: Bacteria > Verrucomicrobiota > Verrucomicrobiia > Limisphaerales > UBA11358 > UBA11358. The sequence continues at coordinate 117,460 of JBAVOO010000037.1, read as the reverse complement.
AGCAGCTATTTCCTCTCCTGGGGGAGAGGACAAAAGGTGAGGGCGAGCGTAAAACACAAATCAACCTCGGCGGCTTGTTTAATTTCCCGTCAATTCCTGCGGGCCTTTGCCGCCGTTGACCAAAAATAAAACGGCCATGCGCACGGCCAGGCCGTTGGTCACCTGCTCCAGAATCAGCGAACGGCTGGAGTCGGCAATTTCGCTGTCAATTTCCACGCCACGATTGATCGGGCCGGGGTGCATGATGAGCGCATCCGGCCTGGTTCTGGCCAGGCGGGCCTTGTTGAGCCCGAAAAGCTGCGTGTATTCGTTGATGCTGGGAAACATCGTCTTGCGCTGGCGTTCGTGCTGGATGCGCAGCAGGTTGATGATGTCGGCATCGCGAATGGCTTCGTCCATGTTGTGAACCACGCGGCAACCCATTTGCTCGAACGTCCGGGGCACGAGCGTGGACGGTCCGCAAAGCGTGACGCGCGCGCCCAGTTTCGTCAGCGCCCAGATGTCCGAGCGCGCCACGCGGCTGTAAAGAATGTCGCCCAGAATCGTCACGTTCAGCCCGGCGATTTTCCCCTTGCGCTCGCGGATGGTGAAGGCGTCGAGCAACGCCTGGGTGGGATGCTCATGCGCCCCGTCGCCGGCGTTGATGACGCTGGCGTTGAGCACGCGCGCCAGAAAATGCGGCGCGCCTGACGCGCTGTGGCGCATGACGATGAAATCGGCGTTGAGCGCCTCGAGGTTGAGCGCGGTGTCCTTGAGCGTCTCGCCTTTTTTCAGCGACGAGGCCTCGGCGGTAAAGTTGATGATGTCCGCCGACAACCGTTGCTCGGCCAGCTCAAAACTGATGCGCGTCCGCGTGGACGGCTCAATAAACAGGTTGACGACGGTTTTGCCGCGCAGCGCCGGAACTTTTTTGATGGCGCGTTCGCCAACCGCCTTGAACGCCCGCGCCGTGTCGAGGACGGTGACAATTTCGTCCGCCGTGAGCGATTCGATGTCGAGCAGATGTTTGTGGTGCCAGGCCATGTCAGGAATTTCTAATTTGAGAATTGGGACATTCTTTTGTCATTGGGGCTTCGTTATCAGTCATTTTTTTACCAGAACGACTTCGTCCCGTTCCGCTCCGGTTTCAGTCAGACACAGGGAAATTTTCTCTTCCCGGGCGGTGGGCGCATTTTTACCGACGAAATCCGCCTTGATGGGCAATTCGCGATGGCCGCGGTCCACCAGCACGGCCAGTTGAATTTTTCTGGGCCGGCCAAAATCATTCAGCGCGTCCATCGCCGCACGCGCCGTGCGGCCGCTGAACAGCACGTCGTCCACGAGCACAACGGTTTTACCGGTGACATCGAAGGGGATGACCGTGGGATAAACCTTGGGTGCGGCGCGCTGATCGAGATCGTCACGGTGCATCGAAACATCGAGCGTGCCCACGGGCACCGGCTGGGTCCAAATGCCGGCCAGAATCGCGCTGAGCCGCTGCGAGAGCGGCACCCCGCCTTTGGGAATGCCGATCAGCACGACGTCCGCACCGACTTCATTGCGCTCGGCGATTTCGTGCGCGATGCGCGCCAGCGCGCGCTGAATCGCAATGGCATCGAGGATGACGGTGGATTCAGGCATTTTGAAAAATCCTCCTCGTTCTCGTTGTCGTCCTCGTCCTCGAAAAATCCGAACGGCTTGGGAACGACAACGAGGATGAGGGTGAAAAGAAAAATCGCGAACCGCTCTGCCGGGCGGAGCCGATTCGCGTCGCGTGTTCAGCGTTCATGGTTTCCTTCGCCGCCTCACCGGGCAGCGTTAAAGGAACATTTAATTTGTTTTCAGTGACCGGCGACCTGCCGGGTTTTGCGCCAGCTTGAGCGGTGATTGATGATCCAATCCGTCAACGCCCGCTCGAAGCCGATGTCATGCCCGGCCTTCTCCGACTCAATCCACTTGTGCCTGAGAATTTCCTCGCGCTCGGCCTGAAACTCGCGGTAAAGCGAGGAGTTTTTTAACAAATCCTTCGCCGTTGATGCGTCTTTCATAGCGTCCGACATAGATGAAATGCAAAATTCGTACCCTAAATTTAAATCCTCGCGGCAAAACTGGCAATAGAAATCTGAACCTCCGGAAAGCTCAAAAAGCGCCCGTGAATAAAATGTCCTGGCGCCGGGAGGCGCGGCAGACAGTAGCCCACGGTGTCAACCGTGGGTGAATAAACCAAAGAAATCTAAAGCCCCGTCAGAGGCGGCAGAACGAACCCTTGCAGAATTTTTCTGTCGCCCCTCCGGGGCTTTGGATTCTCCGGCATTTTTCCCACGGCGTCAGCCGGAGGGTGAAAATCAAGAAGTTAAAAATTTACGCCAACCTCTTCCGTAACGCTTCGGCAATTTGAATGAACGCCCACCCCGCCGGTTTGTCGGGCACGGACACCACCACCGGCACGCCACGGTCGCCGCCTTCGCGGATTTCAGTGAAAATTGGCACTTCACCCAGGAACGGAATGTCCTGCCGCGCGGCTTCGGCCTGACCGCCGCCGTGACCGAAAATTTCCACGCGCTCGCCGTTTGGCGTGGTGAAATAACTCATGTTTTCGACAAGGCCAAGAATCGGCACGTTGACCTTCTTGAACATCGCGATGCCTTTGCGCACGACGCCGAGCGACGCTTCCTGCGGCGTGGTCACGATAAGACCGCCGTCCAGCGGCACGGTTTGGCACAGCGAGAGTTGCGCGTCGCCCGTGCCCGGTGGCAGATCCACAAGCAGGAAATCCATCTCGCCCCATGCCACCGCGAACAGGAATTGCTGGATCGTTTTCGAAATCATCGGCCCGCGCCAGATCACCGGCTGGTCGTTCTCAAGCAACAGCCCGATGCTCATCACCTTCACCCCGTGATTGGACGGCGGCACGAGCCGCTCGTCTTCGCTGACCGTCGGACGCTCGTAAACGCCCATCATCAGCGGAATGCTCGGCCCGTAAATGTCGCAATCCAGCAGACCGACCCGCGCGCCCAGCTGTTTCAGCGCACAGGCAAGATTCACCGAGCAGGTGGATTTGCCGACACCACCCTTGCCGCTGGCAACGGCGATGACGCGCTTCACGCCCGGAATACGATTCTGGTTCGCCAACGCACCCGTGGGCGCGGCTTGTCCGGCGGCGGGTTGTTTGACTTCGACGTTGACGAGTCTCACCCCGGGCAGCGTCTTCAAAACCCGCTCGCTGTCTTCCTTGATCTGGCGCGCGGCTTCGGGATTCGATGTGGTCAGTTGCATCACGACACTGATCCCGCCTGGCGGGACGGAGATTTCCTTGATGAGCCCAAAGGAAACAATGTCGCGCGAATAGCCGGGATACTTGACGGCCTTCAGCGCGCTCTTGATGTCATCTTGCGTCGGCATGGCGAAACCGTGATAAACTGCCACTCAGCCGGCCAAACGCAAGCGCGCTCCCAAGGCGGCCGGTGTTTGTTGTCCCGGCTTCAGCCGGTCCGGCCTTGGGAGCACCGGGCGACTGGAAAGTCGCCCGAACCCGCGGACAAGAATGTCCGCGCTACGTAGCGCAGGCTTTCCAGCCTGCGGGTTCTGGGGACTTTCCAGTCCCCAGTAAAGAACAGTGCTGAGACGTCAGCGTTTGGAGTTCCGCGTTTACGCGGTTTGGGTGACCTGCGACAGGCAGACCGCCTGAAAGCGGAACTCCGAACCGCTCCAGACTTGCGCCGCGGTGCCGGGCATGGGAAATTGAAGGTCTAATTTATAAAATTGGATGATTAAATCATGATACAAAAGCCGTCAAAACCGGATATCAGACCGTTCCTCGAAAACTTCGATCGCTTTGAATCACCGCTGCAGCCGTCGTGGTTGTTGCCGCTGCGCCGGGCGGGCATCGCCCGCTTTGTCGAACTCGGTTTCCCGGCGTTGCAGGACGAAGACTGGCGTTTCACCAACGTTGCCCCGCTCGCGAAACTGCCGCTCCATCCCGTCGCTGAACCGGCCAACGATGCCGCCGCCAAAGCCGCACTGGAAAAGCACATGTTCACTCATCTGACCGGCACCCGGCTCGTTTTTGTCAATGGACAACATTCGATAGCGCTCTCGTCCGTGCATGGATTGCCCGACGGGGTGAGGGTGTCGAACCTGACGTCGGCGTTGGTGGCGGACTCGGAATCCATCAAAAAGCAGTTCAGTCTTTACGCGCTGACAGAAGACAATGCCTTCACGGCGTTGAACCAGGCGTTCTTCACCGATGGTGGATTCGTTCAAGTGCCCGCCGGGGTTTCGGTGGCCGAACCCATCCAGTTCATTTTTATTTCCACCGCCAAACAAGGCGGCGAAACCATCCTGCCGCGCAACCTGATCGTCGCCGGGGCGGACAGCCGGGCAACGGTCATCGAAAGTTACATTTCGACGGACAATGCGGCGTACTTCACCAACACCGTCACCGAAATCGTCGCCGGCGACAACGCCGCGCTGGAGCACGTGAAATTTCAGGACGAAGCCGGCGCCGCGTTTCATCTGGCGACCATTGCCGCCCAGCTTGGCCGCGCGAGCAACGTGAGCGTCCATTCCTTTGCGCTCGGCGCGAAGCTGTCGCGCACCAACATCCGCACCAAACTCGCGGGCGAAGGGCTGGAATGCATTCTCAACGGCCTTTATCTGACGCGCGGCGAGCAGCTCGCCGACCATCACATGATTGTCGAGCACGCGCAGCCGCATTGCGCCAGCCACGAGTATTTTAATGGCATCCTCGACGACAAATCGAGGGGCGTTTTTCACGGGCGGATCCTGGTCCGGGAAATCGCGCAGAAGACCGACGCCAAGCAGACGAACAAAAACCTGCTACTCTCCGACGACGCGACGGCGGACACCAAGCCGCAACTGGAGATTTACGCCGACGACGTGAAGTGCACGCACGGCGCGACGATCGGGCAGTTGAACGATGAATCCATTTTTTACCTGCGCTCGCGCGGCATCGGCGCGGACAATGCGCGCCGGATGTTGATCCATGCCTTCGCCGGTGAAATCATCGCGCGGGTGAAGCACGATTCCGTGCGCGAGAAACTGGACCAGCTGGTGTGGGACCGGCTGGAAGCAAACCGCCACCTGGCAAAAGCGAAATGACTGAATCCTAATGACGAATGACCAAAGAATGCTTAAATGACCAAATGACTAATAACCTTCGTCATTATGGTTTAGGGATCAGTCATTCCAACGGAGTTGGCCATGTTTGAAGACTTAAATGATCTTTATCAGCAGGTCATTCTCGACCACTGCAAGAAACCGCGGAATTTCCATGAGATGCCGCAGGCAACCTGCTCGGCGCAAGGCCACAACCCGCTCTGTGGCGATCAGTTGAAGCTGTTCCTCACGCTGGACGGCGACACCATCAAGGACATCAGTTTCGTCGGCTCTGGCTGCTGCATTTCCAAGGCCTCGGCCTCGCTGCTCACCGAATTTGCGAAGGGCAAAACCAAGGCGGACGTGGAAAAAATGTTCGGGCAGGTCCATGAAATGGTCATGACGGGCAATGTCCAGGGCGACGTCGGCAAGCTGGCGGTGTTCGCCGGCGTTTATAAATTTCCCGCACGCGTGAAATGTGCGATTTTGTCCTGGCACGCCATCATGGCGGCGCTGAAGGGCGACACCAAACCGGTGAGCACGGAAAACGAACAGACCTGATTGATTTCACCCGCCATTGCGGCGAAGATATCGGCAGTGATTGATGGAAGAGGTGTTTTATGAATTCCAACGAAGCAAAAATTTTGACCCGCGACGTGGAAGCCTTCGTGGTGCCCGTCGGGACGAAGGTTACGCTCAAACAGGGCGAGTCGGCGTATATCACGCAATCGCTCGGCGGCAGCCACACCGTCGTCGTCAACGGCAACATGTTCCGCATTGACGGCAAGGACGCCGACGCGCTCGGGTTTGCCGCCCCGCCCAAACCAGCGGCAGCCACCAGCGGCCCGATGACGCAGGACGAACTGGAAAAACAGGTCTGGGAAGCGCTCAAGACGTGTTACGACCCGGAAATCCCCGTCAACATCGTGGACCTCGGCCTGATTTACGATTGTCATCTCACGTCCGTGGGCGAAAACAGTTTCAAGGCCGACGTGAAAATGACCTTGACCGCGCCCGGTTGCGGCATGGGGCCGGCGCTCGCGCAGGACGTGCAGAACAAGTTGATGAGCCTGGAGCCGATTGACGAGGCAAACGTCGAGCTGGTCTGGGACCCGCCGTGGAACCAAAGCATGATGACCGAGGCGGCCAAGCTGCAGCTCGGATTGATGTGATTTGAACCACCGACAAGCACAAATGCTCACGGATTCAAATAAGCGCCCCTCGCCCCGGCCCTCTCCCCGCCCAGCGGGGAGAGGGTGGTTGAGCGCAGCGAAACCGGGTGAGGGGTTCAACAAATCCGTGTCAATCTGTGTAATTCGTGTCTAAAGAATATGACTGCTTTTCCTGATTGGGCTGCACTACGAAAGGATTTCCCGATCCTCAACCAGCAGGTCCACGGCAAGCCGCTGATTTATTTCGACAACGCCGCGACGTCGCAGAAGCCGCGCGCGGTGATTGACGCGTTGGTGCATTACTACGAGCACGACAACGCCAACGTCCATCGCGGCATCCATGAACTGAGCAATCGCGCCACGGCGGGTTACGAGGCCGCCCGGACGCGCGCCGCCAAATTCATCAACGCCCGCAGCGCCGAGGAAATCATTTTCACGCGCGGCACCACCGAGGGTATCAACCTCGTCGCGAGTTCCTGGGGCGCGAAAAATCTCAAATCCGGCGACGTGATCCTGCTCACGGAAATGGAGCATCACAGCAACCTGGTGCCGTGGCAATTGCTCGCCCAGCGCACCGGCGCGAAGGTCGCCTACGTGCCCATCACTGGCGATGAAGATCTGCTCGACTTGAGCAAACTCGATTCGCTGCTGACGAAGCAGGTCAAGCTGTTCGCGATGGTCCACATCTCGAACTCGATGGGCACGGTAAACCCGGTCGCCGACCTTTGCGCCCGCGCGCGCAGGCTTGGTGTCACCACGCTCGTGGATGCCGCGCAAAGTGCCGGGCATTGCCCTGTGGACGTGCAGGCCATCGGGTGCGATTTCCTTGCATTCTCCGGCCACAAGATTTGCGGGCCGACCGGCATCGGCGTGCTGTGGGGACGGCAGGAATTACTCGACGCCATGCCGCCGTACCAGGGCGGCGGCGAAATGATTTTGTCAGTGGAATACCAGAAAACCGAGTTCAAGAAGGCGCCGCATCGGTTCGAAGCAGGCACGCCGGACATTTCCGGCCCGATTGGTCTGCATGCGGCAATGGATTATCTCGACGCCATCGGGCGCGAAAACATCTGGCGACACGACCAAGAACTGGCGACCTACGCCTACGAAAAGCTCGCGGCACTGAAAAACATCCGCCTGTTCGGTCCGAAAACCGGCCGCGCCGGGCTGGTGAGTTTCCTGATCAAGGACGTTCATGCGCACGACGTGGTGACGCTGGCCGACCAGGCGGGTGTGGCCTTGCGCGGCGGTCATCATTGCACCCAGCCGCTCATGCACCGGCTGGGCGTGGAATCCACCGCCCGCGCCAGCTTTTATTTTTACAACACCAAGGCCGAAGTGGACCGGTTTGTGGAAGTGGTGCAGGAAATTCAGAAATTTTTCGGCGGGTGAAACCGCGAAGAACGCAAAGAAAACGCTTTTACACGAATTTCGGAGGGCGGAGTTCCGCGAGGCTCAAACTCAAAACTGTTGCGACAATATAAACCACGATCGTAGATTATATTGTCGCGGCGCTGCACACCATCTGGAGATGGAAGTTCGCGTCTGGGCGGCGCGCACGGAGAGCGCCCTACCTTTCGGGTGGTTGGTGTGTTTCGTGGTTAAAAATCCTGGTGCTCATTCGCGGCCGGCCGCCGCGATGAAAGGCTTCAATTCCTGCATCAGCTTCGTGAACCCGTCGAGCGACAATTGTTGCGCGCCGTCGCTCCAGGCTTCCGCCGGGTTGGGATGCACTTCAATCAACAACGCGTCCGCGCCCATCGCCACCGCGCCCTTGCACATCGCCGCCACCAGGTCCGCGCGCCCGGCGCCCTGGCTCGGGTCAATCACGATCGGGCAGTGCGATTCGCGCTTGATGATGGGGATGGTCGAGAGGTCGAGCGTGTTGCGCGTGTAGGTCTCGAACGTGCGGATGCCGCGTTCGCAGAACAGGAGGTTCGGATTTTCGTTGGCGAGCACATATTCGCCCGCGAGCAGCCATTCCTCGATTTTCATCGAGAGGCCGCGCTTGAGCAGGACGGGTTTGCCGGTCCGGGCGGCGGCAATCAGGAGTTGGAAGTTCTGCGAATTGCGCGCGCCAATCTGGATGATGTCCGTGTATTCGGCCACCAGGTCGGCGTGGTTTTCGGAGAGCAGTTCGGTGATGACGGCCAGCCCGGTGGCACGCCGTGCCTTGTCGAGCAGCTTCAAACCTTTTTTGCCCAGTCCCTGGAATTCGTAGGGGGACGTGCGCGGCTTGAACGCCCCACCGCGCAGGAAGGTCGCCCCGGCGGCCTTTACCGCCTCGGCGGTCCGGAGCAGTTGTTTCTCACTTTCAACCGAGCACGGCCCGGCCATGACATGGAATTGTTTGCCGCCGATGACGTGGTCGCGGACGCGAATGGTGGAATTGGCCGGGTGCGCCTCGCGGCTGACGAGTTTGTAACGTTTCTGGATGGGCATGACGCTTTCGACCGCGAGCGGGAACTGCGAGACCAGCGTTTCGAGGTTGGCGTGGGTGAGTTCGTCGCCGATGGCGCCGATGACGGTGCGCGCCACGCCGCGCATGACGTGGGGGATGTAGCCGAGTTTGCGGATTTCCTTGAGGACGGAGCGCTCCTCCTTCCTCGAAATCCGGGGTTTAAGCACGATGATCATGGTTTTTTATGGGTTGACCGAAGGTCGCCAAAACAAAAACGCCGCAGGCGTCTGGCGACCTGCGGCGATTGGTTTGTTTAAAATTTTATCGCAGCCGCAAGTGCGCGCTTACCGCCCAAAACCAATAAAAGAAATACTGGCTGCCGGCTGCGTTGTTCACTTGCTTGCTGTTCACAAGGCAAAGGTAGCAGAACCGGACGTGCCGTCAAGCATAACGGTGGCACCATTCGGGAACGTAGGAGCCGAGGTGACGAGGCTCACTTCAAATGCAGAAGGCAGAATGAAGAATGATGAAGCTATCCCGGGACCATTTCACGTCAGATAGATATTTCTTCATTCAGCATTCTTCCTTCATCCTTTGGTTTGAGCCTCCTTACGTCGGCTCCTACAATAAAAATCACACGTTGAATTTGAACAGCAGCACGTCGCCGTCCTTGACGACGTAATCGCGGCCTTCGATGCGGTAGTGGCCGGTCTCGCGGGCGTGGCCGACCGAGCCGCACTTGACCAGATCATCCCAGTTCACCGTCTCCGCCTTGATGAACCCGCGCTCGAAGTCGGTGTGGATGGTGCCGGCGGCCTTCACGGCCGTGTCCCCGGCGTGAATCGTCCAGGCGCGGACCTCTTTTTCGTTGAAGGTGAAAAACGTCCGCAGGCCGAGCACGTGATACGCGGCCAGAATGAGCTGGCCGGCGCCGGATTCGGCCACGCCGAGCTCCTGCAAAAATTCCTTCGCTTCGTCCGGCGACAAATCCACCAGGTCGCTTTCAATCTGCGCGCTGACGACAACGGCTTCGCAGGCGAGCTGCGTCTTCACATGGTCGCGCACTTTTTGGACGAACGGATTTTGATCCGCCGTGGCGAGGTCGTTTTCCTTGACGTTGCAGGCGAAGACGGTTGGCTTGTCGGTCAGGAGGAAGAAACTGCGCAGGATGACTTTTTCATCCGGCGAAAGAGGGAGCGCCAGCGTGTTGGCCGGTTTGCCCGTGTCCAGATGGGCGCCAATCTTTTCCAGCAGATGCTCCTCCAGCATCGCGTGCTTGTCGCCGCGCTTCACGTCCTTGGCGATTTTTTCCCGCCGCTTTTTGACCGCCTCGATGTCGGCCAGCACGAGTTCGGTGGTGACGATTTCGATGTCGCGCACGGGATCCACGCTGCCCGTGACGTGGACGATGTCGGGGTCCTCGAAGCAGCGGACGACATGCAGGATGGCGTCCACTTCGCGGATGTGGCTCAAAAACTTGTTGCCCAGGCCTTCGCCGTGCGACGAGCCTTTCACGAGGCCGGCGATGTCCACGAATTCAATCGTCGTGGGAATGATGGTCTGCGTTTTTGCAATCTTTGCGAGCGGTTCGAGCCGCGGTTCCGGCACGGAGACGACGCCGAGGTTGGGCTCGATGGTGCAGAAGGGGTAGTTTTCCGCGGGCGCCTTGTGCGAGCGGGTGACGGCATTGAACAACGTGGATTTCCCGACGTTGGGCAGACCGACGATTCCGGCTTTTAACATGGTTTGATGGTGGAAAAATTTTCGCGCAGCGGCATTTTAGAATCCATGTCTATGCCGCGCCAACTGCAACGCGATGTGCCCGCCGTCGTATAGTCCGATGCCAAGCAGGCAAATCCCGGAAAAGCGCTCCATGCGCAGCAGGGTTTGTTCGCTGAACTGCCTTCGCTTGCGCGCCACGCCGTAGCTGAGCGCGCAGAACCACAAATTCGCGCCCAGCGCCACGCCGGCAATGAACGCCGCTTTGGCGGCAAGGGTGTCCTCCACCCACTCGTAGGAGGTGAAATAGGCCTCGTGCGACATGAAGTAGGCGGCCGCCACGATCCAAAACAACAACACGCCCACGTTGCCCAACACGCGCGCGAAGCCGATCATGAACGCCGAGTGCGGGTGTAATTTTTCGTCAATGCGCTGCTCAATCCGGCTGGCCGCCGCGCCGAGTTGCGTGGGCGCGATCACGGTTTTTGCCGAAAGAAATTTTACGCCCAGAAACAGCATGAACGCGAAGCTGAACACTTCCATGGACGTTTTCACAATCGGGCTGCCAAAGAAGGACGAAAATCCCGTGAAGGCAATGGTGCAATAAATCACATCCATGACCGAAGCGCCGAGGCCGATGAGCACCGCCCATTTGAAGCCACGCCGCGCGCCTTCGTTGATGATGGTGAGATTCACCGGGCCAACGGGCACGGAAAGCAGGAAACCACTGACAAAACCGGTCAGGGCGGAAAGTAAAATGGGCGTCAGTTCCGTCATGGTTTTCAGTGCGCCGGGTCCGGCTCGTCCTCGTCTTCATCTTCAATTTCCCGGCGCATGGCGCGCGAGATGCTCGGGCGCACAAATCCGTAAATCAAATACGCCGTGAAAAACAGCGGCAGAATGAACACCAGAATTTTTTCCTGCAACACCAGCACGCAGCCGACGAATAGAATCGCCACCAGTGTTTTGGTAAAGGTCCGCGTCGCGCGCAAGTTAAGTGATTTGAAACTCGGATACCGCACCTGGCTGACCATCATCCACGATAAAAACAGCAGCAGCACCGGCAGCAGATACCGCCACTTGCCCTTGGTAAAATCCTTTTCCTCCACCCACATGATGAAGAGCGTCAGCGACGCCACCAGCGCCGCCGCCGATGGAATGGGAAAGCCGACAAATTCCCTGCCGCTGCCGCCCGGCTGCATGGACAGCACATTAAACCGCGCCAGCCGGAAGGCGCCGCAAATCAGATAAATCGAGGCGATGAACCAGCCCAGTTCCGGATGTTGCACAAACACGTCGCGCAACACGATGCGATGCACCAGGAACGCCGGCGCGACGCCGAACGAAATCAAGTCCGCCAGCGAATCGAATTCGCGCCCGAACGGGCTTTCCGCACCGCCCCAGCGCGCCGCGCGCCCGTCGAACAAATCGAAAATGCACGCGAGCAAAATGAACGCGAGCGCGAGCTTGATCTGACCGTAGTAGGCATCGCTCAAGGGATCGGCTTCGACGATTTTGGTCAGCGCCACAAAGCCGCAGAACAGATTGCCCGCCGTCAGCAGATTCGGCAGAAAATAAATTTTCAACCGGCTCTCGTCCGAATCGTCGGGCGGCGGTGTTGGAGAAACAGGTTCGCTCATTTTATGGTTCTTTGACGTTCTCCAGGGAAGGCGACGGGACAATGACTAATGACGAAGCCCTAATGACTAAAGAATGAGCAAGCTCGAATGACAAAACCGTCGTGCGCCCGGATTTTTCAGAACTGGTCATTGGGATTTCTTTAGTCATTCGGATTTAGGAATTAGTCATTTTCAAAATTATCCATTGGAAATGTCAAAGGAGCATTTAATCGAAAGAAGCAATCACGGTTTCGCCGCCGACCACCTTGTCGCCGGGATTCACCTTGATTTTGGCGCGGCGGGGCAGATAAACCTCCACCCGCGACCCGAATTGAATCAGGCTGATGCGTTCGCCGCGCTGGACGGTGTCGTTTGGGGCGAACCACGGCACGATGCGGCGCGCGATGAGGCCGGCGATGAGGCGCACACCGACCTTTTCGCCGCGCGGCTCGGCGGCGTCAAGGCCGAAGAGCACGTTCTCGTTGAATTTCGCACAGTCGGTTTTCATCGCGTTGAGGTATTGGCCGGGCGTGTGTTTGAAAAAAGCGACCCGGCCCGTAACCGGCGCGTACTGCACGTGAACGTCAATCACCGAGAGAAAAATCGCGATGCGCTGGCATTCGCCACCCATGAATTCCGTCTCGGTTATCGTGTCAACCACGTCCACCTTGCCGTGGCCGGGTGCGATGACGAGGTCGGGGCCGGTCGGCACCATCGGATCGGGATCGCGGAAGAAATAAAAGGTGAACACGACAAACAGCCCCCAAAGCCCGACGAGCACCCAGGTCAAATATTCCAGCACAAACATCCCGATGAATTTGGCCAGCAAGGCCCCCACCAGCAGCGCAATCACCGCCGCACCGGCCAAACCGATGAGGCGCAATGCGGCAAGCACGGCTTTTCCCGAGTGTTTCACGCGACCAAGGTAAAAATTTCACGCGCCACTTGCAATTCGGCATTTTCGAGGCAATTTTAGCGAGTCGCAAAAATGGAATGCGATAAATTGAAAACAAATCAACAAACCAAAACGATTATGTCACTACACACTCCTGATCTGACCAAACAACCCCCGCGCAGCCCGCGCGTGCGGCTGGGCGGCTATGTGATTCTGCCCCGAATGCTCGACAAGGGCCGCGCAACCCTCGCGGGCAAAAACGGCGATTACCACTATGCCTGCCCGCTCGACCAGCGGTTTCTGGAATTTGCCGGCATTGACCCCGAAAAATTGAAAAAGGAACTCGGCAAAGGCGATGGCGCAATCCTTGAATGGATTCAGAAGAACGCGAAACACAAACACAACGACGCTGAAATCGCCGCGTGGTCGGCTTTCGCGGAACAACGCGTGCCGAAGGACGTGGAAACACGCGCGTATTTCAACGAGCAGGTTTCCAAGATCGCGCCCAAACGCGAAGACATCGCGACCTTTTTCGACTGGTTGGATTTGGACGATTACGTGAGTTTTGGCGGCAAGGCCTGAACAGTTTCAATCGTCAAGGCGTGAAGGCGCAAAGAGGTAAAAACTTTGCGCCTTTTGTGTTTCAAGAAGTTGAAACGGCCGCCGCCGTTCCGTTCGGCGCAGTGGTTGCCGCCCGGAAAGCCTCGATGCGCTCGATGCGATGGCGGCGTTTCGCGCCGTGCAACTCAAATTCCACTTCGTCGCCGACCTTGTTATTGAGCAATGACTGGGCGACGGGCGAGAGATAGCTGATGACGCCCTTCTCCGGATCGGAATCCCAGGCGCCGAGAATGGTGAACGTTTCCGGCTGGTTCGCGCCCAAATCGGTGGCCTGCACAATCGTGCCGATGCTGACGATGTCGGTGCGCGCGTTGGCAAAATCCGTGCCGCGGGCGCGGGTGAGCTGCGTTTCGAGTTCGTCCTTGCGGCGCATGAGCATTTTCTGCATCTCCTTCGCCGCCTTGAATTCGTGATTTTCGCTGAGGTCGCCGTAACTGCGGGCGGTGGCAATTTCCCGGGAGTTGGCGGGGATTTTCTTCTGCACCAGCTCCTGATACTCGGCCTTGCGGCGTTCGAGACTCTCCCACGAAACCAGCATGGCGGTGTCCTGTTTGGCCTGTTCGCCGGTGATGAGCGATTGGACGGCGGGATGGCTTTTGACGAGCCGCGCCAGGAGCGAACGCTTGTCCATGTCATCAAACACCGGCGACAGTTGCAATGCGCGGGTGAGGTCTTTGACCACGTCGATGTCGGCGGACGCGGTCAACTCGGCCAGCAATTCGTGGTCGTCCAAAATGAATTCACGCAGCCGGTTCGAGCGCTTTTCGTTGAATTGATCCCGTTCCATCGCGGTGAGCATCGCGCGAAAAACTTCCGGCCCGAGAATGTCGGCAAAGGCATCGCTGCGCTCGCGTCCGAGCCAGAGCAACAGTTCGCTGCCCGCCGTGTGCTGATTGACCAGCCGGGTCAGCGTTTCCTTGAGCAAATCCATTTTGCCTTCCTGAATCAGCAAATTGGCAAACTCGCGGCACATTTTCGCGGAAACAAAATTCAACGAATTACGCAGCACTTCATGCCAGCGCTCGGGATTCGCAGCCTTGAACGACCCCAGCGCGTGGTGGTGTTTCGCGGCGGGAATTTGTTCCAGCACCGGACCGAATTTAATGTCCTGCGACCAGAGTTGCGCGGCGGTGATTTCGTCGGGCGCCGGCGGCAACCCGGCGATTTCGCGCAATTCGTCGCGCGCGAAAATGGCCTCCAGCGCGACCGACGGCTGCGTGCGTTGATACGACGCAATGTCCGTGTTCAGCCCGGCGATGATCTCACCGGCGGCGGCCTGCTTGTCGGCCAAATCCGACGCATTTTTCGACAATTCGCCGACGACCGCCACGCGCGCCTTCAAACCTTTCGCCGCGCGAAAATTCGTCATTAACCGGTCCTGCAACGAAATTTCTTTGGCTTGATAGACGACCGGCTCGGTTTTTTTCAGCGGCACGATGAAGTGTCCGTCCTTTTTCATTTCGCGCCGCGCGGTTTCCCACCATTTCTTCCAATCGTCGCGAATGACATCCGGCACGAGCGCCTGCTGAATCTGGTCCGCCGTTGCCTTGCCGCCGTAACTGTTCAGCACGAGCTTGATCAAATCGAGATGATGCGCGGCCAACTGGCGCACGTTTTCCAGGTCGTTGGCCTTGCGCGCGAGAATGTGGTCCTTGGGAATCGGTTTGAGGCTTTCGACGGCGAAGCCCAAATCCATCGTGTGTCCCGGCTTGCCGGCGAAATCAATGGTGAACCGCGCAAAAACCGTGTCCACCGTTTTGATGCGCCCGAAGCCCCAACTGCGATGCATGCAGCAGCCGCTTTCCACCAGCAACGTCAGCGGCTCCACATGCCGCCCTTCGATTTTTCCCGCCGCCGCCAATTTCTCGAATTCTTCTCTCATAAAAGCCTTTTAATCTCGCGTCCCAAAAGTCGTATGGCATCATTAAAATTGGTGGGCGGACAAAAACCAAGAGAAATCGCGGTGCGCGTTTTGCAACAACGGCGCGCCGGGGGTAAATTCATTGAAGATTTGCTCGAAACCGCGCTGCCGGGCGCGCAACTTTCGTCCGCCGACCGCGCGCTTTGCCAGGAAATCGTGTACGGCATCGTGCGCTGGCAGGCGACCCTCGACTGGCTCATCGCCCGAAAAACCGATGGGCGCGAACAAAAGCCCGCCTTGCAAAACTTGTTGCGGCTCGGCCTCTACCAGATTTTTTGGCTCGACCGGATTCCCGACCACGCTGCCGTTCACGAAACCGTCGAACTGGCCAAACGCAACGGCTTTGGCGCCCAGGCCGGTTTTGTGAACGCTGTTCTGCGCGGCTACTTGCGCGAGCATGACGAAACCAAAAAACTTCTGGCCGGATTAAAAATTTCGCAGCCCGCACTCGGCTGGTCGCATCCCGAATGGCTGGTTGCCCGCTGGCAAAAGCGCTGGGGCATCGAAAAAACCGCGTTGCTTTTGGAATGGAACAACACGCCGCCGAAAACCTTCGCGCGCGTCAACACATTGAAATTTCAGAGGGGCGAGTTCCATGAGTCCCAAGCCGCAGGCGGTGGGGCGAGCGTCCCCGCGAGCCGGCTCGTCAGCAGCCTCGCCTCACCAAAAGATGCCGGCGACCTGCTCGCCCGCTGGCGTGACGAAAACGTGGAATACGATTTTGTCCGGCGCGACTGGCTGGAGGAAAACCTGGTCTTTGAGATGAAGTCGCATCCGCCACTGTCGTCGCTGGCGAGTTTTCGCGACGGCTGGTTTTACATTCAAGACCCCGGCACGCTGCTTGCCGTTTGCCAACTCGGACCGCAGCCCGGCGAAACGATTTTGGATTTCTGCGCCGCGCCCGGCGGCAAAACGACGTTCATCGCACAGTTGATGAACAACCAGGGCCGTGTCATCGCACAGGATGTTTCGGATGAACGACTGAACTGGATCCAGGAAAACTGTGCGCGGCTCGGTGTCACCTGCGTTGAAACCCAACGTGCTGCCGGCATCCTGCCGGCAGAACAAACTAAAGATGGAACTGCCGGCGGGACGCCGGCAGCACGTTTCGACCGCGTCCTGGTGGACGCTCCGTGCTCGAACACGGGCGTGATGCGCCGGCGCGTGGATTTGCGCTGGCGGATCCAGCCGGAAGAAATCGAACGCCTCCGCATCGCGCAACTGGATTTGCTCCAACACGCCGCGACACCGGTGAAACCCGGCGGTGTTTTGGTTTACAGCACGTGCAGCCTGGAGCCGGAGGAAAACAGCGAAGTCGTGAAACAATTTTTAAGTGAACATGCCGATTTCAAATTGGAAAGCGAACACGAATTGCTGCCGTTTGCGGACCAGGTGGACGGGGCATTTGTAGCCGCGCTTGTCAAAGCGCGGTAATCCGCATTCTTACGAACGCGGCTACATCCCCATGATCTGGTAGCCGCAATCCACGTAAAGCACCTGGCCGGTGATGGCCGCGGCGCCGTCGCTGGCCAAAAACACACCGGTCGCGCCGAGTTCGTCGGGCAGCACATTGCGCTTGAGCGGCGCGTGGACTTCGTAATGTTTGATCATTTCATTGAAACCGCTTATGCCGCGCGCCGCCAGCGTGTTGACCGGGCCGGCGCTGATGCAATTCACGCGGATTTTTTTCGGGCCGAGATCGTAGGCGAGATAGCGGGTGCTGGCTTCGAGCGCGGCCTTGGCCACGCCCATGACGTTGTAATGCGGCACGACTTTTTCCGCGCCGTAATAACTCATGCCAATGATGCTGCCACCATCGGGCATGAGCGGCGCGGCGGCGCGCGACAGCGCGACGAGCGAATAGGCGCTCACGTCGTGGGCGATGCGGAACGCCTCGCGGCTGGTGTTCACGAATTCGCCTTCGAGCGCGGCCTTGGGCGCAAACGCCACCGAGTGCAGGAGCAAATGCAGCCTGCCGAATTTTTCGCCGACGGTTTTAAAGACACTGGCGATTTCGTCGTCCTTTGTCACATCACACGGCAGGATGAGCGTGTCCGCGCCGAACTCGCCGGCGAGTTCCGCGACGCTTTCCTTGACGCGATCGCCCTGATACGTGAACGCAAGCTTCGCGCCTTCGCGCGCCCACGCCTGCGCGATGGCCCAGGCAATGGAGCGTTGGTTCGCGACCCCAAAGACGATTCCGAGTTTTCCCTCAAGCAATGGCATAAATTAACCGTTAAAATGTTAGATTGGCAAAAATCCGCTTAACAAAGGAATAAGATAAATTGACCCGCGCGTCCAGCCTCGACTCACATCCGCGCGGCGGTTAAGTTGAACGCACATGGATGCAAATTGGATTATTGAGGGCTTGATCAGTTATTTGGGGCTGATTGTGCTGCTGACGTTTCACGAATTCGGCCATGCGTGGACGGCGGAAAAGTGCGGGGATGACACGGCGCGATTACATGGTCGCTGCTCGCTCAATCCCATTGTTCACATTGACCCGATTGGGACGGTCGTGCTGCCGTTGCTGATGATTTTTCTCTCGCCGGGCATCAGCCGGTTCATGATTGGCTGGGCGAAACCAGTGCCGGTCAATCCTTACAACCTGCGAAATCCGCGGTTGGATGACATCCTGGTTTCCATGGCCGGCCCGGCGATGAACCTGATTCTGGCCGTCGCGCTTATGGCTTTGGCGCGCGTCGGCCTGTTTGGCCATTGGGAGCAATTCACCGGTTTGTGCGTGCAGATGGCGGCGTTGAGTTTGCTGCTGTGCTTTTTCAATGTGATTCCGATTCCGCCGCTGGACGGCTCGCACGTCCTGCGGAACCTGACCGGCATGAGCTACGAAACCTATTACCAGTTCGCGCGGTTCGGGTTCATCGCAGTAATTATCGTGCTGCAAGTTCCCTTGGTGCGCGATACGTTGAACCACGTCACGTTCGGCACTTTGGCCGGCCTGGCTTTCTGTTTTGGCTTCCCGATGCGATGACCCGCAAAAATATTCCGCATGAAATTCGATTCAGCCAAAGAGGCGGAAATGCCTGAAAAACCAGCCGCTGATTTTGAATTGCCCATCGAGGGTTTCACCGGCACGCCGGAAGAAATCGAACGCCAGTGGTTCGAGAAAGTTTATCGCGGGCGCGGCGACTCGATGTGCCAGCTTACCTGGCGCGCAGTGCTCATGGGTTCAGTCCTTGGCGCCGTCCTTTCGCTTACCAATCTTTACATCGGCCTGAAATCTGGCTGGGGCATGGGCGTGGCCATCACGGCGTGCATTCTTTCCTACGCCATTTGGACGACCTTCGTCAAAATCGGCCTCGCCAAAATACCGATGACCATTCTCGAAAACAACTGCATGCAATCCACCGCCAGTTCGGCGGGTTATTCGACCGGCGGCACGCTCGTCTCCGCCTTTGCGGCGTTCATCATGTTGAACGGCCACGCGCTCTCGCTTCCACTCACGTTTGCGTGGGTTTTCTTTCTCGCCATCCTCGGCGTGACCATGGCCGTACCGATGAAAAAACAGATGATCAACATCGAGCAACTGCGTTTCCCCAGCGGCGTGGCAGCGGCGGAAACCTTGCGCGCGCTGCACTCGCACGGCGCGAAGGGCATGCGCGCTGCGAAGGCACTGGGCATTGCGGGAATCCTGGCGGCCATGGACAATTTCTGGCACGACGGCCTGGCGATCGTGGATCAATGGCTGATGAAGTCATTTCATTATGCGGCTAATTTTAACGCCTTCTCCAGCGATACCCTCGTCACCAAATTGAACGCCGTTGTCTTCGGCCCGGCCTGGGTGGGCCGGACCGTGATGTTCAGTTGGGAGCCAATCTTCATTGCGTCTGGAGCGATCATGGGGATGCGCGTTTGCGTCAGCATCCTCATCGGCAGCATCGTGTGCTGGATGGGTTTTGTTCCCGCGCTGCAACACGCCGGCCTCATCACCGGCTCCGGTTTCCGCGACTGTGTGCAATGGTCGGTCTGGCTGGGCGTCTCGTGCATGGTGGCCGCCAGCCTGCTGAATTTGATTCTGCAATGGCGGGTTTCGCTCCGGGCGTTTCTTGATCTCGCCAAAATATTTTCGCGAAAATCAAAATCGCCCGGCGAAATGGAATCCATCGAAACGCCGATGTCCTGGTTCGCCGCCGGACAATTAATTTCGCTCGTTGCGCTCGCCTTGCTGGCGCATGCCTCCTTCGGAATGCCGTATTGGCAAAGCGCCTTCGCCGTCGTGCTGTCCTTTGCCCTCGCTCTCGTTGCGTGTCGCGTTACCGGCGAAACCGACACCACGCCCATCAGCGCGATGGGCAAGGTGACCCAGCTCACTTTCGGCGCGCTCAATCCCGGCAACATGAACGTGAACCTGATGAGCGCGAATATCACTGCCGGGGCGGCGGGTTCCGCCGCCGATTTGTTGACCGATTTGAAAAGCGGCTACCTGCTCGGCGCGCATCCGCGCAAACAATTTATCGCGCAGTTCGCCGGCATTTTCATCGGCACCGTTGTCAGCGTCCTCGCGTTTACGCTCATCGTTGACAAGCCCGAAGTCATCGGCTCGGATCAATTTCCCGCGCCCTCCGCGCAGACCTGGGCCGCCGTCGCCCAGGCCTTGAGCAAAGGTTTTGAAGCGCTCGCCCCGGCGAAAATCTGGAGCATCGCCATCGGCGGCGCGGTGGGAATCGTATTTGCCATCCTGCCGGTGATTTTTCCCAAACAGGAGAAATATCTGCCGTCCGCGTCCGGCTTTGGGCTCGCGTGGATTTTTCAATGGTATTACGGCGTGCTGTTTTTCATGGGCGCGGTCATCGCCTGGTGGTTCGCAAAAAAATCACCGGCGAAGGCGGAGGAATTCACCTTTCCCGTGGCGTCCGGCGTGATGGCCGGCGGCGCATTGATGGGCGTGGCGATCATTTTCTGGCAGAACGGCGGCGAGATACTCCACAAGTTTTTCAGCCACTGAAGCTATTTCCCGCGCGCCGCCGCTAGGTCACGGTATTTGTAAAACGCCGCGACGACGCTGAACAAAATCGCCACCCCAAACGTCATTCCGGCGTAAAGCAGAAAACGGTTCGTGCTCACCGACGCGGCATGATTTTGCGTGTCAGAAAATATTTTCGTGATGGCCACCACCAGCAAATCGCCGAATGCGATTGTCAGAAAAAAGAAACTCATGATGATGCTTTTCATTTCCGGCGCGGCCTCGCGGAAGGCGAATTCCAGTCCGGTCGTTGAAACCAAAACCTCGGCGGCGGTCAAAATGACATACGGCACGGTCTGCCACAGCACGCTCAGTTGCGCGCCGGTTTCGATCTGCCTTTGCAGCGCGGCGACGACGAGATACGAACCTGCCGCCAAAAACATTCCACAGGACATTCGCCGCAGCGGCGACGCATATTTTCCGATGTGCGGATAAATGCCCAAAGTGAACAGCGGCACCAGAATCATTACGATCAGCGCGTTCATGGATTGCATCTGTTCCGCGCCGATGTCCAGGCTGAGGAATGTTCCTGGCATTAATGTTACAGGCACCATCTTCTCACCCTGCAACACCCACGTGGAATTGCTCTGGTCAAACAGTGACCAGAAGGGCGTGATGAGCACGAAGACGAGGACAATCGGCAGGACGGATTTCGCCGCGTCAATTTCCCTTTCGCTGAACCGGTTCTGCGCGGCGTCCCAAAAATTTCTTGGTCGGCCGGCAGGGCCGACCTGCCGGTCGGCCTCGGCGCGCGGCAGCGCGCCGCCACCAGTTTTTTTCCGGTTCGCGAGCGCATACCAAAGAATTTTGAAAAATCCGGCAGCTTTCGTCTCCCGGCTCGGCGGAACACGGACATAATGCTTCGTGCCCAGCCAGAAAATGAGCGTGGCGATGGCCATGAATATTCCCGGCACACCGAATGCGAGGCTGTAGCCGTGGCGGTCCTTGATCCAGGGGATGACGAGAAACGAAAAGAACGAGCCGAGGTTGATGGCCCAATAAAATGCGCCGTAGGCCTTTTGCAGCAGATGCGACTGTTCCGGCTTGAACTGGTCGCCCACGAACGCCGACACACACGGCTTGATGCCACCGGAGCCGAACGCGATCAATGCCATGCCGGTGTAAAGCAGCAGCAGCTTGCCGTGGACCGTGCCGGCGAAATCGCTGCACGCCAGCACACCGTGGCCCGCGCAGTAGAACAGCGACACCCAGAGGATCGTGTGGTAGCGCCCGATGATTTTGTCCGACAGCCACGCCCCGAACAGCGGCATGAAATAGTTCGCAAAGACGAACAGGTGAATGATTTCCGTGGAGGTATCGGCGTCCTGCCCGAGACCGCCCTTGAGCACCGCGCCGGTGATATACCCGGCGAGAATGCTTCTCATGCCGTAGTAGCTGAAGCGTTCGCACGCCTCGTTCCCGACAATGAATTTGATCTGGCGCGGCCAGCGTTCGACGGCGGATTTGGCCGGTGAACTCATTTGGAGCCGGCGGCACTTTTCTCCACGCCAATCTTCTTCAGGAACGGCTCAATGGAGCGCGGCCGGCCGAGGAATTTCTCGATGGAGACATTGATGTCGCGCGAATCACCGACCTGATAAATCTCGCAGCGCAATTTCATGCCGGCGGTCTTGTCAAAGAAGCCGTCCGGCGAATTTTCAAACACCGTCGCCATGTCCGCCGCGATGGCATCCGCCCAGGCGTAGCCGTAATAACCCGCGCCGTAGCCGATAATGTGGCCGAAGTAAGCCACGAACGCCGTGTCCGGCGGCACCGGCAGGGACACTTCGCTCAGGACCTTGTTTGACAACGGCAGCACGTCATCCGCGTTCGTCGCGTGGATTTGCGTGTGCAACGCCAAATCCATCAGGCCGAACGAAAGTTGCCGGCGGTAGAACGTCCCTTCCGTCGCCAGACGCGAGGCTTTGAGTTGATTCAGAACCGCCTGTGGAATTTTTTTGTTCGGGTCGCGGTAATCCGCCGCAAAGCTGTCCAAAACCTTCTTGTCCCACGGCCAGTTTTCCAGCATTTGCGAGGGCGCCTCGACAAAATCCTGTGGCACGCTGGTGCCGGAAAAACGCGAATATTTCGCCTGCGTCAGAATCGTGTGCATCGCGTGCCCGAATTCATGGAAGATCGTCACCACCTCGTCATGCGACATGAGCGACGGTTTGTCGGGCTGGGGCGGCGGGAAATTGCAGACGAGCGCGCAGACGGGACGCTGGTATTTTCCGTCGGGCAGTAGTTTTCCCTCGGTGATGCCGAACTCCGCGAAGTGATTGTATTTGCCCTCACGCGGAAACATGTCGAGGTAGAATAGTCCGAGCGGTTCGCCGGTCTTCGCGTCGGACACGGTGTAAAGCTGCAGGTCGCCGATCCATTTGTAAGGCGGTTCAACGCGCTCGAATTTCAAATCAAAAATACGCTGATAAATCGCGAACAAACCTTCCAGCACGCGTTCGTACGGGAAATAGAGCCGCAACTGCTCGGCATCTACGTTGTACTTCGTCTTCTTCAATTCATTGGCGAAATAGCGCCAGTCCCACGCGTAGATTTTCGCGTTCGGGTCGCCGGTCTCCTTGATTTTCAACAGGCGGAACTCCTCCAGTTCCGCGTCGAATTTCGGCTGCAGGCCCGTTTTCAGGTTTTGCTCAAAATCGATCGCGGTTGCGGCATTCTTCACCATGCGAACTTCCGTGGCGAAATTGGCGTAACTGGCATAACCGAGCTTTTGTGCGATCTCGTCGCGCAGCACCAAGATTTTCTGCAATAGCGGAATGTTCTCATCCCGCGCCAGATTGCATTGCGCGACCATCATGCGCTTGCGGGTGTCCTCGCGCTTCGCGTTCTCCTCCACCATCAGGGAATGAAACGTGATGTTCGCCATCAAGGTGTATTCATCCGGACCGGTCTTGATGCCTTCCTGTGCCAGGAACGCCTCGGGCACGCCCTCGAGTTCAGACCGGGTGAATTTAAGCGGCTGTTTCGCCTTGGTGACGTTGTTCTCAAAATCCGTTTCCAGCGCGGTCAGTTGTTTGCGCAATTTCTCAACTTCATCACGCTGGTCTTTCGGCAAATCCAGACCGGCCCGGCGATAATCACGCAAGGTCTCGTCGAAAAGTTTTTTGTCCTCACCGGCCAGTTGCGGTTTTGTGTTCGCGCAAGCCTTCACGGCCGCATAAACATCCTCGCGGTAATCAATGCTGACCGACCACTCGCTGAGTTTTTTTATGGCGTCCGTCGCCGCGTCGCGTACGGCGGCGTTCGTACTCGTTTGCTGGATCAATTCGAGCCGGTTTTCGGGCGTTTGAATCGAATAGCCAATGTCATCGAGTGCGCGAATCGTATTGGTGAAATCCACCTCGCCGGGCTTGAGCCGGCCGATGCGGTCGAGCGCGGCATCGCCAGCGGCGATGACATTTGTGGCGGTGGCCGCGACGGCATCCGGCGTTGTTTCAAACGTCGGCACGGTGACGACCTCGTTGAACGCCTCCGCCTTTTTCTGAAACGCCGCCAGCGAACCCGTCGGGATCGGTTTGGGTTTCGGAACGCTGGTGCAGCCGGCGGCAGCCAGGACGAGAACGAAGAACCAGTAACATCTCAAATACATGCGTCTGAACCTATCGGCAGTGGCAACCGGCAATCAAGCCGAATTGCCGTGCCCGAATTGACTTTCGACGGCCCCATAAATCTGGCATCCAAAGCGCGGTCATGCCGCTGCTCGAAATTAGAAATCTCAAAATGGACTTCGGCACGGGCCCGGATGCGCTGCGCGCCGTGGACGGTGTGTCGTTGACCATCGGGGCGGGCGAAACAGTTTGTCTCGTCGGTGAAAGCGGCTGCGGCAAAACTGTGACGGCACTTTCCATCGCGCGGCTCGTGCCGGCGCCACCGGCCAATTACGTCGGTGGGGAAATTTTATTGAATGGCCGTGACGTGCTGAAGATGTCGAACGGTGAATTGCGCCAAATTCGCGGCGGCGTTGTGAGTTATGTTTTCCAGGAACCGGGCGCGTCGTTGAATCCCGTCTTTCGCGTCGGCAGCCAGATCAAGGAATCGCTCAAGCTGCACCGGCCGAAACTTGGAACGCCGAGCACCGCCTCGGCGCGTTCCGATGACACGCACCATCACGCCGAGTCGGTGCTCGGCGCTCCGTCCCGTCGCAAAGCTCTCGACGACGAGGTTATTCGTCTCCTCAAACTCGTCGGGATCCCGGCCCCGGAATCGCGCATAAAAAATTATCCGTTCGAGATGTCCGGCGGCATGCAGCAGCGCGTGATGATCGCGATGGCGCTGGCGAGCGAGCCGAAATTGCTCGTGGCCGACGAACCGACGACCGCGCTCGACGTGACGATCCAGGCACAGATTCTCGAACTGCTACACGACCTCAAGCGGCGGCTCGGCATGGCGATCCTGCTCATCACGCACAACCTCGGCATTGTCGGCGACATGGCCGACCGCGTGGCTGTAATGTACGCCGGACAGATTGTCGAGCTGTCGCCCGCGAAGGAACTGTTGCGCCGTCCGCTGCATCCCTACACGAAGGCGCTGATGAATTCCGTGCCGAAGCTCGGCGGTGGCGCCGTCCGGCTTTCGGCCATTCCCGGCAACGTCCCGCGCATCGGCAATTTCCCGCCCGGCTGCCGCTTCGCCCCCCGCTGCCCGATTGCGAAACCGGAATGTTCAAACAGCATTCCCGACCTGGTCGAGGTCGAACCTAGACGTTTCGTGAGATGCCCGTTTTGGAAAACTTAACTAATGCCGCCATGACATTTGAAAAAGCCAAAAATGAATTTGAAATTCGATATTATCTTTGGGCAATTTCGGAATGGCAGAAAGAAATTGACGGATCGTTCCCCAATCTCCGCACATTCAAAACTGGAGCGTTTTGGGAGACGTATCAAGTCATGCAGCAGCTCGATAAAAGCCAACAATTGACTTTGGCACACGGCCTTCTAAAAAGATTCCACCCCGAAGCAGTCAAATCCTTGGGCGAAAGCTGTTCACCCGAAGAAGAATTTTTGCGCGCAAGACGGGATGATTTTTTCCGAATCAAAGGAATGTATCATTATGTGCAATGGCTTGAAAAAGACGGAAAGTTAGCAGAAGCTCGCAACCTCTTTCAAAAGTATGTTTATTCGGCTGCGGTCAAAATTTTTGGCGAAAACTATTTGGATGACGAAAAAGCTCTTCGGTCGCGGCTTTGTGCCGCCTTTAGCGCTATTCCTTCAAGCTTAGAACAGCAAATTGCTGAAAGAAAGCGTGCAGGAGAAAAAATTAAATTCATGAGCAAACGCAAACTCCTGAAGAGGATGGCGGAGAAGTTTCAAGATGCCTTTGGCAATGAATGTGTAGAAACAGACCGAGTTCTTGAGGTGGATCCAAGTTTGGCATTTGAAATGAAATGTTGCGGATGGATTTTAACAACACATTTTTGGTTTGGACATGGTGCAAGCTTAATCAACTATTCGCATTCTATCGCAAGTGAAATTTCCTTTGAACAGCAAGGTCAAAATGGAACATACATGGGACGTTTAGTATTGGCCTCCTCTTTATCGTTCAGTGCTTGGCTTGGAATAACCAGCCAAATACAATGGGAATATCTCACGGATGAAGATGTTGACCCTGCTTGCGATGCTGTAATCAAACATTGTCGCCATTTTGTTAAGGTGCTACCAAAACTTTTGAAGGGACTTGAATTTGAAAAGATAACATTGGAATGAGCGCGTTACTCGAAGTCAAAAATCTGAAGGTGCATTTTCCTGTGAAGCATGGGATGTTCAGCCGCGTCCGCGAATTCGTGAAGGCGGTGGACGACGTGAGCTTCAGCATCGCGCCGGGCGAAACGCTCGGGCTGGTCGGTGAAAGCGGCTGCGGCAAGACCACGCTCGGCCGCGCCATCGTGCGCCTCGTCGAGCCGACGGCAGGCAGCGTTTTGCTCAACGGCGAGGACATCACGCAGATGGGCGGTTCGGAATTGCGCGCGCGGCGGCGGAAATTCCAGATGATTTTCCAAGACCCCTACGGCTCGCTTAACCCGCGCATGACGGTCGAGCAAATCGTCGGCGAGGCGCTGGACATTCACCAATTGACCGACAGCAAGTCCGCGCGGCAAAAGCGCATCCTTGAGCTGCTCCAGGACGTGGGGCTCGACCCAATTTACGCGCAGCGTTATCCTCACGAATTCAGCGGCGGCCAGCGACAGCGCATCGGCATCGCCCGCGCGCTGGCGGTCGAGCCGGAACTGATCATTTGCGACGAACCGGTGAGCGCACTGGATGTTTCCGTGCAGGCGCAGATCATCAATTTGCTCCAGGATTTGCAGCAGCAACGCGGCATCGCCTATCTTTTCATCGCACACGATCTTGCGGTGGTTGAGCACATCAGCCGCCGCGTAATGGTGATGTATCTTGGCAAAATCGTCGAAACGGCCGAAGCGAAAGCACTCATTCGTACGCCGCAACATCCCTACACCCAGGCACTGATTTCCGCCGTGCCGGAGGTTGATCCCGAAACGAAGCGGAAGCGCATCGTTTTGCCGGGCGACGTGCCGTCGCCGATTCATCCGCCGCCAGGTTGTCCGTTCCATCCGCGTTGTCCGGTTGCCGAGGCGCGCTGCAAGATGGATGTTCCGCCGTTGCGCGAAATTTCATCCAGCCATTGGGCTGCGTGTCATCTGGCAAAGCAGCGTTAGCGTTCCAGCCACCCTTTTCGACTCTTACGCACGTCTCTGTAAAATTTTTAGACACAAAAATCAGAAAATTCCCACGACTGTCGTGTGTAAAACCGATTTTATCTCATAATGTAACACTATGAGACACCTGTTGGGACAGTTCTGTACATTATTTAGACAAATATTTGGGTTTTTTATATGTTACATGACGACAAGATACAACTGGCATATGTTTCGTGTCGGACTATGCCGTTGCCCGCCTTACCCTGCAAAAAGGTGCAATTTTCGGCCATTTTGCCTGGCCTGCAATAACATTTTGTACGTAATACGTTTTCGTAAAGGTAGTTATCTATTATTCTACCATGCCGACCCTGTTTAATTCACCTCGATTTTAACGAATTTACTTCCACATCAACGAGTTCCGAAGGAATCGTTTTCTGCGGATAACAATGATTGCATACCACAACAATGGTGGCATACGAGGTGCTGTGAGACACTCAGTGTATCAGTCTAAGACAGCTAACTGGAAATATCTGAAATCAATAAGTGGTTAGCAGGGAGGCTGGTGAAGCATAAGATTAAAGGCCAAAACTCAAACGGTTAAATTGAGTACAAAGTCTATGTTAAACAAAATCAAAAAGGCAGTGTTGGGTGTGGTGGTGGCAGGCAGCCTGGTCCTGTCGGCGCGTGCGCAGACCGACGTTTATGCCGTTGAGTTCAATACGGGCAACAACGGTTTCGGCATCATCAATCTGATGAACGGCGATTTCACCGAAATTTCCTCGTTGGGCAGTACAATTTACAACGACATCGCCTACGCTCCGGATGGCACATTGTACGGTCTCGCCAATAATGGCGCATCCTTGGTGACATTCGATCCAACGACCGGGGCCGTCACTCCAGAGGCGCCACTGAGCGTGGCAGGTATTGAATCCATAGCTTTCGACCCCAGCGACGGGGTATTATTCGGGGTTGGACTGAGTGTTATCGGCGCTCCTCAGGACGGCCTTTACACGATCGATCCCACCACCGGGGAAACAACTTTTGTTGGGAGTTTTGGCGATCCTTACAACCTCTTCGACCCGTACCCGCAGAATATCCGTTTTGACTCCGATGGTAACCTCTATTTGAGCAATACCGGCAGCGGGAACACCGATATTTACCAGGTAAACACCGACACCGGCGCTGCGACCTTTGAAGGGGAGGTCGAGGGTTATTCGGACCTGATCCTTGAGAACGGCAGCCAGTACATGTATGGGGTGAGCATTCCCTCAATCAACGGAGACAACTCACAACCGGTGCTGGTCTCCTTCGACCTGAGCAGCTTTGTTGATGGCGGAACCAACGCTGACGGCAGCATACACCAGATCTCGGTCACCATGGTAGGTGCCGGTGCTGATTTCCCGGTCAATTTCAATTTTTCGGGCAACGTCCCCAACCCGCTCCCGGTGAACATTCCCGACGCCTTCACGGTTTCAATCGTCGCCACGCCGAATGGTCCGGACATTACCCTGTCCGGGAGCACCAACCAGACTTATGTGATCGAGGCTTCATTCGACATGCAAAACTGGACGGCCATCAGTACGAATATGACCGACTCCACCGGGATCTTCTCGTTTGTTGACTCAGACGCGACGAATTATCCAAGCCGTTTTTATCGCGGTGTTGCACCTGCACAACAGTAGTCACCAGTAGTCACAAAACGACGGAAAACCTGTTGTAAAAGAGGCTCACCGCAGTACGACCGATGCCGTCAATTACATCAGCCATGCGTTTGATTTTCGGCGGCATTTTCTTGACCGTCCTTGCGACGCCTTGTTTCTCCCCGGTGCAAGCCCAGGGAATCACCATCACGGTCATTCCCGCCCTGGCACCCAATGTCTATGGTTCGCCCAATTGGAATGCCTGGGTTTCCAACGCCACCATCGCCATCGCCAATGGATATGCTTCATATGGCGACCCGTCGTCCCCGAGCTATTACCAACAGGCGCCCAGTGTGATTTCGGTGACGAATGACATCGTGACCGGTTTCCCGTCGTGGGACGGTCTGGCCGATCCCGGGGACATTTTCGGCGTGAACTTTTCCCAGGAATTGGGCAACCGGCTCCAGTTCGGCATCGACATCAAAGGTGGGACCAATCTGATCTCCATTTCGCAATTGTCGTTTAGTGCTGATTCGACCGACCCGAGCAATACGCTCGATTTTGCCTTCGCGGAGGGTTCCTACAATTACAGTTCATCCTATGTCGGGATCATCTACGGTCCCGGCGGCATCAACACCTACATCACCAGCGATCCGGCGACGCAACTGGTCAATGAGATCGTCGGTCGTGGTTCCGGCAATGCGTGGGCGGTGTATGATACGTCCGGCGACATTGCCAGCGAACAAAGCAACATTCTCGCTTGCGCTTCGCAGATCAGCGACCAGCCCTTTAATTTCACGGGCACCTACACGATTGACGGGGTGTCGGGATCCAATTCCGTAACGCTCAATCCGGTGGTGATCAATTCCGGACCGGTATTGAGCGGAGGCATCACCATCACGGTTTTCCCCGCCCTGGCCCCGAACCGGTGGGGCTCGCCCAGCTGGAATGCCTGGGCTTCCAATGCCGTGACCGCCATCCTGAACGGATATTCCTCGTATGGTGATCCGTCGTCACCGACATTCTATCAGCAAATAACGAACGCGGTTTCAGTGACCAACAATATGGTGACCAGTTTCCCGTCGTGGATGGGAGTCGCTGATCCCGGCACTGCCTTTGGCCCGGCCTTCGCCCAGGAACTGGGCAACCGGCTTACGTTTGGCATGGACATCAAGGGCGGGACGAATCTCATATCCATCGCCCAGTTGTCGTTCACCATGAGCTCGACGGATCCCAGCAACACGCTGGATTGGACCTACTCGCCCATTCCTTACTCGTACTCGGGTTTGAATACCGGCAGCGCCGATCCCGTTTATCTGGGAATCATTTATGGTCCGAACGGGCAGAATACGTATGTCACCAACGGCTCGGCGACCCAATTGGTCAATGAAATCGTCACTTGCGGCTCCGGCAACGCCTGGTGGCCGGATGGCACATCCAGTGACAGTATCGCCACCCAGCAAAGCAACATCGTCGCTTGCGCTTCGCAGATCGGCAGCCAGCCATTTTTCTTCACCGGGATTTACACCATCGACGGGATATCGGGAACCAATTCCGCAACGTTCAATCCGGTGGTGACGAATGGGCCGCAGGCGCCATCCGGTTCACCGACGCTATCCATCCTGCTCACCGACCCCTCGGAGGACGTCAATTTGGACCCCGTCGTCGTGTCGTGGCCGTCAACCGCGACGGGATTTGTGTTGCAAACCAACTCGGATTTAACGACGACAAACTGGGGCGATTACACCGGGCCGGTGAACAGCAACAGCGGGATAAACAGTGTGTCGCTCAATAAATCGACCGGTTCCCTGTTCTTCCGGTTAAAACATTAGCACTAATGTGACCGACTCGAACGGGTTGTTCACGGTTACTGACCCGGACGCAAAGGTTTATCCAAGCCGTTTTTATCAGGGCGTTGCACTGCAATAACTGCAACCTGCATCGTCACGGATCCCCGCGATAACAGCGACAATTCCAGCTTCACGGTAATTGTCGCACCACGCCTGCTCCAGGCGACCCGCGGCGGGAATCCAAATCTTCTGAAATCCGATCTCATCACCGGGCCTCCTGTCTTCTGGCCGCAATAAAAACCGGGGCACGAGCGTAACCCGCCTCAAACCGAAGCTGTCTAACCCGATGCTACGGGGATCTGGCCGGTTTGGCGACAGCCTGAAAATCGTGCTGGCCTTTGAGCGAACCCGCTTGGACGAAAAGCCGGTAAGTAACGTTTGACAGGAGCGGTTGGGGTCGCACGCCGGGCACTTCAGGCTTCATGCCGCGAATGCCCTGACCGTAAATAAAAAATTTTACCGGCACGGATTTGGAATCGGAAACCAAGTGCCAGATGGGTTGGGCGAGTGGATTGGCTTGCAGTGCGGCGAGCGGAACGACCTTGATTTCGGTCAACTCGTAGTCACCGCCAAGTCCGAATGCCAGCAGCGGAGCGGCCGCCTCGCCGGGACGGTTGCCGGATCTGCCGGGACGGACGGTGTGCGAAATATGAATCGTCTTTGGCTTGAACCAATCGGTAAAATAAACAACATAGACACCGGCAAGCACAAGCACGACGGCGATGAGAATGAAATTTTTCCTGTTCATAAACAAAATGAACGGCGCGGTCGTTCCGTCCGTCAAATCACCCGTTCAGACGCGCCAACGAACCAAATGGCTGGCAAAATAACAAAGCGGCGGCAGTTGGCCAGCAAGGAATTGGCTTTCACACTAATTGAACTGCTGGTGGTCATCGCCATCATCGCGATTCTGGCCGCCATGCTGCTGCCGGTCCTGGCCCGCGCGAAGGAATCCGGTCGGCGCATTGCATGCCTGAACAATCTCCGGCAGTTGGGCATCGCCTCCAAAATTTACGTGGACGACAATCAAGGCGCCTACCCGCCACGTAATGAAACCGATAGCTGGCCGAACCATCTTTACGACAACTACGGCAAAAATTTAAACATTCTACTTTGTCCCACCGACATCGCTGTTCTGTTCAGTTCGCCGGCAACTGTTGGCTCGTCTCCGTCGAATAATGTGCCTGATGCTTCGCCGCGCAGCTATTTCATCAACGGCTGGAACGATTATTTTGCGGACCGATTTGGAACGACCGATTGGGCGGCGCTTGAACCCCAAATTGTAAGCTATGGCTCGGGCATAAACGAACGCGCCATTGTCTATCCAACCGACACGATTGTTCTCGGGGAAAAAAGACATGACGCTGGCGATTTCTACATGGATTTATTGGAGAACGGCGGCAACGATTTTACCGGCATTGCTGAACAAGGACGGCACGACAACAGCGGCGTGACGAGCAGTCAAAACATGGGAGCGGGCAGTTCGGGCGGCTCAAATTATGTTATGGCAGACTGCAGCGCGCGCTTTATAAAATTTCCACAATCAGTTGATCCTCTGAATCTCTGGGCAGTCACCGATCCCAACCGCGCGGCCTGCGCCATCATTTACTAGAATTTTGAAAACTGGAGCGGGCGATGGGAATCGAACCTTGCGTTGGACATTCACAAGCGGCACAAAATCAATCAGTTCCGCCACAAGCTCAAGACAATCATACCCAAGGGCACGCACAGATTCCAGACGCTGCTTGTACTGACCCTTGGTTTCGTCTCCGCTCGTGTGCTCGTTTCGCGCATTGAAATCACCCGCCCTCTCACAAGACTTGCGGCTGCGCGCGCATTGCCTCTGAAGTTTTCGCCAGGCTCGCCGGCTGCGCACTTAACCGCAAGACTTGTTCACCTTGATAGCGAAATGTAAAAGGCCGACGAAGTCGTTCCGGCCCTCGCTACCCATCAGAAACCGAAGGCGTGTTGCGACGAAAAGCGCGGGCGTGCGGCAACTTTCCCGCCGCACGTTTCATGCGTTGCGGCACAGTTTCACAAGCGCGCTGGCGAATCAGGCGTTGCGCCGGAATTGCGGATGAAACTCACCGGCCATAAAACCGGATCCGTTCATCGCGACTACGCCCACCATGAACTTGAAAAGCTCCGCGCTGCCGTGGAAAAAATCCCGTCACTTCGCTGAATTCAATTTGCCACACGCGGGGGGTTCAGTTCGCACTTTGACCCCGGAAAAAGGCGGAGAATGGTTCACCTTCACCGGCACGCAGCAGAATTTCCGGTTGAAATCAAACCCGGCAGCGTTAGTGTTTCGGTTGCATGAAACATAAGCTCGCCGTCCGCTGTTTTTGTCTGCTCGCGTCGTTTTTTATGGTCAACGCCATGCGGGTGGCAGAAGCGGTGGATAATTTTGACGCAACGGCTGAAACCGTTGGCCCCAGCCACAGTGGGTTTATCCAAAACAAGTTTGTCACGCCGGTCAACCAAATCCTCACGCCTGCCGGCTGGCAGATCGAGCTTCCACCCATGCGGCCGCACGCGCTGGCTTTGAGTCCCGACCACAGCCTGCTCGTGACGGCCGGCCAGTTGCATCAACTGATTGTCATCGGGACTCAAACAGGAAAAATCTTGCAGCGCGTTCCGTTGCCGTCTGATCAAGCTCAGGAAACGGCTCCGGTGTCGGCGGCGATTCTGGACCCGGACGGAAAGGCGCAGTTGAGTTTCAACGGCCTGACCTTTTCACCTGATGGCTCGCGTATTTATTTGTCCAATGTCAATGGCGACATCAAGGTCTTCGATGTCGCCGAAGACAAATTCGTTTCACCGCTGTTTTCCATCGCGCTGCCGCCGGCCAATGCGCCCGGCCGCAAGGGGGAAATTCCCACGGGCATTGCTGTTTCACCGGACGGCAAAAAAATTTACGTCGCGCTGAACCTTTCCAACCGCCTTGCCGAACTGGATGCGGCGACGGGAAAAGTCCTGCGGCTGTGGGAGGTCGGCGTCGCGCCGTTCGACGTGGTCGTGGCCGGCAAAAAAATTTATGTCAGCAACTGGGGCGGGCGGCGGGCGGCGGCGGATGACCTCACCGGCCCGGCGGGGCTGGGCACGCGGGTGCGGGTGGATCCGGTTCGTTCCATCGCCAGCGAAGGCTCGGTTTCGGTGATTGATTTGGCCGGCACCCATCAAACGGAAATTGTCACCGGCTTGCACACCTGCGCGCTGGCGTTGTCACCGGACGGAAAATTCCTGGTGGTCGCCAACGCGGGCAGCGACACGTTGGACGTCATGGATACGCGCACGGACAAAATCGTGGAGACGATTTTCGCCCGGCAGAATCCGGGTGATCCGTTTGGAGCGCAGCCGAACGCCCTGGTGTTTGACAAATCCGGCAAAAAGCTTTTTGTCTGCAATGGCACGCAGAACGCTGTCGCGGTGGTTCAATTTGATCCCGGCAAATCAAAATTACTCGGATTGATTCCCGTCGGCTGGTTTCCTGGCGCGATTGCCTTCGATGCCAGCCGCAAACAAATTGATGTCGCCAATCTCAAAGGTCTGAACCGGGGCACCGGGCCTTTCAATATCGGCCAATACTACAACACGCTTTCCCTGGTCGCCGTGCCGTCGGCCAAAAAACTGGCGGAGTTCACGCAAACGGCGCTGGCGGATTTACGCTATCCGTTGCTGGCGCAGGCGAAATTGCCGCCACGCAAGAATCAGAGCGCCCAACCCGTTCCTGAACGCGTTGGCGAACCGAGCGTGTTCCAGCACGTCGTTTATATCATCAAGGAAAACCGCACCTACGACCAGATTCTTGGCGACGTGAAAACTGGCAATGGCGACGCCGGCCTTTGTAATTTTGGCAAACGCGTGACACCGAATGAACACAAGCTCGTCCGCGATTTCGTGCTGCTCGACAACACCTATTGCTGCGGCATGGTGAGTGCGGACGGCCATCAATGGGCCGACAGCGCGCTGGCGAGCGATTATATCGAGCGCTCCGGCGCCAGCGGCTGGCCGCGGAGTTATCCGTTCGGGGGAGACGACGCGATGGCTTTGTCGCCCGCAGGTTGCATTTGGGATGATGCCCTGGCGCATGGCAAAACGGTGCGCGACTATGGTGAATTCACCTGGACACACAAAGCCTGGAAAAATCCCGCCCAAAAAGGCGCGCTGAATTTCCTCGCCTGCTACCGCGATTTCATGGACGGCTCAAACGCCATTGCCTACGCCTGCGGACCGAATGTCGCGTCGCTCCAGCCCTTCACGGCCACGAACACAGCGGGCTGGGACCTGGACGTGCCGGACGTTTTCCGCGCCGCGCAGTTTATCAAGGATTTGAAACAGTTTGAGCAGACGGGCAATCTGCCGGACTTCATCATCCTCTGGCTGCCCAGTGATCACACCAGCGGAACGCGGTTTGGCTCGCCCACGCCCGAGGCGCAGGTTGCCGACAACGACTTGGCGCTGGGCCAGATTGTTGACGCCGTCAGCCACAGCCGATTTTGGACGAACACCTGCATTTTTGCGGTGGAAGACGATCCGCAGTCCGGCGCGGACCACGTCAGCGGTTATCGCACGACCGCTTACGTCGCCAGTCCCTACACGAAACGCGGTGTGACCATCAGCACGCAATACAACCAGACCAGTCTGCTGCGCACGATGGAATTGATGCTCGGCCTGCCGCCGATGAACCAGCTGGACGCGACGGCGACACCCCTGTTTGACTGTTTCACCAACACGCCGGACTTCACCGCGTTCGATACCGTGACGAACAACGTCCCGCTGGACGAGATGAATCCGGCGCCGAAGCAGATTTCCGACGCGCAAAGGCGCAAGGATGCCTATGTTTCTGCGCGGCTGCCATTGAAGAAGCCCGATCAATGCCCGGAAGACGTGCTCAACCGCATTCTCTGGCGCGCGACGATGGGCACGAAGCCGTATCCCGAATGGGCGGTGAAAATCGTGGATGAGGATTAAATTTTCCGGGCGATAAGCCGTCCATCGCGGCTACATTCGCCACGAACTCGAAAAGCTCCGCGCCGCCATCGAAAAAATCCCGTCGCTCCGCTAATCGTTGACGCCGCCGCCGTGCTGCTTCTGCTGTCAATCGCAGTCATGGACATTCGCAAGCCGCGCCCGTGAATTTGCCATCATCTTCGCAAAGCAATTCTCCGGGCGCAGAATCATGGAGGTAAAACTCCCGGAGCCGGGCTTGACGGAACTGGCAGAACCGATAAGATGTTGGTCAATGAGACTGAATCAACCGGATGGACGTGGGCGTAAGGCCATATGGGAAATGTCGGATAATTACGATTTATTAGCCGCCAATCACCACGAACCCAAATCCTGAAATTATGAAGAGCGTAACGCGTTTCTTGGTAGCGGTCGCGCTTATTGCTGCGGCTGTCGGACTCCAAACAAGTCCGACCACACCCGTTCAACCCAGCACGAGCCGTCTGTCTCAGACGGGCTATGTTTTGAAACGGATTTCCTTCAGTGCCGTGCATCACCAGCAGGCTGGCATGCCCCGTATCCGCCTTTGGGAATCCACCAGCGGAAACTGGAGCGGCTATGCAGTGCCGCTGGACACGCGTGGCGTCAGCGATATCTTCAGCGACGTGCAAGGCACTTGGACGGTTCCTACCGTGACGGGCAATAAACGGAGCACCACCTATTCGTCCACCTGGGTAGGCCTTGATGGCTATGACAACGGAACGGTCGAGCAGATTGGGACCGAGCAGGACTGGACGGGAGAAGGGCAGCAAAACTATGTTTGGTTTGAAATGTACCCAAGTGGTGCTTACGAGATCGAGGGTTTTCCGGTGGATCCAGGGGACTCGATAAGCGCGCAAGTGCAGTACGTGGGACAGAGCAACGTGCAAATGGGCAGGAGAAGGAGCGTGAAAGAGAGCGTTTTCCAGCTCACCATTAAGAACACCACAAAAAACGTGTCCTTTTCCGTTCCCACCAGCTATACAACTATCGCTTCGGCGGCGCGGGCCTCAGCCGAATGGGTCGCGGAAGCGCCCTCGTCAGAGGAGATTTTGCCACTGGCGGACTTTGGCAGCGTCAGTTTCTCCGGGTGCAATGCAACTTCAACTGGCAGCAGGGGGAAACCCGAGGCCATTAGCTTCTGGCCTTACGATCCTCTGACCATGATTGACCCGAGTGGCGGGCAAGCTACGCCATCTGCCTTGCTCGATAATGGTACAGCCTTCTCCGTCAGTTGGTCCCAATAGAGATACAAGCACGCAAGAAGTCTCCGTTCATCCTTGCTGCAAAGACAGTCAAGACTGGAGTGACCGGGTTCCCTTTGAAACATTCTCGCACCGAGAGAATCGGAACGCCTTAAATTGAGTCCTGACACCCGCAAACATCGGTGGATTTGTTGGCAGTGATGCATTTTTAAACCGCTAAAAACTCACAAGCACATTGATTTCATTGCTCCAATTTGATATTGGAGCGGGCGATGGGAATCGAACCCACGTGTGAAGCTTGGAAGGCTTCCGTTCTACCATTGAACTACGCCCGCATTTCCTTTATTTATGCGGATTTTATAAGTCGTAATGAGCTTGAACGCGCCTGAATCCCCGAAAGGCGACTGGCAATACGCTGGCGAAAATTTGAGACGCCGCAAAACATCGGGCGTTTATTATGCGTTCTTCAAAAAAGGCCGCAAGCAATTTCGCCGCTCGCTCAAAACCACTGACAAGGCGTTCGCCAAACGCCGCCTTGCCGACTTGGAGCGCGATATTAACCGGCTCGCGCCAGCCGGGGCCGCAAATGTAACTTTTGATGAGGTTGCCGCCCGCTGGCTTGAAACCACGCGGCACGCGCTGAAGGAAGGCACAATTCGTCACCGCCAAACGTGCCTGAAGGCCATTGTGCCGTTCGTCTCCGGGCAATCCATCCGCAACGTGACGGCGTGCCACTGTGAAGCGTGGCTGACTGAACGAGGCAAAACAATCGCGCCGCAAACCTTCGCCCATGAACTGAGCATCATGCGCGCCGTATTCAAATACGCAATGGAGCAAGGGCTGATTCTCCACAATCCGGCTACTGGCATCAAACGCCGCCGCATCGTGCCGGGAAAGCCCACCGTGCCGACGCGCGAACAGTTTCAAAACATCATGTCCGCAATCCGCACGGAGTCGCAGGGCAGGGGAAAAGACGGCGCGGATTTGGTGGAACTGCTGGCGTATTCGGGAATGAGATTGAACGAGGCGCGCTCGCTCCGCTGGCGTGACGTGAACTTTGCGCGCGGCGGGTTCACGGTAACCGGCGGCGAGCGCGGCACGAAGAATTACGAGCAACGCACCATGCCGCTTTCCGATGAATTGCGCGTCTTGCTGGAACGGATAAAGCGCGAACGCGGCGCGGTTGCGCCGGATGCGTTTGTTGTGAAAAACGCGACGGCGCGCAAGTGCATTGAGACGGCCTGCCGCAATCTCGGCCTGCCGAATTTCCATCATCATTCCTTGCGTCACTACTTCGCAACGTGCGCCATCGAAAGCGGCGTGGACATCCCGACCGTCGCGCACTGGCTTGGCCACAGGGACGGCGGCGCGCTGCTGATGAAAACCTGTTCGCATTTGCAGCAAGCGCACAGCTTGGAGCAAATCAAGCGCGTGAGTTTTGGCGTGACGCCGCAGAAGTGAAGTCAGTGATTCTTGCCGATTCTCATTCCCTTTGATAACGTCCGGCCATGCCGCGCCGGGAAAAATCGTCTCACAATCTGCTCGCATGACCGCCGCCGAATTCAAACGGAAATGGGCGCGCTAAATCTGTCATGAAAATAAAACTTCTGCTCCTCGCCTGTCTGATGGCGCTAACAGGCTGCGCCACCAGCCGCTCCGTTAAGACTGCCGCCTACTTGAATCACGGCAATGCGGAATTTAATAATGGTGATTTGGACGGTGCCATCGCGGATTTCACCAAAGCCATCGAATTAAAACCGAATAATGCTGCCGCCTACTACAATCGCGGAAATGCAAAATATGCCAAAGGTAATTGGAGCGATGCCATCCCGGATTTCTCCAGAGCCATCGCGTTGAAACCAGATTTGGCTGAACCCTACAACAATCGCGGCAGTGCGAAGCAAGCAAAAGGCGATTTGGCCGGTGCCATTGCGGATTTCACCAAAGCCATCGAATTAAAACCGGATAATGCCGCCGCCTACAACAATCGTGGCAATGCAGAATGTGTCAAAGGTAATTTGAGCGATGCCATTGCGGATTTCTCCAGAGCCATCGCGCTGAAACCAGATTTGGCTGAACCTTACAACAATCGCGGTGGCGCGAAGCAAGCAAAAGGCGATTTGGCCGGTGCCGTCACGGATTTCACCCAAGCCATCATACATAAACCGGGTTATGCTGATGCCTATTACAATCGCGGTAATGCGGAGAAAGAAGCGGGCGATTTGGACGATGCCATTCGGGATTTCTCCGGAGCCATCGCGTTGAACCCGGATTTGGCTGGACCCTACAACAATCGCGGCGTTGCAATGCAAGCAAAAGGCGATTTAGACGGTGCCATTGCAGATTTCACCAAAGTTGTTCAATTAAAACCAGATGATCCTAGAGCCTACTACAGTCGCGGCATTGCCAAACAAGCCAAAGGCGATTTAGACGGTGCCATCGTGGATTACACCAAAGCCATTGAATTAAAACCTGATTTTGCGGAGGCCTTCAGCGATCGCGGCAATGGAAAATACGCCAAAGTCGACTGGAACGGAGCCATCGCGGATTACGACGAAGCCATCAAATTAAAGCCAACTTTTGCTGACCCATACAACAATCGCGGCATTGTGAAACAAGCCAAAGGTGACTTGGACGGTGCCATCGAGGACTTCACAAAAGCCATCGAATTGAAACCAGATTATTCTGAAGCATACTTCAATCAAGGCGTGGTAAAGAGAACCAAAGGCAACGTGAACGGCGCCATTGAAGCTTACACAAAAGTTATAGAATTGAAACCGAATGATGCCAAAGCCTTCTACAATCGTGGCAATGCCGAATATGCTCAAGGCGACTGGAATGGTGCCATCGCTGATTTCACCAAGGCCATCGAGATGAAGCCGGATTATGCTGACGCCTACTTCGCTCGCGGCGATGCAAAATATGGCAAGGGTGAAATAAGCGGTGCCATTGAAGATTTCACGAAAGCCATCGAATTGAAACCGGATTATTCTGAAGCCTACAACAATCGCGGCGGTGCGAAATACGGCAAAAGCGACGTGGAGGGAGCCATTGCGGATTTCACCAAAGCCATTGAATTAAAATCAGGTTATGCCGAGCCATTGAATGGTCGCGGCGTTGCGAAGCAAGCCAAAGGCGACGTGGAGGGAGCCATCGCGGATTTCACCAAAGCCATCGAATTGAAACCGGATCATTCTGAAGCATACAATAATCGGGGCGAGGTAAAGAGAACCAAAGGCGACGTGGACGGTGCCATCGCGGATTTCACCAAAGCCATCGAATTGAAACCGGATTATTCCAACCCCTATGACAATCGAGCCAAAGCGAAGGAAGCCAAAGGCGACGTGGACGGAGCCATTGCGGATTACACCAAAGTCATCGAATTGAAACCCGACACGGCTGAAGCCTACAACAATCGCGGCAATTTGAGGCACGCCAAAGGCGATTTCGATGGCGCCATTACTGATTTCTCAAAGGCCATCGAATTGAAACCGGACGAGTATAAAATCTATTATAATCGCGGCAATTTGAAGCAAGCCAAAGGCGATTTCGACGGTGCCATCGCGGATTTTACCAAAGCCATCGAATTATACCCGGATGATGCCAATAACTTTTACAATCGTGGCAATGCGAAGCAGGCAAAAGGCGATTTGGATGGTGCCATCGCGGATTTCACCAAAGCCATCGAATTAAAACCAGATAATGTCGCTGCCTACAACAATCGAGGCTATGCGAGACAAGCCAAAGGCGATTCGGATGGCGCCATCAGTGACTACACCAAAGTCATAGAATTGAAACCGAATAATCTTGAAGCCTATTACAATCGCGGCTACGCGAAGCTAAAGAAGCGGGACTGGGACAGCGCCATCACTGATTTGACCAAAGCCATCGAATTGAAACCAGACTTCGCTGACACCTACAACCTTCGCGGCGTTGCCAAAAAAGGGAAAAATGACTTCGACGGTGCCATCGCGGATTACAGCAAAGCCATCGAATTGAAACCGGATTTTATTTTAGCCTTCAAAAATCGCGGCGATGCGAAGAAAGCCAAAGGCGATGTGGAAGGTGCTAACACCGATTTCGACAGAGCAAATCAAGGTGCCAAATAGTTTTTATAGACGAAAAATGCCGTGCCCTTGCCAGTCATAAGCGTGCAGTCGAAAACCCAACTATAGGAGGCAGACTGGTTATTCTCCCGGCTCGAAAAAGCGAAGTCACGTCAAGTTAATGTTTGCAATTTTTTAGGAAAGACTCAACGAGTACCTTGGGCATCATGTCTTTTACCTGCGCGAAAGACTTGTCTGCGAACATCCCTCAAACGAATCCCGCGCCCGCGCCTGTCCCGCCAGGTTGCCGCCCGCGATTGCCGGGCAGCATAACGCCCGGGCTTGCGTTGTCAATTCCACTCGTGTAGCCTCGCGCGCATGGCAGCGTTGCTTCTCACTGGCGGGCGCGTCGTGGATCCGGCCAACCGACTCGACGTCAAAGCGGATGTTTTAATTTCGGAATGCAAAATCGCGGCGGTCGGCGCGGATGCGGCGAAGCAAGCGCCGCGCGAAGTCGAGCGGATGGACGTGAGCGGCCTCATTGTTTGTCCCGGCTTGATTGATTTGCACGTCCACTTGCGCGAGCCCGGCCAGACGGCCAAAGAAAATATCGCCACCGGCACCGCTGCCGCCGCGCGTGGCGGCTTCACCTCGGTCGTTTGCATGCCGAACACGTCGCCCGCGATTGACAATGCCGGAACCGTCGCGCTCATCCACGAACGCGCCGCCCAACACGGCGTCGTGAATGTCTTCGTCACCGGCGCCATCACAAAAAATATCGCGGGCGAAGAACTCGCGTCCATCGGCTCGCTCAAACGCGCCGGCGTCGTGGCCATCACCGATGATGGCCATTGCGTGCAGAACAACGAACTGATGCGTCGGGCGTTGGAATACGCAAAAATGTTCGACCTGCCGGTGATGGATCATTGCCAGGATTATTCGCTCGTGACCGATGGCGTAATGCACGAAGGATATTGGAGCACCGCGCTCGGTTTGCGCGGCTGGCCGGCGGCCGGCGAGGAAATGATCGTTGCGCGCAACATCCTGCTCGCCGAACTTACCGGCGCGCGCGTCCATTGCCAGCACCTCAGCGCAGCGGGCAGCGTCGCCTTGCTGCGCGAGGCGAAGAAACGCGGCGTGCCAATATCCGGCGAGGCCTGTCCGCACCATTTCACGCTCACCGATGCCGCTGTTTCCGGAAGTGAAAAATTCTGGGGCAACGACGGAAAAATTCTGGCGAAATTCCAAAACGGCGAAATTCCCGAATGGCCGGCTTACGACACAAATTTCAAAATGAATCCGCCGTTGCGCACCGCGCGCGACCGCGAGGCGGTTTTGGAAGGGCTGGCCGACGGCACGATTGAAATTTTGTGCAGCGACCACGCGCCGCATTGCGATTACGAAAAGGAAGTGGAATTCGATTACGCGCCGTTCGGCATCGTCGGTTTGGAAACCGAGCTGGCGCTGGGGCTCATGCAACTGGTTCACGCCAAACGCATTTCGCTCTCCGATTTGATTGTGAAATACACGGTAAATCCGGCGCGACTGCTGAAATTGAAAAAAGGCACGCTCGGTGTCGGCGCGGATGCGGACGTGACGGTCTTTGATCCGGATCGGGAATGGATTTTTGAGCGCAACAAAACCGCGAGCAAATCGTCGAACAGCCCGTTCTTCGGCTGGAAACTCAAGGGCCGGGTGGTGGCCACCATCGTCGGCGGGAAAAAAGTTTTCGTTGAACAGGCAGAACTGGCAGCGGTATAACTTCAGAACTGCATGTATGAAAGAACATGATGCTATTGGCTGACTATTTTCCTTACATGAAACTCACAAGACTTAACCCACTTCTTGTCTTTTGTTGTTTTGTCGCCAGTCCTGCATTTGGTCAGTTCTATGCCCCTGATACGGAATATCACGATCCCGTTCAGCGGGTTTATGTGGTTGAAGCCGCTCGTGTATTGGCGTGGCTGGCAGATAGGCACGGCACCAACTTTGCAGAGGTGACTTACCATGTGACGACCAAGCCCGATCAAACAGTTTCCTGGGAAATCCATTGGCTCGATCAAAAGGGAAAAGACGTAAAACTAGCCACAGTCACTTATACCGGGGACGATCTCAAGAAGGGGCCGGAGTTTTATCGTTCGATCTTCAAGCAGTTGTGCTTGGCCGATGGGCAGGGATTAATGCCCTTGAAGGCAGAGGAAGTTCGGCAACGTTTCTGGACGGGTGCAGCTAAGATGGGTCGGTCAAGGGAAGAAAGCCTGGCAAGAGTTTTTCAGCTTCTACCTCGCGAACCAGGTGGTGACTGCGGCTGGCAACCGGAACTGGCCGGGCTCCTTGCTCACACCACACTGCCGGGAACGATTGATCGCGTTACATTGGACTGGGTGATCTTGGCACGGAGCGCAGCTTGGCTGGCGCTTGTTGAGCAGGCCAGTTCAACGAAAATGGATGATCTTTGGTCGCCAATTTTGTTTCAAGCTGGTCGTGAGCGCATGGCGGTGGAGCTTTGGAACAAATCACGCCCAGCAAAGCTGGAAAAAGCCACAGTTCAGGAAACTGGCTGGAATATTTGGCTACGCAAACCAACTTCCCGGGAGGTCTATTTATTTGCCGCTCCCTGCACCAATCTTGCCATGGCCATGCCGATGCTTGTTTATGATGCCGCTGTCAATGACTCGAAGCGACTGCTGGCGGATCTGTTTCCCGAGCTGGTTGATTCTCCACAACAGGCTGCCGCCTTTCACAATTATGCTCCATTTATGGCCACAGGAACCAGCGTCAGCGGCGGACACATTCTGGAAGGTGCTTGGCCGGTATTTGCGCGGGCCGATTG
The DNA here is from genome assembly GCA_049692125.1 of Verrucomicrobiia bacterium. Lineage (GTDB taxonomy): Bacteria > Verrucomicrobiota > Verrucomicrobiia > Limisphaerales > UBA11358 > UBA11358. The sequence goes on along the minus strand of JBAVOO010000037.1, from coordinate 73,792 downwards.
GGTAAAAGTGCTTTCAGCCTACAAAGACTCACCATGTGATTACCATGGTTATACAAATCTTCTCCAAGAAGCTCAAAAGACCGCGCAAATTAACGGGAAGCTGGAAACGGGCCAAGACCCGTCGCTCGTAGGATTCCGTCAGATAGCTCCTCTCCTCCGCTTGGCTCACACGGAGGGCGTTGGCCCTTTGTCTCCAACGCCAGCCGTCACCGCCAGAGATCTATTGAACTACGGATGGGAAATGAACGGATTGCAAATGGGCAGTCGATACTCGTTTGTTGCTTACCTCTGGGGAGTTCCAGAACTGGCAAAAGGCATTTTCGAGACCGTCACAGGAGAACTGGATGGACTCATGCCCTTCTTCCGTCGAGCTCAAGATGCCAACATTTATAATTATGACGAATCATTGAAAAGGTTACAGATGGTCGTCGGATTTTTTCACCGAGTTGGTTTTAGCACTCCACCGTTCGACTCCAAGGTGTCTCAATTGGAGACCGCACACTTGTTCGTAAAACGTTGGTGGCTGCGGCCGTGCGACTTTGAATGGCAGACACGGGTTTTGTGGGATGCCGGTGCCATCGGCGAAATTCCTGACTTGATGAACACCCTGCAAACTGAAGGGGGCGCGCTGGCAACCGTCGAGGTATTGCAGTATCTGGAAACATTGAATAACGAAGCACTGGCAAAAATCCCGCACGCCGTTGACCTGAAATATCAATTTGCCGAAACCTTGCCGCAACCAACGCGCCTTTATGTTCGGTGTGTTTACGATCGAAAGTTTAAAACCTTGGGAAATCTGGAGCGCGGGCAGGAGATGGAAAAACTTTATTGGAAAAATCCCGATTGTGGAATGGAGGATCGCGTGTTTAGAAACTATGCGGTTTCCGGAGCATTCAAGTCAGCCAAACGTTTCTACACCCAGGCGCGAACCAACATCATTGATCCTGTTGGCTTCTCCAATCGCCTCGGGCTGATGGTGTTTGTCACCGCTTACCTTTTGAACGATGAGGGGATGAGACAGATGGTTTTGGAAGATAGCCGTTCGGCCAGTTTTAATGATATGTGCCTGCACATTTGGGACGCCGCCATACATGACAATTCAACCGAACTGGAACAAAATGTCCGCGCTTTGATTGAACGTTACGAGACGCAGAAAGGCCCCGAAAGTCGCGGACGCCGTTTATTGGAATTTCTTCCGCTACTGCCGGCACTGCGTGATCCGCAACACGCCGATCACCAAAAGGCACTGCAGTATTTCGGACGGGACGATTCTTGGCTGGTTCTGCGTTGGTTGTGGATTGAAAAATTCAATTTGAAATCCCACGACGCAATCACATTTCTGGGAGGGCGGGAAACCGATTTGTGCCGCCACGTGCTGGTGTGCTATCTCGACCGGGACGAAAAGGCTTTGGTTGATGCCACAAACCAGTTTCTGGCATCACGTGACACGGTTGACGAGTTTAGCGTATTGAGCAGTTTTTTATGCAGAAAACTGCACCACCCAACCGATTCGCTGGAAGGGCCGGATCTGAAGCCTGTAGATAGCCGCTCCATTCGCCAACTTGTGCTTTCAGAGGTAAGAAAATCCCATTGAAGAGAGGTTTCGCCTGCAAAGGCAACATGGGACAAATGCATCGGAAGTTTCCGCCGGAGCCCGGTTCGCGCTTGAACGAAGCCTCCAAATAACTATCCTGATGACATTTGATGAAAGCGATTCTGGCACTGGAAGACGGTTCCGTGTTTCACGGACAAGGTTTTGGCGCGCGCGCCTCGGCCTGCGGCGAGGTTTGCTTTAATACTTCGATGACCGGTTACCAGGAAATCCTCACCGACCCGTCCTACAAGGGGCAAATCGTCACGATGACCTATCCGCTCATCGGCAATTACGGCGTGAACGAGGTGGACGTGGAATCGTGGCAGCCCCACGTCGCCGGTTTTGTCATCCGGGAACTTTCGCCGGTCGTCAGCAACTGGCGCGCGGATTCTTCACTTGCGGACTATCTCAAGAAAACCCGGATTCCGGGAATTCAGGGCCTTGACACGCGCGCGCTGACCAAAAAACTCCGCGTGCGGGGAGCGATGAACGGCTTCATTTCCACGGAAGAAATCCCGGAGCCGGAAGCCGTGCGCCGGGCGAAAGAATTTGTTTTCGTTGGCGTGGATTACGTCAGGGAAGTCACGCACAAAGCGGCGTTTTACTGGGATGAAAAGGATGAGCAGAGCGCGAGTTTCAAACTGGCCATCGGCAATGAACCGGCCAACGCGCGCCAGTTGCGCGAGCCGTTGCCGCCCGCGGACATTCCCATTGTCGCCTTTGATTACGGACTGAAATACAATATTCTGCGCCGGCTGCGGCAGCGCGGTTTTGCAACGCAGGTTTTGCCGGCGACAGCGTCCGCCGCCGAGGTGCTCAAGCACAAACCGGCGGGCATTTTCCTGTCCAACGGACCCGGCGACCCGGCGGCGCTCAATTACATCGTCCGCGAAGTAAAAACGCTCGTGGACAGCGGCGTGCCGATTTTTGGGATTTGTCTCGGCCATCAAATTCTCGGACAGGCGTTTGGCGGCAAAACCTTCAAATTGAAATTTGGCCATCGCGGTGCGAACCAGCCAGTGAAGGACCTGGAATCCGGCAGGGTCGAAATCACGGCGCAGAATCATGGTTTTGCCGTGGACGCGAAATCGTTGCCATCCGGCGTCGCGGTGAACCGCATCAATTTGAACGATCAAACCGTCGAGGGCCTGCGCCACAAGACCAAACCGGTTTTCTGCGTGCAGTATCATCCCGAGGCGTCGCCCGGACCGCATGATTCGACGCCGTTGTTCGCCGAATTCCGCGCGTTGATTGAGCGGCGGGGTTAAAAAAATCATTTTCCGAGATTTCGGTTTGACTTGAAACGCGCCGTGACCATAATCGGCTTATCGTAAGTCCATGGCCAAACTTGTTATTCTGACCCAGGGCCTGACCGGCCGCGCATACGAGCTGAACGTGGATCGTACCACGATTGGCCGCGTAGAGGACAACCTGTTCCAAATCGCCGAGCCGTCCGTCTCCAGCCATCATTGCGAAGTGCTGTTGCGCGGCGGCGATGTCGTCATCAAAGACCTCAATTCGACGAACGGCACCTTCATCAACGGCGAACAAATCACCGAAAGCGTTTTGAAGCCCGGCCAGACGCTGCGGCTCGGCCAGATTGAATTGAAACTGGAAACCGGAACGCCGGCTTCCGCGCCGGCCTCCGCGCCAGCCACGGCCCCCCCTCCTGGCCCGGCCAAACGGCAGGCGGAAGCCACCATGGTCATCCCGCGCGGCGTCAGCTTGAGCGACCTGGAGGGCGGCGGACGCCCGCCGGGTTTCGACACCAGCAAGGAATTTTCCAAAAAGCGCAACCGGGGTGGCCTCTATTTCTGGATTGGTGTCGGCATTGTGGGGATTATAATTGTGGTTCTGCTGTTCGTGGCGCTGTCGCTGGTCAAGGCCGGCAAATAACGCCGGTCGCGGTCATGAAACCGCGCCCTGCCAATTACAATAAACTGCCGTGCCGCCGTGAAACCAAATGCGTGAGCTTCACGCAAAAGTGCGTGAGATTTTCCCCTTTTCACTTTCGCCTGGCCTGCTTGAAGCGGAAATTGTCGCGGCATGGACCATGCTCAATCCCCCATCGGCTCATGAATTCCATCAAACGACCGTGAAACCGCGCTTTTCCCATCAACGAAACCGGGCGCTGACGCGAACGGAAGCGATAGTGGTCATTGCAATGCTGGCTGTTCTCTTCGTGCTACTTTTGCCAGCCCTCGTTCCCGTCCATAATGGCAGACAGAGAATTAACTGCGTCAGTAATCTCAAACAAATCGGCATTGCTTACCGACTGTGGGAGGGAGACAACAACGACAAATATCCCATGGCAATCTCGGTGACGAATGGTGGTGCGATGGAATTGGTTGCTACGGGAAATGTCGCTGCCTGTTTTCGGGCGATGTCCAATGAATTGAGCACTCCAAAAATTCTGATTTGCCCACAAGATATCAAAGCGATCCTTGCAGCCAATTTTGGGGAAGGCTTCAACAACAGGAATGTCAGTTATTTCGTCGGTCTGGACGTCACCAACGAAGCCAACCCTCAAAGGTTCCACTCCGGCGACGACAACTTCGCCATCGGCGGCATTCCGGTAAAATCAGGGCTGCTGGAACTTTCAACGAATACTCCCATTACCTGGACTTCCGGGCGTCACGTTGCGTACAACTCCCACTTTTGGACCCCGGCACGATATCGATTCGTCGGCAATATCGGCATGGCCGACGGCTCAGTTCAGCAAGTCACCACGGATGGCTTGCAAAAGGCGCTTCAGCAAACGGGCGTCACCACCAATCGCCTTGTGTTGCCATGAAACCACGCTTCTCCCATGAACAGACCCGGGCGCTGACGCTGACGGAAGTTCTCGTTATCATCGTCGTAGTAATTTTTCTCGTTGGGTTCCTGTTCCCGGCATTGGAGGCAGCCAAACGGAAAGCTCAAAGGATTGCTTGCGTCAGCAACCTCAAAGAAACCGGCATGGCTTTCCGGCTTTGGGAAGGCGACAACGGCGACAAATATCCGATGCAAGTTTCCGTAACGAACGGCGGCGCGATGGAGGTAATTGGCGCCGGCAACGCCTATGTCTTGTGGCAAACCATGTCCAATGAACTCCGCTCGCCAAAAATTCTGCGTTGCCCGGCAGATACCGGCCGTATAGCTGCAACCAATTTCTCAATCGGTTTCAGTGACGCCAACATCAGCTATTTCGTCACTCTGGACGCCGCTGAAACTTATCCGCAAATGATTCTCGACGGTGATGACAACCTGCAGGTGAACGGCAAGCCTGTTCAGCCCGGCATTTTGGATTTTCGGACCGTCACCAACATCGCCTGGACCAAAGACAGGCATCATGGCTGCGGCAACATCGGTATGGCCGACGGTTCGGCACAGCAAACCACCAGCGGGGGTTTGAATTCCGCATTTGGTACAAGCACTATCGGCGTCCCCACGAACAATGCCACGACCCGGTGGTTGATTCCGTGATCAGACACGGATTTCACGAATTGACACGGATTGATTTAACGCAAAGAGCGCGGAGAGATGTAGAGTTTTTTTTCTGATTTTCTTCGCGAATCTCCACGTTCTTTGCGTCCTCTGCGTTGAAGCAGAGGCTTTGGAACTCATCCCGATTTTTCAGGTTGAATTCGCGGCAACGCCTGAAATTCGTGTCAAAAGTCTTTTCCCTTCTGGATTCTGGATTCTGCCGGCCCCGAACGCGCGAACCTCACGCAGGATTGCGTGAAATCCACGCGCTTGGGAATTTCACATGAACAGTTTTAAGCTGAAACCACCATGGCATGGCCGATGCTAATTCTTTTTTGAGCATGAATTCCAACCGGTCCAGTCGCAGGGCGGGTGCGTTCACACTGGTGGAATTGCTTTGTGTCATCGCCATCATCGGCCTCCTCGCTGCCTTGCTGCTGCCGGTGCTGAATCAGAGCGAAGCGCGGGCCAAACGCATCGGGTGCGAAAACAATCTGCATCAAGCGGGAATCGCGTTTCATATTTTCACGCACGATCACGACGGCAAGTTTCCCATGTCAGCTTCGACGAATGAAGGCGGGGCGGCGGAATTCGTACAGAATGGTTATGCTGTGGATGGAGAGTTTTATTTCTCGTTCCGCCAGTTCCAGGTGCTTTCCAACGAGTTGAGTATGCCGTCCGTTCTGACCTGTCCGACCGACCCGCGGCTTGCCGCAACGAATTTTGGCGCGCTTCAAAACAGCAATCTCAGTTATTTCATCGGCGTGAAAGCCGATTTCTCAAAACCGGATTCCATCCTGGCCGGCGACCGGAATCTCACGGCCAATTCGTTGCCGAATCCCAGCATTCTGCACATCGAAGCCGACAATCCATTGCGGTGGACGTGGGAATTGCACCAATTCAAGGGCAACATTTTGTTCGCCGGCGGTCAGGTGGAGGAATGGAACAATGCGGCGCTGGTTGGTGCCGGGGGGCAACAGGCTGGAGCCGATTTATTCATGCCTTCCGTCCTTCCCGGCCCCAATGTTCCCGTTCCTATTTCCGGTGGTTCCCAGAATTATTCCGCCGCCAATCCCGGTGTTGCAACGCCGCCACCTCCATCGGCAGCAGCAGCCTCTCCATCGGCAGCAGCCTCTCCATCGGCAACCCCGATCCCTCCACCGGAGAATCCGGCAAACAATTCTCCCGGCAGCCAGGGCAGATTCAGCCAGAAGACCCCCAGCCAACCCAGGCCGCAAAGCCTGCCGGACGCAGCCAGGAAGAATCCACCAAACTCTTTTTCCACCAACGCGCCGGCCGGGGGAACGGTCACACCCGAAGAGAAGGATTCGATGACATCGACGTTTGACCAGCGCCTCGCAAAAACACTGCGTAGGATTATCATTGGCTTCTATTTGTTGATCTGGCTGATTTTTCTGCTCTGGTTGCTGTTCGCATGGTGGCGAAGGTCGCATCGCAGGAAAATGCAACGCGCAGGCTGACTTTGGTTTTCCGTTCTGGATTCTGGTTTCTGGTTTCTGTATTCTTCACCAATGTTCGAAACGGTTAAAACCGACATTGCCAGCGCCGCCGGGAAACTCACGCATCTGCGGAGGTTTCTTTGACGTTTCTGCCACGCAAAAACGTCTGGGCGAACTCAATTCGCTCATGGCCGCCGACAATTTCTGGAACAACCGCGAAAAGGCGCAAGGGCTGATTGACGAGGCCAATTCCCTCCGCAACAAAATCGAGCCGCTGCTCCAGGCGGAAAAGCAACTGGACGATTTCCGCGTCATGCTCGAACTCGGCGAGGGCGAACCGCCCGAAGCGCAGGCGCAGGTGGAACAGGAACTCACCCGCGACCTCGCAAAATTTTCCAAGGAACTCGACGCGCTGGAACTGAAGGTTTTTCTCAGCGGCCCGCATGACCGGAAGAATTGCATCCTCAGCATCAACGCCGGTGCCGGCGGCACCGAGGCGCAGGATTGGGCGGAAATGCTGTCGCGCATGTATCAACGCTGGGCCGAATCGCGCGGCTGGGAGGTTGAAGTCACCGACGCGCTGCCCGGCGAAGGCGCGGGACTCAAGAGCATCACGATGCTGCTCCAGGGCGAAAACGCCTACGGCTTTGCCAAGGCTGAACGCGGCGTGCACCGGCTCGTGCGCATCTCGCCGTTCGACGCCAACAAACGCCGGCACACGAGTTTCGCCAGCGTGGACGTGATTGCGGAAATCGAGGAATCCTCAACCGACATCGTCATCCCGCCGAATGAATTCCAGGTGGATACGTTCCGTTCCGGTGGCAAGGGCGGCCAGAACGTGAACAAGGTCGAAACCGCCGTGCGCATCACCCACATTCCAACCGGTCTCGTCGTCGCCTCGCAGACCCAGCGTTCGCAACACCAGAACCGCGCCACCGCAATGCGGCTTTTGCTGTCGCGGATTTTCGCGCAACGGCAGGACGCGCAGAAGGCCGATATGGAACGGTTTTACGGTGAGAAGGGCAGCATCTCGTGGGGCAACCAGATCCGCAGCTACGTTTTCCAGCCGTATCGCATGGTGAAGGATTTGCGCACCGGCGTGGAAACGAGCAATGTGCCGGCGGTGATGGACGGGGATTTGGATGCGTTCGTGAATGGCTGGCTCCGCGCCGGCTGCCCGACCAAGCGGATGCAGGGAGTGAAGGATGAAGACGAGTAAATGACTAAACCATAATGACGAATGACTAAAGAATGTTCAAATGCTCAAATGACGAACAGGCACGCTTTGGGGGAATTAGGGCTTCGTCATTCTTTAGACATTAGGATTTAGTCATTCGTCATTTTCCCATGTCCATTCTCGACACCATTGTTGAACAAAAGAAGCTGGAGGTCGCCCGCCTTTCGGAGCGCGCACTGGCCGCCGGCGATTTGCGCGACGCGTTGCTCGAACGCGACGAACAGCGTGACTTTGTCGCGGCGTTGCAGCCCCCGCGACACGGTGACATCGCGCTGATTGCCGAGGTCAAAAAAGCGTCGCCGTCGGCAGGGGTGATCTGCCAGGACTTCGATCCGGTTCGCATCGCGAAGGAATACGAAGCGGCGGGCGCAAGTTGTTTGTCGGTCCTGACCGACGAGAGGTTTTTCCAAGGGGCGCTCGATCATCTCCGTCAAATCCGCGCCGCCGTGAAGCTGCCGCTGCTGCGCAAGGACTTCATGATTGATGAGCGGCAAATCCTCGAAGCCATCGAGTGGGGCGCGGACGCGATTTTGCTCGTCGTGGCCATCTTGAGCGACGAACAATTGAAAAAATTCCATTCCCTCGCGATGGAAGCGGGTCTGGCCGCGCTGGTTGAAGTGCATGATGAGACGGAATTGGCCCGGGCGATGAAAATTGGCGCCAGCCTCATCGGCGTGAACAATCGCAATTTGAAAAATTTCAAGGTGGACCTGGCGACAACGGAACGGCTGGCGGCGAAGTTAAACTGTAGGACAGGTTTCCAGCCTGTCTCTAAATTAAAAAATGGAGACCGGCAAGATGCCTGTCCTACTTTGCTCGTCGCCGAAAGCGGCATTCATGCACGCGGGGATGTGGAACGATTGAAGAAGTGCGGCGCCAATGCCATTCTGGTGGGCGAATCGTTGATGCGGGGCGGCGATATTCAATCCAAAGTTCGCGAGTTGATTGGCGGTTAATCGGTAGCACCCGCCTCCGGCGGGTTCAACTCGGCGTCCCGCCGAATTGCCACGGTAAACGGCGAATGGCTGACAATCGGCACAAGCACCCATAACCTGTGCCCGCCGTCCGTTTCGGGCGCGACGCCCGAAACGACCCGCGGGACGCGGGTGCCACCACAAATCACGCACGGCTTTTCGCCAGTTGCTTTGCCAGTCGAATGGCGGCAATCGTGCTCGATGGATTGGCGATTCCTTTTCCCGCGATGTCGTAAGCCGTGCCGTGGTCGGGTGACGTGCGGATGAAGGGCAGGCCCAGCGTCCAGTTCACACCGGTGTCAAACGCGACGGCTTTCAGCGGCGCAAGCCCCTGGTCGTGATACATCGCGACCACCACATCAAAATCCCCCTGCAGGGCATAATGAAAAACCGTGTCGCCGCTCAACGGGCCAACAACGTCGAGTCCGCATTTTTGCGCGGCGAGAACCGTTGGCGTGATGATTTTAATCTCCTCGTCACCAAATTGCCCGCCCTCGCCCGCGTGGGGATTCAAACCGCAAACGGCGACGCGCGCGCGAGGCAAACCCAAATCGCGACAGGCTTGCGCGGCCAGCTCGATGGCGAGCGCGAGTTTTTCCGGTGTGAGTTTTTCAGCGACGGTCTTGAGCGGAATGTGAATCGTGGCCAGCGCGACGCGCAACCAGCGTCCGCGTTCATCCTGGCCGAGCAGCATCATCGCGGTGCGTCTGGCCTTGGCGAGTCCGGAGAGAAATTCAGTCTGGCCGGTAAATTTATGACCGGCGCGGATGATGGATTCCTTGTTGACCGGCGCGGTGACGAGCGCGTCCAATTCGTGGCGGAGGCAGCGTTCGGCGCCATCACGCAGCGATGCAATGGCCGCGTGCGCAGCAACGGGTGAACCGGCGGGCAAATTTTCCGGCAGTGGTCCGGCCAATGGATTCGTGACGAAGAACCGGCCGGAGTCGCCGTAATTGGAAAAATTTTTCAGCGGCAGATTGAGTCCGGGCTTCTGGTTGAGGTGAAGCACGCAATCCCTGTCGCCCATCAGCAGGTAGCGCGTTTGATCGCCGGCGGTTTCGGCGGCGATGGCTTTGAGCGCGACTTCGGGGCCGATGCCGGTGACATCGCCAAGCGTGATGCCAATCCAGCCAGTCATTAAAGTTAAGAGTTGTTGGTTGAGCCGTCTTCGCTTCGTTTCGCCGGGCCAAGGAGTTGAGAGAAAAAATGTTCCCAACTCACAGCGGAATTTAGAACAGGCGGATGAACGTTTTCTTTTTCAATTGATCAATCCACTGTTGTTCGAGTTGTTTCTGCGCCTGGGTGCGGAGGGTCAACTCCACGTCATCACGCACTTCGTTGAGCGGTTTGACGTGCGCGGGGCGCGCCTGTTCGACCAGCATGAGGTAGCAGGCTTCGGGCATTTCAATCACATCGCTGACCTGGCCGGGTTTGAGCGCGAAGGCGATGTCAGCGAGTTCCTTGCGCAAAAAGGAGCGTTCGACCCAGCCCCGATCGCCACCCTGGCTGCGCTGCGAATCTTGCGAATAAACGGAGGCCATTTCCTGAAACGTCGCGCCTTCCTTGATTTGGGCAAGGATTTCGCCGGCCAGGCGCACCGTGTTGGTGTCGTCGCCGGATGTTTTGTTGAGCACGATCATGCGCAATTTGACTTCGTCCTCAACTTTGAAATCGTCCTGGTGGACGAGATAGTAAGTTTCAACCTTGTAGGGTGAGATGATGATTTTTTCCGGCGCAGTGCTTTTGGCGCGCAACGCGGAAACGATGTATTGATCGCGCACGTCCCTGCGGAATTTTTCGAACGTCTGGCCCTGCGCCTGAAGCGTCTTCATCAGCGTGATGCGGTCGCCGAACCGTTCGCGGATGCGGTCCTGGACCAGTTCGTCCACGACGGTCTCGGGCAGCCGGTAGCCCTCCGTGTCAAAGTCATGCAGAATCAACTGCCGCTCGACCAGTTGCTCCTGACCGTCGCTGAGCGCGTCGCCAAGTTTTTGCCGGAACATGTCCGGCTGGCCGGCATATTCCCGCCGCAACGCCTGGGCCGCCGGCGCGGCAAATTCTTCGACTTCCGCATACGTGACAACCCCGTCATTCACCACGGCCTTGATGGCATCAACCAATTCCGCGTGCAACGGCAAGTTGAAACCAAAAGCCGCCGCCAGAATTGTAATGAAACGGAAAAACTTCATCAAAATCTGCGCGCATGCTAACAACAAACCCCGGCGGGTCAAGCGCGCTGCTCACAAGACAAAACGATTCAATAAATACAACAACCCCGCCAAAATCGCCGATATCCCCAGCCCGGCGATAATGGACCATTTCCAAAAAAATATTTGTTTGCGACGAAACGACTGCCCACCCATGCCCGGCAGCAGGTAATAACGTTCGGTCTCTTTGTTGGGTTTTGAGTGAAACATGCGATCCGATTTCCGCCAAACTTGTAGTATACCATCCGCTGGCGTCAAGTCGCATGCTTGCGGTCATTGGCACTGACCGCTACCGTTCCAGCGTGAATCTTGAAGATCATCTGGGTGACATTATTCGCAAGGCACGGGCGATGAGCGGTGTTTCAGCCTCAATTGCGGCAGCCGTGGCGGGAATTTCCGAAACTGAACTGTCCGCGCTGGAAGAAACCGGACAACCCGGCAAGCGACCGGATTTCACGGCGCTGGCGAACCTCATCGGGCTGAATCCAGCCGGGCTCGAAGGCATTGCCAACGGCTGGCATCCGGGCGAAAAGGATTTGAGCCTCTGGCGCGAGCTGCGGCAAATCAGCACGACCGGGGGCGGCAACACCGTGCAGTGTTATTTGATTTGGGACGAAGTCACGCGCGATGCCGCGTTGTTCGACACCGGCTGGGATCCCGCGTCCGTTTTCAAGCTGATTGAGGAAAATCAGCTTCAACTCAAACATCTGTTCATCACGCACACGCACGAGGACCACGTGGCGGGACTGCAGCAGATTCGCGAACGCTTCCCAAAAATTCATTTGCACACGGATGCCCGGGGCACCCCGCCGCAACACCGCAATCGGCGCAACGATTTCATTATGCTCGGCAGCCTGCGCATCACGAACCGCGAAACCCCCGGCCACGCGGAGGATGGCGTGACCTATATCATCGGCACGTGGCCGGACGACGCGCCGCACGTGGCGATGGTGGGTGATGCGATTTTCGCCGGCTCAATCGGGCGCGGAAACCAGTCGTGGGATTTGGCGAGGCAAAAGGTGCGCGAACAAATTTTCACCCTGCCGGCGGAGACGTTGATTTGCCCCGGCCACGGCCCGCTGACGACGGTGGCGGAGGAAAAGGCGCACAACCCGTTTTTTCCTTGAGGTCCGCGGCAGCTGTTTCAGCGATGAGCAATGAAAAATTTACAGCCAGGAAAAAATTTGAAATTTCTCATTGTCGCTGCAGGTATTGTTTTAGGACAAGCGGTTCTATACGGGCCATCATTGATTGGACAGAAAATCCTGCTGCCATTGGATATTCTCGCTCAACCGGGAATTTATATCCCCCAAACTCCGGAAACGGCAAAGAGAGTGCCGCAGAACGGGGAATTGTCCGACTTGATCTATCAATTTGAACCCGCCCGGCAATTTGCGATTTCGGAAATTCACCGGGGCCGTTTTCCCTTGTGGGCTCCTTATCAATATGGAGGCGTTCCGTTCGTGTGGCCGAAATACTCACTTTTTCTCCTTTTGGAATGCCTGATAAAATCCCCGGTCATACTCGCTTGGGGACAACTCTTTGCCGCGCTGGTGGCCGGCATCGGAATGTATTTCTTTTGCCGGCAATCGTTGCGGGTCAGCTTTTGGCCGGCGACGGTTTGTGCCTGGTGTTATCCTTTGACGGCCTTTTTTGTTCTTTGGCAGGGTTTTCCCACAGGTTTGGCGGTTCATTGGCTTCCGTGGATTTTCTTGTGTGTGGATAAAACTGTACGCGGCACGAATCCATTGGCAGCCCTCGGCTTAAGCATCGTAACGTTTTTGGCATTAACCAGCGGCCACCTTGATGTCGCCGGACAAGTGCTTTTGGGCTCTGGAATTTATGCAGGTTGGTGTTTGTGGAACTCCTGCCCCGGCGGGTGGTTTTGCCGGAAATCAAGGACAGCAATTGCGATGTTGGTTCTTGGCTGGGGGCTGGGCTTTTTGTTGGCGGCGCCGCATATGCTGCCCCTGTTGGAATATGCACAAACCGGTTCCCGTATGGCGCATCGCAACGAAGGCATGGAGGAACGACCGCCAGCGGGGCTGACCGCAATACCGCAAGTGGTATTGCCCGATATTTACGGCACAAATGAAAAAGGAAGCATTTTTATCACACCGTTTGAGCCAAATCTTTCAGAGAGCGCATCGGCGGCATACACTGGTGTATTGGCCACCCTGCTGGTCGCGCCTCTGGCATGGTGCAGCCGGCGTCATCGCGCCGCCAATGCGTTTTGGATTTTTCTCGCGTTCTTCGGTCTGAGTTGGGCTCTGAATGTTCCGGGTTTCGTTAATCTGTTGCGTTTGCCCGGATTGAACATGATGTCACACAATCGTCTCGTGTTCCTGACATCCTTCGCCATTCTCGTCCTGACTGCCCTCGGACTGGAAACCCTTTTGCACGGTTCAATCCAGCGGCGATGGTGGTTCTGGTTGCCGGCAGCCTTGCTGGCCGCGCTTTTCGGCTGGTGCGCCTACCGTTGCCTGGTGTTGCCCGAACCCATCGCCACGCAACCCGCGTTCGATGCCTTCCACCAGGAACTTTGGGGTTACGCTCAAGTCCCCGCGGACGTGGAACCGATCCAGGCCTGGTTCAGCCGTCATTACACGATCATGGCGGAACTTTGTGCTCTGGGGTTTCTGGGCTGGTTGCTGGTATGGATTCAAGGGATGGGGCGTTTTCGTCTGTTTCCGGTGTTCGCAATTTTTTTGGTGGGCGATTTGCTTCAGTTTGGCTATGGCCGCAGCGCACAATGTGATCCGAAGCTTTACTATCCGGGGATTCCAGTCCTGGACCAGATTGCCCAGTCCTCTCCCGGCTGCGTCATCGGCTTCAATTGTCTGCCCGCATCGCTGGCCATGATGCAGGGTTTAAATGATATCAGAGGATATGACTCCATTGATCCGATGCGCATGGTGGCTTTGCTGAAAACAACGGCCATGCCGGATGAAATTGCCCCCTACGCAAAAACTCAATTTCTGATGCCGAAAGGATACTTCTCTCTGGCAGGCACGGTCCAGCTGGTTCCAGTTCTGGACATGCTCGACGTACGATATGGTGTTTTTCGTGGCACCCCTCCACCATCAGTCAAACCCGCATTTCAAGGAAACGACTATTGGGTCTTGATCAACTCCAACGCCCTTCCACGCGTATTTGTTCCCAAGTCGGTCAAGGCGGCAACCAGCGATGGTGAAGAATTGGAAACGCTGGCTTCGCCGCAGTTCAATCCAGCCGATGTTGCGTTGGTGGAAACGACCGTCGAATTGCCCGCCTTGTGTCGCGGCACAGCTCAAATCGAAAACGAAACCCCAACCCACATCACGATATCGGCACAAATGGAAACGCCGGGATTGGTGGTGCTGGCTGATAATTGGGACCGGGGATGGCGCGCGTATTGGAAGGGGCGGCCCGTGCCGGTTCTTCGGGCAAACTATGCCGTTCGCGGCGTTGTTGTCCCTGCTGGAAACGGAACGCTCGAATTCATCTATAAACCGGCCAGCTTGATTCTCGGATTATGGCTTGCCGGTTTTGCCGTGACCGTCCTGCTGTGCTGGCTGCTCGTCATCTGGCTCCAGGCAATCAAAACAAAACCCCCGTTGTTGCCCGGGCAATAAATCAGTCGTGGGACCCGGCCACGGCCCGTTGACGACGGTCGCGGAGGAAAAGGAACACCCTCCGTTCTTTGATTGGCGATTTTACGGTCGTTGACATGCTTGAGGCGAAGATTACACTTGGTGTATGACAATGCTTTTGCAAACCCGTGTGAAGCCGGAAGTGGCGGCCAGATTCCAGAAGGCGGCGCGGCGGCGCGGCCTTTCGCCTTATGCCTTCCTGCAACAAATTGTGGCGGACGCCGCTTCCTTGTCAGACGCCAACTCGTCTCCCGCCAGCCTTGAATTGAGCCGCGCAGGGTTCACTTTGCCGGAGTTGCCCGGCAAAACCGAGCGCGAGAAAATCCGCGCCGCCATCGGCCGCCGTCATGTTTCTCGCTGACACCAGCTTTATCGTCAGTCCGTTCGCCCAAACGCCCAAACGCCGCGCGTGGGCGCAGAATTTCTTCAAGCAACACCACGAACGTTTGTGGACGACGGCGGCGGCATTCACCGAAGCCAGTCATTTGATCGGTGACTTCACAATCGTCGCCAAAATCATTGGCGACTACCGTTTTGCGCTGGACGTGGAGGAGGAAAAGTCCGCGCTGGCCGCGCTGCTGGAAAAATACGCGCCGGAAATGGACTTTGCGGACGCGACCCTCGTGCGCGCCAGCGAGCTGTTTCCGTCGTTCAAAATCATCACCGACGACAGCCATTTCAATTGGTATCGCCGCAACCGCGATGAGAAACTGCCCGTCATCTGGATTCCTGAGTGAACGACCCCGCGCTACCAGCGGAAACCTTGATTTGCCCCGGCCACGGCCCATTGACGACGGTGGCGGAGGGAAAGGCGCACCATCCGTTTTTTGATTGATATTTTTGCATATATAATGCCCGGCCATGAGCGAAAACAAACAAACCGTGAGAAGAAAATTTGTGAAGCTGCTCGTTGTCAGTGCCGGCATTGTTTTGGGGCAGGCAATCCTGTATGGCCCTTCATTGATTGGGGAAAAAATCCTGCTGCCCCTGGATATTCTCGCCCAACCGGGTGTTTATATGCCGCCGACTCCTGAAACGGCGAAAATTGTGCCGCACAACATCGTATTGTCGGACTTGATTGCTGGACTTGAACCCGCGCGGCAGTTTGCGATTTCGGAAATTCACCGGGGCCGTTTTCCCTTGTGGGCTCCTTATCAATATGGAGGCGTTCCGTTCGTGTGGCCGAAATACTCACTTTTTCTCCTTTGGGAATGCCTGATAAAATCCCCGGTCATACTCGCTTGGGGACAACTCTTCGCCGCACTGGTGGCAGGCATGGGAATGTATTTTTTTTGTCGGAGGGTATTGACGGTCAGTTTTTGGCCGGCGACCGTTTGCGCGTGGTGTTATCCTTTAACGGCCTTTTTTGTTCTTTGGCAGGGGTTTTTCACCGGCTTGGCGGTTTGTTGGCTTCCGTGGCTTTTCCTGTCGGTCGATAAAACCATGCGTGGCATCAATCCCCGAACTGCCATCGGGTTGAGCCTCGTAACCTTCTTGGTATTAACCAGCGGACAGATGGACATTGCCGGGCAGGTGCTTTTGGGTTCTGGATTTTACGCAACGTGGTGCTTATGGCACGCTCATCCGGGCCAATGGTTTCAACGGAAATTCCGGACGGCCCTGGCGATGCTGGCCTTGGGTTGGGGGCTGGGATTCTTGCTGGCCGCGCCGCACCTTTTGCCTTTGGTGGAATATGCAAAAACCGGTTCGCGCATGATCCATCGAAGCGCCGGCGCCGAAGAGCGACCGCCCGTGGGGCTGACGGCATTGCCGCAAGTCGTGTTGCCGGACATCTACGGCACGACGGAAAATGGCAGCACTTTTATTGCCATCGAACGCGAACCCAGTCTTCCCGAAAGCGCGACTGCCGCCTACACCGGCGTGTTGGCGGCGTTACTCGTCGCTCCCCTGGCAGGTTTCAGCCGGCGTCATCGCGCCATCAATGCGTTTTGGATTTTTCTCGCGTTCTTCGGTTTGAGCTGGTCGCTCGCGGTTCCAGGTTTCGTGGATCTGTTGCGTTTGCCGGGATTGAACATGATGTCGCACAATCGCCTCGTGTTCCTGACCTCTTTCGCAATTCTTTCCCTGACTGCCATCGGACTTGAAAATCTTTTGTGCGGCTCGGTCCAACGACGCTGGTGGTTCTGGCTTCCGGCTGGCTTGCTCGCCGGGCTGTTTGCCTGGTGCATTTATCGCAGCATGATTTTGCCTGAACCCATCGCCAATCAATCCAATTTCAATGCGTTTTACTCAACGCATTTGAGATCAATCCAAATCACCCGGGACGTGAATGAGATTCAGGCCTGGTTCACCCGCCATTACGTCATCATGGCGGAATTTTGCGCGCTTGGGTTTGTCGGCTGGCTGCTCCTGTGGCTTCATAAATCCGCGCGTTTCTTGTTTCCGGCATTTGCCATCCTCCTGGTGGGGGATTTGCTCCGGTTTGACTACGGGCGCAGCCCGCAATGCGACCCGTCGCTTTATTATCCCAAAATTCCTGTTTTTGACCAGGTCGCCCAATCGATTCCCGGCCGCGTCGCCAGCGGTCTGCCCGCGTCCGTCACTTTTATGGCGGGCCTGAACGAACTCAAGGGTGATGACGCGATTGACCCCGCTCGGATGGTCAATCTTTTGAGACGGGTGGCCGACCCGCGCTCCGTCATCATTCCCCACGCGCAACTTCAATATTTCATACCGCTGGTAAAATTTTCGCCGCCGTCCGGCCTGCGGCTTCCGCCTGTCCTGGACATGCTCAACGTGCGCTATGGCGTCTTCCGCGGCGTGCCGCCTTCATCCCTGCGGCCCGCATTTCAAGGAGACGGCTACATGGTGTTTGTCAATTCCAACGCGCTCCCCAGGGTGTTCATTCCCAAATCGGTTCAAACCATGACCAATGACGAAGCGGAATTGACTGCCCTGACATCGCCGCAATTCAACCCCGCCAACATCGCGTTCGTTGAAACACCGGTTGAATTGCCCGCCGACTGTCGCGGCACAGCTCAAATCACGAGCGAAATGCCGGCACACATCACGGTCGAGGTGCGCATGCAAACGCCCGGTTTGATCGTGCTGGCTGACAACTGGGACCAAGGCTGGCGAGCCTGCTACAACGGCAAACCCGTGCCGGTTCTCCGCGCAAACTATACGATTCGCGGCGTCATGGTGCCGGCGGGGACCGGGACCTTGGAATTCATTTACAAACCGGCCAGCTTGATTCTCGGATTATGGCTGGCCGGTCTGGCGGTGATCGTTCTGGCCGGCTGGCTGATCGCCATCAAGATTCGGATGGTTAAAATAGAAGTCCCGCCATTACCCGGGCCATGAATCAGTCATGGGCTCCGGCGGAAACGTTGATCTGCCCGGGCCACAGCCCGCTGACGACGGTGGCGGAAGAAAAAAACACCCTCCATTCTTTTGAAAAGAGTGGGAAAACATTAATTGCTCGATTTGGTTTTGGAATCCCGCCGTGCAAATCCAGTTGAATTTGCAAATTGACCCTGCGTTCGCGCATTGTTAGCCTTCATTTCCCGATCCAATCGGATTTATGCGACACACAATTTCAGTTTTGGTCGAGAACAAGTTCGGCGTGCTCACGCGCGTGGCTGGACTGTTCAGCGGCCGCGGCTACAACATCGACACGCTCAACGTCGGCCCGACCCAGGACCCCGATACGTCGCGCATGACCATCGTCACCCATGGCGACGAGGCCACGCTGGAGCAGATCGTCAAACAGCTCAACAAGCTGCCGGACGTCATCAAGGTCCAGGATTTCCACGAGGGCGAATACGTGGACCGCGAACTGGTGCTCGTCAAGGTGGCGGTGGATTCCAAGTCCCGCGCCGAGGTGATGCAAATCACCGACATTTTCCGCGCGAAAATCGTGGACGTGCAGCCCAGGACGCTCGCCATCGAGATCACCGGCAGCGAAAGCAAGGTGGAAAAGTTCGTCAGCCTGATGGATTCGTTCGGCGTGCAGGAAATCACGCGCACCGGCAAGGTCGCGTTGCCAAGAAAATAGTTTCAAGCATCAAGTTTTCAGTTTCAAGTCAAGCAAGCACTCAACTTTCAACCATCAACTCTCAACTCAAAAAATATTATGGCAATTATTGATTTCGGCGGAACAAAGGAAAAAGTCATCACGCGCAAGGAATTCCCCATGGCCCGGGCGCGCAAGGTGCTCAAGAACGAGACCATCGCCATCATCGGTTATGGCGTGCAAGGCCCGGCGCAGGGACTGAACCTGCGCGACAACGGCTTCAACGTCATCGTCGGCCAGGCCAAAGCCTTCAAGCGCGACTGGGACCGCGCCGTCGCTGACGGATGGAAGCCCGGCAAGACGCTGTTCGACATCGAGGAAGCCGTGCAAAAGGGCACCATCATCCAGATGCTCGTTTCGGACGCCGCCCAGCGCACGATCTGGCCGGCCGTGAAGAAAAATCTCAAAGCCGGCGACGCGCTTTATTTCTCGCACGGCTTTTCCATCGCCTACAAGAAATTGACCGGAGTTGTTCCCCCGAAGAACGTGGACGTCATCATGGTCGCCCCGAAAGGTTCCGGCCTGAACGTGCGCCGCAATTTTCTCACCGGCGCGGGCATCAATTCCAGTTTCGCCGTCGAGCAGGACGCCACCGGCCACGCCGAGGAGCGTTGCCTGGCTGTCGGCATCGGCATCGGCTCGGGTTATTTGTTCCCGACCACGTTCCAGCATGAGGTGTTCAGCGATCTCACGGGCGAACGCGGCGTGTTGATGGGCGCCCTGGCCGGCATCATGGAAGCGCAATACGACGTGCTCCGTGCCCATGGCCATTCGCCGAGCGAAGCGTTCAATGAAACCGTCGAGGAACTGACGCAGAGCCTCATCCGGCTCGTGGATGAAAATGGCATGGACTGGATGTATTCCAACTGCTCCGCCACCGCCCAGCGCGGCGCGCTCGACTGGAAACCCCGGTTCAAGAAAGCCACCCTGCCGGTGTTCAAGAAACTTTACCAGCGCGTCAAATCGGGCAAGGAATGCGCCCGCGTGCTCTCCGCCTGCGGCGCCCGCAACTACCAGGCGCAGTTGGCGAAGGAACTGGGCGAAATCCACAATTCCGAAATGTGGCAGGCTGGCGCGGCCTCTCGCGCGCTGCGTCCCAAGCAATCCGACAAGGTCATCGCCAAAGGCACCAAGGGCGTCTCGGGACGCACGGCAAACTAAAGTCCGCGCAAAGAATTCAAAAGCCGCTGGAGCAATCCAGCGGCTTTGTCATTTACTGAATCGAATTCAGCGTTTTCGTTTTGGAGTTTCTGGCTCTTTATAAAACTCCTTTTTGGCTATAGCGTCCGGGTCATTCGACGTAATTTCATCAGCTTGGCGAAATACAATTTCTTGTTTCATGATGGAAGGCTCTTGAAAAACACGGACGGCCTCACCTTCAATAACTACAGCAACAAGTCGGCAACAGCCAAACTTTCGATATTCTTCCTTAAATTTTTCTAGGTTGCGAGAACCGGGAGCGGGATTCATGCGATGAACTCTGCTGATAATCATGACATGATCTTTTGGTATGTTTATGCCTTGAGCATCCGCTCGCTCGTAGATATTCAGCGGATTTACGCTGACGAGAACAGAATAACCTGGAGGTTCTCCCTTTATATCACCTTCAACTACAGTGATACGCATTTCATTATATTCATCTTTTATTCCAAAACGCTTAACCCAACCTTCAAATATCCCGAGCGCAGAGGCAGCATCCTGAAATAAAAAACCGAAGACCGGTGGCTGATTACCGCCCGTGATGAAAAAAGTTCCACTCCAGCCTGCCTTGCCCCACAAACTGACATCAATACAACCTGTAAGAAACATTCCGGGATTTGTTTTACGTTCTTTTGCTGGCAGCGGACGCAATTTCCCTAACGCTGGTTTTTGTGGAACAATTCCGCGCAAAAACCAATATAAACGGTCATGCTCTCCATCTTCATCAACACAGTAATGAGTCGCTCCTTGAAGTGGCGTGGGGATATGCTGAAATTTACCGTCTTTGAAGAGCACTGGAATGAATTTATTGTTTATACTTCCAGCATTGTAAATGTGTTGGTAAATCAGATTGCCTTCCCAACGAATTCCTAAACCTTTCCCCGGTTTCTCCTCACCCATTACACGCTTGTAATAAGCTTGAGTGCAGACCATCAAAACAAAATCAGCGTCACGAATCTGTTTATCCATCCATCTCGGCCAGCCTTCGGGCGGCGAAGTTTCATATTGGTCAAGTATGCAATCTATTCCTTCGTTGCGTAGTTTTTCTGAAAAATTCCAAACCTTGTCGCCATGTTCAATCGAGTCGTGGCTATAGCTGATAAAGACTTTGGGATTTGCGGGCATTCGCTTTACATTTTATTTTTCTTACCCGCCTAGCGAACCCGGATCACCCACATCGCCCTTGTTGAAATCCACGTATTCCTCGGTCAAATCGGCGGCATAAATCACGGCGGAAGCTTTGCCGAGGTTCATGTTGATGTGCAAATCAAATTCCTTGGGCACGACGGCAGCACAAAGTTGTTTGAACGTTGCCTTCGTCGGCTGACCGTGTTTTAAGCTCCACAAAATCTTTTTGCTGCCGGGGGCACTGTAGCCGATGTCAACTCTCTCTTCCACCACGGTCGCCGGGCTATAACCAACGGCATCAATGATGCGGCCCCAATTCGGGTCGCCGCCGTGCCAGCTTGTCTTTACCAGTGGACTGTTGGCGACCGCGCGCGCCGCGGCATCGGCATCCGCCACCGTCTTCGCCCCGTTCACGCGCACCGTTACGACGCGATGCACGCCCTCGCCATCTCGAACAATCATCCTGGCCAATTCGAGGCAGACGTGATTGAGAGCGGCTTGAAAAATTTCCAAATCTTGTGGGAGCCGACGTGAGGAGGCTCTAATTTTTCCTGAAGAAGTGAGACTCGTTACCTCGTCTCCTACAATTAAAGGATTTCCCGCCAGCCCATTTGCCAGCACCAGCACGGTGTCGTTCGTGCTCATGTCGCCGTCCACGGTGATGCGATTGAAGCTCTGGGCCACGGCTTCCTGCAATGCAGCCTGTAAAACCTTGGCCCCGATGGCTGCGTCCGTGGTGATGAAACAAAGCATGGTCGCATGCAGCGGCATCGCGGCAGGCCGCGTACCGGTGGTGCTCATGCCGGGCTGAATCATGCCCGCGCCTTTGCACATGCCGCCGATGCGGACGGTTTTGCCGCCGAGTTTGAATTCGACCGCGATTTGTTTGGGCCGCGTGTCGCTGGTCATGATGGCTTCTACGGCGTGGGCTGCGTGTGCACGCGTTGAACCCAATTCAACGCACGCCTCAATGATTCCCGCGCGGACGTTGTCCATCGGCAGTGTGACGCCGATGCGCCCGGTCGAGCCGACCAGAACCGAGCCTTTAGGAAAGTTCAACGCGCGTTCGGTATAGCGAACCATCTCCTGGGCGTCCTGCAAACCCTGTTTGCCGGTGCAGGCATTGGCATTGCCGGAATTGACCACGATGGCCTGTGCGGTTCCCTTTTTCACGCGCCCGACACAAACCTTCACCGGCGCGGCGCAAACCTGGTTGGTGGTGAACATGCCCGCCACGGTCGCCGGCGCCTCGGAAACGATGAGCGCAAGGTCGCGCTTCTCGCCCTTCTGCGAACCTTTGCCGGTGCCGAGGCGTTTGATGTCGCAAAATACGCCACTGGCGAGGAAGCCCCGCGGCGCGATGATGGAACCTGAAATTATTTTGAACGGATTTTTGCTCATTGTTCGGCGGAGAATTTGCGGGCGGCGCAAATAATTTTCAACTCGAAAGCCGACAATGGTAGCGCAGGCGTCCCGCCTGCACCGCGCCGAAGCAGGTGCGCGAAAGTATTGATTCAATTACTTTTGCTGACGTACTCGCTGTGCAGGCGAGACGCCTGCGCTACTTTTTCACCGCATCAATTTCCAGCCGCACCATCCGGACGTGAACCTGTCCGGCGTCATCCAACGGATGTTTGGCCACATAACGATCCGTGACGGCGGCGATGAATTCCTCGCGCAAATTTTCCGGCACGCGCTGCATGTAGGGCAGCCAGGTCGTGCGCAGCCACGCGGCAAAACCGGCGCGCCCGTGATAAACCGCGCCCTTGGGCGATAGTTTGACCCCGCGCGATTTGAAGCCGAACCGTGGCAGCCACTTTTCATAATCCGCCGGGTTGTAAAAAAAATATGGTTTTCCCAGCTTGCGAAAAAATCCACGCCAGCGTTTGAGCCGCATCTCGGAGCGCAACGCAACGAAAACATCCTGCGCGTTGCCTTTGCCGCCGCAGGAAATGATGAGACGCCCACCGGGACGCAAAACCGAGGCTGCACTCCGCAGAAATGCCCGATGATCGTCCACCCAATGCAACGCCGCGTTGGAAAAAACAATGTCGAATGGCAAGCTTTTGACTCCCTCGCCCCGCCCAAGCGGGGAGAGGGTTGGGGCGAGGGGTTTTGAATTTGAAATTAAACGCCTCCTCACCCCGGCCCTCTCCTCCTTTTGGGGAGGAGAGGGAGAAGACAAGGCGGCAAGACTGATTTTTCGTGCGTCGCAGATTTGAAATTTCAGATTTGAAATTTCACATGGCGAAAAGGTTTTCTGCGCGAACTCAATCATTTGCGGCGATGCATCGGCGCCGGTGACCGAACCGCGCGGCACGGCGCGCGCGATTTCCGCCGTCACCTTGCCGTCGCCGCAGCCGACATCGAGAATGCGCTCGTCCCCGCGCAACTGGAGTTGCACGATGAGTTCGCGCGCCCAGGTTTGTTGCACGCCGGAATTCGCGGCGTAATCGGCCGCGTTCCACTTTATTTTCCTTGTAGGAGACGAGGTCACGAGTCTCAATTGTCCGGTCAGAGACTCCTTACGTCGTCTCCTACGAACTCAATTCAAACCAATCCCGCCGTTTCGGGAAAACCGCAGACCAGATTCATGCTCTGGATGGCCTGGCCGCTCGCGCCCTTGATCAGATTGTCCTCGGCGCTCATCACGATGAGCCGGCCCGTGCGTGGGTCCAGCCGCCAAGCGATTTCAATGACATTCGTGCCGGCGACGTTTTTGGTGTCAGGCAACGCCTTGTCTTCGAGCAAGTGTACGAAAGGTTCGCCGCCGTAAGCCTCTGTGTAACACGCCAAAATCCTTTCGTTCAGCGCATTCATTTCCGCCGTATTGGAAAAGGGCTTTCCCGGCGTGAGATAGAGCGTCGTCAAAATGCCCCGGTTCACCGGGATCAAATGCGGCGTGAACTGGATGGTGACCTTGGTTCCGGCGGCGAGTGAAAGTTGTTCCTCGATTTCCGACAAATGCCGGTGCTTGGGCATGCCATAAGGCCGCACGCTTTCGTTGCATTCGCAAAACAGGTAATCCAGCTCGGCCTTGCGGCCGGCGCCGCTCACCCCGCTCAATGAATCCGCGATGATGCCGGCCGGTTTGATCAACTCCGCTTGCAGCAACGGCATCGCCGGCAGCAGAATGCTCGTCGGGTAACAGCCCGGCGATGCAATGAGCAACGCTTTCTTGATCTCCTCGCGGTAGATTTCCGGCAAACCATAAACCGATTTCCCCAGCAAATCCGGCGCGGGATGGTCGTGCGCGTAAAATTCCCGGTAACCCTCGGCGCTCTTGAGCCGGAAATCGGCGCTGAGATCAATCACGATGCAGCCCGCATTGAGCAACGGCACGGCATATTCGGCGGCGACGCCATGCGGCAACGCGAGAAACACCACGTCGGCCTGCTGCGCGAGCAGCGCGGCGTTCGGCTTGGTGAAACGCAGTGTTTTTGCCTGCGAGTGGCTTGCAAATTTGGGGAACACCTGCGCGAGCGTTTGCCCGGAGTTTTGGCGCGAGGTTGCGGCTACCAATTCCACGTGAGGATGGTTCAGCAGCAACCGGACGAGTTCCTCGCCGGAGTAACCGGACGCGCCGATGATGGCGACTCTCTTTAAGTTCATAATTGTGTCAAATGTTGGAGTAATGGAGTAATGGAGCAATGGAATTTTGCAACACTCCATTTCTCCAACACTCCATCACCCGAACAAAAAACCCCGCCGGATTGAACCAGCGGGGCTTGGAAATTTCCAGTGCGATCAACGTTTCGAGAATTGGAAACGTTTGCGCGCGCCCGGCTGGCCGTATTTCTTGCGCTCTTTCATGCGCGAATCGCGCGTCAACAAGCCTTCGGCTTTCAACGCGCCCCGCAGGTTCGCGTCGAATTGCAGCAAGGCGCGGGCGATGCCGTGCCGCACCGCGCCGGCCTGGCCGTTCGGCCCCCCGCCGCTGACGTTGATGCGCGCGTCGAACTTTTCCGCCGTGCCGGTGACGGCCAGCGGCTGCGTCGCGGTCACGCGCTGCGTTTCCAGCGTGAAATAATTTTCAAACTGGCGTCCGTTGACAGTGATTTTGCCATTGCCGGACGCGAGCCGGACCCGCGCGATGGCGGTCTTGCGCCGTCCCGTGCCGAGGTATTCGGGAATTTTGGTTTCAGCCATCGGTCAGTTGAGGGTTGAGGGTTGGGAGAATCAAGCCGCGGCTTTGAGGGGTTCAGGCTTCTGGGCGGCGTGCGGATGTTTCGGGCCTTTAAAAACCTTCAGCTTGGTCAGCAACTGGCTGCCGAGCCGGTTTTTAGGAATCATGCCTTTGACGGCGTGCAGGATGAGTTTTTCCGGATGCCGGGCGCGTACCTGGGCAACCGTGGTGTATTTCTCGCCGCCCTTCCAGCCGGAATAGGTCATGAATTCCTTGGCCGTTTCCTTCTTGCCGGTGAGCCGGACTTTTTCAGCGTTGATGACAACGACAAAATCGCCGGCGTCGAGGTGAGGCGTGAAGACGGGCTTGTTTTTGCCGCGTAAAATGTCGGCAACCTGCACGGCCAGCCGGCCAAGCACGGCGCCGTCGGCGTCAATCACGTGCCACTTCCGCTGGTCCAAATTCACTTTGGGCAAATATGTTTTCATCTAAAACCTGGGCAAAGGAGCGGAAAAAATATCAAACTTTCGGACGAAGTCAACAGGACATTTCGGCCTGATTTATCCGCGTTTGCCCGCCTAAACCGCTCTTTACCTGCGGACTTTGCCGCATTGATTTTCATAAAGCCGCCGCACTTTTTATCAATTAACCTTCCCCGCACCTCGCCCGCTATGGTTGTGGCGTGAAAACGAACCGGAACCTGCACCGCCCCGCCCATTTCGCCGCGGCCGGGCAGGACTGCTCTAACCCGGGATGCAAGTCGTTGGCGCGGCATAAATCCGAAGGCCGAAATCCGAGGTCCGAAAGAAGCCCGAAGACCGAAACCCGAAGGCCAGACTGTCGCACAAGCGGCTGTCGCGTTTCGGGCTTCGGTTTTAGGATTTCTTCCGGGTTTCGGCCTTCGAGCTTCGGGCTTTGTCCCCGGAGAGTCAGCAAGCGACTCAAAGCAACGCTGGCGACCGAACAAGCACAGTCGTTCCTGCAGTCGTTCCTGCTTGACAATCCGCGCGTGGCTTCACCGCGTTACGACCTCAGCCTGGTTGCCGGGCAACTGTTGTCGGCGGATCGGTCCATTGCTTCGCCCGGCACCGGGCAGCAACTCCGGAAATCATCATGGCGCGAGCATGAAATCCCCGGCCAGGGCGGTGTGGTGTTCCGCGTAAACAGTTTCATCTCACGCGGCGGCGGGGTTGAGAGATGGCTAATCGAAGAACCGGTGGCGTTTGCTTGACTTCCGGGAACGGGCACTTCATTAAACAGGCTCAAAACGAGTTGAAATCCCCCGCATGAATTTGTTTCGCCGCCGAAGTGTAGCCGACCTGCAAGCCGAGGTGTTGACGGACAAACGCCTCAAACGGGCGTTGGGACCGGTGAACCTGACCGCACTGGGAATCGGCGCCGTTATCGGCGCGGGCATCTTTGTCCTCACGGGACAGGCGGCCGCGAAATACGCGGGACCGGCCATCGTTTTTTCGTTTGTGCTGGCCGGGCTGGCTTGTGCGTTCGCCGGGCTGTGTTATGCCGAATTCTCGGCCATGATCCCCATTTCCGGGTCGGCGTATACTTATGGTTACGCGACCCTGGGCGAATTCGTCGCCTGGGTCATCGGCTGGGATTTGATCCTCGAGTATTTGTTTGCCGCTTCCACGGTCGCGGTCGGCTGGTCGGGCTATGTGGTGTCCTTTCTTCAGGAGCTTGGAATCACCATCCCGTCCGCCTTTACTTCCGGGCCTTACAACCATGTGACTCCGCCCGGCGCGGGGTGGAACATCTGGCGGCTGTTCACGGAGGGCTGGGTCAGCACCGGCGCCGTGCTAAACGTCCCGGCCATGTTGATCGTCGGGTTCATCACGTTTTTGCTCGTTCTCGGCATCAAGGAATCCGCCACGTTCAACAACGTCATCGTGGCGATAAAAATGTCGGTGATTCTGACGTTTATTGCCGTTGGGATTGCCTACATCAACCGGAACAACTGGCATCCGTTCATACCGCCGTCACTCGGCCCCGGCGAGTTTGGCTGGAGTGGCGTGGTGCGCGGTGCGGGTGTGATATTTTTTGCCTATATCGGTTTCGATGCCGTGTCCACCGCTGCGCAGGAAGCCAAAAACCCGCAGCGCGACATGCCGGTTGGAATCCTGGGCTCGCTCGGAATCTGCACCGTGCTTTATATCGCCGTGGCGCTCGTTTTGACGGGCATTGTGTCCTACACCAAGCTTAATGATCCGGCCCCGATCGCCGTGGCGATCAATTCACTGGGGCCTTCGGTCGCCTGGCTGCGGCCCATCATCAAAATTGGTGCGATTGCGGGCCTTTCGTCCGTGATCCTGGTGATGATGCTCGGCCAGCCGCGGATTTTTTACACGATGTCGAAAGATGGATTGCTGCCGCCGGTGTTCAGCGCGGTGCATCCCAAATTCCGCACGCCCTGGATCGCCCAGATTCTCACCGGCGCGATCGCCATGCTGGTCGCAGGTTTGTTCCCCATCGGCCTGCTGGGCGAACTCGTGTCCATTGGCACGCTCCTCGCGTTCGCCATCGTCTGCGCCGGTGTGTTCGTTCTGCGTTTCACGGATCCCCAAATAGCCCGGCCATTCCGCACGCCGGTATTCTGGCTGATCGCGCCGCTGGGGGTCCTGTCTTGCGGCTATCTAATGTATGGACTGCCACCGGACACCTGGGCGCGACTGATTGTTTGGATGGCCATCGGCTTCGTCATCTATTTCACCTACGGGTGTCGTCATTCAAAATTGCAGGCGCCGGCAGCCCAAACCTCGCCGGATTGAGATTCGCCCCGCCGTGGGCGCTCGTTCTCGTCCTCGTTCTCGTCCTCGACTTTCTGATTTCGGGCTTCGGTCTTCTTTCGGCCTTCGGAATCCGGGCTTCTTTCGGATTTCGCAAGTTCGGATTTCGGATTTAAGTTCAAGGCTCATGCGGATATCCGCCCGCCACCAACAACCCTTCGGAGAAAAATTATTTGACAACCGCCGTTTTCATACCTACCGTTCGGTAGGTTTATGCCCAAGCATGGTCCCGAAACCAGACGGCAGATTCTCCGGGCGGCGCTCAAGCGCTTCGCCAACGGCGGCTACGCGGCCACGTCCGTCCAGCAAATCGTGGATGACGCGAAAGTGTCCAAGCCGGCGCTGTATTATTATTTCCGTGACAAGGCGGGTCTGTTCCAGGCGCTGGTCAGCGAGGCGCACGACGAGCGGTTGCAGGTCGTCCAGCAGGCCGCGGCCCGCAAATCAGACGTTCGCGGACAACTGATTGAAATTCTTGCAGCGCTGTTTGATTACTTTCACAAAAACCGGGACCTGACGCGCATCGCGTTCGCCACCGCGTTTGCCGCGCCGGGCGAAGTGCCGCCGGACCTGCGTTATCTCGACCGCTGCCAGCGCAACCTCGAATTCATCCGTTCGCTGATCAAACGCGCCCAGGCGGCCGGCGAATTGAACGACCACTTCGACAGCCGGGATCTGGCCTATGGTTTTTACGGGCAGGCGCACCTTTATATTGCGTCGCATTTGTTGATGCCGGATTACCGCCTGAACCGCCGGGCGGCGGAACGCATCGTGGACCTGTTCCTGACCGGCGCGGGCGCAAAGAAAAAACGAGGCTGAATATTTTTATCGGGAGCCACCAATCATCGCAAAAAACATGAAACGAAAAATCTTAACCGCGGTCATCGTCGTGCTGGCAGTCGTTCTGGGGCTGGCTGGCGTCAAGGCATGGCAAATTCACACCCTCATCGCCGCCGGCCAGGCGTTCGCTCCGCCGCCGGAAACGATTTCCGCCGCCGTGGCGCACGAGGAAAAATGGCAGGACACGCTGACGGCGGTCGGCTCGATCAATGCGGCACAGGGCGTGACCGTCTCGCCCGAAATCGCGGGGACGGTGAGCGAAATCGCGTTCGAATCCGGCGCAGTCGCGGCCAGGGGCGACCTGCTGGTGCGGCTGGACACGTCATCGGAGGAAGCACAGTTGCGCGCCGTCGAAGCGCAGGTGGAACTGGCGCGGCTCAATGCCGAGCGCACGCGCCAGTTGCGCGCGAACAACACCGTCTCCCAATCCGAGCTGGACGCCGTGGAAGCGACCTTGAAACAGGAACAAGGCGATGCCGACGTGATCCGGGCGACGATTGAAAAGAAAACCATCCGTGCGCCGTTCGCCGGGCAATTGGGCATCCGGCTGGTCAATCTCGGCGAGTTGCTGGATGTGGGCAAACCGATCGTTTCATTGCAGGCGTTGTCGCCGGTTTTTGCCGATTTTTCCCTGCCCCAGCAGGATCTGGCCCGGCTCAAGACCGGGCTGGCGGTGCGGGTTTCCAGCGACACTTATCCCGACCAACATTTCGACGGCACGCTGACGGCGATCAATCCTGACCTGGACTCGACGACGCGCAGCGTGCGGTTGCAGGCTACGTTTGAAAACGCCGAAAAACAGTTGCATCCAGGGATGTTCGTGCGCGTTGAGGTGATTTTCCCGGAAGAGCAAACCGTGCTGGCGGTTCCGGCAACGGCCATTTTGAGCGCGCCGTATGGCGATTCGGTTTATGTGATTGAGACGCAGCCGGCGAAGGGCGGGGGAAAACTGCGGCAGGTCGTCCGCCAGCAATTCGTCCGCACCGGCCGGTCGCGCGGGGATTTCGTCAGCGTCACCTCCGGCCTCAAGGCCGGCGAACGCGTGGTGAGCGCGGGCCTCTTCAAGCTGCACAACGGCACCAGCGTCCAGGAAAACAACACCGACACGCCCAAGCCTTCGATGTCGCCCAACCCGCCCAACAGTTAATTTTGTGAACAATCAACATCCAACAACCAACATCGAACATCCAATGTTTCGGCATTTGAAACTCATTGGATGTTGGACGTTCAATGTTGGGTGTTCGATGTTTCCCCTTCCCAAATGAAGTCCTTTACCGACCTGTTCATCCGCCGGCCGGTGCTGGCGACCGTGGTGAGCCTGATCATCTTGATCGCGGGCCTGCAGGCAATCCGTTCGCTCAACATCCGGCAATACCCGCTGAGCGAGAACGCCACCGTCACGGTGACGACGGTTTACGTGGGCGCCAGCGCGAATCTGGTGCGCGGTTTCGTCACCCAGCCGCTGGAACGCGCCATCGCCGCAGCGGACGGGATTGATTACATGGAATCCGCCAGCAAACTGGGTCTTTCCACCATCACCGTTCATCTGCGGTTGAATTACGATTCCAAAAAGGCGCTCGGCGAAATCAGTTCCAAGGTGGACCAGGTGCGCAACGATCTGCCGCCCGAAGCGGAGATTCCCACGCTCACCATCGCCACCGCCGATTCGCAATTTGCGTCGGCCTACCTGAGTTTTTCGTCGGACGTCCTAGAGGCGAACCAGATCACCGACTACCTCGTGCGCGTGGTGCAACCGCGACTGACCGCGGTGGAGGGTGTGCAAAAGGCGGACATTCTGGGCGGCCGCACGTTTGCCATGCGCATCTGGCTGAAGCCCGACCGGCTCGCGGCCTTCAACATCAGCCCGAACGAGGTGCGCACGGCGCTGACCGCGAATAATTTCCTTTCCGCCGTCGGCCAGACGAAAGGCTCGCTCGTCCAGGTCAACCTGACGGCGAACACGGATTTGCGCTCCGTAACGGAATTCAAAAACCTTGTGGTCCGCCGAGCCGGCGACCGGCTGGTGCGATTGAGTGACGTGGCCGACGTGGTCCTGGGCGCGGAGGATTACAATTCCGAAGTGCGCTTCAGTGGCGAACACGCAGTGTTCATGGGCGTCTGGGCCCTGCCCAACGCCAACTCGCTCGACGTCATGAAGCGGGTGCGCAAAGAAATGGCTTCCATCCAAAAGGTTCTGCCCACCGGTCTCAATGCCTACGTGGCCTATGACGCGACCAAGTATATTTCCGACGCGTTGCGCGAAGTGGTGAAGACTCTGATGATCACGCTGGTCATCGTGTCGGTGGTGATTTTTCTCTTCCTTGGCTCGTTCCGTTCGGTGCTGATTCCGCTGGTCGCCATCCCACTCTCGCTCATCGGCGCGGTCTTCCTGATGCAGGTTTTCGGGTTCACCCTGAACCTGCTCACGCTGCTGGCGATAGTGCTGGCCGTCGGGCTGGTCGTGGACGACGCCATCGTGGTGGTCGAGAACATCGAACGCCACATCCGCGAAGGCAAAACGCCGGTGGACGCCGCGTTGCTGGGCGCCCGGGAACTGATCGGCCCCGTCATCGCCATGACCATCACCCTGGCGGCGGTTTATGCGCCGATTGCGTTTCAAGGCGGGCTGACCGGCTCGCTGTTCCGTGAATTCGCGTTGACGCTGGCGGGCGCGGTGTTCATTTCCGGCATTGTGGCGCTGACGCTTTCGCCGGTGATGGCGTCGCAACTGTTGAGCCACGACCGCGAGGAACACGGACTGGTCGGACGCATCAACCGCGATTTCGACCGGCTGAAAAATTTCTACGGGCGCGTGCTGGACTGGACGCTGGCGCGGCGACCGATGGTTTATACGATCTGGATCGGGCTGTCTTTGCTGACCATTCCGATGTTCAAAATGGCCTGGCAGGCAAAGGAACCCGCGCCGGCGGAAGATCAGGGAGTCATCTTCGGAGTCGTGGAAACGCCGCCGGACTCAACCATCGAACAAACCTCGTTTTACGCGGATTTGGCCGGACACTCATTTGAAAAAGTGCCGGAAAGAGAGCAGGTCTTCCAGCTCACCCAGCCGGACGGCGGATTTGGCGGTCTGGTGTTGAAGCCGTGGGGCGAGCGGAAGCGCACCGCCTTCCAGATCGTGCCGGAAGTGCAGGCGATGGTGAGCCGGCTGCCCGGCATCCGCATGTCCATGGTAACGCCGTCGCCGTTGCCCGGCGGCGGCGAAAATTTTCCGCTGAACCTCGTGGTCTCGGCCACCGCCGACCCGGAGCAGATTTTGAAATTCGCCCAGCAGTTGCAGCAGCAGTGCGCCACCAACGGCATGTTCGCCTTTCCGCCGCTGATTGACACGAAGGTGGACCAGCCGGAAATCGAACTGGTCATTGACCGCGACAAGGTCGCCACGCTCGGTCTCGACATGCAGACGATCGGCTCGGACCTGGGCGCTTTGGTCGGCGGCAATTACGTGAACCGTTTTGATCTGGCGGGCCGCAGTTACAAGGTCATTCCGCAACTCGAGCGCGGCGCGCGCTTGAACGCGGAGCAACTGCAAAACACCTACGTCAAAGGGCCGGGCAACCAGTTGATTCCCGTCAGCACCTTCGCGCACCTGGTAAAACACACCACGCCGCGCGCGTTGAACCGGTTCCAGCAGTTGAATTCCGTCAAAATCAGCGGCGTCGCCATTGTGCCGCTGGACACCGCGCTGAAATTCATGGAAACCGAGTGTACGCGGATGTTGCCGAGCGGCTACAAGCTGGATTACACCGGCGACTCGCGGTTTCTGCGGGTGGAAGGCGACAAGTTTCTTCCCGCTTTCCTGCTCGCGGTCGTCCTGATCATCCTGGTGCTGGCCGCGCAGTTCAACAGCTTCCGCGATCCGTTTATCATCATCTTCGGTTCGGTGCCGCTGGCGATTTTCGGCGCGCTCATTTTCTGCTTCTGGAAGATGCCCAGCCCGAACATCCCCTTCTGGACGAACGGATGGACCACATCCATGAACATCTATTCCGAGGTGGGACTGATCACGCTGGTCGGATTGATTTCCAAAAATGGCATCCTGATCGTGCAGTTCGCCAACGAACTCCAGCGCCAAGGCCGGACCAAAATCCAGGCGGTGCGCGAGGCCGCCATGTTGCGGCTGCGACCCGTGCTGATGACCAGCGTAGCCACCGTGGCCGGCAACTTCCCGCTCACGCTCGTCAGCGGCGCCGGCGCGGCGGCGCGCAACTCCATCGGCATCATCCTCGTGGCCGGCATGAGCATCGGCACGCTGTTCACGCTGCTGGTGATTCCCTCGATTTATATTTTGATCGCCAAGCAGCACGCGGGGGAAAACCGAAACATCCGAACACCGAATGACTAAACCATAATGACGAATGACTAAAGAATTCCAAAATTTCCAAATGACGAACGGCTTTGGTAATTTGTCATTCGAGCTTCGTCATTCTTTCGTCATTAGGATTTAGGAATTAGTCATTTCAAATGTTATGAACGAAAATCCATCCACCGCCAGTCCGCCGTCCGCCGCGCCCAAGGGCAATGGCGCAAAATTGGCCAGACTGAATTCACCTTGGTTGGTGTGGCCGGCGACGGCTGTGCTTGCCGTGCTGGTGTGTTTTGCGCTGTCTTATCTCAACGGCTTTTTGACGCACGAATCCACGGACGACGCGTTTGTTGAAGGTCACGTCGTTTCCATCGCGCCAAGGATTTCCGGCCAGGTGCTGGCGGTCCACGTTTTGGACAACCAACTCGTCCGCTCGAACGACCTGCTCGTGGAAATTGACCCGGCGGATTACGCGATGACCGCCGCACAGAAGCAATCCGCGGCGGACGCGCAGGAATCGAGCTACAAACTCGCGCTCGCCGGGTTCGAGTTGATGCGCGCAAAAGTGACGACCGCCGGGGCCGTCGCTCAAGCATCAAAGGCCGACACCGCCGCGGCGGCCGCCACCGCTGCGCGAGCGAAATCGGATTTTGAGCGCAGCCAGGAATTGCGGAAGGAAAACACGATTTCGCAACAGGAATTTGACAGCGCGCAGGCTGCGGCTCAACAAGCGGAAGCGAACCTGAATGCCGCCCAGCAAAATGCCGCGGCGGACGAATCGAAAATCAACGAGGCCGGGGCGCAGTTGAACGCGACGGAAGCCGGCGTCAGCATGGCGCTCGCGCTATTCCGGCAGGCGCAAACAAGCGTGCAATCGGCGCAACTGGATCTTTCCTACACGAAAATTTTCGCGCCCAGCGACGGGCGTGTGACGCGCAAGGCGGTCGAGCCGGGTGATTATGTGCAAACTGGCCAGGTGCTGATGTCCATCGTGCCTCCGGAGGTCTGGGTCGTTGCCAATTTCAAGGAGACGCAGTTGAAGCACATGAAACCCGGGCAACCGACGCTCGTTGAGATTGACGCGCTCGGCAAAACGCTGCGCGCACACGTGGACAGCATTCAGGCTGGCAGTGGTGCGCGGTTCAGCCTGCTGCCGCCGGAAAACGCGACGGGCAATTACGTAAAGGTCGTCCAGCGCGTGCCGGTGAAAATCGTTTTCGACGAGCCGTTGCCCGTTGGCCGCACCATCGGTCCGGGACTTTCCGTAAGCCCGGACGTTCAGGTGAGTTCGTTCAGCCTGCCGGATTGGGCGATGGCGCTGGCCGCAATTATTCTGGCGGGCGCGTCGGCGATGGGATTTCAGTCCGTTTTGCGACGGAAAATGAACATGTAGCAGCGGTCTATGACCGTCGTGGGGACGGAAAGAATGACAAATAACTAAACCATAATGACTAAAGAATGACGAAGCGCAAATGCCCCATGAAGACGAAGGCTCAGCGATTGGATTCGGAATTGAGACATTGGGAATTCTTTCGTCATTCGTGCTTTGTCATTAGTCATTGATTTTTCCCATGCCCGACGGCGCACATCACGAGGACTGGCATCCGCGCCATAATCCCTGGCTCATCGCGTTCGCCGTGATGATGGCGGTATTCATGGAGGTGCTCGACACGTCCATCGCCAACATCGCGCTGCCGCACATCGCCGGCAGCCTTTCGGCGACCACCGACGAGGCGACCTGGGTGCTGACGAGCTATCTCGTTTCCAACGCGATCATTTTGCCGATGACCGGCTGGCTGGGAAATTATTTTGGCCGGAAGCGCGTGCTGCTCTCGTGCGTGATGATGTTCACGTTCGCCTCGGCGTTGTGCGGGCTGGCGTGGAATTTGCAGACGCTGATTCTGGCGCGCATTTTGCAGGGCGCGGGCGGCGGCGCGATGGTGCCGATTGCCCAGGCGATTCTGCTGGAAAGTTTCCCGCCGGCCAAACGCGGCGCGGCCATGGCAATGTTTGGCATGGGCGTGATCGTGGCACCGATTCTGGGGCCGACGCTCGGCGGCTGGATCACGGACAATTACTCGTGGCGCTGGATTTTTTACATCAACCTGCCGGTCGGCATCATGGCCGTGTTGATGCAGGAATGGCTCGTTGAAGATCCGCCCTACATCAAACGAAACAAGGCGGCGACGATTGATTTCATCGGGTTCGCGCTGCTGGCCGTCTGGCTGGCGACACTGCAAATCTCGCTCGACAAGGGACAGGAAGAGGACTGGTTCGGGTCAAACTGGATCCGGTGGCTGGTGGCAATTTCGGCCGTCTCCCTGGCCGGGTTCGTGGTGAGGGAATTCACGGCCGACCATCCGCTGGTGGATTTGCGGGTTTTTCGCAACCGCAATTTCGCTGTCGGCGTGATGTTGATGACGGTCGTCGGCGTGATTCTTTACGGCACGACGGCGGAATTGCCGTTGTTTTTGCAAACGCTGATGGGTTATCCGGCGTTGCAAAGCGGTTACGCGATGAGTCCGCGCGGCATCGGCGCGTTCGTCACCACGTTCATCGTCGGGCGGCTGGTGGGGCGCATCCGGAGCCGCTGGCTGTTGTGTTTTGGATTCACGATGCTGGCCGTGTCGTCCTATGTGTTGAGCGACATCACTTTGCAGGTGAGCCAGGCGCGCGTCATCCTGCCAAGCATCCTCAACGGCGTGGCCATCAGTTTTATTTTTGTGCCGTTGACGACGACGACGATGGGTCAATTGCGCCAGTCGCAAATGGGCAACGCGACCGGCCTTTACAATCTCATGCGCAACCTCGGCGGCAGCATCGGCATCGCGTTTGTCACCACCATGCTGGCGCGCGGCGCACAGGCGCATCAGGCGCTGATGGTCGGGCATCTGACGCCGACCGACCCGGTGTTCAGGCAACGGCTCGCCGCCGCGCATGCCCTGCTCGTGCGGCACGGCGATCCCGTGCGCGCCACGAGCCGGGCCTACAGCCTGGTTTACAACACGCTCGACCATCAGGCGCACCTGTGGGCGTTCGTGGACAATTTCCGGCTGTTCGGCCTGCTCGCGCTCGGCTGCGTGCCGCTGATTTTCCTGTTCAAACGAATCAAGCACGCGCCCGTCAGGGTGGTGGAAGTGCCTTGAGGCGCTGAAATGAGACTTTACGCGATGGGGCTGCCGTTTATGAGCGAGCCGTTAAATCTTGACCAATAAATCACACCGCAACCAGTTCACGGGCATGGGGAATGTCGTTCGTTTGAAGCGGACGCACTTGGTTGCGTTCCAACGTCAGTAAGGCAACGGTATGGCCGTCGTAGCCGACAAATTCCACCTCAAAGGCTGCCCCGTTGCCATGCACCAGCACGGCGGTGCCTACGTCGCCCCGCGCCAGCCTGTGTTCAGGCAGGTCACACGTCAGAGCTACGGCATCCAGTTCTTTGATTGTGCTCATAGTTTTGGCAACGGGTGTGCGGTTACAAAACGTGCTATACCACCACCACCAAGATTAATATACCATGCGCTGCGAACATTCAAGCGCGAACCGTCGGGTGCGGTCAACGGCCCGTCCACGACGTAACGGTAGCCATGAGCGGTTTGTTCCATTGCTGCCACCTCATTTTCGCGGGCATGACGGAGCAATGCCTCGGCCAGCCGCTGCCATTCGGCTACTGTAAAACCAGAACGCAGGAAAAATGTCGCCTTGCTGCCGCCGGCGGGATGTGCCGGATTGAGCAGATAATGCGTGACCTTCCGTTCCGGCACGGTTGCTGATTGCGCGTTGGGTATTTTCATTCGGCTGCGATTTCTCACATGAAATTGCCGATCCCGGCTCAAATTTCAATTGCAAATAGGTCGGATCGCTGACAGAAGCGGACTTGCACGACGATCTTTTCCGACTGGAAAATGAGCCTTTCCAAGGTAATGCCCCGTTGGATTGTTGCTGGCAGTTATAGACGTAAGAAAACTCCGTAGTGGCTTGCCGAGTCGTAGTTCGCAGCGCTGATCCCTGGCGTACGAAGCCCGCCTTCGCTTTCAGCTCCGGCGCGGCAGCCCCGAATGCCTTCGGGGCTGGCGGGAGCGGCGGGGCTCGAACCCGTAACCTCTGCCGTGACAGGGCAGCGCTCTAACCAATTGAGCTACGCCCCCGCAATGGAGCCTGTAAGGTTAAAAGAAGCTTCGGGAAGCGTCAAGCGGCTTTAAAAAAATCCGGGCAGCAGACGCCAAGGAGGTGGGGGTGGGGAACCCCGCTGAAGAAACGTACTGCTACCCGAATGTTTCAGTGTGACGTTTTTGTAACTTTTTGTCAATAAGTTATCATTCACATCCAAGCTGTCATTCTTAGCATTTCTTGGCTTTACGACGCCAAATTTTTACCATTTACCGTTTGCTTTTGCACTGTAGCGGCGGTCTGCGACCGTCGCCATTGATTCCACCAGCGCTCACAGGGGAGCGCCGATCTCCGATCTGGCGCGTTTCTGCTGGAATTTCAACATCCGCCGGGCCGGAGGCCGGCGTTCCGGGGGCAGTTCGCGAATGTGCCTCTCACAGAGCGCCGCTGCAAAAAAATGTGCAATTACCTGCCGAAACTGGTATACAGTGCGCTGATGGCCGCGCTTGAATCCATTGCTTTGTTTCGCAATCTGGGCCGCGACGAACTGCAGGCGTTGCGTTTTATCGCCCAGGAACGGCATTTTGCCGCCGGTTGTGAAATTTTCCATGAAGACGATCCCGGCAATGGCGTCTATTTCGTCAAAGATGGGTTGGTGGAAATTTCCTGTCTCGTCAGCGCCGGCGCCCGGTGTGTCTTTTCCCAACTTGGCCCCGGGGAAATTTTCGGCGAAATGGCCATGATCGAACATCGCCCGCGCTCGGCCACCGCCACCGCGGTCAAGGACACGGACGTTTATTTCCTTCCGCGCGGCGAAATGCTTTCGTTCATCCAGCGCTCGCCCGCGCTGGCGTTCGGCCTGTTGCAACACATCAGCCACCGCCTCCGCGAATTCGACCATCTCTACCTCCGTGAAGTCGTCCAGGCCGAACGCCTGGCCGTGGTCGGCAATTTCGCCCGCTCCATCGTCCACGACCTGAAAAATCCGCTCAGCATCATCAGCCTCTCCGCCGGGACGCTTGACCGGCCCGACGTCCGCCCGGAAGCGCGCGCCCAGGCCCAGGCCCGCATCCGCAAGCAGGTCGAACGCATCAGCGACATGGCCGGCGACATTCTCATCTTCACGGAAGGCAAACCGGCGGACGCGGAAACCAAACCCGCCAGTTACCGCACATTTGTTCTCGATTTAATCGCCGACCTCCGCGCCGAAGCGGAACTCAAGGATGCGCGCATCGAAATGCAAAACGAACCGCCCGCCATCCTCATCCCGTTCAATCCGCGCCGCCTCAGCCGCGTCTTCTCCAACCTCGTCCACAACGCCACCGACATGATGCTCAACGGCGGCACAATTTTTCTGCGCTTTCACTGCGACGAAAAGGAAATCGTCACCGAAATCGAGGACACCGGCCCCGGCATCGCGCCTGAAATCGCTGGCAAGCTGTTTGAAGTCTTCGCCACGTTCGGCAAAGCCCACGGCACCGGCCTCGGCCTCTCCATTTGCAAAAAAATCATTGAAGACCACAAAGGCCGCATCTGGGCGCGCAATGAACCGGGGCGGGGCGCGGTGTTTGCGTTTGCCCTGCCGCTGCCGTAATGAAGACGTGTTGCGTGGTCCGTCAAGAATTCACCGGCGACTCATAACCTGCTTGACGCAACACGCAACACGCAACACGTTTTCCCCTCGATGAATCGCATCCACCTGCTTTCCGAGCAAGTCGCCAATCAAATCGCCGCCGGCGAAGTGATTGAGCGTCCCGCGAGTGTCGTGAAGGAACTCATCGAAAACGCGCTCGACGCGCAGGCGGCGCGCGTGACCCTGGAAATTCAGGCCGGCGGACGCAGCCTCATCCGGGTGACCGACGACGGCACCGGCATGAGCCGGGACGACGCGCTGCTCTGTCTCGAACGCCACGCGACGAGCAAAATTCAGAAAGCCGAGGACCTGGCGGCGATTGCCACGATGGGATTTCGCGGCGAGGCCCTGCCCAGCATCGCCAGCGTCAGCCGCTTCGCGCTCACCACGCGCGAACGCGACGGCGGTTCGCCCGAAGGCACACAAATTGTCGTTAACGGCGGGAAAATTGTCGAAGTCAAAGCCGCCGGCAGCGCGCCCGGCACGAATGTTGAAGTGCGGCAGCTTTTCTTCAATCTGCCCGCGCGCCGGAAGTTTTTGCGCACGGAGGAAACCGAGGCGGCGCATATCCAGCATTACCTCACGCTCGCCGCGCTGGCGTATCCCGAAGTCGCGTTCACGTTCCAGAAGGACGGACGGCTCGTGTGGCAATTGCCCGCGCATCCCGCAAAGCGGGACGGCGCGGCAATTTCGAGCCGGCTCGACGCGTTGCGCGAACGGCTGCGTTCGCTGCTCGGCGAGGAAAAGCTTTTGTCCGTAAATTTCACCGCCGCGCTCGACGAGTCAGTCCAGCCGGAAGAAACCGACATCTTTGAGACAGCTCATCCTGAAAAAACCGCCGGCGATCCGGACTTGTCACCCGCCACCCGTCACCCGTCACTCAAGGTTTGGGGCTTCATCGGTTCGCCAGGCGTTTCGCGCGCGACGCGCGAGTGCCAGCACCTGTTCGTCAACCGCCGGCCGGTCGAAAATCGCGGACTCAACTACGCGCTGCTCGAAGGCTATCACACCGCGCTGATGAAGGGCCGTTACCCGGTCTGCTGCCTGTTCCTGGAGATTGATCCCGCCGCCGTGGACGTGAACATCCATCCGGCCAAGCGCGAGGTGAAATTCCACCGGGAGTTTGAAATCCGGAAATTCGTCGCCCAGGCGGTGCAGGAAACGCTCCTGGCATTTCATGCCGGAGAGTCCAAAGCTCCGGGTCCAAAGTCCAAAGTTGAAACCGTCAGACAAGCGGAGCCGCAATCCACACCTGCTTTGCCGCAATTTCCGGAGAAGCTGAAGCCTGCCGCCGAACTGCCAAGGCCGGCAATCCAGCAACCGCCATTGAAAATGGGTTTCCTGGCGCGTCAGAGCAAAGCGGAGGTGGGCGCGCCGCCGCCACCAACGACAACCGAACCACCGGCTCCATCTTCCATCGTCCATCCTCTATCTTCGCCGGAAACTGCCGCAGCCACCGCTGCCCAGGTCCCGCCTTCCGGCGTCACGCCGCTGCTTAACGTCCCGCTCCGGCTCGTCGGCGTCATCGGCAAACTTTATGCCGTGCTGGAATCCGACCGCGGACTCGTCCTGCTCGACCAGCACGCCGCGCACGAACGGATATTGTTCGAGCAAATGCTGAACCGGCTGGAACAAAACGGTTCCGCGCCGTCGCAAAAACTGTTGCTGCCGGAGACCGTTGAACTGCCCGCCCGCGACGCGAATTTCCTGCGCGAGCAACTGGCCGCGCTCACCCGGCTCGGCGTCGGGCTGAGCGAATTCGGCGAGCGCACGTTCCTGCTCGACGCGCTGCCGCCGTTTGTGAAGACAGCGGACGCGCGCCGCTTTGTGCTCGATCTCGTGGACGAATTGAAGGCGGCGGGACGCGAAGTGAACCTGGCGCGGCTGGGCGAGCACACGATTGCCAAGACCGTCTGCCGCCATGCGGTGAAGGCCAATGACCCGCTGGCCGGCGCGGAACTGGAAAATCTCGTCGAGGACCTGCGCCGTTGCGCGATGCCTTACACCTGTCCGCACGGACGACCGACGCTGATTGAAATGAATTACCGCGAGTTGGAGAAAAAGTTTGGGCGAACTGCCTAAACCAACGGGAATATGCACCTCACGAAGAAAATCAAAACCCCGAAACCTCAATCAAAAGGCAGCAGAAGACAAAAACCACAACTTAATGATGGAGCGACTTGGGAGCAACGAGTCGAAAATCTTAAACTCATTTCGGAGTGGTCTTGGTATTCGCCGTGGGACGGAATAACAAAGGACGACCTTTTGCATTTCTCAATGTATGGAGACATTGTTGCTCAAGTGTATTTTCATGCGCTTCGTAAGGCCAGTTCGTTAGACGAAGCAACGCACCCTTCATTCCCAAATAATTTTGAAAATCTATTACTCAATCACATACGTCGCTTAAATGAGGCACTTTGTGAAATGGCAAAAAACGGCAGGCTAACTGCGAGTCAAGAGTTATGGGATCAAGCTTTGAAATTGACAGAAACTTTTTCTGAACTGGCACTAAAAAATCCCGAGTTGTTCAAAACCAAAGCAAGGCAATCGCTTTTCATGCCTTCAATTCGGGCGAAGAATCCCAATTTTACAGCGAACGCAAAAGAAATCGTCAAAGCCATAGAGCTGTCAGCAGAAACCGTAGGAGCCGGACTTCATGACAACCGAACGCTGTTTGGTGCTCTCACGGCAAAGCTTGTTGGCGAGTGTGTGGATGAAATAGTCCGAACGCGAAAACATTGGTCGGATTTATTTGTGCGTCGCGGAGTGCCTGTCTTGTGGCCAACGAAGGAACAAATCAAACCATTCCAAGCGTTTTGTGGAAAAGGTGTAGATGTTGTGCTTTCGGGAACAGAAAAGGTAAAGAGCATAAAAAGCGCAGAAGACAATATGAAATCTCACCTGCGATTTTTCTGCATTTTAACAGATTGTGGTGTTGACCGTATTCATTTCCTCGTGCTGAAAGAACTGACCCAATGGGAATCGCTTAACTGGTGGAAGGGAGCTGTTGAGAAAATGGTGGAAGCAAAATTTCCGACGCTGTTACAGCAACCTGTCTGGAAAGGGGAATTGAAAAAAGTTTCTAGCGGGACGCAGAGCGACATGCTTCACGAATTAAAAAAGTTTTGCGTTGGCAAAGTTAAGCAATTCGCCCCACCTTTACCTTGCCAACAGACCCACCGCCAATAGGCGGCATTGATAATGGCATTCCTGCCGAGCCTGTTTTCTTGAATATTCGCTCCACGTGCATATTCTGCTTTTAGAAATCGTAGTGATAAAATTATGAAAGT
This sequence comes from Verrucomicrobiia bacterium, assembly GCA_049692125.1. Taxonomy (GTDB): domain Bacteria; phylum Verrucomicrobiota; class Verrucomicrobiia; order Limisphaerales; family UBA11358; genus UBA11358. Next base: position 31,735 of record JBAVOO010000037.1, on the reverse strand, counting down.
TCGCGAAGCAATCAGGCTCATCGAAGGCGACGGCTGGTATCTTGACCGCACCCGCGGCAGCCATCGCCAATACAAGCATCCGCAAAAACGCGGGTTGGTGACGATTGCCGGAAAGCCCAACGACGACCTTGCACCCGGCACAAAAAATAGTATCTTGAAGCAGTCAGGACTGAAATGAGCCGCTATTTAGTCATCATCGAAAAGACCGGCACGGGTTATTCGGCCTATTCGCCGGATTTGCCGGGTTGTGTCGCCACTGGCAGTTCGCGCAAAGAAGTCGAGGGGGAGATGCACGACGCCATTGAGTTTCACATTGAAGGCTTGCGTCTGGCTGGAGAAGATGTTCCCGAACCGCAATCACAAGCGTTGTATTGTGAAGTCGCAGCCTGATTCAGATTCAAACCATGAAACTGAATTATTATCCAGAAACGGATTCGCTCTACATTGACCTCGCCTCGCGTCCGAGCGCCGAGAGTCAGGAGGTTTCCGAAGGCGTGGTTTTGGACTACGATGCGGACGGCAATCTCGTCGGCATTGACATTGATCACGCCAGCCGAAAACTCAACCTGCGTGAAGTCGTCACAAGCCAAATCCCCGTCGCAGCCTGATTCGCCTGAATCGGACAACCCACGTCAGGACTTCTGCCCCGCACCGTCCAACAAAAACATTTCCGGTGAACACTGGCGATATTGTCCGCAATGCGGTCACGAATTGATCAACGAAAAGTGCAAGCTCCGTTGCCCGCGCTGTCATTATTTCATGAGCTGCTCGGACTTCGACTTCGCAAGTTAGCGGCCGCGCAGCCTGATATTGCGTGGGAGCGCCGAACTCCGATTCGGCAGGAAGTTCCAGCAGACAAAATCCTGAAATAAATGTTTTGCACCAATCAATACGCCGTGGTAAGCCATGCTCATTCGTTGCCGGGCAAATTCGATGAGGGCTTCACGCGCATTCACCTTGGTCGAATTGCTGGTGGCCATCGGTGTCATCGCAATTCTTGCCGCCCTGGTGTTGTCCGCGTTCAGCCGCACCAGGGCCACGGCACAGGCGATCACCTGCCGGAACAATCTCAAGCAGTGGGGACTGGCAACGCATCTTTATGCGGCGGATCACGATGATTTCCTGCCGCCCGAAGGCAAACCGACGCCGTTGGAAACCAATTTGTCTAACCCAGCCTATAAAGCCTGGTACATCCAGTTGCCGGAACAAATGAATCTGCCACGCTACCGGGACATGCCGTGGCGTACCAATCATCTCATCCACCCGGAAAATTCAATCTGGATTTGTCCGGCCAATTCCCGCCGTTGTGATGGCAGCAGCAAAACCAATAATTTGTTTCACTATTGTCTGAATGAAAACGTCAACGGAACCGGCGACGAAAATCATTCAATCCAAATGGCCAACGTTCGGCAGCCCAGCGTCGTTGTTTGGCTGTTTGACTCAAAAAATCTGCCGGCGGTTGGCGGCTGGACGTATGTTCACACCAACCTCCACAACCGCGGCGCACAATTTGTCTTTCTCGACGGCCACGTCGCGCGTTTTCGCAACAAGGAGTACTGGAATTTCACCGCCGGTAAAGGCATCACCAACAACCCGGAACTGGTCTGGATTCCTTGAAACTACGCTTACGGCACGCGATAAACGCGGAAGAATCGGGGGTCACCCGTTGCCTTTGTATTGAGCGTGAAGCTCAAGTTCGTTGCCAGCAGATTGCTCGCGAGGACCGACCACGCCGACAAATTGGACGACACGTCCACGCGATACGGCTGGCCGGGAACCGCTTCCCACGTCAGTGCCACGGCTTCATTGCTTCTGGCGATTGAAATCAGGCGGAACGGTCGGGCGTAGGGATTGCCGAAAAACATGATCACCGGCAAATGGTCGGAGGCAGTGGTGTTATCGTTCGTTTTCAACGGCGGCGGCGGATTTGTGAGCAGGTCGGTGCGGAAAACCTGGCTGCCCGTGATGTTCGAAAACAGCAATCCGCACGGCAGGATGTAATCGTAGCGCACGGTGAGGCCATCGGCATCCTGAATGGACCATGTCCGTTCACTGCCGGTGAGAGCATTGAGGGGGGTGGTCAGTTGCAAACCGGTTGGAGCGCTGATCAAACGCTGGATGGACTGCGGATTGCTCGGCGGCGGCCGGAGGATGTCTTCATTCATGTCGCCACTCAACACGTAGGGCTGCAGACTGTTGGTTGCGAGATAGATGGTGGCGAAAAAATTGGAGACGGCGCCCGCCTCCGCCGCCCGTTTTGCCGACGAATCAGAGTCCTGTGCCGATTTCAAATGGACCGTGAACACGTGCAACGGCTGCGGAAAATTCGGAACGGAAATTTGCGCTTCGAACAAATCGCGCGTGAAACCCGAACTGCCATAGCCGTAAGGCGTGAGGTCGGACCCGTGCAGCCAACTGGTCGAGGAGACGATGGGAAAGCGGCTGAGGATGACACTCCGGATGAATCCGTCGTCCATGGAGTTGGTAACGAGGTAATAGCCCGGACGGAAGGCCGTGACAAAATCCGCCATCTGTGCCGTGCAATTGTTGGTGACCGGGATTTCGTTGAAGGTGATGATGTCCGGGTTGAGATACTGCATCTGGCGGCCAATGGCCTGGACGTGCCACATGTTCGTGCTCCAGTTGGTCAGACCGTTGCCATGCACGTTGTAAGTGAGATAGGAAAACGCCGGGGCCGAGCCGCTCCAGACGCTCAAGGCGACGGGGTCACTGATGGTTGAACCGGCGGCGTTGGTGACTACGGCGGCATAAAAGCCGGCTTGGGCGAAAGTCACGCCCGTCAACGTGAGATCGGAACTCACCGCTCCCGGAGGGTTCGTGCCTTGAGCCCCGACACCGGATGCAGGGGTGAACTGCCATTGATAACTGAGCGGCGGCGTCCCGCTGGCGCTCACGCTGAAAGTAACGCTTGCGCCATTCGTTACGGTCTGATTTGGTGACTGCGATGTGATGGCCGGCGGCTGTCCCGACCCGCTGGAGAACACGTCGGCAAAGGACGTGCCCACCCGCAGATTGTCAATGCTCAAAGCTCCTTCGCCGGTGTTCTCACGGAGGGCATAGCTGACCAAGGTGAAAGCCGACGTGCTCTCAGTGATCGAAATGCTGGGATCACTCTCCGCTGTGGGGTTGATCCAAAGGGTGCTGACGGTGACTGAATTGCTGTTCACCAGGCGGGTCACAACGGTGTAATCCGTGTTGAGGCGCAAATCCATGGCGTTCGTGGCGCTGGCAGCCGAGCTGTCGATTGAAGAAATACCCAGCCGGAACCGATCCAGCGCGGCACCGCTGGTCAGCGCCCAGATGCGCGCCCGAAAAGTGGTGGACGAATTTTTGAAATGCGCGAAGTAAGCGCCGCCACCGCTGGGCAGCGAGGTGAATTTCACCGTGAAACTCGCATAGAAAACATTGGTCGTGCCGGAAGCAGCGTAAGGTTGGCCGGCCAGGAGTGCGTTGACATCTTCCGTGTTGGCTTCATTAAGCAGCACCCGGCCCGACGACACCATCACTTCGCCGGCCGAACCGCTGTGATGCGCCCATACGCCGCCGCTCACGGTCACCAATGGGCCGTCGGGATAACTGAAGGAATCACTCAGCAGCAGCGCCGCGCCGGACAAACTGGCGGAAAGAAAAAGCGTCGAGACACAAAATACGGCTTTTTTCACGATAATCACCGGCCATAATCGCAGGTCGTGAAAGGATGTAAATGGTCAGCGTTTAGTTATAAATTCCATTTGCGAATATTTTTGCCGAGCTAATGATTCCGCCCGTTCCGACAATATTCGGTCCGGCTCGAAATCCAACCACGCAGCCCCCAATTCAACATGCCCGACATCAGCCATGGCCTTTTGCCAATCGGGCGGGGACAGAGAAATCGGCGGTGGCTGCACCGAGCCTTGAATCAGGAGGCCCAATTTGTTCCGCCGTTGGGCCGCACCCGCGATTTTTTGTCCGTGCCAGAGCAAATCAAATTTTTCGTGGCCGACAAAACAGCCAAGTGCGGATTGCGGACACCGACTTTCGTCGCGTGCTCGCGATCCATCGGAGTTGCGGATTGCGGATTTCCGGGAGTGTAATGCAAGTTCCGTGGTCACGTTGAATTTTGCGAATGCGGATTGAATCCATTCATGAACGCGACGGTAGCTTGCTTCGGCCCGGAGCGAATGCCATTCGTGGCCGGGGGGAAATACGAGGCTGTACGTCCAGTCGGCGTCGTGCGGCACGATGCCGCCGCCGGTGGGACGGCGAATGAGCGGACGCAAAGGCGTGGCTCGCTCGACCTCGACATATTTTTGAAAGTAGCCGAAAGTGGCCGCCGGTTCCGTCCAGCCGTAAAAGCGCAGCACCGGCCGGCCCAAGCGGGACATGGCCTCCAGCAACGCTTCGTCCAGCGCCATGTTCAGCGCCGGGTCGCCGGGGCCGGATTGCAGTAAAAGCCAGGAATTCACGACCGGATTGTAGGAGACGACGTAAGGAGTCTCAAACCTGATTAGCTTGTTTGCGGTTGGAAACAAGCCTCCTCACGTCGGCTCCTACTTCACCCCGATTCGCGGGCAGTGCTTCTTGATTTCGCAATTCAGGCAGTCCGGCTTGCGCGCGGCACAACGGCGGCGGCCATGCCAGATGAGCCAGTGGCTGAACAGTGTCCACTGCTTTTGCGGGACCAGCGCCATCAACTCCGGCTCGATTTTCTCCGGCGTCTTCTGCTTCGTCAGGCCCAGCCGCTGCGACAGCCGTGCGACATGCGTGTCCACAACCACGCCGACGTTGATGCCGAAGGCATTGCCCAAAACGACGTTGGCGGTCTTGCGCCCGACCCCATCGAGCTGTGTCAATTCCTCCATCGTGCGCGGCACTTTGCCGCCGTGACGGACGATGAGCTTGCGGCAGCACGCCTGAATGTTCTTCGCCTTGTTGCGGAAAAAGCCGGTGGACTTGACGGCCGGCTCGAGTTCGGCGAGCGGCGCATTCGCGTAATCCGCCGCCGAACGGTATTTTTTAAACAACTCCTTCGTGACGATGTTGACGCGTTTGTCGGTGCACTGGGCGGAAAGGATGGTGGCGATGAGCAATTCCAACGGGTCGGCATGATTCAACTCGCAGTGCGCTTCGGGATAGGTCCGGTCCAGCGCGGCGATGATTTTTTTAAGGCGCGCGGTTTTGGTTTTGATTGTTTCGCCAGGCATTTACACCGGAAATTTAACAACAAAGAAAGCGGGGTACGAAGAAAACTTTGTTGATGTAAGAGGAATCAGACCATCGGTTTCACCAAGTGCATATTCCCAGGCCGGCGGGTCGGAATGGATGCCCATTTTTTATTGCGGTCATGACAAATTCGGTGGATTGATGCAATGCCAGGGGGCGGAGGAAACCAGGATGCGTTTTGCCGCCTCAACTGGCAAGGGAATCATGTTGGCGGAAGAGTGAATGGCACGATTAGAAAGGTTCATGGCGACGTGAACAAGGATTTCAACGGACTCCGCCTCATCATAGAACCCCCAGACCTTGTTTACGAAATTCTCCGGCGCGACCAATAAAATTCCTGTTGATATGCAAATCGAAATGGCAACCGCGCCGGAGCGTCAAACCGGCGGGGAGTGATTTAGGTTTCCGCCTCAACGGGCTTTTTGGTTTTCAATTTTGCGCCGGTTTCAGGCCGCAGCTTTTTCCTCAATTTTGGCTGCGGCGAGTTTAGGCGATGCGTTTACAAATCGGTGATCGGTTTGTGCCTGGGCACCAGCGTTTTCATAACGCCCCACGCTATCAGATAGCTCAAGGCGCAGACGATGAACATGATGAGATACGCCGTCGGCGGGGTTTGTTTGAAGGCGTCCGTAAGTTTGCCGGCCAGCAACTGGACGATTACGCCGCCGATGCCGCCCGCCGTGGTGCCGATGCCGGTGACCGAGGCTACGGCCTTCTTTGGAAACATGTCGGAAACCGTTGTGAACAGGTTTGCCGACCACGCTTGGTGGGCGGCACACCCGATGCAAATCATGGCCACCGCCAGCACGGACGCCATTTTCCCAAAATGCTCGACGTTGCCAAAGTATTGGGTGGTTAATACCGCCAGTGGCGCCAAGGCAATGAGGAACATCGCCGTCATGCGCGCCTTGTAAACCGGCATGCCTTTTTTAATGAGGGTCATGGGAATGCTGCCGCCGTAAATGCTGCCGACGATGGCTACGCCATAGACGATGAACGTCGGCAGGATAACCTGGGTTTTGGCCATGTTGAATTGTTTGATCAAATAATCCGGCAGCCAGAACAGGTAGAACCACCAGATGCCGTCGGTCATGAACTTGCCAAAAAAGAACGCCCAGGCTTGGCGGTAGCCAAAGAGCTTCCACCAGGCCAGCTTCCCTTTGTCGGCGGCGACATCCGTGACGGGAATTTCCTCGTCGCTGTGAATGTAATCGAATTCGACCTTGGAAAGCCGTTTCTGTCTGCCGGGCGTGTCGTAGAGCCAAAACCAGAAAATCAGCCAAAGAAAACCGACGGCGCCGGTGAAAATGAAGGCCATTTTCCACCCCTTCTGGTCGCCGAAATAGACCATGCACCAGGGAACGAAGAGGGCGGCCAACATGGCGCCAAAATTCGAGCCGCTGTTGAAGATGGCCGTGGCCAGGGCGCGTTCGCGCTTGGGAAACCACTCGGCTACCGTTTTGATGGACGCGGGGAAATTGCCGGCTTCGCCGACGGCGAACGCGCTACGGATGAAAATGTGCATCGTCAGCAGCCGTCCGACAAAGGCATTGAGAATTCCAAAGATGGACCAGAGGATGAGAGACAAGGCCAGACCCAGCTTGGTGCCAATTTTATCGATCACCCAGCCCACCACGAGCGTCATGCCGGCGTAAAATCCCGTGAAGAAGGAAGTCAAATAGGCGAAGTCGGTATTGGACCACCCAAATCCTCCCTGGTCCGCCGGTGTGCAAAAGAACTCCTTCAGGTAGCTGATGACCTGCCGATCCATGTAGTTGAAGGTGGTGGCGAAAAACAACAGGCCGCAGATGACCCAACGATAATTACTGGAAACCGGCGCGGTCTGGTTTGAGGAACTCATAGAGAGGGACTTTTATCGGAAAATGAGCCGCACTTCAAGCGTTGAAATCCGGCTTTACAAGCCGGCGGTCTTTGTGTAATGCTCCCCATTATGTGGAAAAAATTTCTGCCAGTTCTATCGGTGTTGTTGCTGACCGGTTGCGCCGGGACGTTCACGCGCTTGACGCCGCTGCAACAATCGCGCAATCCCAGCAACCTTTACCCGGTTGAAGTCGCTTTTAATTCCCAGCAACAGTCGCTGCGTTGGGAAACCATTCAACCTTACGTCATCGCCAACGGCGAACGGTATCCTCTGCATCCCGTGCCGCTGGTGCAAAATCGTTGGGAAGGCTTCGTGCCGGTGCCGCCGGGAGTCAACTCCGTCAACTATCGCTTCAAGTTCGATTACAAATACAACAACCTCGGCACCGCCCCCAAGCCCAGCAGCGTTGTTTCGCCGATTTATAAGCTGAACATCGTTGACCAGTAGCCGGAGGGACAGGTTACACCGGTCCCCAAATGATTTGGAGCGCGGCCAGTGGGTCCGCGCTTTTTTTTTGGCCAGGTGGAAAATGAAAAGTTCATCGACTATTTCGGTGGACGCCGATGCCGGATAAACCCAAAGCCCGAAACCCGGGCATAACCAATGCCTCTCTCCTCTGACCGCCGGCTCAATGTGCTGGTGGTGCGGCCGGCCGCGCCGGCAACTGACTCTTTCGGATTTTGGTCCTCGGATTTCTTTCGGTTTTCGAGCTTCGGGATTCGGCTGTCACCCATTCCATTCCACTGAAAACATCGAAGAGGCAAAGGGAGGGACACGCAGGCTCCCTCCCAAAAGACTGTTGTCAGTGTCTTGACCGGAGCAGGATGGCTTTTTTGTCCGTGCCGTCCACCTCGACACTGTGGGTTTCCACATCGGGATCATCTTTGAGCGCCTGATGCACCACCCGGCGGTCAAACGCCGTCATCGGCTCCAGTTCCACCGTGTCGCCCCAGCGCCGGACTTTTTCGGCGGCGTCTCTGGCTTTTTTCACCAGGGCCTCGCGCGCCTGGGCGCGGTAGCCGCCCACGTCCACCATGACCTTCGGTGCGTTGGTATCCTGCTGGAAGATCAGCCGGTTGGTGATGTATTGCAGGTCGGCAAGCGTCTGCCCCTGACGGCCGATGAGCCGGCCGGCGTCGTCCGTCTTCACGTCGAGCAAAACTCCCTCCTCCAGTTTGTGTTCCTCGACCGTGGCGGGGAAGCCGAGTGACGCGAGAATTTTTTCCAGGGTTTCTTTCGGTTGAGCGGGCATTGGTGGGTTGAGAGTTGGGGGTTGAAAGTGACCGGTTCAGTTTTCTTTTTATTTTTTCTTTTTTGACGCCGGCGTCAAGACTGAAGCGACGACGGGTGAAACCGGAGCCTGATTCATTTTCGTGAGCTTCGTTTGCACCACGGTCAGCACGTTATTGACCGTCCAATACAGCGCCAGGCCGGATGAGTAGGTGTAAAGAAACACCAGAAACATCAACGGCATATAGCGCATCATTTTCGCCTGGGCGGGGTCCATGCCCGGCGACGGCGGCTGAAGGTGCGATTGCCACAACATCGAGCCGCCCATCAGCAGTGGCAGCAGGTTGAACGGAAAGTGGGTGCCCGGAATCATGAACAGCGTGTCCGGCTTCGACAAATCCGCGATCCACAGGAAACGCGCGCCGCGCAGTTCAATCGCGCTCCGAATCATTGTGAAAAAGCCGATGAACACGGGCATTTGAATGGCCATCGGCAGACAGCCGCTCATGGGGCTGACCTTGTGTTTGCGATAAAGTTCCCACTGCTTTTGGGTGAACTTTTGCATGTCGTCCTTGTATTTTTCCTTGAGCGCCTGCATTTCCGGCGCGAGCACCTGCATCCGTTTCATCGAACGCGTTGCCGCCGCCGTCAGCGGCCAGAACAACACTTTGATGATCACCGTGATCAACACGATCACCCAGCCGTAACCCAGTTTGGTCACGTCGTGCAGCCAGTTCATCGCCAGCAATAATCCCTTGGCAAAAAATCCCGAATATTTCCCGAATTGCATCACGAGGTCGGCCTGATTTTGAAACTGCTCCCCGATGCGCGCCAGCAGCCGATATTCCTTCGGCCCGGCGAAGAGGACGATTTGCCGCTCGACCACCTCATGCGCGGCCAGGGACGCGGCGGGATAAATGAGCGCGCTCTGAACTCCCTGCAGCGGCGGCGTGCCCGGCACCGGCTCGACATTCGGGAACGGCGGCAAATTCACCGGGCGGGCGATGATTTGCCCCGCCGGTTCCTTCGGCATCGCCATCAGCGCAAAAAATTGGTTGTGCACCGCCGCCCAAACCACATTGTTCGAACCGGCCAGATATTCCGTTCGCGGCGAGCCGCGGAAACAACCGAGTCCCGCGCCTGAAAACCACGTTGCGCCGCGGTCAACGGAATTCGTGCCATTGCACCACATCGCGCCCACGTTCATGCCGTTGTCGTCCGGTCCCATCGGCGTCGCCGTGCCCACGACCCATTCCTGCGCGGGCAACGCGAGCGGTTGGTCCGAAGCGTTTTCCAGCCGCACGCTCGCGTTCACGAGGTAATTCGAGCTGAGCTGGAATTCTTTCGAGAGCCGCAGGCCGTTCGCCAGGGATTTTTCCGCGTGAACGCCATTGGCGGTTTGGGTCAAGGTAAAATTGCCGTCGCCGACCAGGCTGGCATCGCCCAAAATCGCCAGCACCGGCACTGGCGCGCGCTGGTTCAGCGTGGCCACGCCGTCCTTCGCCACCTTCTTTTTCCAGCGCGGCGAGACGGTTTCGGGATAATCCAGCAATTCCACCGATTTCAACCCGCCGCCGCGCGAAGTGAAGGTGTAACGGGCGCGGGCATTGGTGATGACCAGCAATTCTTCCGGCGTGTTGGTGTCGAAAACGTGAACCGGAACCACGTTGGGCGGGGGCAAAACGGCGTTTGAATTTGCGGTGACGGTTTGCGCGGCAGTTGCCGTGTTGGTCGCCGGCTGCGGTTGCGGCCGCGGCGGAGCATACTTCTGCTGCTCGATAAACCAGAGGCCGAGCAGGACGATGCAGAGCGTGACAACAATGATTCCAGTTCGATCCATGAAATTCAGTGCATGTGTTCCAAAATAATTCCGCCTTCGACCTTCCCGCTTATCCCTTCCGCCTTTGGCACCGGATCATGCCCGCAGCAGCCCCACGGATGGCAGCGGCAAATCCGCTTCACGGCCAGCCACCCGCCCGCCAGCGCGCCCCGCGCGCGGATCGCGTCCATCGCATATTGCGAGCACGTCGGCGTGAAACGGCAGCCGCCGGCCGGTCCGAATAAAAAAGTTTGCGCCGGCGAAATCGTCCAGCGATACGCGCGGATGGTGAAAACCAGACCATGAATGACTGATGACGAAGCCCTAATGACTAAAAAATGACGAAGCCTGAATAACCAGGCAGAAACCGCCACCCACGCGGATTTTTCGGGATTGGCCATTGGGCTTTCTTTAGTCATTCAGATTTAGGAATTAGTCATTTCAAAATCATGCGCTGAAAATGGCAAAGAATCATTTTAATTTTTTAGCAGGCCCGCGCGGCTCAACGCGGCCAGAAAATCCTTTTCGACCCCGGCAAAATCGCGTCCGGCAATCGAATGGCGCGCGACCAGCACCAGTTCAACCGGTTGTGACAATTCATGTTGATGCAGCCGGAAACTTTCGCGGAGCAGACGCCGCGCGCGGCTGCGTTCCACCGCGCCGCCAATTTTGCGGCTCGTGACGACGCCGAGCTTCGGCGGCGCGCCGTCCGGCAGGCGGTGCCAGTTGGCGATGAGACAGCCGAGCGCCAGACGTTCGCCCTGCTGCCGCACGCGCGTGAAATCCCGGTTTTGCCCGAGTCGCGAGTCGCGGCCCAAGCGCAGGCGTCTGGCGTCTGGCATCTGGCGTCTGGCGTCTGGGGACTGGGCGGGCATGAGCGGCGGGTTAAACCGGCGTCAGGCGTTTGCGTCCCACGCGGCGGCGATTGGCCAGCGTGGCTTTGCCGCTCCGGCTCGAATTGCGGTTAAGAAATCCGTGCTGCCGTTTGCGGCGGATTTTCGATGGTTGATACTGGCGTTTCATAAATTAACTCGCCTTCCTTCCGGGTGAAAAACCGGAGCATGCGAGGATAACCATGAAACCCCTCGTGTCAAGGCACAGCTTATCGCCGTTTTGTATTGGGCGCATTTTGCCACTGCTCCCAACGATGGCCGGGCAAACCTGCCGGTTTGCCCAATTCTCACCGCCCGCCAGCGCAGCGATGCTGGCGGAACCTTGGGGATACGCACGCAAGAACATCACCCGCCCGTTCTGTGGAAGTTTGGGCGGCGCGTCCGCTTACGTTTCACTTCAGCGCGACAAGGCAGCGCCCGCCGCTGCCTCAGCGGTAGAGCAACGGTTTTGTAAACCGTGGGTCGTCAGTTCAATCCTGACAGCTGGCTCCACTTCCGAAAATTTCCCGGCCAATCAATTTTCCACCCGGATAATAAATCTGACCGTGGTCCCTTTGCCGGGTGCGCTGTCCACCTGGCATTCTCCGCCGATGCCCCCGATGCGTTTGCGCATGTTGGCCAGGCCATTGCCACCCGCAATGCGCAGCGGATCCTTGCTGGTTGCGGCCACGCCCACGCCGGCGGGGTTGAAGCCGATGCCGTTATCCTCGATGGCAGCGCAGAAACCGGACTCCGCCAGGGTGAGGGAAACGCGCACCTCGGTGGCGGAAGCGTGCTTGACCACATTGTGCAGGGCCTCTTTGAAAGCCAGGAAAAGGCTGTGGCGCACCTCGGCGGTGAGGGGCCAGGCGGGCAATTGGATGGGCACCACCAACCGGCAGCGGATGCCCGCGACGTTCAAAAAATCCTGCGCGAACTTGCCCAGATAGTTCACCAGACTGTCGAGCGTGTCGTGGTGCGGGCTGACGGCCCAGACAATCTCGTCCATGGTCCGCGTGAGCTCCCGGGCCGTAAGATAAACTTTTCCCAGGCGCGTCACGACCTGTTGCGAATCCTCCCCCTCGGCGCGGTCGGACTGGCTGAGCATCATGATGCGCGCCAGGTTGGAGCCGAGATCGTCGTGAATGTCCTTGGCGATGCGCGCCCGTTCATTTTCCAGGGCGCGTTGCCGTTCCAGATGCTCCATTTTTTTGTGCAGCCGGCGGCGGGTGACGTAACGCGCCGCGCCGCCCACGGCGCCAATGCCCGCCAGCACGGCGCCGCTGGTAAACCACCACGTTTGCCAGAACCAGGGCAGCACCGTAAACGCAAGCGCCGGCCCGCTTTCGTTCCAAACCCCGTCATTGTTGCAGGCAATGACCCGAAATGTGTAGTCCCCCGGTTTCAGATAGCTGTAGTAAGCCACGCGCCGGTCACCGACATCCACCCAATCCGACTCCAATCCGTCGAGGCGGTACTTGAACCGCACCTTTTCCGGCGCGACGAGGCTGAGGCCGGTGTACCGGAATTCAAAGCGATGTTTTCCCGGCTGAATTTGCAGCGGGGCGGCGGGAGCGGACCGGTCCGGAGCGGGCAGCGGCACCGGTTGGTCATCCACCATGACTTCTTCGATCAAAACGGGTGGGGGGAAGGGATTGATTTTTACGCTGGCCGGATGGATCGCCGCCAGTCCCTTGATGGTGGGAAACCAGAGTTGTCCATCCGGGGTCTGGCAACCGGCGGATTGAAAGCCACCGGAACACTCCAGCGTGCTCAATCCTTCGGCCTTCCCATAAACCAGGCAATTCACCGCCTTCAACTGGCCGTCGGCGCACCGGTTCAACTCCTCCTTGGACACCCGGAAGATGCCGCCATAGGAACTGATCCAGAAATTCCCCTGCCCGTCATCGAGGATATGGCAGATCACGTTGTTCGGCAGTCCTTCGCGCGTGGAAATGGTTGCGAACCGTCCGTTCCGCAAACGGCACAAGCCGCCGCCAAAGGTCCCCACCCAGAGAGTGCCATCTTTCTCGGCCAACAACGACCACACAAAATCATTGGTCAATCCGGCCGGCCGGCGAAACTGCGTGAGTTGGCCCTCTTTGAGCCGGCCCAGGCCTCCGCCCGACATGCCAAACCAGATGGCGCCGGCGACATCCTCGGTGATGACCCGCACATCGGGCAACACCAGCCCATCCTTGCGGGTGAACCAGGCGCACTGTCCATTGGAATATCGGGCCAGCCCGGATTGGGTTCCCACCCACATCACCCCCTGCCGATCCTGATACAGGGCGAAGACTATGGCCGTCGGATCTTCCAAACCCTTCGGAAACTCGAACTTTCCTTCATGGTGGACAAACAAGCCGCCGCTAAAGGTTCCCACCCAGAGTTCATGCCGGTAATCTTCGAGCACCGACCAGATAAAAAAATTCAACAATCCATTCGTCTCCGTGAACGGTTTCACTTCCCCCTGCTCCAGCCGGTACAACCCCGCGCCCTCCGTCCCCACCCAAAGTCCGCCTTCGGCACTGGGCGTAACGGACAGAATGGCCCGTCCCTGCCAATCATCAGGTGCCTTTACCATTTCCACCTTCCGCTTTCGCAAGGCATCCAAACCACCACCGCCGGTTCCCACCCACAAGTTCCTTTCGCGATCTTCGCACAGGTCAAGCACCCAATCATGCGACAACCCGTTTTGACGCGTGAAATGCAGGCTGGTTCCGTCGGGCGACAGTAGAAAGAGTCCCTCCCGCAAGGTTCCCACGAGCAAATCGCCGGATTTTGTTTCCAGCAATGCCGTGACCAAATCCTGGCTCCAGGGAGCCGGTCCCCGATCCACGACGGTTCCCTGGCCAATCAATTTTTTCACCCGCCCGCTGCCCATAAGCCACAGGCCTCCATCCCGGCTCGCACAGGCCCTTTGCACATCGCTGGTATCCGGTTGAACACTGGGCCGCCACGGCACCAGCCGGCCTTTCTTCAGCGATCCCAGCAAACTGCCTCGTACCACCCACAATTCTCCGTTCTTGTCTTTGGCGAGCGACGGCACGTTTTCCCCAGGTCCAACGTTCGGGGCAACCACTTTTGCGCCCTGCAAAGAGAGAAGCGCTCCTTCCCGGTTGAGCATCCAGAGGACCCCATCAACATCGGTTCCCATGGCGAAAATCGACCCTCCCGGCCAGCTATTTCCCAGATTTACCGCACTGAATTTGCCGGCCCGCAATTGCGTGAGGGCGCCGGTTTCATGGCCAATCCAGAGCGTGCCGTCCGCGTCTTCAAACAAACTCGTAATCCGGCTGTCCTCAAATTCCGGCGTGTCGCGGGTGTCAAAAATTTTGAACCGCACGCCGTCAAACCGCACCAGCCCGTTATACGTGCCCAGCCACAGGTAACCCTCCCGGGTTTGCACCACGGAAGTGACCGAGTCCTGGGGCAGTCCCTGCTCCATCTGCCACACATCGAATGAGTAATCGGACACGGACGAATTGGTTGCCCCCAAAAGATGAAAGCCGCACAACCACACCGCGATAATCCCAACGCCGACGGGAATTTTTCTTTGCCGGTGTGCATCGGTTGAAAGTTTGAACCGCCGCGGCACAGGACTCAGGGTATGCCTGTTTATCGCGCGGAGCAACCTTTAGGGATGCGTTTCCGGACCCGGCGGCCGGGGGCGTGCCAGCGGTGGCGAAATCCATCGCCACTGGACAAGGAATGCAAATAAAATTTATAATGCCGGCGGGCACGCATGGTTTGAATCCATGGTCGGGCGCGGCCCGGCAACGGCGTCGTCTAAACAGACGACAATCTTCTTTATGAAAACGGATGTAAAAGGAAAGGTAGTGAATATTGCGGTTTCGATCGTTGAAGATGACGGGCCGGCGCGGGAGATCCTTACGGACTGGATCCGGCATGCGCACGGATTCCGCTGCGTGAGCCAGTATGGAAGCGCCGAGAGCGCGCTGATGAAGTTGCAGTTGGAAAAGCCAAGCGTGGTGCTGATGGATATCAATCTGCCGGGCATGAACGGGATTGAATGTGTGCGCCAGCTCAAGCCACAGTTGCCGGACACGCAATTCGTGATGCTTACCGTTTACGAGGACACCGATCATATCTTCGATGCCCTGGCCGTCGGTGCGAGCGGTTATCTCCTGAAGCAAACGCCCCGCGAAGAGTTGCTCACGGCCCTCAAAGACGTCCATGCAGGGGGATCGCCCATGACCAGCAACATCGCCCGCAAAGTGGTGCAATCCTTTCTCCACTCCGCGCCCCAGGCGGACGCATCCGTAAATCTTTCCCCGCGCGAACGGGAAGTGCTGGAATTGCTGGCGTGTGGTTACCTGTACAAGGAAATCGCCGACAACCTCGGCATCACGGTGGCAACCGTGGTCACTTACATCCGGCGCATTTACGAGAAGCTGCATGTGCGCTCCCGTGCCCAGGCCGTGGCCCGGTATGGACACTTCGCGCCCCGCGATGAACGCGGGCGCAGCGCGGCTTCCAAGTAAGGAGCCGGTTCATTTCCGCCGTTTCCCTGCCGTGATGAGCCGCGGGGCACGCCCATCAGGTTGCCGGGTTGTTGCGTCCGATCTTACAGCCTTTCCAACCGTAGAAGGCCACATAGGCGTAGGCCGCCAGCGGAACGATGAAGGAAACCTGGAGATTCCAAACGTCCGCAACGCGCCCCAGAATCGCGGGCAGGATGGCCCCGCCCACCACGGCCATCACCAGCAGGGACGACACCTGGCTTTTGTAAACGCCCATCCGGTCGAGCGCGAGCGAGAAAATATTCGGCCAGCCGATGGAAGTGAACAAACCCACGCCGACGATGCACCACATGGCCAGTTTGCCGCCAAACAGAACCGCCACGGCCAGCAACACAACCATCGTCCCTGAAAAGATGAACAGCGTGCGGCCGGCAAGTCCCTTGCCGAATTGAAAGAGCAGCCAGCAAAGCACGAGCAACGGCAGATACAATTTTACAATCCCAAAACCATTGGCGAAACAAGCGCCCAAGAAGGAGAAACCCGCAACGGGTTCGATCCCCGGCCGGGTTTTTGCCAGATGCCAGCCGCTGGCGAAGCAGATGATCAGAAAGGCCAGAACCGGAATGCCAGCCAGGAAAAGCTGCTTGTTGATTTTTTTCATTTCGCTCAATTCCACCGCCCCCATGAAACGGCCGATCAACATGCCGCCCCAGAAAAGCGAGACGTATTTGCTGGCCTCGAGCGCCGGCAGGGCCGCGACGTGCGGCTGGCCGAGAAAATTGATGATCGCGCTGCCGACGGAAACTTCGCCGCCGACATACATGAAAATCGCCAGCACGCCGAGCAGGACATGCGGATATTTCAACGCGCCCACCCCCGGCTCGATTTTGCCCTCGCCGACGTGCGGCAGATGCACCGAAAAGAAGAACGCCGCGAGCAGCACAAAGACGATGCAAAATATCAGATAGGGGAATTTGACGGATTCCGCGCCGTGGACGCCCGTCTTCGCGAAGTATTGGAGAATCAAATATCCGCCGATGAGCGGGCCGGTGGTCGTGCCGACGGAATTGAAGGCCTGCGCCAGGTTCAAACGGCTCGACGCGGTCCGTTCCGGGCCGAGAATCGTCACGTAGGGGTTGGCGGCGATTTGCAGCATGGCGAATCCGAGACCGACGACAAAAAGCGCCACCAGGAAAAAGAGATAAGAATGAACGGTGGCCGCCGGCCAGAAAAGCGCGCTGCCCACGGCCGAAAGCAAAAGGCCGACGACGACGCCATTTTTGTAACCGAGCCGCGCAATCGGATCCCCCGTCGTGGCCGAGATCACGAAATACAAAAGCGACCCCATGAAGTACGCCCCGAAAAATGCGAACTGAACCAGCATTGCCTGGAAATAATCCAGCGTGAACGCCTCCTTGAACCGCGGAATCAGGATGTCGTTGAACACCGTCATGAATCCCCACATGAAAAAGAGGACCGTCATGATGGCAAACGGGCCGCGATAGGTCCGTCCTCCATCCAGCGGACCGGAAGGCACCTTTGGTTCAACGGATAAGCCGGACGAGGTCATGTTATTTCCCGGGCGTCAACAGCGGGCCAAGCACCTTGGCAAAAATATCGGCCTGGCGCATGAAACCGAGATCGCTCGGGTGCGAACCGTCCACGCTGCCCTCGCCATCGTCGCCAAACAAATGTTCGCCCGGAATGTAGTAAAGATTTTTTACGCCGGATTTTTTCAATCGCTCGCAGGCGGCCTTCAGCTCGGCCCGGTCCTTGAGGTGGTAATATTCCATGCGTCCGGCAATCAGGAACGAATCCTGCAGGGTGCGGTCTTCCACGAGCACGATGGGTGTGTCCGGGTGCGCCGCGCGGAGTTTGCGAACCCAAGGCTCGACGCGCTCCTTGACTTCACCGGCCACCAGGTTGGGCAGACAATCGAGCACATAGACGGACGGATCGAGTTCGGCGAGCAGATCGGCCATCTCGGGTTCCATTTTTCCGTTGCCGGAAAAACCGAGGTTGATGGTCGGCCAGTTGAAACGGCGACCGAGAATCGCGCTGTGCACCATGCCGGGGCGCGAGGCGGAAAGTCCCTGCGGGATGGAAGTGCCATAAAAAACAATTGGCTTGCGGGTGCCCGGTCCCCAAGGCCCGGCTTTTTCAATGGTCGCGCCCGGCGGGATTCCGAGTTCGACAAATCTCGTGCCATTGTAGAGTGGCAGGTAAAGGAGGTATTCGCGTTTGCCCGGCAGGAGATTTTCCACAAGGGTCACCTCATTGGTCTGCGCCGTGGGCTGGCCCACAGCGAGCCAATGCCAGCCTTGGCCGGTCTTCACGTATAAATCGAGTCCGCTTTTGCCGATGGCCGTCATGTTGGGCAGGTAAAGCCAGGACTCGGTCAAGGCCCAGCGCGCGCGGAGCGCCGTGGCGTCGGTGACGAAGCGGACGCACATGCCGGCGGAGTTGCGGCTCAACTCCCAGACCGGTTTGCGCACCAAGCCTTCGGCCCGGGCGGGCAGGCGATCATAAAAATCCCGGGTGTCGTTCCAGCCGCGGCCTTCGACCCCGAACTGCCGGATGTCATACCAGGGCGAGGTGTCGTTGGTGCCGGCCGGGCCGGGTGCGGGCTGCGCGGCGGCAAACCACACGGGGAACACGGGGAAGGCGGCGGCAAGCATGGGGAGCAAAAACTTGAGTTGCATGGCAATAATTGGCTGGTTGTGCGGAGCAATCTACGGGAATTGGCGGAAACCGCTTGTCCCCTATTTAAGCGACTTTGCCTTTGGGGGGGCATGGGTTAACCTCTTTCAAATACCAGTTCGAACCACTTTGATATGAAAACGTTTTCGGGTTCCGTGCGGATTGTATGGCACCGGTTGACGCACCTGAAAGGATTGCATCTGGCGCTCATTTGGGGAGTTGCAATGTTTGCCACCGGCTGCGGGAAGAAAGAAAGCGCCGCGCCTTCGGCCACCACGGCTGCGCCGCAGCAAACCGCCACCCAGGAGACCGCGGCGGCAACCGCAACCAGCCCCCCGGCGTATGTCCCACCCACGCCGGCGGCAACGGCGGCGGCCAACAGCGGACTGCCAGTCTTGCAGCAATTGAACCGCTCCGTGATCCAATATAGAAGGCAAAATCACCGCAACCCCACCAGTGTTGAGGAAGTGGCCGCCTTCGCCGGTGTCCAGGTCCCGCCCCCGCCGGCAGGAAAGAAATACGCTTTTAACAACAGGGGACTTGTTGTTCTGGTGGACGATTCAACAAAATAAGGTATATTCCAATGATGGTTTCCATCTCCAATCCCAAAAAATGGCTGGCCGGACGCAAGACCACGCAACCGGCTCACCAAGGGGGATTCACCTTGATCGAACTCCTGGTGGTCATTGCCATTATTGCCATCCTGGCGGCAATTCTGCTTCCGGCGCTGGCCAAAGCCAAGTCCCGGGCGACACGGATGCAGTGCATGAACCAAATGAAGCAACTTGACTTGGGCATTAATTTGTTCGCTGGCGACAACTCGGAAACGTTCCCGGCAGCGGGTTATCAAGCCACAGGGGGCGTGCTTACTTGGGACAGTTGGATTTACCCCTACGTCGGCGGCAGCAGTAGTTTGTCTCTGATTCAGGCGGGATATGGCACCTATACGATAGATCCGGCAGATGGTGAGGCGTTGAACGACGCTCCCGGCCTCAAGATTATGGTCTGTCCGGCCGACACTTTTCAAAAAATCTATTGGATGTATTATTCGGGTAACAATCTTCAGTTTTCTCCCAGAACCTATGCCATGAACGCATGCGGTAGCAAGGCGGATTATGGCACGTTGGTTCAGGTTGACCCCGCAAAAGGGCTGCCGGACATAAACAACCCAGACTTCCATGGTGTCGGAATTTACTGGGCCTCGAGTACTGTTACGACCCCCGATTGGGGGGCAAAGGGTTATCCAGTTTCAGTGGTTCGCGATCCATCCGGAACCATCCTGCTGGCGGAAGAGGCCAGCAGCATGGGGTGTGAGGGGAACATCTGGCCTTGTGTTTGTTGCGGCCCGCAAACCTCGGATGGGACGCCCGGTGGCTGGGGCAACATGTACCAAATTGACACGGCGGCCCCGACCGACCCGGCGACAATTGCAAAGGCATCCGACGGCTACAACGAAGGGCAACAGTTGTACGCGGCCCACAATAACCGGTTTAACTACGCTTTTCATGATGGCCACGTGGAAACGCTCACAACGCTACAGACCATCGGCAGCGCGTCGGGCCCTCCAATGGTCCAACTTCAAAAACCCAAGGGCATGTGGACCATTGCGCCGGGTGATTAATTATCCTAATTCCACCAGGATTTGTCCCCCTTTTAGGTGACATGACAATTTTGACGGGTGTTGTATTATCTTGGGACAACTTTTTTTGACAAAAAAACCTCTTATGAGTGATCGTTTAATGTGCCTGCATGACAAGGGTGAGCAGTGCATTGATCAGGCTGTCAATTGTCTTTTTTTCGTCCAGTTGAACACAGGGCCGGGCGGGGCAGAAACAGGGTCGGGGAGGCCATGAATTTTACAAACCCAAACCGCAGCCAGTTCCTTATTTAAAACCAAACGAGCAACCAATCAAAAAAACCACTATGAAAAAAACCCTGATTAGAAAAATAACCTGCCTCGCCGTCCTGGGCGCGGCCTTGGCGTGGGCAGGAACCGCCCGTGCCCAAATTACAACCAACCTGTTCACTTTTGACTCCTCGGCGGTAGGCACTTGGGTTTCATGGCAAGGTGAATGGTTTGGGTACTGGGACAACACGACGGATCACACTGGCAACGGAGGAGGATCACTGTATTGGTACGAGGACACATCGTATCACAGCGGGGTGCAAATCTTCAATGGTTTTAACGGCAATGCCTATTGGCCTGGTAATCCGCCGTATGATTATATAGATTTGAGCACTGCCACCAATATTTCATTTTGGGTCAAGTGGGATACAACCTATTCCTCGCTTGGGATTAACTCTTTCAACGACCAGGATTATGCGAGCACCCCTGGTTGGGGCACTTGGGGGATTGAAGTGTACCTTTACGGCCCCAGCGGCCCCAACAGCCCGTTTGGAGATGTTGGCAATGCTCGCATACCCTTGACCGCGAGCAACGGCTGGGCGTTGGTCAACGTTCCCATCACCCCCGGGGCTTTTTCCTGGGAGAACCAGGTACAAGGTATGGAGCTTTTCAAATGGTCCAATACAGCTTCCCCAGAAGCAGGAGTTTTCGCTTTTTGGATTGACGACATCCAGGCGGAATATCCGGGTGCGGTGCCTCCGGAAATTTTGCAGAATCTGGCGCCATGGAGCGCCCAGGGGTTGAACATCTACGATGATGGCAATTCAGGCGACCGCCAGAGTATCGAAACCGTCGTGACCTCCGGGAATGGCTTGAACTATGGATGGGTTGGCAATGCGCCGGTGACTTATTCCGTCAACATCGCGCAAGCCCCGTCTGCCAGCTATGTCGGCGGGCAAGTTCACATCATGATTATGCCGGGCACTGGCATAACCGAGTCATCGCCGGATTGGAATGAAGCCAATGCGCTGGTTCTTTTCATAGAAAGGCAGGCCAACGGCAGCGTGGTGGGCTCCTTGCGCTACAAACTCAATAACGCGGGCAATAATTCCTATTTGTTCGGCTCAGACACCAATGTGTTTGGTGGCAGCGGGTCCGCCGTGACCAACACAATCGTAGCCGGCTATGGCGGTCTTTTGGGCTCCGTGACCAATGCCGGGGGCTATGTCGGCACGTGGTCCATCAAGATGACCAGTGATACCGGCATTACGCTTACTGGTCCTGGTGGCAGCCAATCCTTTGCGTTCCCTCAGGAGAGCGACGCGCAGGCGTTCACCGGTCCCGTGACGGTCTATTGGGGCGTGCAGCCTAATTCAGCAAACTGGTTCCAGGACACTGTGCTAAGCAACGTTTCCATCACCGGCTCGCCCAACACGTTGAATGTGGACCTGACCCAAGCGCTTAACCCCACCCTAATGGCGATGTCTGCCGCTACACCTGCCGATTTGTTCACCACGCCGGCCAATGCCGTGTATTGGCTCCAATGGGCTCCGCCAAATCCCAACTACGTACTGCAAAGCGCTTCAAGTGTGACGGGTCCTTGGTCGAATGTTGTAGGACCATCGGTTACAACAACCAACCTCGTGAACACCTTCGACACTTCCAATTTTATTGCCAGCGCTCGTAATTATAACCCGCCGCCCATGGCGATAGCCTATGATAGTGGCGATGATTCCACTCCTACGATTAATTGGGTGGCGGGCCCGACTTACGATGCGGGCGGCAGCTCTGGTTCCGGCTCCGTAGAACTCCAGTGGACGTGGGGCACCCCAGGTGGCGATGAGGCTTTCGTGATGGACACTTTCGCTACCGCACAAAACTTAGCCGGCGGAACATTGTCCTTTGATATCATGATAGATCCTTCCTCGACGGCAGGAACTGCTGGCGATTATGGTTATTTTGCAGTAGTCACTCGTGATGGAAACTACAATTGGAACGCCACTAGTTTTGCCGAGGGACTGCTAACCGCCGCAGGCGGCACCGTGGGTACGTGGGCACATGTCAGCATCCCCTTGGGAAGTGGCGCTGATTCTTTAGTTCGCGCGCTCACATTCCAGGTCAGCAACGACGGGAGCATGACCGGGTCTCAGACCATTTATATTGATAATATTCAACTAACTACATCGAACGGATCGTCTCCGATATTGTACAATATTCACGCCAACAACTCGACGTTCATCACCAGCCCCATGCTGCCTTCCAGCGGCACGGGCTTCTTCCGGTTGATCAGCCAGTAAACTGGCAACTTGAGGTATTAAAGTTGTTCGCAGAGCGCCGACGCAGCATGGTCGGCGCTCTTTTTATTGATTGAATTTTTGTATTATATTGAGGTTATGAGATGTTTTTACCGGCCAGTCGGATGGCTTCTTTTCCTGGTGCTTCTGTCGTGGGCGGTCAAGGTAAACGCACAGGCAAACCTGGCCATTTATACCGACAACCTGGTGAATGGTTTTCAAAATTGGAGTTGGGCGACGGTAAATCTGGCAACCAGTTCGCCGGTTCATTCGGGCAACGATGCCATCAGTGTTACCGACAGCACCAACTACCAGGCGCTTTATCTTGAACATTCGGATTTTAATACCACCCCCTACGCCGGTCTTGGTTTTTGGATCAACGGCGGCACCAGTGGCGGACAAAAAGTGCAGGTTTGGGGATTGCTTGATGGCACCAATCAGGTGGCCTATTCCCTGGGAACTTTGCCGGCCAGCACTTGGCAGCAATTCACCATTCCGCTTTCCTCCTTGGGCGTGGCCAACAAGGCAAATTTTAGCGGCATTTGGATTCAGGGAAGCGTTGCCACGGCTCAACCAACATTTTACGTGGATGACATCCAATTGGTGGCCGCGCCCGCGCCCGCGTTGACGCACCTCGGCATTGATGCGACCCAAAACCATCCGGTCGGCGGACGCGCGCTGGTTTGGCGTGAACACGGCCACCTGGGACAGCTATCTGGGCAATTCTCAAACGCTTCCGTTGCTTCAGGAAGCGGGTTGCCTGGCACTGCGCTGGCCGGGCGGCTCAACGTCCGACGCCTATCATTGGGCCTCCGACACGAGTGGAAACGGCCGGTTCATGAACCTCGCCACCAATCTCGGCGCCCAGGTCTTTATCACCGTCAATTACGGTTCCGGCAGCAGCAATGAGGCCGCCGCCTGGGTGAAATCGGCGAACCTCACCAACAACTGTGGGTTCAAATACTGGGAAATCGGCAACGAGTGTTATGGCCCGTGGGAAACCGACACGAACAATCCGGCGCATGACCCTTATCCCTATGCTGTCCGCACCGCCGGTTACATCGCGCTCATGAAGGCGGCTGACCCGACGATCAAGGTCGGTGTCGTGGCCGTGCCCGGCGAAGGCAGTTACTCCAATAACGCCACTCATTTTGCCATTAATCCGCGCACCGGCACGACCAATTATGGCTGGACGCCGGTGATGCTCACCACATTGAACAATCTCGGCGTCACGCCGGACTTTGCCATCTATCATTTTTATCCCGAATACACCCCCACCGGCGTCACTCCCGTGCCGGCGGCCGACAGCGATCCGCTGCTGCTGCAGGTCGCAGGTAATCCGTGTCCCATAACCTGGACCGACTGGGCCAGCGCCGCCGCCGATATGCGCCAGCAGATCAGCGATTACATGGGCCCCGTCGGCACCAACATCGAACTCGTCTGCACCGAAAACAACAGTGACTCCTCCAGTGCCATGGGAAGGCAACTGACCAGCATCGTCAACGGCCTTTATCTGGCGGACAGCGTCGGTCAGCTCATGAAAACCGAGTTCAATGCCTATCTCTGGTGGGACCTGAGAAACGGAACCAACGACACCAGCTCCTTTGATCCGACGATCTATGGCTGGCGCACCTATGGTGACGAAGGCATGATGAACTCGATCAATGGCGTGACCGGTCTTTATCCGACCTTTTACGCCGAAAAACTGCTGCAATACTTTGTTCGTCCGGGCGACACCGTGCTCAACGCCACCAGCGACTATCTGCTGCTCTCGGCTTACGCCGCCCGCAAGGCCGACGGCGCGCTCACCCTGCTGGTCATCAACAAGGACGCGACCGCCAATTTTAACGCGCAAATCTCCCTGTCCAATTTCGCGCCCTCGTCAACCGCCACGACCCGTTCTTATGGCATTGCGCAAGACGATGCCGTGCGCACCAACAACCTCGCTCCCGGGGCGCAAGACATTGCGACAAATATTGTTCCGGCCGGCGCCGTTTTCACCAATTCCTTCCCGCCGTATTCCCTGACGCTGTTCACCTTTGCGCCGGTCCCGGCGCAACTGTCCGCCCTCCTGCCGCAACCGGGACAATTCGTCCTGCAACTCCATGGCCAGCCGGGCACACCTTACATCATTCAACGTTCACCGGACTTGTTCACCTGGATCCCGGTCTCGACAAACGGTCTGGTCGGGAATGTTTTGAACATCACCAATGCGATTTCACCCGGCATCGCCCAACAATTCTGGCGCGCCGTGTGGCAGCCGTGAGGGTTGGTGAAATTGGCCGGGCGTTTGTCTTCGTGAATGCCACCGCACCGGTGGCAGATCACGGGCTCCCCGCAAGTCCCTTGGGCAAATCCTGCCGATTGACGATCCAGGGATGATTTAATAATTCCGTCGTGTTGGTGTTCCGGGCCAGGCTCCATTTGGCGTTCCAGCTCATAAAGAATACCGTCCGGGGAAAATCCTTTTGCACTCCCTGAATGAACCGGAGATAATCATAGTCGCCCGGGGGATTGCTGGGCCCGTGCGGCCCGAATTCTGTAAACCCGAAAGGCTTTTTGATTTGCGCCATCTCGGCGTAGCCCTTGATGTGGTTGGTGTCAACGAAGTCCGTGTAGGCGTCGAGCCCGGCCAGGTCCACATAGCGGTCACCGGGATAGTAGGCGGTGGTCTTGTCCCCATGGTTCGGCGCGTAAACCCAGAGCAGGTTGTCCAGGCCTTTCGTTTTGGTGAAGTAGTTGAACATCTGCTGCCACAGTTTGATGAACGTCGCCGGGTCTTTGCCACCCCACCAGAACCAATCCCCGTTCATTTCGTGAAACGGCCGCCACAGCACCACCACGCCGGCCTCCTTGAGTTGCTGCAAACCCCCGGCCAGTTGATCAAGTTCGTGCAGCCAACGAACATGCGTCCCGGACCGGGGATCAAGCAGGGTGTCAAGCTCAACGTCCTTGTCGCGCAGTCCCCCGCCATCCACATTCGTCCGGGCGGGATTGTAAAGATGCGCGCTGATGGTGACCAACCCGCCCTGCTTCCAATACTCGATGGCGGCCTGGTTCGGTGCGTCGTGGGTAATGCCACCCCGGCCGGCATAATCAACGCCGAGGATCGCCGGCCAATGACCCGTCTGATCGTGAATCTCATTCACCAAACGCAAGTCCGCGCCCTGCCCAAAATTGGAAAATTGGCCGGACATCACACATTTGTTGGTGCGCCCCTCAAGGCTTTGAACATATTTTAAAATGGCTTTTGCCCGGGCATTCGACTTCGGATTGGCGGATGCCTGAGGGGTGCGGCATCCGGATGCCAGGATCATGGCGAGCAAAAGGCAAATAGTGTTCTTCATGTTATTGCCGGCGCTATTGCGCCCCGCTGGCTTCCTGCTTTAAAGCATCGCCGCAACCACGGCGCGGATGCTTCTGAAGCCCGAATCATGGAAGGCTATGAAATTACTGCCAAACGAGGCAACCACACAAAAGCACCGGCTGGCCCGATTCTAAAATCATTGCTCGAGAATTTTAGTGGGTGACAGGGTGTGAACCAGGGCTCATCAGGTATGACATGAACTCGGGGATGACGTCCGCCCTCACCCCGGCCCTCTCCCCCGGGGAGAGGGTGAGCATTGTCACGGTGCTGGAAACTTCTCAATCTCCATTGCCGTCACCGATCCGGTGTCATTTACAAACAAGACACACGACAACCAGTCATATGACATATGCTCAAAACGCGGCGAAAGATTCTCCCTCTCCTGGGGGAGAGGGCCGGGGTGAGGGCGAGCGTGAATCTAATTCCACTGAAAACGTCGAGGAACTTTAAAATCATTCGCCGATGGAACAGGCGAGACGGTCTTTCGATCCACCAGTCACCCCGGTCGCGTTCGCAGCAAAAATCTCGCCTTTGCGCCTGCAATGCCGTAGCAAACAACCCATGCAATTTCACAAAACCACCGGCTGGCTTGCGGCCTTGCTCTTCCTGTCCATTGCCCGGCTCCCCGGCCAGGATTTGGCTGACACTGCAAAAATCTATCGGCCCAGGCTTGAAACCAACCTCACGGAAAACATTGTCGCGTTCTGGTATCCGAAAACGATCGACCGAACAAACGGCGGCTACCTTCTCAACCACGATATCGAGGGCCGGCTGAAAGGGCCGGGAACCAAAATGATCGTTACGCAGGCGCGGATGGTCTGGTTCTACTCGCACCTGGCCCGCACCGGCGGCGGCGGTCGGGAATACCTGGACGCGGCGGACGCCGGCTATCGTTTTCTGAAGGGAAAAATGTGG
Source organism: Verrucomicrobiia bacterium (assembly GCA_049692125.1). Lineage (GTDB taxonomy): Bacteria > Verrucomicrobiota > Verrucomicrobiia > Limisphaerales > UBA11358 > UBA11358. Next base: position 5,103 of record JBAVOO010000037.1, on the reverse strand, counting down.
GATCAAAAGAACGGCGGTTTCTACTGGGAAGTGGACGTCACGGGCGAAAAAAAACTGCGGCTCAAGAAACATCTTTACGGCCAATCCTTCGCCCTTTACGCGCTTTCCGAGTACTACCTGGCCACGGGAAAAAAAGAGGCCCTGAACCTTGCGATCCAGCTTTTTGATGTGATGGAGGCGAAAGCACACGACAAAATTCATGGCGGCTACCTCGAGTGGTTCAACGAAGATTGGACCCCGACCCCGCCCGGAGAGACAACTTACATGGGTGAGCCTGATTTCAAGCTGATGAACACACACCTGCATTTGCTGGAGGCCATGACCACCTTTTACCGGGCCAGCAAGCTGCCCCTGGCACGGGAGCGATTGCTGGAATTGATCGCCATCCAAAGCAACGCGGTTGTCCGCAAAGGCCTCGGCGCCTGCACGGACAAGTATCAGCACAACTGGGAACCGGTGCTCACGGGCGACTATGCGCGGGTTTCCTATGGCCATGACCTGGAAAACATCTGGCTGCTGAATGACGCTTGCGACGCCGCGGGGATTTCAAATTATCCATTGCTTGACCTTTATCGGGCGTTGTTCGATTACGCGCTGAAATATGGCTATGACGAAGACCAGGGCGGTTTCTTCTACTACGGCGCATTCAATCAACCCGCCCAGAACCGTGAGAAAAGCTGGTGGGTCCAGTCGGAGGCCTGTGTGAGCGCGCTTTATATGTATCGCCTGACGCAGGATGCCAGATATCTCCGCGTCTTTGAAAAAACGTACGGCTGGATCGAGAAACATCAGGTGGATTGGAAAAACGGCGAGTGGTTTGACACGATCATGCCCGACGGCACTCCCAGCGGCGACAAGGCGCAAATCTGGAAATCCGGTTACCACAACGGACGGGCCATGATGGAGTGCCTCACCATTCTCAAGGCGCAAAAGTGATTGGTCCCTCGGTGTTTTCAATGGAAAGACCGTTTACGTTCGCCCTCACCCCGGCCCTCTCCCCGAGGAGAGGGAGCGCATCGTCACATTGCCAGATTATTTCTCAACTTTCATGGCCGTCACCGATTCGGTGTCATTGACGGTGAGAGGCACGACCACCCAATACATCGCCTGGTTCAAACCGCGGCGAATGATTCTCCCTCTCCCGGGGGTGAGGGCCGGGGTGAGGGCGGAGGTCATCCCTGATGTCATGGCCGCAACCGAAGGTTTCTTTTTCAAATCATGTCACCCATCGAAAACATCGAAGAACCGGCTCATGCCCCGCTGACCCCGGTGAAGGGTGTTGAGGCATCATTTGCGGGCTGCAGCGCCTACACTGCCTTGGCGTAAGCGGCAAGAATACGATCCAGTTCGGCGTTCACAGCCTCATCCACACGCTGGCGGCTTTTGTCGGCGTCAAACCATGCCAGCGTTCGACGGATGCCTTCGCGGAAAGGAATGGCTGCCTGAAATCCTGGCACAAACGCTTTGATTTTGCTGTTATCGAAAATCGCGCTCCAGGTTTTGTCGCCCAGCAAGGGGCCGGTCAGCGAAGGTGAAACGCGGGCGATAAAATCGGAGGCCAGGTGGACGATGTTGGCTTTCACCCCCAAGGCATCGGCGATGGTTTCATAAATCTGGTTCCAGGTCAGCACTTCGTCCGAGGTAATGTGGAAAGCTTCGCCCCTGGCCTGCGGATTCCCCACCAGACCGAGAAATCCCTTCGCGAAATCCTCCGCATGGGTCACAACCCACAAGGATGAACCGTCGCCGTGGACAATGATGGGCCGTCCCTTTTTAAGGCGATCAGCCAGGGTGTAGCAACCCCAGCCCCCCAGTGCGATGGGGAAATTCGCATCACCGTACGTCAACGAAGGGCGGACAATCGTGACCGGAAAGCCTTCTTCGCGATAGGCCCGCGTCAGGCGATCTTCGCAGGCGATCTTGTTGCGCGAGTAGTCCCAATAGGGATTGTGCAACGGCGTTGACTCCCGGATGACAGGGTGGCCGGGAGGTTTTTGGTAGGCCGAGGCGGAGCTGATGAAAACAAACTGCTTGGTGCGGCCCCGGAAGATCGCCAGGTCGCGCTCGATGTCCTCCGGCGTATAGGCGATCCAATCCACCACCACGTCAAACGTTAAATCCCGCAGCGCGGCGCGCACCTGTTCCGGCTGGTGAATGTCAGCGGTCAAGCTCCGGGCCCCGGACAAGTCCGGTTTCCGCAACCCACGATTGAGCACGTACAGGTCGAGCCCTTTGGCCAGCGCCAGCCGGCTGACTGAGGTGCTGATGAAACCCGTGCCGCCGATAAATAAAACCTTCACAGTCAAACCTCCTTGATCAAGCCCGTTTGCGCTCTGAATTTCCGCCGGTAAAGAGTCATGGCGCAGGGCGGGTTGCCGGGGACAACGGTGTCAGCCCGGACGCGGCGCGGATGGGGGCGACGCCCTTGATGTATTCCGGGTCTTCCAAGCTCAACGAGCGGGGAGCGTTGACCAGGGTTTGCATGACATGGATTTCGCCCGGTTCTTTTCCAACCATGCCAGCCCAGTTCATCCACCAGGTCCACTCCGGCTGCTTTTCCAGCACAGCCAGCGTTGGCGGCGGTCCGACTTCGGCCAGGGCAACCGGTTTTCCCCCCGCCAGTTTCAACAGGTCGCGGTAATAAGATTGCGAAAAATCGCTGTGATAAACATCCAGCGCCGCGATGTCGAAACAATTCCGGCCGGGGAAAAAATCGACGAACTGCCGTTCCGGTGTGCTCGGCCGGTCCACGCTCCAGATCCACACCAGATTGTTGAGCTGATGATGATTCGCCAGCCGATCGAACAACTGGCGATAAAGCACGGTGGTGCCGTGTTCTCCCCGCCGCCCCCCCCACCAGAACCAATCCCCGTTCATTTCATGGTACGGCCGCCAGAGCACGGGGATGTGCGCATCGCGAAGTTGTTTCAGGAATCCTGCGATGACATCCACCTGGTCGCACCAGCGCTGGTTTAATCTGGTGCCGGGCGTGATCAGCTCGTTCCACTGCTCGTCGGTAAGCTGGCCCTGCACGGTGGCAAGATTGGTCGTCGCTGCCGCACCCGGCCTCGACCGGAAAGTGACCGGCTCATCAGCGGTGGGCGGCACGGCGTGCCAGCACAAAGCGATGATGGCGCCGTTCGCATATTGCCGCTTGACCTCCGCGATGATGTCGGGCCGGGCGGCCACGGCATCCTTGTCGCCGGGCCTGGCGAAGCCAAAGTCCTGGCCGAAAATGGCCGGCGTCTTGCCCCAGGCCTCAGCGGCCTGACGGGTGGAAATGTCCTTCGTGTCCGGGTAATTATGCTGGCCGGTGAGCGTGTGCTGGCCGGAAATACCGTGAATGTATTTCAACAACGCCACCGCTTCCGGCGAGGCATTGGGCGTCACCGGCCTGACGGAACTGCACCCGCCGCACCACAAGCCGAGCAACAGCACGGGAATGGTTCGTTTGTTCATAACTTCTGCTATTCCATGATCTGATCCGGCGATTTCCCGGGCCGGGCGGCTTTGCCGCTGAATTGCTCCAACTGCAAACCTTCGACGTGGCGCAATTCCAGCGCCGCACCATAATAATCTTCCAATGGTCCGCTCCAGATCACCTGCGTGTTGCGCAGCGTCAGTCCGCGGACAAACTCGCAGTGGATGCCGGCGATGGAATTTGTGTAAATACCCTTGAATGCCCCGCCGGGCAAAAAGCCATTGGGCCGGTCATCGTAAAAACCTCCGGGCTGGTCGCCGGTCTTGGCGACTTCCACGCGCACGTTGTCCAACACGATGTCCTCGAGTGATTGGGTCGCATCGCCGCGGAGGTAAACGCCGCTCTCGCCGGTGCAGAGAATATTACTAAAGCGGATCTGGCGGACGTGCCCCAGCTTCGTGTCCTGGTTGCGCGGAAGGTGGCTGATATGAATTGGCTCACCCGCGCCCCACCATTTGCCCGGTTGCAGCCGGGTTTCAATCGTGATGTTTGAGAAGAGAATGTTTTCAATGTCGCCCTCGTCACGGCTTTGAATGCAAAGTCCGCGATTGCTGCGGTGGATGACGCAGGCGTCGAAGACCACGTTGCGAATTCCCGGCGGCGCGTAGGCTTCATCCAGCTTGAGCGCGCAACTGCGCGAAGCAATCGTGCAGCCGGTGACGGTGATGTTTTCGCTGCGGCCGTAGCTCGCGAAGTTTGGCGTGTTCTTGAGCACAATGCCGTCATCCGCCGTGTCAATGTGGCAGTTGGCAACGCGCACATTGCGACAATGATCGAGATCAATGCCGTCATTGTTGGCCACGTTCCAATCGTTGAGGATGCTGATGGAATCAATCACCAGGTCCTCGCACCCGGCCGGATGAACCGTCCAGCTTGGCGCGTTGCGAATCGTGATGTCCCGGAGGCGCACCTGCCGGCACCCGATCAAGAGAATCACCATGGGCCGGCCGGCGGCCAGGGTCTTGTCGGTGGCGCTCCGGCCAAACGGCCACCAGACCCCACAGAAGGATTGCGGCCACCATTCCGGTTTGTTCACGTCGCCGCCCGCCTGTTCGTCAGCGAGTTCCTGCCACACCGCCTTGTCATTGCCATCCAGAACCCCGTCGCCGGAAATGGAAAGGCCCGTCGCATCCTTCGCGAACAACAGCGCCCCCGCCGGGCCGTAATCCTGCCAGCGCGCGCTCCCCTTCAACACCGCGCCGCGCGCCAGATGGAAATCCACGCCACTCCCCAACGTGACCGCTCCGGAAAGAAACCTTTTTCCACCCGGCAACACCACTTGTCCGCCACCCTGCGCGACACAGGCATCCACCGCCTTTTGAAGGGCCGCCGTGTCATCAGCCACGCCATCGCCCTTCGCGCCGTAGTCCAGCACATTATAAATGCCCGAGGGTGATGCTGCTGTCAGTGGTTCGTGTTGGCCGGACAGGTCAGCGGCGCGCGTGGTGAACGCGGCCAGAATCAACATTCCAACAAGAAAACGAACGGTCATTTGTTTATAGGGCTATTCACGTGACTCCACCCACCACTACCGCTTGTGGTTTGTGAGTAAGGCAAAGGGTTTCGGCGATATTTGGACGGCTTGCTGGGCCAACCGATAAAACAGTTTTCCCCGTGAGGCG
>JBAVOO010000036.1:0-66434 GCA_049692125.1 Verrucomicrobiia bacterium | reverse complement strand
CGACTGCGCGCCAGCCGCGAACAGGCCCGAGTGCGGAAATCCCCGGCGCGTTGACAACGCCGCGGCCGGCGGGTTTGATTTGATTTTGCCGCCCGTGGTTTTCGGCGCGCCGGCGGACGCGGAAGTTCTTTTTTCGCCAACGCGCATTGCCAACAGGCCTCAAATCGCAAATACTTCAGTGAGATCAAGCTGATATGTCCCGGCTGAAAAGATTCACTCGTTCCCTGTTGTCCAGCTATGCGTTTTTGGGCGTCAATGTGCTTTACACGCTGGCTTCGGTGCCGCTGGCGCTGAAATATTTGAGCAAGGCGGAATTCGGCCTCTGGGCGCTGACCTTGCAGGTTGCCGGGTACATTGCGCTGGTTGATCTTGGCATGGGCAGCTCGATTGCCCGAATCCTGATTGACCACAAGGATGACCGGGCCAACGGCCGCTACGGAGGCGCCATCAAGAGTGGCATCCTGGTTGGCTTGGTACAGGGCCTGATCGCGCTGGCGGTAGGTCTGAGTCTGGTCTGGTTCCTGGCCGGCTGGTTGCTGATTCCCCAGGAACTTTCCAGGCAGTTTTTATGGCTGATGATTGGTCAGGTCTTCCTTACGGCAGCAACATTCGTGTCGCGTATTTTCAGCCAGTTGCTCTACGCCTGGCAGCGGATGGATATTTCCAATTACGCCCAAATGGCCCAGCTCGTTGTCGGGTTCGGGGTGCTCTGGATTGGATTTCATTTGAGACTGGGCGTTTTCAGCCTGCTGGCCGGTTTTATGGCGGGCTGGCTGGTCGGCACGGCCATTTGCTTTTTGGCCTGTCGCCACCTTGGCCTCTGGCCCAAAGGCGCGGAATGGGGGCGGGCGTCCCGGGAACAATTCCGGGAATTGTTCAGTTACGGGGCGGAGCTTTTTCTGATCACCATAGGAGTGCAATTCATTGTGTCGAGCCAAACGGTGCTGGTTTCGCGGCAGTTGGGCCTGGAAGCGGCGGCGCTGTGGTCGGTGATGACCAAGGTGTTCGCGCTCGCCACGCAAATCGTATCAAAGATTGTGTCCAGCGCGATGCCGGCGTTCGCGGAAATGCAAGTGCGCGGGGAACGGGCGCGGTTATTGGATCGCTACCGCGGGATGTTCATCACCGCTAATGTCTTTGCCGGCGGGTGCGGCGTTCTGCTCGCCGCCTGCAACTCGCCGTTTGTAAGTCTCTGGACCCACGGACGTTTTTCCTGGCCGGCCATTGACAACGTGCTCTTGGCGTTGTGGCTGATCGTATCCACCCAGCAATGCTGCCACAATTCACTTATCATGAACCTGAAACAAATCCGGGGTTTGAAATACATATATTTGCTCGAGGGCGTGCTGTTCGTCGGTGTGGCCATCATTATCCTTCCCTCAACCGGCATAACCGGCATGTTGGTCTGCTCGCTGGTAGCGACAACGATGTGTACCTGGCTCATCGGCGTATGGCGTGTGGTCGGACTGTCAGAACAAGGCTGGAAACCACTTTTGTGGGATTGGCAGAAGCCGTTGATTCGGGTTTTGATTGTATTGATTCCATTGTGGTTAATAATCGAACAGACATTGCGTGGCACACCGGATTGGATTCGATTAGTCGCTAATGGCAGCTTGCTGACGGTCACAGGTGTATGGGTTTCGCTTCGTTTTGCTTTGCCGTCTGAGCTGGTTGCCGACATGCTTGGGAAATTACCGCAACCGTTACAACGATTTGTTCCCACTTTGAGAACGAAGCCTTGAGATCCAGTCCTTCGATTTAAACCCGCTTGTTTTGAGTTTGGAGGACAACCACGATCAAAGTCATGCGTAACCATTCTTGCATGTGATGCCAGCATAGAATGCCTTTTCATTTGTGGCGAACTCAATCGCTAACTGACTCATATTTATGAGTGAGTTATAAATCAATTTACACTTATGAAATGGCCAACTCTCCTCTGGGCTGCGCGTTCGCTCCGGCCAGTTGTCGGGATGGGCACCGTTGTGAAAGGCGAAGCGCCAAGCGGGGCGATAGGCGGAGAAATTCTAGCGCGACTAATAGGGGTCCGCAGCGCCGGGTAGAAAGACTTTATGGTTTAGTCCACGATGCCGCGTTTGGCAAAGCGCCCGTCATAGGAGCAACTATGTTATTCTTTACACGGTATTCATCCGTTGCCTTCTTGCAGCCAATCCAATCAAAGTAATCATCCAACACCACAATCCCTCCCGGTGACAGGAGCGGGTATAGATGCTCAAGGCAAATCCGAGTGGATTCGTACCAGTCGCCATCCAAACGGAGGAGAGCTATTGGGCCAAGTTTCGGCGCAATCATGGGTACTGTGTTCTGAAACCAACCTTCATGGAAGTGTACTTTGGAAGCATCCAAGCGTAACCGGCCCAACAAAAAGTCTTGGACTTCCTGAAGTCCTATCTTGCAGTGGCTTACCGACCGCAACTCACCAGACGCCCGACCGCCGCAGTATTCCTTGGCTAAGCTCCCATCCTTTTCCGTCGGTTCGGGCAAGCCCTCGAACGAATCAAACAGATGAAGGTCGCGCGTTTGACCTGAATGGCGAATAGCCAGACCCATAGTGGCGGATGAACCCCCACGCCACACGCCGCATTCAACAAATGAACCGACTACATTTGCGTCAAGGACTTTTTTGCACTGATCCCAGAGCGTTCTGCAACGCGTCGGATTCGTCAACGTATAGCGCCTGATTTGGAACAATGTCCGAGCGCGCGGAAGAGACGGCAATCCCTTTAGAAACCAAATCCAGCGGCTATTTGTCAATATGTAGTTAAGGCGTGACATTGTTTACAGGTTGTACGGTAACTTTGCATGGCAGCCGAGTCCAACAAATTCAGTGCCTTTCATGAACGCGCTTTCCGCAGCATCTATTCTGAAGTGCTGCTGACAGCCCAGCATGCCCCAGCGGCCCGCGGCAGAAATGTTGCGCTCCGCCAAAGGCGCGCACGCAAGACACCCTGAATGACACAATCGCCGAGGCCAAGGCTTCTGTCACCTCGGCGGATACCAAGAGCTGGTTTGCCTTCTGCGGCTGCATTATTGTTTAATATGCTCTAACGCCGGAACTTTGCGGCAGAACGTCGGACCGGGCGCATTGGCGGAGAAAATAAACCGGATGCCGGATAACTTGCCGTGATTGAATCGAACTGAACACATATCAGGGATTAACGCCGCAACCGTTTCAGTAATCTGCGGGCCTGCCGAAGTATCCTTGACTTTTGGCGAATCCCAAAAAGAAACGAGGAACCAAGAATTGGTTTGATTTCAATGCAGGAGGGCCATTCCACATGGGAAAAAGGCGGGGCATTACGGCGGATGAAGTCCACATAACGTTGTGCCATGGCTTCAGCGGTAAAGTCCGCCTTGATTGTCTGTAAAGCGGCAGCGGACATCTGCTCCAGCATGACGCGGTTGCCATCCAATCGCGCAATTGCCTCGGCATATGCTTCCGGGGCATCCAACCGCACCCGGAACCCATTTTGCGGGTTGATCACCTCTTGAATCAGGCAGGGGATGTCGCCACAAACCGGTACCAACCCATGCCCCATCGCTTCCACCAAGGTTATCGGCCCCGCTTCATGCTTGGAGGCAACGACGAAAATATCATGCTGTCGGATCATATCGCTCAACTGATTGAACGGCACCGGCGCGGAGAAAATCACTTCGTCCGTCCGGCCGGTTTCGGCCATGCGACGCCGCAGAGCATCCCCGTCGGGCCCTCGTCCGTGAATGGTCCATCGGACGGAGATGTTCCGTTGCTGTAACACCTTCCAAATTTCGGGGAGAATGAAAACCTGTTTGTGCGGGTGATCCAGCCGTCCATAATAAAGAACCCGCAGCGGCTCGCGCGGATTCGGTTCGCGAACCCTGGTGGCGCGGGCAAACAGGCTGCCCGGCAAAATACGGGTGCAAGGAAGAGAGGGAAGCTGTCGGCGGGTTTGTTGCTCGATATTCGCCGAAACGGTCACCACGTGGTCACACACCGCAGCATACTGGCTCACCGTTTTGTAGATGTCCGGATGATCGTCGTGGATCATCCCCACCCGCAAAACGCCTTTGGGCAAATAACGCAGCAGTTCGAAGGATTCCTGACAGACGACCGCGAAAACCGCCTGGGGAGCAAACGCGCGGACAGCGTTATAAACCCCAACCAAGCGGTCTTCATAAATCGACTTTCGATCGTCTTCAACGTGGACGGGAATGGCCAAATCCTCAAAATCGGTCCGCATCTCGTGATGATGCGTGAAGCTGAATGCCATGCCGCGCGCCCCCAGCTGCTGGAGGCCGGAAATCAAATACAAATCAAAAGTTGTCGTCCCGCCTAAATACAAGTTGCCGTTTACCAAAGCCACACGCACGGGTGAGGAACAAGGCAAGTCTTGAGTCATGATACGCTAAATTATTACAAATTCACCGGTGAAACAAGCCTATTATCGGCGGCGTCCGGACAGCACAGCGCGCTGTGCCTTCAAAACAACCCATTCCCACCGCCCAGCGCGACTGACTCATCCCAGCCCGGCGAGGTTGGGATGGTCGAGATGTTCCAAGAATTCGCGCTCGAAATGTCTGAACGACAACCACTCAGCGTTGACCAAAACGTACGGCATCCGGCCGGGCGTAGAAATTCTCATGTATCCAAGAGGATGTGCCGACGGGTTGGTTGAAGTTCCATGTTCGAGTTTTCGGGAGCAATCACCCATCAAATCCTGCGGCATTTGTCCGTCTGCCATAATAGCCGTCTTGCTCACTTGGCCGCGAAACACTCTGGACACAAACCCACCCGGGACTAAAATGACGCTGCCCTGTGAAAATCAAAAGCCGCCCGCCGGCCTTTTTACGGGCCAATCATTTCAACATTTTAATTTATGCTTACCAGAGGACTTGAAAGCCTTCGGCACATTGGAAAGATTTTCAGAAACAGGTTAAGACATTTATACGTCCTTCGCCGGTTGGAGGGGGTTTACTTAATCGGGATGACAGAACTCAGCGTATTGGCAAAAAAAATCGGTTTTGCCGGGTGTTGCGGCAGGTCCCAACTCCCCCCGCTGGATGATCGGCTCCGTCCCCATTTTCAATTCGACGACAACCAGGCCGCCCTTTACCTCCATCCCGTCTCGCTGGATGTGAAGATGACCGAAAATGTGCGTTGCCTGCTCGTTGACGGGAAGCAGGTCGCTTTTGGCACCGAACGGAAAAACAGCATCCCGGTTTTTAATGCTTTCGACCCCAACTACCGGACACCCTTTTGCCAGGCACGTCCCCCGGTCAGCGTTGTGCTCGACCTGCACGATGGGGATTATGATTGTCTCATGTTGCCGGCTTCCGTTCTCCATGCCATCCGCCGGCTGAAACTGCAGGTGATCTATTTGAAGTTGCAAATCAACAACCCTTCGGCCTATGCCCATTTGAACCCGCTGCCGGAACATATCCACGTCTTAACGGTCCCCATGTGGCTGGGGGGATCCCAGTTGCACATTACCGGCCGGATGGATTTTGAAGGAGATGCTTTGTTCCGCTACCGGCTCGCGTCAAATCCGAGTCCAGAGTATAAATATGATTGGATGTGGGTGGGCACCGACAACTCTCCGGATCGGATCGCCGCGGCAAAAATCATGCAGGGGCTGGATCAGACGAAAGCCTTTGTGGTTTGGACCCGGTTTTGCTACGACGACGCCCGTTCAGCCGCCGTTCCTCGTGATGAATATTTGAAAACCTTGAGATTATCGCGCATCTGTCTCTCGCTGAACGGCCACGGACCCTGGTGCCTGAGAGACGGTGAATTGTTTTCCAGTCATGCCTTCTGTCTGCGCCAGGCGCATCCAGTCCTGACGATCAACCCGCTTTCACCCCGGCATGGAAAACACTGGTTTATCTTCAACACTTCTGACTTGGGCAACGCCATCGATTACTTTCTGGCCAATGCCCGGGAGCGCGAGCAAATTCGTGACAATGGATTCGACTATTTTCGCTCCGTACTGGAGGGGAATTTTTATTCACGAGATTATGGCAGCCGATTGGCGGCCTTCGTCCGGCATCCCACAAAACAGGTTTGGGACACCCTGGCAATCGGGTGACTTTTTGCCTTGAGCTCGCAACTATGACCGCTGATTTTTATCGTTAGTACATGGTGGCGAATTGTCGGCCGCCAAACCAAGCTTGCGTAATTGCGCAATGAATTCCAGCTCGAAATGCCCGAACGACAACGCCTGGGTATCAACCAAAACGCGCGACTGCCAGCCCGGGGCAAGAATTCTCTCCGCCCATTTCAACACCGCCCCGGCAATAGCTTGCGGGTCGCGAATCGGCACTACTTCGCCGTTTACCCCCGGCACGACCAGATCATTGGCCCCGGTGTGGGGTGTCAGCACCACGGGCAGGCCGCAAGCCATCGCCTCCAGCGCGGTTCGCACCAAGCCTTCTTCCAGCGAAGGCAGAATGAAAATATCCGCGCTCCGCAGCCGTTCTGCCAACTGCGAATGCGGCAACGGCGGCGACCATTCAATTGGCAAATCCTGATATTTCCTCAAGACGGGGCGGATACTGTCCTCAATGATGCGGGTCAGCAACAGCCGCGCGTCGGGGATTTTGCACCGCACGAGGCGGAAGGCCTCCAGCAAATAAGGTGTGCCCTTGCGCAAGGAAAGACTGCCGGTGTTGATGACCGTGAGCGGGCGCTTTTCCGGCCGGGGAGAGGCGTCAGGTTGGAAGAGTGAAAGATCCACCGGGTAAACATTTTTCAAAATTTGTTCCGGGGTGAACCCGCGCGCCAAAAAAGATTTTGTGACGTAGGAACTGGGCGAGAGCACGTAATCCACCTCTGCCAGCATGGCCCGGGAGCGCTCAAACCAATATGGCGGGCCCGGCGGGTAGGGACAATGCCAGCGACGATGTTCTTCGCTCATAACTTCCCAGAAGTTTTCTATGTGGGAATTGCCACCGTCCAGAAAGGTCTTGCCACCGTGTCTGCGAACGAAGGCGAAGCATTTGTTCACGTAACCGTAGCTGGAAATAATGTGGTTACCGGGCTCGAGTTGCTTCAACACCCAGTGGTCAAACCAAGGCAGCAACCGGTAGCGAAAAGATTCGGCCGCGAAGGGGGAAAGGGTTTTGGCCGTCAGGTAGGTGAACAGTCCGATCCAAGGGTTGAGTCGTGTGCGTTCCGGCGGCACGCCGGCCGTGCCTCGCCGGGTGCCCAGCGCGAGGAATCGCAATTTCCCGATCCGCTCCAGCGCGCGGGCGTTGTCGTCACAAACGGAACGACCGGGGGTGGCGACGATGAATAAATCAGATTGCCGGGGTTTGTTGGCCACAATTTCAGTCTCGTTCCCACGCTTCGGTGCCATCGACACACTGTTTGAAACGCAAACCGGCGCGGCGCAGGATTTCGTGGCAACGCTCCACCTGCTCCGCGCCAATGGCCCATTCATGCATCTCGACAATCACCAGGCGATATTTGCTCAAAATGTCCTCCGCGCCTTCAAACGCCTCAAGTTCCGCGCCCTCGACATCCATGATCAAGGCGGAAAACGGTCCGTAGCGGGCATCCAATTCATTCAACGATCTGCCCGGCACGCGCACCGGCCGGTTGCTCTCCCGTTGCGTCGTACCGCCGACGATGTACACGGGGTGCAGATAAAAGGTGACGGCCGTCCGGCGGCTCAACGCGCAGTTTTCCACTAGAAAACCGCATTGGTTGATTTCGCGGTTGCGGTGGATCGCCGGAATACAAAGCGGATTTGCTTCGACGACAACATGACGTGTGTTATCGCCAAGCAATTTATTGGTCACGCACGAAACGATGCCCAAACATGCCCCGACTTCAAGAACACTGTCAGATTTACGGATAAATTTGCGAATTAACTCCCGCTCCTCAGCTTCGTAGTCATTTTTCAAAAAGCCGGCACGATAGGTTGTCGACGTCAAATGCCTTGGAATTTCAAATTCACAACCGTCGGCGCGGAAACGCCGGATGACATAATCAAAAACAAGGCCTTCAATAAAACCAATAACGGTGCAGTAAAATCGTCCAGCGATGTTCCCCAATGGTTTGCGAATGCGCGAAGGCAGAAATTTTCTGGCAAGGATTCTGATTTGTTTTTCCACAATCAAACGGGATTCAAAATCGCATCATAGAACGTTCGATATTTTTCCACCATTTTTTCCACCGTCATTCCTTTGTCAAGAATAGATTGTCGCGCGCGGGCGGCGCACCGGGCGCGAAATGCATTGTCGGAAATCATTCTTTCGAGGGCAGCGGCAAGTTCATTCACATTTCCCGGCTCGACGAGCAATCCGTTTTCTCCGTCGTCAATCAATTCGGGAATGCCCCCGGCGCGCGAGCCGATGGCGGCGCAACCGTGAAACAACGCTTCCTGCAACGCCAGGCCAAGTCCCTCTCTAAACGCGGATTGGACATAAATGGACGCGCGGCGCATCAAACTGGCGACATCTTTGTATTCGACGAGCAACTGAATGCTGCCTCCAAGCCGTTTATCCTGAATCAAACGCTTTATTTTTTCGATTTCAATACCGTCACCATAGGCGCCGGCGAATTGAAGCATCCAGCCGGGATGACGGTCGGCCGTTCGGGCAAACGCGTCGGCAAGCACAATTTGCCCTTTGCGCCAGGTAAAATGGCCAACGTTCAAAACGACCCGATCCCGATTTTCCAATTGCGGCGGCGGCGCGGCGGCGGACAACAACGAATGATACATTTGCACGATTTTGTTTTTGAAAAACGGGAACTGTCGCAGAACGCGCTCCTGATCGTGTTTGGAAACGCAAATTTCAAATTTCAAATGCCGGTAGATTTGGGAACGGCTGAAAATGGCGAAAAGTTGATACAGATGTTTTTGCCAGACCGGACGCGTTGGTCGAATACCGCTGGTGAGCCATGCCGTTGCCTGGTGGTTGGTACTAATGCACGGCACGCCGCTTTTGGCCAGATAATAGACCGGACAACGCCAAAAACGATTGCTGCCCCATTCGTAGGTTCCGCCGAAATGGAAATGCGCCAGTTGAATATTTTGCCGGCACAACTGCCCGGCGAGTTGCCGGGCGGCATCGGCAGTTTTCGGTTCTGAAGTCCAATGAAAATGCGCGCCGACCACCTCCAAAAATTCCGGCGGCAAATCGGCCCGGCTTTTATCGCCGGAGACCAGGACAATTTCAAAGTTTTGGCTTAAGTCGAGAAGCAACGCGCGCACCAGCGCTTCCGTGCCGCCCAGCTGGGCAAGAGGGTATTCCAAGGCCACGGCAATGCGCTTTTTCGCCGCCATAGATTCAACTTGGCGCGCCGAGGGCGGCGGCTGGGAAGTAAAGAACAACTTTGTTCAGCGCATGCATGAAGAAAATTTAGCATCACCGTTTGGTCCGGCGAAAGAAAAAAAGGCAAACCCGGATGATTCAATTCCGGCGGCAGTGAGTTGCCTGGACCAGAGTGATTTGACAGCGGTTCAGTAAAACGAAAACATTCACGGCGGCGATTGATATGCCGCGGTCTGTGCCAAATCAAAAAAATTTACCTGGCCGGATTTAATTGCGCACCGACTTCCAATCCGATAGTTGTCTGTCGAATGAAAATCGCCAACCTGGTCATGGACCTCCGCGAGAATTATCGCAGTTATGCTGAAACCGTGCCCCGTTTTCCCGGTGGTTCCGCCTCCCTGCTCGACGGTTTTGCGCGCCTGCCGGAGGTGGAGGTGCATGTGATCTCCTGCCTGCAACGGGCGATACCCGCGCCGGAAAAACTGGCGGACAACATCTGGTTCCACCCTCTGCTGGTGCCGAAAATCGGCTGGCTGCGAACCGGCTATCAAGGCTGCATTCGCGCCGTGCGCCGGAAACTGCGCGAATTGCAGCCGGACATTGTACAAGGAGATGGAACGGAACGGGAGTGCGCCATCAGCGCCGTGTTTTCCGGTTTTCCCAATGTGGTGGCCATGCAAGGGAACCTGGCCGAGTTGGCGCGCCTGAACCGGGAACGTATAGGCAGCTTTAACTGGCTGGCGGCGCGGCTTGAAAATTTCATCCTGCCCCGCACCCGGGGCGTCTTATGCAATTCGTCCTACACCGAGAAACTGGTCCGGCCCCGCGCCCGGAAAACCTGGCTGATGCCGCACCCGCTCCGGCAGGAGTTCCTGGATCCGCCGCCAGACCCGGGTCCGCGTCCTTGTGTTCTGCTGAATGTGGGGGTCATCTCTCCACGGAAACGCCAGTTGGAATTGTTGGACGTGGCCGAGGCGCTCCACCGGCAGGGATTAAAGTTTGAATTTCGTTTTATCGGCTTCACCCATACCGCCACCGCGGCCTACACGGAGGCGTTCCAGAGGCGGATCAAACCGATGGAGGCAGCAGGCTACGCGCGCTACGGCGGCTCGCCGGGAGAAAGTGAATTGCATCAGTGGTACGATGCCGCGGCAGCCATGGTTCATTTTCCCACGGAAGATGCCGCCCCGATGGTGGTGCTCGAAGGGTTGGGACGGGACTTGAAGTTCTTCGGCGCCCGCGTGGGAGGGATTGTGGATAGTGCGGGACCCATGCCGGCGGCGGAACTGTTTGCGCCGGACGATTGGCCGGGATTGACGGCCGCCATTGCCCGCTGGATTACCCAAGGACATCCTCGGCCCATTGGCAACGCCGCCATCATCCGGGAACGTTATGAACCCGTAACCCTGGCGAAACGGCATGTGGAAATTTACCGGGACGTCATCGCCAAAGGCTGAAACGGATTGCGAGTCGTTGAACTTTGGCTGTTTTTTTAAGCTCTCAACCAACAAGCGAAGCATCGTGAGGCAGCTTTAAATCGCCTTTCGTGTCCGGGCGCTGCGCGAGCCATTCGAGGATGCGGTTGATGGCCAGGCGAACGGCGGCGTCGGAACTTCGCGGCAAGGCAAAGCCGGCCTGGCGGAGTTTTGACGAATCCATTCTCGACTGCGGCACGTCTCCCGGCCAGCCGGCGGCGGCGGTTCCGTAGCGAATTTTTGTCCGGCTGTTGAAGCCAAGCTGTTCCACCAGTTCGGTGGCGATGAAGCGCACCGAGGTGGCACCATCCGGCGCGAGGTTGAAAACGTCAAATTTTGACGGCTCCAGTTCTGAGCATTGCTGCCCGGCGAACATCAACCCGTTGACCAGATCCCGGACATAGACGTAAGGTTTTGCCTGAAAACCGTTGCCCAATACCTTCAATTCGCCCGAATTTTTCGCGAGCTGTCGGATGAAATCATAGATGACCCCGTGGGTGGTGCGTTCACCGACGATGTTGCCAAAGCGCAGGATAATGCCGCGCAATCCAAAAGTGGCACAGAAGGCCGTGATGAGTGCTTCCGAGGCGACCTTGCCGGCCCCGTAAAGACTGATCGGCAGACAGGGCCCCAAGCTTTCATGCGTCACCGTCGTGCCCACATCGCCATAAACGGTTCCGGAGCTGGAAAGCACAATTTGGGACACCCGGTGGCGCCGCATGGCTTCAAGGACGTTGTACGTGGCGATGGTTTCCTGTTCGAGATCCAGCCGCGTGTTGTCAATTCCCCAACGGGCATCGGGGTTGGCCGCCAAATGAAAAACCCGATCGACGTTCCGAAAGTGCGGCAATATTTTTTTGAAGTCCAGAAGATCAAGAGTTTTCACGCTCAGTCGCCGGTCCTTTGCGTGCCGCGCGACATGCTCCCGCCGTCCCGAGGAAAAATTATCCAACACCCTGACTTCCCTCGTCGCGGGCTCAGAAAGGAGAGCATCCAGCAGATGAGAGCCGATGAAACCCGCGCCCCCGGTGATCAGATATGTTAACGGGCTGCTTCGCGCCATGAATTGTTAACCCATATTGACTGGCGGGGCCAGTGTCAACGCTGTTTTTTCCCTTGGATCGTATACGTGCCTGACATTGCCTCCGGAGCGCCGAACTCCGATTCGGCAAGGTTCACAGGAAATCGCCGGTTTGTGCCGATTCGGAGATCGGCGCTCCGCTTTCTGCGATACTGCATGGGGGTAGCGTCAGGCGCTCACGTCCCCCGGTTTCAAATGTCCTCTGGACTTTGAACAACAACTCAATTAAAACATCCACCATGCGCCACCCCAATGTTGTCCCCCATCGAGGCCGGGCCCGTTTTGCCGGCGGCCTTGAATGTCAAACCAACGAAATGAGGACGATCCAGTGAACTTGAAGAACAAGAAAGTATTGGTTTTCGGCGGCGCCGGTTTTATCGGCAGCCATTTGACCGAGCGGCTGATTCAGGAAGGCGCCGCCGTTACGGTGTATGACAATTTGAAGACCGGCCGCACCGCCAATCTGGCCAAAGTCTGGCGACACCCCGGCTTTCGTTTCATCGAAGCCGATGTGTGCGAGCGGAACAAGGTGGAGGAAGCGGTTCCCGGCCACGAGGTCATATTTCACTTTTGCGACGACAGCGACATTCGCTCCGCCGCCGAGCACCCGGACACCTTCGTCGAACAGAACATCATGGGATTGTTTTACGTTCTGGAATCCATGCGCCGGAACGGGATCCGCCTTATTTTGTTTCCGAGCAGCACCACCGTGTTCGGGGAGTTGGCCCATCCGCCCGCTTCGGAGTTGCACGGGCCGCTGACGCCCTTGAACATTTATGGCGGAGCAAAACTCGCCGCGGAGGGTTTGATTTCGGCCTGGGCGCACACCTACGACTTTCGCGCCGTCGTGTTTCGTTTTGTCGGCATCATCGGCGGACGCATGGATCACGGGGTGGTTCACGATTTCGTGAGGAAATTGCAAAAAGATCCAAAGCGATTGGAGATCCTTGGAGACGGCACCCAAAGTCGTTCCTTTGTGCTGGTGGATGACTGCCTGGAGGCGATGCTCTTTGCCCTCGCCAAGACCACGAAGAACTACAACCTTGTCCATATCGGCAACGTGGACCAGATTTCGGTCAACGAAACCGCCGAGGTTATTTCCCAGGTTATGAAGTTGAAAGGCGTCAAACTTCACCGTGCCGGAGGGAAGGTGGGCTGGAAAGGCGACGTCACCTCCAACTTCATTGCCACCGAGACGCTGACCGCCTGGGGCTGGAAACCGCGTCGTTCGAGCCGGGAAGCCGTGTTTGAGGCGGCGAGCCGCCTGGCTTTGGAAAAAGCCCGTCCGTGAGGTTGTCCAGTGGGTCTGCCTTTTGTCCACCTGCCAACGGGAGGCCGTGAGGCGGCAGACAATCAGAAGCATGGAAACCTATCGGGCGCTGCTCAACCTCTCCCCTCACCAATAGGTCCGTGGTCGCTCCCTTATTCTGTTGCCTCCGTGTAGCCCGTGCAGCTCCCCCTGACAATTTGACTTTGCCCGACCTGCTTTATCGGGTATTGAAGCGCCCATGCCAAAACGTGGTTGGGCAGAGTATGCCGGATTTGTGCTAAACCTGGGTCGGGCTTCATTCTCAGGATTTTGGGCTTTTGAAGCCCGGCTGAAAGGGGTGTCACTCGGTCGGGGCGTCACTTTCGTCGGTCGTCCGCTCATCAGTGTGGCCAAAGGTTCCCGGTTGCAACTCGGAGACAGCGTAGGGGTCAACAGTTCCCTCCGGGCCAATCCGCTGGGCTGCTTCCAACCCAGTGTCCTCCGGACCTTGTGCCCGGAGGCTGAACTGGTTTTGGAGGCGAACGCGGGCATCAGCGGCTGTGTTCTCTGCGCCGCCAGATCCATTCACATTGGCGAAGGCACCATCATCGGCTCCGGCGCGCTGTTGATGGATACCGACCTTCACCAACCGGCCGGCCAATGGGGTTGGGGCAATGACCCCGGGCATGGCGCCCGGCCGATTCACATTGGCCGTGGGGTGTTCATTGGCGCCCGCGCGATGGTGCTCAAAGGCGTCACGGTGGGCGAACGGGCCGTCGTGGGGGCGGGAGCCGTGGTAACCAAACCCGTCCCGCCCCGGCACTTTGCCGTGGGCAATCCGGCCCGGATGATTCCCATCCCGGACGGCTATTTTGCACCCGAGGCCGGGCGTCGCCGGCCGGATCAGCCGGCGGCCGGATGATTTTTGGGCATCCGGCGGGAAGAAACCCATTGTCTGTGTTTCGCCGATTCGAGTACAGTAAGAGCGTGTCCGAAAATCGCGTTTGGTGTCCACCCTTCAGGGTGCCAGGTCGCTGGAACACGCTAAAGCGTGTACACCCAACGGCCGTGGCATCGGGTGACGTGATGGCGACACAATTTTCAGACAGGCTCTAAGGTTGTTGCATGAACCTTTTCCCCTGCTATAATTTGCCAGTCCATGAATAATGCCCCGGCACTTCTGAAAACGCTGGTCACTTTCGCGCTCATTGTGCCGCTGGCCGTATTCGTGGGTTATACGCTGACCAACCCGCTCGATTATACAACGTTTGGGTTTGGCGGTGTCCTGGTGGTGATCCTGGCTTTCCCGCTGCTCCTCCGTTGGCATCACCCGTTGTTGGTATTGAGCTGGAATTTGAGCGCGACAGTTTTTTTCCTGCCGGGCCGGCCTGGTTTGTGGCTGGTAATGGCTCTGGCCAGCATGGGCATTTCGCTGGGGCAGCGGGCAATGGGAGGCCTCAAGTTCATCAGCGTGCCGCAAGTGACGTGGTCGCTGATCGGCCTCCTTGCCGTGGCGGTGTTCACCGCCAGAATGACCGGGATGGGGCTGCGGTCAATGGGCAGCGAGGTTTATGGCGGGAAGCGTTATGTTTTTATGCTGGGTGGCATCATTGCTTATTTCGCCCTGTCGGTGCGCCGGATCCCGCCTGAACGCGCCGGTTTATACGTTGGCATGTTTTGCCTTGCCGGCCTGACGGGGATCCTCACCGATCTTTCGGTGGTTGTCCCCGGATTTCTGCGATTCATCTACTTGATTTTCCCCGGCAATTATTACGCGCCAGGCGCAGCGAGTCTGAATAGCGAGCCATTGCGCCTTGGCGGGGCTTCGTCGGCATCGTTTGCCATTTTCTCGTATATGCTGGCAAAGTACGGGATTCGGGGGATTTTTCTTTCCGGAAAATCCTGGCGTTGGATGTTTTTTTCTCTCGCACTGTTGTATGTGCTTTTCGGCGGTTTTCGGGGGATGGTCATATATTATGCCATCATGTTCGCATTGCAGTTTTATCTTGAAGGTTTGCATCGAACGAAATTGCTGCCGATATTCACGGCCCTCGGCATCGTGCTGGCCGTCCCGCTGGTTCTTCTGACTCCGCAATTGCCCCTCACCGTTCAACGAGCTTTGGCTTTTCTGCCATTGCAGATTGACCCGCAGATGCAGCAGCAAGCCAACCAGAGCCTGGATTGGCGTCTGGAGATGTGGAAGGCGGTTTTGCCGCAAATACCCCAGCACCTCCTGATGGGCAAGGGATACGCGTTGTCCGTGAGTGATTTCCAATTGATGGGGGGGACCGATGCCGCCATCCATTCCGTTTCCGGCTTTGAGGAAAATCAGTTTTACGCGGTGGCGGGCGCTTATCACAATGGCCCGCTTTCCGTGATTATAACCTTCGGCATTTGGGGGGTTATTACCTTTGTCTGGTTTGTGACCGCAGGTTTCTGGGTGCTATACCGCAACTATCGTTACGGCGATCCGGCGCTGCAAAAAGTGAACCTGTTTTTGCTGGTCGCTTTTGTCTCGCGCATCATATATTTCCTTACGATTTTTGGAGAGCTCGACCTTGATATAATGAATTTCGGCGGGTGGCTGGGCTTGGGCGTCGGCCTGAATGGCGGCGTATGCCAACCCGCACCGGTGCCGGTCCTGGCCGCCAACAGATACCCAGCTCTTGCCGACGTACGCTCCCATCTTCAACCCGCTTTCCGGCGTCCCAATATCCGGGCCTGATGGTTTTGAAATTCGCCGCCTTGAAGCCGCGTAAAGCTTCGCCGCGCGGTTGCCGGGGCGGGGGGCGATGCTTGCCAACGGATGAAAAGTGCCAACGGATTTTTTGATGGAATATTTTACATCGGTTGGAGCCTTTCATCTGTTGGGCGGGGCTGGGTTGATCCATCTCTCCGTGTCATCCGTGGTTGATGCTTTCCGGGAACGAGCCCCGTCTTCGTTACACTTCGCCGCGCCAGGGAACGAGGAGGAGAACAAGAAGAAATGGTTTTGCGCTCCTTGTCCACCCTCCGCCGTACTGCTACCGAGGACGGACGCCTTTTGGTGGCCATCCCCATTGCGTTTTTCAGGTTTAAGCAGGTTGAAATCCAGCCAGCCGCGGACCCGGGGAGTACAATTTTTCGATTTGCTGTTTTACCATTTCAACGGTTACGGCTTCGAGGCAGATGTAAGAGGGCATGACGCAACGGTCGAAACAGGGCCGATGGGGACAAACATCGTTTTGGACGACGAGGTCCAGGTTGTGATAGGGCGCAAACCACTGGGGAAGATTCGCGCCAAAAACGCAAACGACCCGTTTGCCGAGCGCGGCGGCGGCATGAGAGACGCCGGTGTCATTGCAAACCACGTAATCAATGGCGCTCACAATGCTGAAGAATTCCGTCAAGCTGCCCGGGCGATAATTCAAGGTCCCGGGCACCCATTCGCGAGGAAGCGGCGATTCCTTCGGGTCGATGACGATCAACGGAATCCGGTGGCGCATGAAAGTCTGCTCGATCAGCGTGCGGAACCTTTCAATAGGCCAGCGGCGTCCGGGCACCCGGGCGCCGGGGTGCAACAGCCAGATCTTTTGCCGCTGAGACCGTGCCGCCTGCAGCCATTCGGAAATATTTGGCGGCAGGAAGGTTTCCGGAGCCGAAAACCAGGGAAGGGCGGTGCTCCACTTTAAATCCAGCTCTTCAGCCAGTTGCCGCCAATCTTCAATGTGATGCTGGAAATAATCGCTCCGGTGGACCTTTTTTGTGAGCAATTCCCGGTAAAAACAGAGTCTGCCCAGGAAGTTCATGCCTTTCCCGATGAGGATTTGCCGGCGCCGCCACGGCAGTTCGCTCGCGTAGAAATTCCGTTTTTCCATCGGGAATCCAATCCGCGCCTCCGCCCCCGTCAGGGCCATCAAGACATGGACCCGCGTGTCGGCCCAGACACTGAGGGCGGTTTGCGCCCTGATATTTTGCAGACGCTGAAGCACGGATTTCATCCCGGCGTTTTTGCTTTTCGCGGGGTTGTATTGTGCGGCCTCATCTATCCAGGGCGGATGCCAGGGGATGACCTGCTCCTCCGGCAGCAGGAGCCGAAACACGTCGCTAACCGCCGGTTGACAGCAGACAAAGACGCGGTATTTCTCCTGCGCGGCCCGGATAAACGGCAGGCTCATGATGGCGTCTCCCATCATGCGCATCTCGAATACCAGCAGATTCGGCTTCGTTCCAAGTTGGCCCGGCTGCGTCCCCGTTCGCGCAACCGGTTCGACCTCCATCGCCGCTCCGGTCACTGCCGGACGGCGGCGCGAACCGGCCCGGGCTTTTTCGGGCATTGTTCCAACGGCGTAATCAACGATTTTGAAGAACCCCTTTTTCCATGTTTCTTCCCGCGTGTTGGCGGCGAGCCAGGCGCGGCCATTGGCGCCCATTTGCCGGCGCATTTCCGGGTGGGCGTCCAGTTCCAAAACCTGCCGTGCCAGTTGTTCGGCGTCGCCCGGCACGTGATGAAACCCGGTCTGGCCATGTTGCACGAGTTCGGTCAACCCGCCGGAGGTTGCGGCCAGCACCGGTTTGCCAAAATCATAAGCCTCATAACAGACATACGGCAGCGGATCCCACCAGATGGACGGCACAATTGAAGCGCGGGAATTCTGAATCAAAACGTCCTTTTCGTGCCCGGTGACGTAACCGCGGAATTCAATCAGTGGATTTTCCGCCGCCGCCGCCTTCACCCAGTCCGTGAGCGGTCCATCGCCGCCGATAATGAGGCGCGGCGGTTTGTTTGGCTGCAGTTGGCGCAACAAATTCCATGCGTTCACCACCACTTTCGCCCCCTTTTCCTCGATGAGGCGGGCGAGAAACAGGTAGTAATCGCCCTCGGGAGAATCCGGATCCTGGCAACGCGTGGACCAGGGATTGTAAAGCTGGAATATGGATTCAGGCGCAACACCCGCGGAAATGAATTTTTCGCGCATGAACTTTGAAACCGCCACCCACGCCTTGATGGCGCGGAATTGCCGCGTAAGATGGAGCGTGGCCAGAAACGACGCGAGAAATGCCGTCTTGGACCGCGAGTCCTGCCAGGCGCCGTAGGAAATTTCGCGGACGAAATTTGCCGGCCAGTGCGCCGGGTCAAGCCGCCGTCCGGTCCAAAGATAACTGCTGACCGAAAACGGGCGGAAATTGTGGATGTATTGAAGGATGGGGACCTGCTGCCGCCGCGCCTCCCGGAAAACACCACCGGAAACAACGGGAATGTAATTGTGCAAAATCCACGCCTGCGCATCGGTTTTTTCCTGCGCTTCACGCAGACGCCGGATGGCCTGGGGATTGTAAAAAGTGAGGGCGGCCTGCTTCCAGCGCGGCGGCGCCTGCGGGCCGGTCCATTCCGCGCTTTGGAAAATGGCTTCGGCAAAACCGGGGGCCTTGGAAAGAATCCGCGCGATTTCCTGCGTGGCCAATTCCTCGCCGCCACCCCCCAGGGGGCGATTGAAAATTTGGAGCAGCCGGTATGATGGGTCAGACATGGCCAAATGTGTGAAAAATCCGGCGTGAAATTAGCCCATTGCCGGCGGACGCGCAAAATGAATTTTCCCCGCGCTTGGGGCGCAATTTTGACACCCGTACCACGGCAAAAGGATCACGCGGCTGGAAGCCGCGCTTACTGGCAGGCAGGATGCCTGCCTCCACGGTGGCGGCCAGCTTCCCAGCGTGCCAGTGATGGCGGCTTCCAGCCGGCAGTTTGGCGCGGGGGGGGGCCGGTTTGCGCCCCAAACTTGTCTCTTGAAAAAGAACACTCGACTTGGGCCGCGAGCTTCTTAGATTGAGACGATGCGAATCGGTTTCCTGGGCACGCGCGGCATCCCGGCGTGTTATTCGGGTTTTGAAACTTTTGTCGAGCAGCTCTCCGTCCGCCTGGTGCAACGCGGGCACAGCGTGACCGTTTACAATCGCATTCCGTTCAACCGGCATGCCGAAAAAACCTTCCAGGGCGTGCGCATTGTTCATCTGCCAACCATTCCGGCCAAGGCCACCGACACCATTGTTCATACTTTTCTCAGTGTTCTGCACGCGTTGGGCAAGGATTTCGACATCGCCTATTTCTGCGGGGTGGGAAACAGCCTGCTGTCATTTGTCCCCAGGCTTCGCGGGGCCAAAACCATCGTGAACGTTGACGGCGCGGATTTTGCCCGCGCCAAGTGGAGCGGTTTTGGGCGGTGGTGGCTGCGCCGCAGCGAGTTCTGGGCCTCGCGCCTGGCGGATGCGGTCGTCGCCGACAACGGTTCGATCCAAAGGCGATACCAGGAACTCTATGGCATTGACACGGAATTGATTCCTTACGGCGCGAACACGGTGACGCAAAATCCCGGCGCGGAGTGGCTCAAAAAATTCCAGCTCGCGCCGAAAAATTATTTTCTTTATGTTTCGCGCCTGACACCGGAGAACGCGGCGGATCTGGCGATGGCGGCCCATCAGGCCAGCGGCACAAACCTTCCGCTGGTGGTCGTCGGCGACGCGCCGTACCAGCGAAAATTCATTGCCAAACTCAAGTCCATCACGGCGGAATCAAAAAATATTTTGATGACCGGTTATTTGTTCGGCGAAGCCTACCAGCAACTGAGCTTTCACGCCCGGGCCTTCCTGTTGCCCACGGCCATAGACGCGACGCGGCCGGTGCTGCTGGACCAGATGGGTTTTGGCAATTGCGTGATTGTGCGCGACACGCCGGGGAATTTGGAGGTGGTCGGGGACACGGCCATCACGTTCAGCCATTCCGACCCCGAGAAGAGCCTGGCGGCGGCCATTCAGAAGGTGGCCGCCGATGCAGCACTGGCGGCGCGGCTGGGAGAAAGGGCACGGCAACGGATCCAAACCCATTACGATTGGGACGTGATTTGCGGTCGCTATGAGGCGCTGTTTCAAAAGTTGCTCGCCAAAGAAAAAACCTGAATCATTTTGTCTCTCTGTGTCTTGACTGAACCATGAGGCAGAGGGAATTTTGAATCCCGGCAGCAAAAATTGACTGACGAGCCCTGCGACAATCGTTGCAGTGGCCGGCGCAATTTTGTCAGGACGACACCCCCGGCATTTTTCAATGATAACCGGAGCAGACGCCGCCGGGCGAGCGTCCGTGCGGACCGACGGGCGGCTCCTCAATCGCCTCGCCGTGCTTGCGCCAACGCCGCCAGTTTGGTGGTTATCCGGCAAACCTTGCCGGAAGCGCCCGGCAGGTTTCATGGGAAGTTGGAACTTTACTCGGCCTTGCTTCAGTTGCTATAAGGTTATATGTCCGTACGGTCGAAAATTTCCGTTATCACGCCGAGCTTTAACAGTATTCACACCATCCGCGACACCATTGAGAGCGTCCGTTCGCAGGATTATCCCCATTGGGAACACATCATCATTGACGGTGGGTCGAAAGACGGCACGGTCGAGTTGTTGAAGGAATATCCGCACCTGATCTGGGTATCGGAAAAAGACGAAGGGCACTATCATGCCATGAACAAGGGTATTCTCCGCGCCACCGGAGAGATCGTAAACATTCTGAACGCTGACGACTGCTTCCGTCCCGGCGCGCTCTCCGCAGTAAACGGGGCTTTCCAGCAGCATCCGGAATGGGATGCGCTTTTTGGCGACATCCAGTACGTGAACGGCGAGGGCCGCAACATCTACCGGCGCGAGGAAGCCTGCTACGATTATGACGTGCTCCGGTGCTGCGGGTGGTGTTACGTGATTCACCAGACTCTTTTCGTCCGCAAGTCGGTTCACGACAGGCTTGGCATGTATCTGCACAAGGAATTCATGAATTGTTGTGACTACGAATTTATTTTGCGCCTGGGCAAGCACGGCTGCAAAGTCGGCCACGTGCCCCGGCTGCTCGTCAACTACCGCATTCATGAATACGGACAGACTGCCGATCTGCGGATTCAACGCAATATGCACCGGGAGGCCGCCATTATCTGCAAAGAGCACGGCCGGCCGGACGGCTGGTTGGGCCGTCTCTATCGGACGGCGTTCCGGCTGAAGCGGCAGTGGCAGAAGTTGATCTGCCGTGGACGTGTCGATCTCATCCCGGGAATTTGGATCCTGCGGGTCCGCAGACAAATGAAGAAGCAAACCAGCTTCACGTCAAACATCGAGACGAGCAAGCTGCGAGAGAAGGATTGAACGCAGTGAATGGTCCAGGCAAGCGGGAGTTGTTAATTCCACCATTTCCATAAACAGCTCGGCCGGTCAATGACGCGCCGGGAAACCCGGGCCGCCGCAAAATCGCGACCCGGTCGCCTCAAAGTTGCCACGCCGCGAGCACGCTGGTGGTGGCGGAGAATTTCACCTCCTTGTACTGCGGCCACGGACAGCAAATCACCGCCAGTTTGATATCATCACGAGAGACAAGGAGGGTGAGGTTCTCAATCACTTCGAATTCGTGCAGGCTCGGATTGTTGGAGGGCTTGGCCCCGAAATCATGCACCAGCACGCGGTAGCCTTGGTGCTTCAAATGTTGCGCCAGGTAAAGGCCCGCAGCTTCCTCGGTAATATAGGTGTCCGGCTTGTAAGACAGACCGAGCACGGCCACGAGGTCGCTCTTGGTAACCCGTGCCTTCACCTTTTCGAGCAAATTCAGTTTGGTGTCCTCGTTCACTTTATCTGAAGCCTCCGCCAGCGGCGCAGACACGCCGACTTGGCGGGCGATGTAGGCTACGAGGCGATTGTCCCGTGGAAAACAGGGACCGCCGTAGCTTAGTCCGGCGCGCAGATATTTCTTGCCGATGCGGCTGTCGCTGCCGATGGCGTCCAGCACCGTGTGGATGTCCGCTTTGGGAAACCGTTCGGCAATCATGCGGAGCTGGTTGGTGAAGCTGATCTTCATCGTAATGTAACTGTTCAGTGAAATCTTGGTCAGTTCGGCGCTGACCAACGACATGCGGCTGATCTGCGGGCGGTTGCGGTTATACTTCCGGTAAAATGTTTCAAGCGCTGCCCCGCTCTTGGGATCCGACTCGCCGATCAGCACCAGGTCCGGCTCCAGCAACCCGTTGACGACGTTGCCCAACGCGATGAACTCCGGATTATAGCAGAACCCGAAGTCGCGCCCACAGGTCCAATGGGTTTCCTTCTCGATCATCGGTACCAGCACCGTGTCGCACGCGCCCGGGGTGGTGGTGGAACTGCACACGAACAAATGTCCTTTCTTGCCTGCGGCTTGCAACGCCTTGGCACAGGGCTGCATGGCTTTCAGGAGAAACTCGTTCGAAAAGCTGCCGTCGGGCAGGCTCCCGGTTGGTGGAATAAAAAAGGACGCATCGGTTTTTACCGCTTCGCGCGGGTCGGTCGAAGCGCGCAGGCGTGCACGGCCCGCCTGGACGGTCTCGGCCAGCAGTGGCTCTTCAACGGGCGGCAGGCCCTCGTTCAACCGCCGTACTTTTTCCGCATCGATGTCTATGCCCACCACCCCGAAGCCGCGCGCGGCCAGCGTTGCGGCGATGCAGGCACCCAGTTTTCCCAGACCAAAAACGGAAGCGGATTGAATTGTCTTCATGGGGCACAAGGATGCCAGACCTTGGCCGACAGCGTCAAGTTGAACGCCCACATTGAACCTGGCTGGCCCACTCGTGGAGCGCGCGTCGATGCTGAACAAACATAGTTGTTGCAACCGATTAGATCCCCCGATAGGCTGTTAATATCTTGTTGATTGTTACCGCCCGTGAAAACCGCTCTCGTTGGGACAACAGCGTCATGGATGGCTTTCATGATTGTGGGGGCCAACGGCAGGAGGCGGCTCCGCAAAACTGCTGCGCGGATCCGTAGTTGATAGACCGCGCAAGCAAGTTGCCCAATCCATTCCGCTTATGCACGCTGCATCTTCAGATTCACTCAAACACCAGGTTCGGGACTTTTGGAACGAGCAGAGTTGCGGCACCGAAGTCGCCAAATCCCCAAAATCGAGCCGGGAGTATTACGAGGAGATTGAAACTTTCCGCTGCTTCGATCAGCCGTTCATTCATTCCTTCGCGCAGTTCACACACTACCACGGCAAGAGGGTGTTGGAAGTCGGGTTCGGTGCGGGCACGGACTTCATTCAATGGCTCCGGGCCGGCGCGCGCGCTTCCGGTGTCGATTTGACGCCGGAGGCCCTCGAACAGGTGCGAAGCAGGATCGAGTTATACGGTTTGCCTGCGCCGGAAAAGCTCCAGATTGCGGATGCCGAGTCTTTGCCGTTTGAGTCAGATATGTTCGACCTCGGCTATTCGTTCGGGGTGCTCCATCATACCCCTGATACGGAGAGAGCGGTGCGTGAACTGGTCCGCGTAATCCGCCCCGGTGGCCATCTTAAAATCATGCTCTACAACCGGCGCTCAATCTGCGTCATGAATCGCTGGGTGCGCTTTGGCCTGCTCAAGGGCCGCCCTTGGCGGAGCCTGAGGTGGATTCTGTGGAACATGGTCGAAAGCCCTGGCACCAAGGGCTACACACGGAGAGAATTGGCCCGGATGCTGGGCGCCATGCCTTTGCAGAACATCCACGTGCACACCGAGATTACTTCCGCCGATTACCTTGCGGCTTCTGCTTTTACCCCGCTCAACTGGTTCTACCGGCGGGCTATTCAACTCGCCGGCTATCACTTTGGCTGGCACCCGGGCCAATATGTGGAACGGGTGAATGATCCGGGATTTCGTACCCGGAAGCACACGTACGTGCATGATGCAAAGCGACTGTTACTGACCGGCAACCCGCTTGGCTTCTTCCATTGCATTTCCGCTGAAAAAAAGGTTGCTCTTGAAGACCGGCCATCGTTAAGAACTGACTTTAAACCTGTCCAAATCCCGACTGGGGCAGCCCCGTTTTGAGTTTTTGCTCAATGTTTTTTCTTCAGGGCAAAGGGATCGGGCGTTTGGAATGGGGCGCGCAAAAAATCGCCCGAACTGCTTAAGTTTGGGTGGCGGGCCGGGGCTGGCGCTGAAATTTTTTCACCCGCCGTTGCCGCCAGCGGTCAATCGGATAATCCACCAGCCACAACAACAGGGCGGCCAGCGCGATGGCCCCGAGCAACAGCACCCAGCCCGGCGGGCTGGTCACGCCTTTTTTGCTGACTCCCATCAAGCCAAGCAAAACCCACTTTACCAGGATGTGACAGATGTACACCGGATAGGACAGGTCGCCGACCCATTTCTGAAAACGGCTGTGTTTTGTCCAGTCGAAGAGGATGGGCAGCGACAGGGCCACGAGCACGATACAGATGAAGCTGCGGGGTTCCACCGGCAGGAGCTTCCAGGTCTCGGTTGGCAGGAACTGGGAAAAGGCCAGCCCGCCGAACAGGGCGGCGACCATGGCGATTTTGAAAGGTTGGGTGACCCGGGCCAGAAAGTCCGCCGAGTGGCGGCAGGCCAGCATCCCGAGAATGAACAGGAACAAATGAAACGGGAGGAAGAAGTAGCCCAGCAGATCGGCCAGGGCCGGATACACAAAAAGGCAGTTGGCGAAATAGGACCCGAGGCTCAAGCCGGCCAGGATGACCAAATTTCTGGTCCGCCAGGAAATCAGCCAGGGAACCACCAGGTAAAACAGCAACTCGATGCTGATGGACCAGGATTGCGGCACAAACATAAACCGCCAGGCGGGAACGGTGCCCGAGGGATCCGCCCCTGCCGTCGGCAGCCACGCCACGCTGGCCGCCGCCGTGTCCGGGCCCGGCAGATGCATTCCCTGCGCAAGGTTATAGATAAAAACACAGACGGCATCCATGCCGATGACCGTCAACTGGCAGAGGCTGACGAAGAACAGTCCCCAGATATGGCCGTGCCGCCAGGCGGTCTGCCAGAGCACGAGCCGGTCGGCGGGGTGGTGCAGGTAAAACGAGGCCGCCGCGTAAAACGCCAGGCTCAGAAGCAGGACCACATAATAGCAGGGATAAATGCGCAAAAACCGGTTGCTGATGAAAAGCCAGAAACGGTTGGGGTGGTCGGCCGTATATTTGGTGGTCAAAATCAGCGCCATGTAAAAGCCGGAAATGATGAAAAACAGGCGCACGGCCAGATGACCGCTGGTGAAGGAAGCCCCGAAGATCGGCGTTGAATGTTCCACCACCACGGCAGCGGCAAGGAGCAGGCGAAGAAATCCCATGTCAGCGATTCCTTTTCATTCCACCTTCATCCCGGGGTGAACGGGCTTCATGGCCAGCCGGTTCCACCAGATGACCGTGGGCTTGGGCACGTCAAACCGCACACGCTGCACCGGGCTGTCGAACGTGTAAATGGAATAACTTGTCGGTTTCAGGGAAAAGTGGCCGGCGGCAAGCCGTCGCAGGCGGTGATGCGCAATCCAGACGGGCTTGAGCGCCCGCACCCAGCGCGGTATCGAGGCGGTCCTTTCGTTCTTCTCGCGAATGGCGTTGGGTTTCAACCCCATGTTTTCGCCGGTGTCGGTAAAAACGGAAGTGAATTCATCGCAGACGGCCATCGGCACGCGGTTTTTTAGCAGCGCCAGGACCCAGTAAAAATCGCCGAGATCGCGCCAGCGCATGTCGAAGAAAAGGCCGCGTTCGCTGATCACACGCCGCCGGAGGAAAACCGAACTGGTGAGGACCGAAAAACGAAACCAGATGTGCTGCAGGTGCGGCACCAGGGAATGCCGGTGGCACATGTAATTGCCGCCGCCATCCACGACAATCGTGCCGGCAAGGGTCACTTCAACTTCCGGATGAGCGTCAAAGAAGTCATGCACGGCTTTGAGGGCGCCGGGGAGGTATTGTTCATCGCAGTTGAGATAGGCGAGAATGTCGCCCTGCGCGCGGCGGTAACCGCGGTTGATGGCGTCATACATGCCAGAGTCTTTTTCGATGAAGGCGCGCACCCGGCGGTCCTGCGGCAGCCAGTCCTGCGTGCCGTCGTCCGAACAGGAGTCCTGCACGATATGCTCCACTTCAACGCCCTGCTGGTCGGCCACGGAAGCGATACAGAGCTTGAGCCAGCGCGAATTGCGGAAACTGGGCGTGACAATGGAAAATTTCATGGCAGACCCTGGCCGCTACTCTTGTTTCCCGATATTCAGCGTCGGCAACGGCTTCCCGTGTTTGTCGAGCCAGGGCACAAGATCCTGCCGACTGGCGACCTCGCTGCGAAGAATGGCCAGAATTAAATCGTGAGTCAGAACGGTGTTGATTTTTGGTGAATAGGTGATGGCTTCGTTTTTGCCGGGCGGTTTCACGATGAATGGCACGCGTGGGTCATGCCGGCCGTCATACGAACCGGAGGCGCCCCATGAGTGGTCGGAGCTGATGATCAGCCAGGTTTTGTCCCATTCACCGGAAGTTTCCATCGCCTGGCGGAGCTTTCCCAGTTGGAAATCGGCCAGCGCAAGATTTCCGAAGTAGCCGGTCGCTCCGGATGTGCTCCAGGAAGTGTATTCATTCTTGTCCGGCAGGTAAATGCCCGGCCCGTGCGGCGGGGGAAGATGCAGCAGCATCAAGCCGTAGATTGCGTTGGTCGCCAGTGGAAGTGATTGTTGCAGGCTGCCCCGGCAGATGCTGATGTAAATCCGGTGATAATGGAATGTCCAGGCCATGCAAGCGATCTGCCGCCGCATCGCCGCGGTGAACGTTGATGCGCGGGCGGGTTCAAACGATGGAAACGCATACCACTCGCAATAATTCAAGCCATCACCGAGCACGCGATCGTAAGGGTGATACCAGCCGATAAGGGCGGTGTTTACCCCCAACGTCTGCGCTTCGGCAAACACCGACGGCATTCTGCTCCAAGTGGTCCTCTCTTTCGTGTCGGCGAGGGTGCAATTCAGATCCGAGGAGCTCGCGATGCTGAAATCCGAGATCCGCCGGCCCGAGATCAGCGCCGGCATCGAACTGATGGTGCTGCCGGCAGGCGAACAGGCATTGACACAGAAAAGCGACTCGTTGCGCAACCGGTCGAATTCCGGCAGCGACACGCTGGCCGGCCGTTGTTCAAACGCCAGGCGGTAGTCGGTGCAATCAAAAATGACCCACACCACGCGGGGATGGTCCCCGCTGACCGGCACCGGCGGCTGCAAGGCATGGTCGCCGGCGTGCTGGCTCAAGTGAATTATGGCAAGACACAACAACGCGGATTTGCCCAGCGTTAAAAACACCAATGGCACCAGGATTCCCACCAGCACAGCGGCAATCTTGGCAACGATGTCATGCTGCCATACGACCAGTGCCAGAAAGACCGGGGTACAGACCATCATCACCGGCTGCTTGAAGAACACGACAACCTGGTGGGACAGGATGTTAAAGACCTGGGCCCGGTAAAAATCAATGGGAATCAGCAGCAGCGCCAGGAACACCAGATGCAGTCCCAATCGGAGTGCGCGGTTCGGGAAACGCCGCCGGAGGCACATCGCCAGCCATATCACCGCCGCCAAACCGAGGATATTCACCACCAGGGCCAGCAGCGACGGCGGCAGAACCTGAAGCCGGTTGAAGTAGCCGTAGTCCTGGTCATACAACATGGTAAACCACGCGCCGGTAAAACACAGGTTCGCCAGCGACAACGCCACAATCCCGTCCTTGATTTTTTGCTTCAGCGGCTCCGGCAACGGGATGGTGCCCCCGTAATGTTCCGCGGAGGCGCTCAATTTCCACCGCCCTTTCGCTTCAGACAATACATCCGGCGCGGCGTGCCCGGCAGTGCGAGCGACCGGACAATTTCAAAGTACGGCGTGCAAGCCTGTTCAAACATTGTTGTGTCCAATGTGGCATGCAACTCTTCCCGCCCGCGGGTCAGGCGGCGAAACATATCGTCCCGAGGTTCAATGAACTCAATCACAAGCAACGAATGGGTTAATTCATAAGCCAGCCGCAGAATTTCTTCAAGCGGAATCCGTTCCGTCACCAGCAGATGGTGGATCAACGCCAGCATCAGCACGCCGTCGAACGCGCCGGTCGCGCGGTCGAGAAACGCCGGGCACTCGCCGTTCCGCCAGCCGAGCGCCGGGCTGGGGTGCGCCAGATTCACGACCAGCGGCAGAATGTTCAATTTTTGTTCGCGCGCGCGCCGCCAGATTGCGCCGGCGCACGCCGCATCCAAATCCACCGCCACCACTTCCGCGCCGGCTTGCGCCGCCAGCGCGCTGAAATGGCCGGTGTTCGCGCCGGCATCCAGCACGCGCGCCGGTTTGAACTCGCGCAACGCCTCGCTCACAAATTTTTCCTTGGCCGCAAACGCCGGGTCGTCGTAGCTGTGCGTGGCCATGTAATCCGACCACACCGAATTTTTTTGCGCGACCGGCTTGAGCGAATCCAGCGTTCGTTCCAGGCGCCTGAAAAGCGATTCGAGGATGAATCGCGCTTTTTCCGTGTTCGCCAGCAAATGCGGCTGGTAAATCTTTTGATCATCCGGGCTGGTCTTGCGCGAGAGCCAGGTGGGAATCGAAACGAGTGAAAGCATTCGCGGCTTGAATTTCTCCAATGGACCGCAAAAGCGGTAAATCTCCTCCGGTTCGATTCCCTCCCGGCGGGTCGTGAAAATTTCCGCCAACGGCAAACCCCACCGGCGGTTGGCCAGCAGCGGCAGAAGAAACGTGCGGACAAATTGCGCCTCCGGCAGCCAGATCGGATCGCCGGGGTTGCGGCGTTCAAACGACAGTGCGTCAATGAAGACCGGTTCGCTGCCGCGAAACAAAATATTGTGCGGGGTGGCGTCCTTCAACCCGAACCCGTCTCCGAGCGCGGCCTGGGCGAGTTCGAGCGTCAAACGACCGGCAGCCCAAAGCATTTCGGGCGGCCATTCGTGCGGATAACTTGGAAAAGGAATCCGCTCGTGCTCAAAGACCGCGCCCCCGGGCTGCGCGTGGAAAACCGGCGGCAACTCCGGCGATTCGCGAAGCGTGGCGGCTTCATTTTCGTTCAGGCGCCGGGTGGAAACAAATTTTTTCCGGGCAATGTACTGGCGCGCGCAATTGGTTTGCAGGAATTTTTCTAATTCAGAAACGGCCACCGCGGCGACGCAGCGCAGCACGCGGCCATTAAAGGAACAACAACAACCCGCCGGATCGCGAAATGATGGCGCGGACTGTGGCATTACCGGACATCAGATTTGGCTTTCATTGTTTCTTTGGCGGGAATTTCCGCAACGGGGGCCGAAGGTTTCTGACTGCGCCCGAACATTTTCCGAAACACACCCACGATCCACCGCCGTGTTTTTTTCAGGTAGAACAGGAAGCCGACAAAAGCCGCTATGATGGCTTGCCAGAGCAACGCCCCCACGCCGGGATCAATATATGCCAGAATCAGAATGGTCATGAAATAATTTCCGAGCCGTTGGCTGTAAAATCTAAGTTACAGCCATTTCCCTGTCAAGATTTTGTTCGGAATCGTTGCGCGATGGGAATGCGCCGGCCCATGCCGAACGCACGCGGCGACACTCTCAGTCCGGGCGCGGCCTGGCGGCGTTTGTATTCGCTGAAATTGATTTTGTTGATCACGTCGTTCACGACCTGGGCGGGAAAGCCGCGTTTTATAATTTCTTCCCGGCCCGAATTTTCGACAACGTAAGCCTGGAGAATAGCATCGAGGATTTCATAATCGGGCAGTGAATCCTGATCCTTCTGGTTTGGCCGCAACTCCGCGCTCGGCGGTTTGGTGAGCGAAGCTTCGGGGATGGTGATTTTTTCGCGGCCCGCTCGCGACGCATGGTCGGAGTTGACCCAGCGTGCGATTTTGTAAACGTCCGTCTTGAAAACGTCCGCAATCACCGCCAGTGCGCCACACATGTCGCCATAAAGCGTGCAATAACCGACCGCCATTTCGGATTTGTTGCCGGTCGTCAGCACCAGCGCTCCAAATTTGTTCGACAGCGCCATCAACGTCACGCCACGCAACCGCGACTGCACGTTTTCCTCGGCTTCATTCGGCTTGGTTCCGGCAAAAACCTTTGCCAGTTGTTTTTCAACCGATTGAAAAACCGGCTCAATCGGCAAAATTTCATAACGGATGCCAAGGTTTTTCGCGAGCACCTCGGCGTCGCTCAAACTGCCTTTGCTCGAATACCGCGCGGGCATCGAGACGCCGAGCACCTTGTCCGCGCCGAGCGCGTCCGCCGCCAGCACCGCCACCAGCGCGGAATCAATGCCACCGGACAGGCCCACCAGGGCCGACGTGAACCCGCATTTGTGAACGTAATCGCGAATGCCGAGCGACAACGCGGAAAAAATCTGCTGCTCGCGCGGCGGAAATGTCAACCCCCTCACCCGGCT
Source organism: Verrucomicrobiia bacterium (assembly GCA_049692125.1). Lineage (GTDB taxonomy): Bacteria > Verrucomicrobiota > Verrucomicrobiia > Limisphaerales > UBA11358 > UBA11358. The sequence continues at coordinate 36,142 of JBAVOO010000036.1, read as the reverse complement.
TTCAGCCACCCTCTCCCCGCCGGGCGGGGAGAGGGATGGGGCGGGGGGCGCTGAATTTTTTCCCAAATCCGCCACAAAAATTTCTTCTTCAAAACCTTTTCCGAACGCGATCACTTCGCCGCGCGAATTGAGCGCGGCGCTGTGGCCGTCAAAAATCAATTCGTCATTCGCGCCGACCAGATTGACCTGGACCAATGGCACGCGCTCGTCGCGGGCCACCCGCTGCAGCATGGCGAGCCGGGTCTTTTCCTTGCCGTCGTGCCACGGCGACGCGGAAATGTTGAGGATGATTTCCGCGCCCTGCCCGATGAGTTCCTTGATCGGGTCGCGGCGATAAAGCCGTTCCGGCCAGAAATCCTCGTCGTTCCAGATGTCCTCGCAAATCGTGATGCCGAGTTTGCTCCGAATGCCTTCGGAGTTGAACTGGAATGGCGTGGCGCATTTGGCCGGTTCAAAATAGCGGTCTTCGTCGAAAACGTCATAGGTCGGCAGGAGACTTTTGTGTGTGCGCCAGATGATTTTGCCGTTTTGCAAAACGGCGGCGGAATTGCGGAGCGCGCGGCCGGGACGTTCGGAATTTTCATCAACGTAACCGACGCACAGCGGAATGGGCCCGATGCTTTTGGCGGTTTCGGCGAGCGCGGCCAGATTCGCGTCAATAAAATCGGCGCGCAGGAGCAAATCGCGCGGCGGGTAGCCGCACAAAAATAATTCCGGCGCGAGCACAAATTCGGCGCCGAGCGCGTGGGCTTTTTCGTAACCGGCAATGAGCTTTTGCCGGTTCGCCGCAAAGTCGCCGACCGTCGAGTTGAGTTGGAGCAGGCCGATTTTCAAGGGATCAAGATTACTGCATCCGGAAGGTTTCGCAATGAATTTGAGCGCGGAGCATTTGGTTTTGGAAAGGCGGCGCCACGGTGGAGGCGGCCGGGCGGCCCAAGCGGTCTCGCCTTTTGCGTCATGACCGCGGCGGCCGGCAAACGCCTTTTCACAATCAATCCCGGTTGGCCCCCGGGACCTTCCGGCGCCTTTTCGGGCTGAAACCGAATCCGCCGAAAAGAACGCCGGGTGGATTTTGATTGAGTAACAGCAGGGCTTTTGTTATCTCAGAAACTGACATTACGCGCGAATGAACAACATTTCTGACAATCAAACATCAACCGGCTGGCTGGCGGATACGGCGGATTGCTGGCGGCGGCTTCCGAACAAGGGCCTTTTTTTCGCGCTGCTGGCGGCATGGCTGGCGGTGTTTCATTTTTTCGGCAATTCACTTTTGGGTTACGTTCACTCGCCCTCCCTGTTTACGGGCTTGTATGCGGCGTATAACAACCCCAATCCCGCCTCCGATGATGGTCATGGTAATTTCGTCCCCTTTTTGGTGGTGGGGCTGTTTTGGTGGAAACGCAAGGAACTGCTCGCGCTGCCCCTCCAAATCTGGTGGGGGGGGCTGCTGATTCTGGTTGCGGGCATGGTGCTGCATGTTTTGGGTTACGCACTTCAGCAGCCGCGCATTTCCATCGTGGCGCTGTTTACAGGCATTTACGGTTTGATGGGGCTGGCTTGGGGACGCGAGTGGCTGCGAAAAAGCGTTTTCCCATTCTTTCTTTTTGTTTTCTGCATTCCCTTGGGAGGGCAGGCGGATTACATTACCTTCCCTCTTCGATTACTCGTGTGCCAATTGGTGGAAGCAGTGGCGCATTTTGTTCTGGGCATTGATGTGATAAGAATGGGGACGCAATTATTCAATTCGTCAGGCACTTATCAATATGATGTCGCCCCGGCCTGCAGCGGAATCCGGAGTCTCATCGCGATTTTTTTACTGGCCACCATTTACGGTTTCATCACCTTTCGCTCTCCGTGGAAGCGTCTTTTGCTCATGGCCTCGGCGTTTCCGCTGGCCGTTTTGGGGAATCTGGCGCGGATGCTTTTCATCATCATGGCGGCGGAAATAGGCGGGCAGAAGTGGGGCAACTACGTTCACGAAAGCAGCATTTTCAGTCTTATCCCCTATCTCCCGGCAATTATCGGATTGCTTGTGATCGGGCGCTGGATGGAGAAACGACAGAATCCGGGCAAAAAGGAGCAACCATGAAAAATCAAAAGTGGCTGATGCTTCTCATCGCGCTCGCGTTGATGGCGGGCACGGTCGGCGCGTTGACCCGGCTCAAGGCGAACCAAAGGCTCGGCCAACCGGGCATCAAAGCAACGCTGATTCCCGGCAGCGTGGCGATGAAGATTGATTTGCCGGAGCGCGTGCTCGATTTTAGCTCTACCAACGTGCCGGAATCTGAAGTTGAACTGGGTTATTTCCCAAAAGACACCTCTTATGTCCGGCGTTTCTACCAGGCGCCGGATGACTTCTGGGCCGCCGCAACCATCGTTTTGATGGGCGCGGATCGCACGAGCATTCACCGGCCGGATTACTGCCTGCCGGGACAAGGCTGGACGATTGATTCTAAAACGGCAGTCAATATTCCCATTGGCGGCGAGCATCCTTATGCATTGCCGGTATTGAAATGGCTCATCCATAACTCGTTACCAACGCCGGACGGGCGAAAGCAGGAAGTGAGCGGGGTTTATGTGTTTTGGTTTGTCGCTGATAACGAGCAGACCCCGAATTATGTTCAATTCCAGTATTATCTTCTCCGAGACCTTTTGTTCACCGGCAGGCTGCAGCGCTGGGCTTACATTTCCTATTTAACATACTGCGCGCCAGGCCAGGAAGAGGCCACGTTTGCGCGCATGCAAAAATTGATCGCCGCCACGGTGCCGGAATATCAATTGGCGCCAAAGGAAAAAGACATCGCCCGGGCCGGGTTGAAATTCTAAAAGATTTGAATACGCGCGCACGCGGATGTTATTCTAAAAACACCGCAAATTAACAAACATGTTGCGACGTGATCGCCAGATTCGAACGCAGGTCCACCAAATGGCGGACGCCTGTCTGTTTGCGGTGAGCTTCTGGCTTGCCTATACGTTGCGCACCAATCCGCAAATCATCGCGTGGCTGAACCTTGACGTGATCCCGCCCGACATCTTTGGCAACGTGGGCTGGCTTTACTTCGTCTTGATTCCTGCCGCCCCACTCATTCTCGAATCCCAGGGCTTTTACAACCACCCCGTCCTTTGCCCGCGCAGGGACTTTCTCTGGCCGCTCTTCAAAGGTTGTCTCATCACGACCGTTGGCTTGGTGCTGGTGCTGTATGCCCTCCAATTTATTTCGCCGCGCGTCATGATAGTGTTTTTTGGGAGCATCAGCTTCAGCCTGATCTATCTGAAGGAGGAACTGGTGCGGCTGGCTTTGCGCAGCAAGTTCGGCCAGTCGCAATACCAACGCCGCTTCCTCCTCATCGGCACGCATGCCGAAATTGTGCGGCTTCGGCATGAACTGAAAGAACGATTGGACAAGAGCGTCGAGGTGGTGGGCGAATTGAGTCTCGGAGAAACCCCCGTGCAACAACTCGCGCAGATGCTCCACGAACATTCAATAAATGGGGTGATCATCAGCGCGCGCCACTCCTATTTCGATCAGGTCGAAAACGCCATCAAAACCTGCGAACTCGAAGGCATCGAAGCCTGGCTGGTCGCCGATTTTTTTGGAACGCAGATTTCACGCGCGCGCTTCGACGAATTGCTCGGCTATCCCTTGCTGGTCTTTCGCACGACACCGGAAACCTCCTGGCAGGGCGTCGCCAAGCAACTCATGGATTTTGTCGGTGCGCTGTTGTTGCTGGTGTTGTTGATTGTGATTCCGGTGATTCCCCTCATCGCGCTGGCGATCAAGCTCACCTCGCCCGGCCCGGTTTTTTTCCGCCAGCAACGCTCCGGCCTCAACGGCTCGCCCTTCACGCTTTACAAATTCCGCACCATGGTCACCAACGCCGAACAGTTCAAACACGAGCTGGAGGCCATGAACGAAATGAGCGGCCCGGTCTTCAAAGTCACCAACGACCCGCGCGTCACGCCGATCGGGAAATTCCTCCGCAAATACAGCCTCGACGAATTGCCGCAACTCTACAACGTGCTCCGCACCGAAATGAGCCTGGTCGGTCCGCGCCCCTTGCCGGTGGACGAGGTGAAACGTTTTGAAAATCTGGCCCACCGCCGCCGTCTCAGCGTCAAACCCGGTCTCACCTGCCTCTGGCAAATCAGCGGACGCAATCAAATTTCCGATTTCAGAGACTGGGTGCGGCTCGACCTCGAATACATCGACAACTGGTCGCTGTGGCTTGATTTGAAAATCCTGGTCCGCACCATCCCCGCCGTGCTTATCGGCACGGGCGCAAAGTAAATGCCGGTTTGCCTTTGATGAAAAAAAAGAAACAACCCACATCGGTCGTCACCGGTGCCGCGGGTTTTCTCGGCTCGCACCTGGCCGATTTGCTCCTGGCGCGCGGCCACAAGGTCATCGGCATCGACAATTTCGTCACCGGCTCGGTGGACAACATCTCCCATCTCGCCGGCAATCCCCATTTCAAATTCATCCAGCAGGACGTCACCGAATTCCTTTTTCTCAACGAGACGGTGGATTACGTCTGGCACTTCGCCTCGCCCGCCAGCCCGATTGATTATCTCGAACTGCCGATTCAAACGCTCAAGGTCGGCTCGCTCGGCACGCACAAGGCCCTCGGCCTGGCCAAGGAAAAGGGCGCGCGTTTTCTCCTTGCTTCCACCTCGGAGATTTACGGCGACCCGCTCGTCCATCCGCAAACCGAGGATTATTGGGGCAACGTCAACACCATCGGCCCCCGCGGCTGTTACGACGAGGCCAAGCGCTTCGCCGAGGCGCTGACGATGGCTTATCATCGTGAGCATCACGTCGCCACGCGCATCGTCCGCATCTTCAACACTTACGGTCCGCGCATGCGGCTCAACGACGGCCGGGTCGTGCCCGCGTTTATCAGCCAGGCCCTCAAAAACCGGCCCGTCACCGTCTTTGGGCAGGGCCAGCAGACGCGCAGCTTTTGCTACGTGTCCGACCTGATCGAAGGCATCTACCGCCTGATGATGAGCGGCTATGATCTGCCGGTGAACCTCGGCAACCCGGACGAAATGACCATGCGGCAATTCGCCGAACAAATCATTCGCGCCACAAAATCGCGCAGCAAAATCGTCTTCAAACCGTTGCCGCAGGACGACCCGAAACAGCGCCGCCCGGACATTGCCCGCGCTCGCACACTATTGCGATGGGAGCCTAAAGTCGGGCTCGCAGAAGGACTGGCCAATACGATCGAGTATTTTCGCGAAAAACTTTGACGCAAGGAATCAGGTCGGCGCAGAAACGTTCCAAACCGCGGGGATCGTTTCAAGGCGGGCAAACTCCAACCGCCGGTCCGAAATGTCGGATTTATCCCCAAAAGAAATCCTGTGCGGAGGCGCCAAGTGGCAAGGGCTGTGGATAAATTCAGGTTGCATATGCAACACAAATTTGTCGGGGCCGGTTGGGCGTCAATTTCGGCGGACACTTCAATAAAACCATTGCATTAAAATCAACTCATTGATAAGCTTACCGCATTGCACGGCCGCGCTTTGGTTGTGCGGCGGCGCGGCTGCTGATTGCCTTTACGATGCGTGCCGTAAAATGCAACTTGTGCGGAGCCGACGACTACATGGTTCGTTTTCCCAAGGGAGTCGCCCAATTGCATCGTATCGTCCAATGCAACCGGTGCGGTCTCATGTATGCCAATCCGCAGGAACTGGTAAACTGCGAGTGCTACGAATCCGATGCTCATCCGAAAGTCTTTGACGAGGTGGAAGCCCGCCAATACCTCCAGAAGCAACATGTCCAATTGCCTGACAGCGAAAAGGCGCTTCGAGTGCTGAATGGGTTTTTCCCCCAACGCGGCAAGCTGCTCGAGATTGGCAGTTATTGCGGTATCTTTCTCGACCGCATCCGCGCCGATGGTTGGGAGGTAATGGGCTTGGAGCCGGATCCGGCCGCGGCGGATTATTCTCGCAGTCGATATGGTTTGACCATTACCGGCCGCCTGCTCCCTAACCCTGACCTGGCGGATCGCACTTTCGACGCGGTCGTCATGTTGCATGTCATCGAACACATGCCCGATCCGTCCGAAAGCCTGGCGGCGATTCATCGTGTGCTCAAGCCGGGTGGGGTGCTGGTGGCTGAAACTCCCCGCTTTGATTCATTGATGTTCAAGCTCTTGGGGCGGCGCGAACGCAGTCTCGCCAATTGCGACGGCCATATTTTCTTCTTTACGGTGACCACCCTGCGGAAAATGTTTGAAAAGTGCGGCTTTGAGGTTGTCCGGAGCGATTTGGTTGGCCGCACGCTCACCTGGGAAAGGCTGTTTTACAACATCGGCGTGATTACGCATAGCTCGAGAATCCAGCGATGGCTGGCTTCCCTCAGCGCCACGCTTCATCTCGACCGCTTTCGTATCCACATTAACGCACGGGACATCCAGCGGATTTACGGGCGGGCCACATGAAACTTTCGTCTCTGCCACGTAAAGTGGCGCGCGGTCTGCCGTATTTGGGAAAAGAAATCCGCGCCACCATCTCGGATCGCACACCGTTTTTCATCGCCGTACCCCGCACTGTCCACATCTGGCGCGGAGCGCCGTGCAATGCGAAATGCATCATGTGCATCCACGGTTACTACCAAGGCGAGGATTACCGGAAAATTTCCACGTCACCCTTCACGGATGAAATGATGTCCCGGGCCTTGACGGAAATCCATGAATTGTGCGGACACGGGACGCTGGTGTCTTACATGGGCTCCGAGCCCACGATAAACCGTCATATCATTGAGTGGGTTGAACTGGCAGGGAAGTTAGGGCTGGACTTCCGGTTTACGACCAACGGCTACGTCGTTAACGAGGATCAGGCGCGCCGCTATGTAGCCGCAGGCTTGTTCAACATCGGGGTTTCACTCGAATCGCTCGATCCCAAAATCAACGAAATCATCCGGCCCTATCCCGACGGCACCGCCAGAACTCTCCGATGCATAACGCTGCTGCTGCGCGAGCGGGAACGCCAGAACAAACATCTCAGCATCAACGTCAAAACCGTCTTGACCGACATCAACCTGGAATCATTCCTAGATATCGTGAGACGTTTCGGGAAGATTGAAGGGGTCATGTGCACACCGCAGGTGTTTGAGGCTTTGGATGACAAAATGCCGGAGAAAACAAAGAATTTGCTCTTCATTAAGGATAACGACCGGCTGCAGCGCGTGACCGACCAGATCCGTGAACTGAAGCGCGAGGGCTATACCGTTCACGTCACCGACCAGGCTCTGGCCGACATGGTCAAGCAAAACACGGAAGACCGGAACCACACCTCCACGATGCACAACAAAAGGCTGGAGATGGACCCCTCCCAGCCGGAGTGCAACATTGGCACCGACAGCATGTGGATCGATCAAGGGCAGGTGAAGCTGTGCCCCTACCACGCGCCGATAGGCAGCTTTCTGGCTGAACCGCGCCCAACCCTCAAGCAGATGTGGCATAGCAAAACGACGCGAAAGGTTCGCGCCCAAACCCGCGCCTGCCGCCGGCTCTGCACTATTTCCTGTCTTCGACGAACACCGCTCTGGCATAAAGTCTCGACCTTTCTGAAAATAGCCTGACCGTGGGTGGTGCCCCCCGGACTTTACAGGGTATGGTTGTACTTTGAAATTCCAATTGAAAAAGGCACAATCCCCCCGTGCCCGTTGCCAGCAAAATTATTTTCCGCGCCCGGCAATTTGAACTCGTCTTCCCGCGTCCAACACTCGTCATGGGCATCGTCAACGTCACGCCTGATTCCTTTTCCGACGGCGGTAAATTTTTCGATCCCGCCCGGGCCGTCGCGCACGGCTTGGAGCTCGTTGCCCAAGGAGCGGAGGTTTTAGATATCGGCGGCGAATCCACCCGCCCCGGCGCCGCGCCGGTGGATGAAGCCGAGGAAATGCGCCGCGTTTTGCCGGTGATCAGACAGCTCGTCCCGCAGGTCAAAGTTCCGCTCTCGATAGACACGATGAAACCCGCCGTGGCGCGCGCCGCGCTACAGGCGGGCGCCAGCATCGTCAACGACGTGGCCGCGCGCCGGGATGACGGAGCCATGTGGAAGATCGTGGCCGAATATCGCGCCGGTTATGTTTGCATGCACGCGCAGGGCACGCCGCAAACCATGCAGGAAAACCCGGTTTACGCGGACGTGGTTCGGGAAGTCGGCGAATTTTTTGGCGGGCGGCTGAAAAAATTGAACGCCAGCGGCGTGACGGCTGACCGGGTGGCACTGGACGTCGGCATCGGCTTCGGCAAAACGCCCGGGCACAATTTACAGTTGCTCGCGGCCTTGCGGAGTTTTACAACGTTGCAGCGTCCGTTGCTGCTTGGCGTTTCGCGCAAGTCGTTCATCGGAAAATTGCTCGGCACGGATTTAGCTGCACGTCTGCCGGCGTCGCTGGCGTGCGCGTGCCTGGCGGTTGAAGCCGGTGTGCAAATCATCCGGACGCACGACGTGGCGGAAACGGTTCAAGCCGTGCGGATGACGGAAGCCGTGCTGGCCCGGACAAAAAAATAATGTGGATTCAGCTCCAAAGCAGTTGGCGGCCCGCGCTGGAAATTTTAATCCTCGCGGTGGCGATTTATTACCTCTTCCGTTTTTTGCGCGGGACGCGCGGCTGGCCGGTGGTCATCGGTTTTGTCGTGTTGTTGCTGGCGCTCGCGTTGGTCACGACGATTCTCGATTTGAAGGTGTTGCGCTGGCTGCTCGGCACGTTCTCGGCGTTTTTCGCCGTGGCCGTCCTGATTATTTTTCAACCGGAACTGCGCCGGATGCTGGCTGAACTCGGCAACCTGCCGCTCTTTGTCAGCGTGAGCGAACAACGCGAAATAATCGAGGTCATCATTCAGACCGTCGAGCGCCTCGCCGACGTGAAAATCGGCGCGCTCATCGCCATCGAACAATCCATCCAGCTTCAGGAAGCCGTCGAGTCCGGCATCCGCGTGGATTGCGACGCCACGCCGGAAATGCTCGAAACGATTTTCTTCCCGAACAACGCAATTCACGACGGCGGCGTCATCATCAAGGGCGACCGCATTGCCTTTGCCGCGTGCATTTTCCCGCTGACCCAGCGGTCGGATTTGAACAAATCGCTCGGCACGCGCCACCGCGCGGCGATTGGGTTGAGCGAGGAAACCGACGCGGTCATCGTGGTCGTGTCCGAGGAAACAGGGATGATTTCGCATGCTTACAAGGGCCAGCTCGTACGCGGCGTGTCGCTGGAGGAGTTGCGCGCCTTCCTGACTTCCGTGCTCGTGCAACCGGCCAAATCACGCCACGGCGTCGAATGGCTGCGCGCGCGCCTCGGTGAACGGCACAAGCCCGGTTCGGTCGTCATCACCAAAAACGAACCGCGCCCGGCGCTCAAGCAAACCGCCAACTGAATTTTTTATCACCATGCGCGATTGGGTCACAAAAGATTTCGGCTGGAAATCGTTCTCGCTGTTTCTGGCCCTGGCCATCTGGCTGACCGTTCATAAAATTTACGAAGAGCCGGGAGCCGCCTCCGGGTGGGTGGGCGGGAACACGGTCACCTTTGGCAATTTGCCGGTGCGCGTGGTTTCCGCCTCATCGGATGTCCGCGATTTCCGGGTGGCGCCCTTGACGGTAAAAGTCACGGTCAGTGGTTCGGCGGAAGACATGGCCCGGCTTCAGGCCGACCAGGTTCACGCGGTTGTTAATCTGACAGACATCGGGCCGGAACGGGATTTGCATCTGCCGGTGGAGGTTTCCGCTCCGCCCGGGGTAACGCTTGTGAGTGTTGCCCCGCCCAAAGTGGGCGTGATCGTTCCGCCGCCACCGGATAAAAAACCATGAGTTCCCCCAAAAAAATATTCGGCACGGACGGCGTCCGTGGCACGGCCAACGTCGAACCTGTCACCGCCGAAACCGCCCTCAAACTGGGCCGCGCCGCCGCCTACGTTTTCAAAAACCTCGAACGCCAGTCGCGTGGCCGGGGACGGCACAAAATCGTCATCGGCAAGGACACCCGTCTTTCCGGTTACATGCTGGAGAACGCCATTTCCTCCGGCATCCTTTCCATGGGCGTGGACGTGCTGTTCATCGGGCCGTTGCCGACGCCCGGGGTGGCTTATACCACCCGCAGCCTGCGCGCCGACGCCGGCATCGTCATCACCGCCTCGCACAATCCCTATGCCGACAATGGCATCAAATTCTTTCGCGCCGATGGCTACAAGCTGGACGACAAGATTGAGGACAAAATCGAACACTTGGTCTTCAGCGGCGAAATTGAAAGCATCCGGCCGACCGCCGACGCCGTCGGCAAGGCCGTCCGCATTGACGACGCGCTCGGGCGCTACATCGAATTTGCCAAGGCCAGTTTTCCGCGCGGCTTGACGCTCGAAGGCGTGCACATCGTGGTGGATTGCGCGCATGGCGCAGCCTACAAATCCACCCCCTGTGTCCTGCGTGAACTCGGCGCGGAAGTCATCGTTTATGGCAACCAGCCCGACGGGATGAACATCAACTGCGATTGCGGCTCGATGCATCCCGAAGCAGTGTGCCGCAAGGTCGTCGAACACAAGGCGCATCTGGGCATCGCGCACGACGGCGACGCCGACCGCGTGCTGCTATGCGATGAAAAAGGGCGCTTGATCGATGGCGATGACATCATGGCCATCGCCGCACTCGACATGCTCGCGCAGAAAACGCTGGCCGAGAAAACCCTGGTGACCACCGTGATGAGCAATGCCGGGTTGGAGGCCGCCATCAAATCCGCCGGCGGCCGGGTCATTCGCACCGCTGTCGGCGACCGGAACGTGATTGATGAAATGTTGCGCGGCGGCTTCAACTTCGGCGGTGAGCAGAGTGGCCACCTGATTTTCCGCGATTTCAGCACGACCGGGGACGGCCTGGTCGCCGCGCTGCAGATGCTCCGCATCGTGAAGGCCAGACAGGCGCCGCTTTCCCGCCTGGCGAAATGCTGGACGCGCTTTCCGCAGCTCGTGACCAACGTGAAGGTGCGCGAGAAAAAGCCGTTCGAGCAGCTCGACAGCGTATTAAAACTCGTCCAGCAAGCCGAGTCGGAACTGAAATCCGCCGGGGGCCGCGTATTACTGCGTTACTCGGGCACCGAACCGAAGGCGAGATTGCTCCTTGAAGGCCGGGACGCGAAAGTTTTGGAAAAGTGGTCGGAAAAAATCTGCGGCGCGATTCAAAAACAGATCGGCACCTAGTCGGAGTTCAAGCTTCAGCTAGTCTGCGCGGGTTTGTCCCAGACACGCTGAAGCGTGAACTCCAGCATTTCACGGCAGCAGCAAAATTTCCGGATGCAACTGGCCAACAAACTGGCTTGGCAGTTTGGGATCAATCGAACCGGGCACAAACGTTTCCGAACCAACATGGCCGTCGCAAAAAACGACATTGGCCTTTTGCGAATGGCGGAAATGGCCGTTGGGATAATTGTTGCCGCTGGAATAATTTGTTTCCAAATCCAGGTAATACCACTCTTCGAGCATCGGGTTTGCGGGTGACGCGGGGGCTTGAAAATTGTTCACCTGCGCCGCGTCGGCGAACAGCGCGGTTTGAGCTGGTTGGTGAAGCCTTGAAACATTGATCGGCGGTTTTCCGGTTGGTGTCGAAAAGTAAAAATTGTAGCCGTAACTGAACACCACGCTGTCCGCCTTCAGCTTGAATTGTGCGAGGGCATATCCCAGCGAGGGACAGAGTCGCACATCGCTGCCGTTGACATACGGATACAGCGCGCCCCAGGACAGATCAAACGGGCGCTGGCCTTCCGCCCCCGGACCAATCCAGCCAAACCAGTAGATTGCTCCATAATTGGTCGGGGCAAAGACGTAACTGAAACAGTTCCCGCCGTTGTCGTCCCAATACAATTCCGCCGCGACTCCAAGCTGGCGCAAATTGCTTATGCATTCCGCGTTTTGCGCGGACAATTTACCTTTGCCCAAAACCGGCAACAGCATCGCCGAAAGAGTTGCAATAATGGCGATCACGACGAGCAGTTCTACGAGCGTGAACGCTCGTCGTCGAGGGTCGAGGGTCGAGGGTCGAATGTCGTAAATCGGCGGTATGCCGTTCCGTTCGCCTTCGACCCTAGACCCTCGACTTTCGACTGCTTTGTTCATGGTCTTTGAGCGCTGACGCGGTAAAATGCCTTGTCCGCTGGCGGGTTTGTGTCCTGCAAAAACAGGTTGGTCGCGTTGCCCGGAGTTGCCGGGGAAACGTTTGTCCACGATTGGAAATCGGTTGAGCGCTCCAAAGTGTAGCACCATTCGCTCTGGCTGGAAAATTGCACCTGCCAGATCCCGTTGCTGAACGCACCAGTCAGATTTTGAATGGGCGGCGGCGGCAAGGTGATGATGAAATTATCCATGACTCCTTGCGCGTAGATGGAATCACCCCAGCCATCGTCCTGATAGTTGTTGATGGAAATCGTGTCCACCCGGAAGTCGGTGAAAGGAAAAATGGTGTTGGTCAAGTCCAGTGGATCAATGATGGTCACGCCGGAAGTCTGCTCGAAATTCGTCATCGTCGTCACCATCGTCTGGTTTGACGCGGTGTAAGTCATCACGATGTGATACCAGTCGCCAGGCGTTGGCGCGTAAATGGCGTAATCACTGGCATCATTCCAATTGAAGTCACTGTTTGTATCTACAAAGATAGGCCACACGGTTGACTCGGCGTAGGCGGTGGCTGGAAAAAAAGTGAACTCGACCAAATCAGGCGAATTTTCACCGGTGCTGCGATTGAAGTTTGTGCTCGTGGCCTCCGCCAGATTCAAAAAACCGATGGCCAGTTCAAAACCGTAGCCGCCAGCATCCGCGTCATTCAATTGCAAATCAAACGCGAGGCTGAAATCGTCGTTGCGCGTGAGAATCGTGCCGAGCGGATGGTAAAAATAACTGTTCGGTTGTGATGAATCCCAGGTGACTTCGAGGTTTTGGCTTGTCGAATTCCACTGGAACAGATTGGTGTTGCCGAAAATTTGCCAGCCATTTTGCAAGGGATTGGCGGAAAAGGTTTCGGTGATGACGGTCGCACGCGCGACAGACAAAACGGACAAGCCGGCCAGCGCCAGCGAAACGAACGGGACTTTTTTCATGTGCTGATCTTTCAACTTGGTTCCGCAACCCCGAAAGCTTTCGGGGGCGGAACGGGTTCACGATTGAGAGACCAGCGCGGGGAAGGAAGATGTTTGTTGTCCCGCCTTCAGGCGGGACTCCCCGACAAAAAAACCTCCAGACCCCGGCAAATCGGAGAATGAAGGCATCCAACGAATCCTGTCGAAAACCGTTCGACAGGCTGGCCTCATCCTTCTCTTTGACGGAGAAGTGATTGATGGGTTGAGCGTTAAACTTTCAACTCTCAACTGTTTCAACCAGACGAGCACAGCCAAACCGGTATCCTGACTGCGGCCTCAAACCGCCTTCCCGCCTTCCCGATTCGCATCGGTGGCACTTTGGGGAATTTGTAGCCGTTACAGTGGCGCAACCGTCCCGGATTTGCACCGGGTTCCCAGACATTTGACTGCGATGGCGGATGAACAACGTTCATCCTTTTCAAAGAACAGTCTGTTTCTACGCCGAATAAAAATTTTGCCAAGAAAAATTTTGCGCTGCCTGTTTCCCTGTGACAGCCGGGGTGACGAGGCTCAAACTCCCCGGAACCAGGAACCCCGATGCCAAGTGCCAACCCGGCCAAAGATTCTGATGCTGGCTCCGGCATTTTAACCGGCGATTGAGCGGTTCCGCGCTTGCACGCCGCAGGACACCTCAACATAATCCTCCGCGCAAAATTTATTTATGAGCTCTATACCCATCCGCGTTGCTGTCACCGGCGCCGCCGGCCAGATTGGTTATTCCCTCCTCTTCCGCATCGCCTCCGGTGCCATGTTCGGACCGGACCAGCCCGTCATTTTGCATTTGATCGAAATCGAACCCGCGTTGCCCGCGCTCGGCGGCGTGGTGATGGAGCTCGATGATTGCGCGTTCCCGCTGCTCAAGGGCGTCGTGCCCACGGCGAATCTCGACGAGGGTTTTCGCGGCGTGAACTGGGCCTTGCTCGTCGGCAGTGTGCCGCGCAAAGCCGGCATGGAGCGCAAGGATTTGCTGGGCATCAACGGCAAGATCTTCATCGGCCAGGGCCAGGCCATCCAGAAAAACGCCGCACGCGACGTGCGCATCCACGTCGTCGGCAATCCGTGCAACACAAACTGCCTCATCGCCATGCACAACGCGCCCGACGTGCCGCGCGACCGCTTCTTTGCCATGACGCGCCTGGACGAAAACCGCGCCAAGGCGCAGCTCGCAAAAAAGGCCGGCGTGGACGTGACCGCCGTCAGCAACATGGCCATCTGGGGCAACCATTCCGCCACGCAATATCCCGATTTCTACAACGCCAAAATCAACGGCAAGCCCGCCACGGCCGCGATCCCGGACGAAGCGTGGCTCAAGGGGGAATTCATCTCCACCGTCCAGCAACGCGGCGCGGCCATCATCAAGGCGCGCGGTTCGTCCAGCGCCGCCAGCGCGGCCAATGCCGTCGTGGACAGCGTCCGGTCCATCATCGAACCGACGCCGTCCGGCAACTGGCACAGCGTCTGTCTTAGTTCCGACGGCAGCTACGGCATCGAGAAAGGTTTGATTTGTTCGTTCCCCGTGCGCAGCGATGGCGAGGGATTGCAAATTGTCCAAGGCGTGCCCGTCAATGACTTCAGCCGCGCGAAAATTGACGCGACCGTCAACGAATTGAAGGAGGAGCGCGCGATGGTGGCCGATTTGCTGCCAAAATAAATTTGGACTGCGGCGGCAACCCGGCCAAAGCGGGAGCGATACCGCTATTCATTCTTGTAGGAGACGACGTAAGGAGTCTCTAACTTTTCCGGCAGATTGAGTCTCGTCACCTCGACTCCTGCAATTCCCCAAAGCGCTGTCGCCGCTACGCTTTGCCAGCGCAGTCCAAAAAAGTGTCACGACATTTACTCGCGAAAAGTGTATTTGAATAGCGTCCAGGATGAAATCGCGACCTAAAATCGGTCTGACCGGCGAACTGGCTTTCCAAATCGAGCCGAAACACACCATTGATTTTGCCACCGGCGGCATGCCCGCCGTCCTGTCCACGCCCAACCTGGTCGGCTTTCTCGAACGTACCGCGCGGGAAGCCATGGCCGGCTGCCTCGATGACAACGAACGCTCCGTCGGCACTGAAATCGAACTCCGTCATCTTGCGCCCACGCCCGTCGGCCAAACGATTCATTGCACCGCACGCGTGATTCACGCCGAGGATCGCGAAGTGACGTTTCAAATTTCCGCCCGTGACGAACACGAACTCATCGCCCGCGGCCTGCACAAACGCGCCATCATCCGCGTGGACCAGTTCGCCTGCCGGGTGCGGGAAAAGTCGGCCTGACTTTCTTACAGGAGGTAATGGAGAAAACAGAGGCTGGAAGGCGGCGAAATTTTCACGTGTTCTTTTACGGGCATTTGAAACTCCGTTTTCTCCGTTGGCTTCTGTTCAATTTGCATCGATTTCCGGCGATTGCCCACCATGGTTATTTCAGTTAGTTTCGCGGGCGTATGGCTTTTGAATCCTTTCGCGATTTTGTCGCCCAGCTCGACAAGGCTGGCGAACTCAAACGCATTTCCCAGCCGGTCGCCACCGAACTCGAAATCACCGAACTGGCCGACCGCGAAATGAAATCGCCCGGCGGCGGGAAGGCGTTGTTGTTCGAGAAACCAACCGTCAATGGCGAAGTCTCACCGTTTCCGCTGGCCATCAACACGATGGGTTCGCACAAGCGCATGGCCATGAGCCTCGGCGCGAATTCCGTGGATGAAGTCGCCGCCGAACTTGGCTCGCTGATGAAGGCCAAGCCGCCGACCAGTTTTCGCGAGGCCATCAAATTGCTCGGCCAGGCGCTCGATTTGCGCCATGCCAAACCGAAAATTGTTGGCTCGGGTGCTTGCAAAGATGTGATTCATAAATTCGATGCACCGGCTTCACGCAAAGAGCCGTGGCCGAAGGCAATCGATATTTTGGGGAGCGCGGGCGTCTCGCCCGCGGTTTCAGGCGTCCTCGCCGGAAACGACTCGAAGAATAAAAAGGTCGCCGGCGAGACGCCAACGACAGCGCCCGAGACGGGCGCGCTCCCGACCCTTCTGAATCTGCCCATTCAAAAATGCTGGCCGTTGGACGGCGGACGTTTCATCACGCTGCCCTGCGTCGTCACAAAGGACCCCGACACCGGTGAGCGCAACGTGGGCATGTATCGCATCCAGATTTACGACGACAAAACGGCCGGCATGCACTGGCAGCTCCAAAAAGTCGGTGCGCGGCACGGACGACGTTATTACGAAACCGGCACCCGGATGCCCGTGAGCATTTTCCTCGGCGGCGACCCTGTGTTCACCTTCGCTGCCACCGCGCCGCTGCCCGATGGCCTCGATGAATTTCTGCTCGCCGGTTATCTCCGCAAAAAATCCGTCGAGCTCGTCAAATGCGAGACCAACGACCTCGAAGTCCCCGCCAATGCCGACTTTGTCATTGAAGGTTACGTGGATCCGAAGGAGCCGTTGCGCGAAGAAGGGCCGTTCGGCGATCACACCGGCTATTACACGTTGCCCGAGCCGTATCCGGTTTTTCACGTCACCGCCATCACGCATCGCAAGGACGCGGTGTATCCGGCGACGATTGTGGGCATGCCGCCGATGGAAGATTTTTACATCGGCGGCGCGAGCGTGAAATTGTTCCTGCCCATCTTCAAGATGAATTTTCCCGAGATCGTGGACATCGCGTTGCCGGCGGAAGGCGTGTTCCACAACCTCGTGTTCGTCAGCATCAGGAAGACCTACCCGATGCAGGCCTACAAAATCATGCACGGCCTCTGGGGCATGGGCCAGATGATGTTCACCAAATACATCGTGGTGGTGGACGCCGGCGTGGACGTGCATAACACGAGCGAAGTGCTGTTCCATCTCACGGCCAACACCGATCCGCAGCGCGACAGCATCTTCACCAAAGGCCCGTCCGACGTGCTCGACCACGCGACGAGCGAAATCGCCAGCGGCAGCAAAATGGGGTTTGACGCAACGAAGAAAATTCCCGGCGAAGGTTTCAAACGCGCCTGGCCACCGCTCATCAAGATGGATGAAGCGGTGAAGACGAAGGTGGAGAAACTTTTCAACCCGTAGCCAACGACGTGAGGACGGTCACTTTTGAATCCAAAATAAATCCGCAGTTAAGCTCGGTGTTCAATCACCACCTAATTCGATACCGTGTCCGCAGTTAAACTGCGTGCTCACGATCGAACAGAAACTAGGCAAGCGCATTGCGCAACTCCGTCAGAAGGCGGAGTTGACGCAGGCGCAACTCGCGGAAGCGTCGGGATACTCGGAAGATTTCATTGGGCTGGTTGAGCGTGGCATCAATGCACCGTCTGTCAGCGGATTAGAGCGAATCGCCAAAGCTATGAAAGTTTCCCTCAAAGAGGTTTTCGATTTTTGAGCCATGAATTTCTCCGCCAAGAGCGAAATCTTTCAGAGCCTCCGAAAAGGGATGGCAGGTGAGATTGTTCGATGCAAAAGCATCACTGGGGCGAAGACAAAAAAGACTGCGCCAGTCAACAAGAAGCTTTGGGATGACCTGTATCCCAAGTTGCTCACAGACCTCACGGCGACAGCCACCAAAGAGAGATGGACTCCGGAACGACTTCTGGATTGCCAGCTACGGTTGTTTTACTGCTCGCTCGTCGTGAACCTCGAATCCCGAAATCAGGTCGTCGCATACGACTACATGGATTTCTCCCGACGAATCGGCGAGGTGTGGGAGGATTTCTGCAAGGTATGCTGGGACGCGCCAGCGAATGTGGAATTGAAGCGGCTCAAGTCGCCCTCTTTCGCCACGGTCAGGACTGAATTGCTCGGTAAATTCTCGGCGTTGGTAGCTGCTGGACGTGCGACGAACAGCAAAGCAATTCTGGAGCAGTATCAGCAAGCTATTGATTTGCTTGGCAACATCAATCTGACGGAAGACGAATATTGCGTGGTCGGCAAAAAAAGATTTGTCATTGATTTTAAGAGCGGTTTTGGCTCAAACGAAAAGGGCAACACCGAACGACTGCTCACCGTCGCAAAAATTTACGGCCTGCTTCCCGAACCTCACGAGTGCGTATTGGTCGTCAGAGCCGCAGAGGATGAAGGGAACAATTATCTTCAAGTGCTGAAAACGTCCGGTTTGTGGAAAGTTTGTTGTGGGCCTGCCGCCTATGAATTCATCAAAGAACTCACGGGTTTCGACTTGGCCGCTTGGATCGGTAAGAACGTGGCTTTTCACGAAGACATGGAAACAACGGCGTATCAACATCTGAAGCGGCAAAGTCTGACCAAGTATCTTGGGTGGTAGCCGAAGTTTCGCGCTGGTAAAACGCCGCCACCAACTCGTCCGCAGACTGCTCCTCGGTTTCTGTAGAAATTGATCGGGCACGTTTTCTCGCGATGAGTCTTCCGAGCGCACCCAACTCACGCAGTTCTGAATCGGTCAGCTTGGGCAAAGGCAACTTCTTGAGATAATTGGCGGAGTTGTTGGCCGTCGGGTTAATTCCTTCCTTGAGCAATTTCGTGGCGAAACGGCTGTTGAGAATGACCAGCAGCGGAAAAATCCACTGTTGGCGTTTCGGGAAAATTCCAACGACAGACTGGTCAAACACTCTGCATTGAATCAGAAAGGCATTGATGCGGGTTGAAGTCACCATCGGCACGCCGATGCCCTCTCGAAAGTAGAAGTCGGAGTTCTGGAAACGCGCTTTGGCGTCGTTGTGATAAAATGAGAGCGCCGAGTCGCTCCAATCCAAAACCCATGAAGTCTTTTGCACAAAACGGTGCGAACCGCCCTTCACAATCGGAATCCATGTTGGGTCAGTCGGAAGCCCATTCGACATTTCGGACTGACTCAACGGTCTGCAACACACTTGAGTTTGGGGAATGGACTCGTAATAATCCCCACGCACCAAAGCACCCGTAATCGCCCGAATGAAGCGCTTATTATCGCCCGTATAAATGCCTGTTTTGCAATCGGCAACATCACCCAGACGCAACTTTGCTGCGTGAAGCATTCTCTCAACATGTTCTTCTCCACTTGTCCAAATCCTCGAATCCAGACGTTGGAGAATTTTTCGCTGTAAAACGGCGACGCTCGACCCGGCATCTTCACCACGAGCCAGTGACTCCAACTCGTCAGAAGAACTTACCGCTATTACACAAAACTCATGATTGTCGTCAGGCCTTGTCCAAGGCTTGCGAATCGTGATGATGCAAAGGTTCGAGTATCCAAAAGCCACCCCTGGAAACAGTTTCGATGGAAGCGTGACAATCTCCAATATTTCAGTCCGTTTCAGCAAAACCTCGCGCAATTCACGATGCGCGGCCACGGTCAAGAACGTGTCTGGAACGATGAACGACAAAACCCCATCGTTTTTCAGCAGTTCTAAACAGCGAAGAATAAACATCGCATAGGTTTCACGAACATGAAAATCAGGGAATGCCTTCTTCAGCGCCGCACGCGTCTCGTAATTCAACCACCCGCCGTAAGGCGGATTACCAACTACGCGGTCAAATTTCTCGGGCAGTCCGCTACGAGCCAGCAATCCAGAACCGCCAGATAGCGAACTTAAAATTGTGTCCGCGCACAGCGTCTGCACGGTGTCACCGAAACGATCTTGAAGTTGCTTGATGGCGAGTGGGTTTTTGTCCAAGCAGCAAATATGGAGATCGAGCCGCGTTTCGTGCAAAGCTTCGACAAACGCGCCATCTCCTGCGGCTGGCTCAAGCACAGTCTGGCCGTCGGCGAGCGCGAGTTTGCTCATCATATAACTGCGAATTGGGTCAGAGTGCGTGTAAAAAGCGCACAGGACATTCTCGCGTCTGTCTTCGACAGTTCGTGCCATTGATGCGAGTTTCGCCTTTATTGAATCCGCAGTCAAGCTACGGCTGCACTAAAAGTTTTATTTTTCTTGCAGCGTTTCGAATCACGCGCCCGGCAGTGGCAGAAATTCCAGCCCAAATTTTTTCGCCATCTCTATCACGCGCGGGTCGTTGCCGACGGCCATCAGCGCGCCACCTTGGGCTGGATGTAAGCGCGCCGCTCAGGTAATTTCCTCATCGGATGATGTTGCCGGACAATCCCAACTGGCAGATGACCGTGTTTCTCCTGCTCGCGCTGGCGGTGATGTCATTCGTGATGAAGCTGGTGGCGTTGCTGCTGCCGGCCAAACGTGAAATAGAGCGAAGAGCCATGTCGTGGGTGCTGATTTCGCCCGACTCGGTCTTGCGTGCGCAACGGGCAACCGGCGCCGGGCCGGTGGTGCTGCGAATCCTGATGCTGTTTGCCGCTGTGTTGTTGAGTTATTGGGTCTATTGGCAACTGGTTCGTAGTTTTCAAATTCACGGAATTCTCCTGAGCTATCTTGCCGTGCCACTTCTGCTTCTGATCGGAGAATCGCTCGTTGCCATTATGAACCTGTTCCTGCTGCCCTGTGGCTGCCTGCTTCCCGCGCTGCATTGCCGTCCGTGGGCGGCGCGGAGCATTGCGGACTTTTGGGGCAACCGATGGAATCTTTGGGCCAGCGACTGGTTTCGCTACGTCATCTTCGGCCGATTACGCCGTCGCCCCATGTTCGCGCTGTTCCTGGTCTTTGCGGCTTCCGGCATCATGCATGAATGCGTGATTAACGTCCCGCTTTACTGTGTCACGGGCAGAATTCTCTTCGGCACAATGATGGTTTACTTCCTCCTTCAAGCTGTCGGCATCCTTGTGGAACGCCATTTTCTGAAAGGTCATCCGCGCTTGATGGTGATGTTTGTCTGGCTGGTGGTTTTCGTGCCATTGCCTTTGGTGCTTAACGAAGGATACCTTCGCGGGCTCCAGCTTTGGCCGGAATGCAACTAGATTTGTATTCACGCGCCGGGCGGCGGCAGGATTTCCAGCCTGAATATTTTCGTAATCTTCAGCACGCGCGGGATGTCCTGCTGTTGCTGCGGACTCATCGCGCATAAACAATGCCCGCGTCACGCCATCCGAGAATCCCGACGGGATTCCGCCCCGAAGCCCAGGGTTGCGAGGAACGAACTACCCTGGGTCATCGTCCGCAAAAATTCCCAACCGCAACGCGGTTGTGGCCATTCCCGTCCGTCCATCGCGCGATCTTCGCCACAACCGCGTTGCGGTTGATGATTTGTTTCGCGATGACCCAAGGTAGGCGCTGGCGCGCCAACCTTGGGCTGGAAGTCACAATCCCGTTGGGATTGGCCGATTTATTTGATTCGTGACCCAACGTAGCTCCGAAGGCTTTCGGAGCAACCTTGGGCTGTAGGCCGATGCCCCGTTGGGGCATTCAAATCGTGTTCGCACATTTTGGGACACAATCCCTTTGGGATTGGCAACGCTGCCTCGTTTGGGCATAACGCTGGCCATGCCCCAGTCCCTTTCCGCCGTTTACATTCACCTTGTTTTCTCCACCAAAGACCGTCGCCCGTTGCTCCGCGACAAACCGACGCGCGACGCCTTGCACGCGTATCTCGGCGGCATTTCCAAAAAGCTTGACTGTGCGCCCGTCCAGATCGGTGGCGTGGAGGACCACGTGCATATCCTGGCGCGTTTTGGCCGCACGGTCACGCAGGCGGAGTGGGTGAAAGAATTGAAGCGTGTTTCGAATATCTGGCTGAAAGAACGCGGCCGAGACTTCGCGGATTTCGAATGGCAGGTTGGCTACGCCGGTTTCTCCGTGAGCCAGTCGAATCTGGAACAGTGAAGCAATACATTGCCGGGCAAGAGGAGCATCATCGCAAGGTCAGTTTTCAGGACGAATTGCGGGCGTTGTTGCGCCGGCATGAAATTGAATGGGATGAGAAATACGTTTGGGATTGATTTGGGCTGCCGCAACCGCGTTGCGGTTGAATTCGTTTCCAAACCGTTAACCCAAGGTAGCCTCGCGAGCTCGGCAACCTTGGGCTGGAGGCCGCAATCCCGTTGGGATTGACGCAACGCGGTTGCGTCCCGGGTCCCGCTCCCGCGCCGGGCCACGGCAGAAATTCCAGCCCAAATTTTTTTGTATTCTCCATCACGCGCGGGATGTCCTGTGGTGGTTGCTGCATCAGCTTGATAATTTGCGGATTTGCCTTGCACGCAGCACCGGCTTGTCTTTCCATTCGGCGGTTCCAATTCCAGTTATGCGCACTTTTGCCAGAATTCTTTGGCCGCAATCTTACAGTATCTCTGCCGGATTAATCCTGATGGCCCTTGCCAGTTCTTTATCGGCCCAGACTGAACCTGCCAATACCAACGCCGCACCCGCTCCGCTGCACTGGACGACGGAGCAGGACCATCGGAACATGATGGAGCAGTTAGGCATCACGAAGTTGCGGCCGGGACGGAACGGCAATGCCAATGCCACCAACAACCTCGCCAATTATGATCAGGCAAAAGCCAATCCTTATCCTGATTGGCCGGACGCACTCACGTTGAAGAACGGGCAAAAGGTCACAACTCCCGAAATGTGGTGGAAGCAGCGTCGCCCGGAAATTGTGGAGGATTTCGAGCGCGAAGTCGTCGGACACGTGCCCAAAGATGTTCCCAAAGTGACCTGGATGGTCACGACGCAGGCGACGGATCGCGTCGTCGGCAAGCTTCCCGTCGTCGCGAAGCAATTGGTTGGGCATGTGGATAATTCCGCCTGTCCCGGCATCAACGTGGATATTCAAATGACGCTCGTGACGCCGGCAAAGGTGAAAGGCCGGGTGCCAGTGTTGATGATGTTCGGCGGTTTTGGCGGCGGCGGTTTTCCGCGGCGTCCGGGTGAGCCTGAACCCACGAATCGCTTTCGCGGATTTGGCCCGCCAATGTCCGGCCCGAGTTCACAGGAAATGTTGATCGCCGCGGGCTGGGGTTATGCGACCATCGTCCCCGGCAGCATCCAGGCTGACAACGGCGCGGGATTGACGAAGGGCATCATCGGCTTGTGCAACAAGGACCAGCAGCGCAAGCCGGATGATTGGGGCGCATTGCGCGCGTGGGCCTGGGGCGCGGCGCGCGGACTCGATTATCTCGAAACCGATCCGACGGTTGACGCGAAGCACGTGGGCATCGAGGGCGTCTCGCGTTTTGGCAAGGCGGCATTGGTCACGATGGCGTTTGAGCCGCGTTTTGCGATGGTGCTGGTCGGTTCTTCCGGTGAAGGCGGAGCGAAGCCGCATCGCCGCGATTTCGGCGAATCGGTGGAAAATCTAACGGGTTCGGGTGAATATCATTGGATGGCGGGCAACTTTTTGAAATACGGGGCTGAGGAAGCGACGTTTGGCAGAAAGACCGCGAATGATTTGCCCGTGGACGCGCCTGAATTGATCGCCTTGTGTGCGCCGCGTCCGACGTTCATCAGCTACGGCGTGCCCGAAAAAGGCGATGCCAACTGGCTTGATCATCAGGGCAGTTACATGGCCACCGTCGCCGCCGGCCCGGTGTTCCGTTTGTTGGGGGCAAAAGACATCGGCGATACCAACGATTATCGCGTCGCTAAAATGCCGCCGGTGAACACGGGCTTGCTCGAGGGCGAACTCGCCTGGCGTCAGCACGACGGCGGACACGAGGATCGCTCGAATATGAAATACTTCATCGAGTGGGCGAACAAACTCATGAACTACTCGCCGCCCACATCCCTGCCGGGGAAGCATTGAAAAGTCATTTGGCGGCGGCAGCCGCTGAACGGATCCCTCAAGAATTAAACAATCAATCGGCATGGACAACAGACTCGGCATTGACGCTGCAAAAAAAATACGCATCAAAGAGTGGTTCGGGTTGATGGTGCTCGGCGGATTGGTGGTTTTTTTTCTCGTGACCTCATGGCGCAAGTGGCCCGATCCATTGATCGACTTCGGTTGTGAGATCTATTCGCCATGGCGGCTTGCGAACGGCGCGGTGCTCTATCGGGATATTGATTGTTTCTATGGCCCGCTTTCCAAGTATTTCAACGCTGTATTGTTCAAATGTTTCGGCACGGGCTTGATCGTTCTCGTGACGGCCAACCTCGTTGTATTTGCTGCGATCCTGGTGGTTGTCTATGGTCTCTGTCGTCGTGCCTGGGGCGCAGGCCCGGCATTAGCCGCCTCGGCTGTCTTTATTGCCGTGTTCGGATTTTCACAGTTTGTCAGGACTGGAAATTACAACTACGCCACCCCCTATGCCCATGAGGCAACGCACGGTTTTCTGATATGTCTGCTGCTTGTCATCCTGCTTGTCCGCTGTGTGGAAGAAGCAACACTCCGCCGCAGCTTCTTCGCTGGCGGTTTGTTCGGTCTTACGGCTGTGCTGAAGCCGGAGATTATGCTGGCTGCGGGGCTGATTACCTTCACGATGGCCGTGATGCAATGGTGGCATCGAAAGCAACTGAAGCTGTCCACAATCGTCGCGTGGGCCGGTGGTGCAGCCCTTCCGACGCTGGGGTTTATTGTTTATTTTGCAGCCTATTTGCCTTGGAAGGAAGCGGTCAGAGTGTCCTGCACGGCATGGTTAAACGTAGCTACAAATACGCGCTCCAGCAGCGTGTTGCTCCAGGAGAAGTTTCTTGGATTTGACAGTCCGTGGAAGCATTTGTTGGAACATTTAAGCGCGACTTTGCTGGCTTGCGTGCTGATTGCGGTGATCGCCGGGGCTGCCTGGCTGGCCGAGCGCACCACGCAGAGAAGGTTGCGTCTGCTTTTCGGTGGATTATTGGTGGGAGCGTTGTTGTGGCTGGCGTGTTTTGAAATAACCTGGGGCGAAACGGGCCGGTGTCTGTTAGGGCTCATGTTAATCTATACAATTATCAGCGGCGCCTCACTGATTCGCAGATCAACTCCGGAAACAATTCATCCGGAACAAATCATACGCCTGTTGCTGGCGGTGCTGGCGACGGCGCTGATGGCACGCATGGCTTTGAATGGCCGCATCTACCAGTTAGGTTACTATCAGGCTGCGCTGGCAGGTCTGCTTGTGCCGGCAGTTTTAATCGGCGAGTTGCCGATGCGACTTGGAATGGGTCGTTGCGGGCGAACCATGATCGTGGCCGGCAGTCTCGCGCTGTTGGTCCCGGGGGTGATGATTTTAGCAAGTAATTCACAACGCACGCTTCACTTCAAGACTTTTGCTGTTGGAGAGGGTGTGGATCGCTTCTACACGTTTCCACCCAAAATGAAACCAACCGGCGAGATTGTGCGTGTTCTCAGTGAATGGCTGCGCAAGACGCCGCCCGGTCAAACCCTGCTCGTGTTGCCCGAGGGAGAGATGATTAATTATCTCGCGCGGTTGCCGAGCCCCGTATCGCCGTTTAGATTTTACTTTGCCACCACAGACGATGGTCGTGAGGAAAGGATTGTAAATGAATTACAACGGCATCCACCTGATTGGATTGTGATCATTAGTCGGGATTTGCGTGAGTATGGGATACAGCGCTATGGAGAAAAGCCCGGCAGCGGCCAGCTGATCTTGCATTGGGCAAGTGAGAATTACAAACTTGCCGCATCGGCGGGAGGTGATCCGCTTGACTACCAGCAGTGTGGCGGTATCATTCTGAAACGCAAGGTGGAATAACTTGCCAGGCGTCAAAACTTCTTGATCGTTCATTAATGTTTGGCAAATACATCGCGGCGGTGGACGACGTGGACGTGCACAACTCCCGCGAAGACCTCTTCCGCCTCAAGGGTTGAACATGTGCAGTTGTCGCGGGGTGCCGGTTGTGACATCCTCTCCGCATGAACGCGAAGACCATCATGCTCGTGGCTGGACTGGCGTTGTGCCTGTGGTCGAACGCTTCCGGCGCGGAGAAGATTCAACCCACCGCGAATTGGATGGCACCCTTGAAATCAAAATGGAAGATCCAGTCGCCCGGCAGGCCGTATTCGATTCAAACCGCTTCCGACGTCCGGAAAAACGGCGAGGATTCGCTGCGCTTCGAGTTGCGGAAGGGCGAGCAGTGGAACTCAAGCTTCCGTTCAGAAGTGAACACCACGGAGCACCCGCCCATGAACTCGGTGCGGTGGTACGCGTTTAGTCTTTATCTGCCGGCGGGTTTTCCCATTGAAGACAACCGGCTGGTGCTGGCCCAGTGGCATGGCGCGGACAAGAAGGAGCTGGGCGAAGTGGCCCGCAGCCCGTCCATGGCTTTTCGCTACCGCGCGGGCCGTTTTTACATCACCGACCGGCACACTTCCGAACGGATTGTCAAGGACTCCGATGCCGTGCCGGAGACGATTCTCTTTCAAACGAACTCTTTCCCGCTGGGCCAATGGATTGATTTTGTCGTCCAGGCAAAATGGTCATACCAGGACGATGGCTTTGTGAATGTCTGGTGGAACGGCAAACCGATCGTTCAATACCACGGGCCGGTGGGCTATAACGACGATATCGGACCCTACTTCAAATTCGGGATTTACCGGGACGACACGGACAAGACGTACGTCGCTTATTATAATCAGGTGAAATCCGGCACGAGTGCTGAAGCGGTCGGTTTTAAGCCGTGACCCTGGCCGGGAAACATCAACCACTCCAGCGGATACAGCCGACCAAGTCACCCGACCATGATCGCTGCTTGCGTGGCGGGTCGTCCGCGCCATAATGCGGTCATTCTTCAACCATGGACACCGCTGGACTGAAACAAATGGACGAGGCCGGCCTCCGGCGCTATGCGGAGTTCCTGCTCTGGCATTACAAGGTCATGGACGCGTTCTGGTTCATCTACGCGACGGAGAAATACGGACAGCCGGCGGCGGAAAAGTTGAACGAGCAGGTCTGGGGTCGCGTGGGCGGCATGGCGGCAAAGGATCTGGTGGCCCGGTTCGGGATTCAGGAAAAGGGCTTAAAGGGTTTCGTGCAGGCGCTGCGACTTTATCCGTGGACCATGCTCATCGGTTACTGCATCGAGGAACGCGAAGGCGAAGTGGTCATCGCCGTGCCGTCGTGCCCGAGCCAGGAAGCACGGTTGAAACGCGGTCTGGGCGAGTACGTCTGCAAGGACATGCACCGCGCCGAGTTTGAAAGCTTTGCGCGGGGCATTGACGAGCGCATCCGCGTGGAGTGCCTTTTTGCGCCGCCGGACCCGCACCCGAAGGACTGCTTCTGCCGGTGGCGGTTCACTCTGGCCTGAAAACCTCAACCGGTGTGGGTCGTGCTGGTTCTGGACCGCTACATAAATTTCCATCTGAAGGAAGGTCGAGCCGGCTGAATGGCCCCGGTCGGACCGGGCCGGACACAAAGAGTCCTTCCGCCTTCGCGGTGCTTCGCCGAGACAAGCCGGGTCGGGATTGAATGTTCGCAGTTGCCGCACATTGAAAAATTGGCCAGTTTTCCCGGAATGCAATGACCGCTTCGCCACCAGCACAGAATGGGAGCATGGGGTGGCTGCGTGACTTGTGGGAGCAAGGCTGGCTGAAGGGATTGTTGCTGGTCGCCGCCGTCTTCCTTGCCTACCAACCGGTCTGGCACGCCGGATTCATCTGGGACGATGAGGCGCACGTTACCAGGCCGGAACTTCGTTCGCTGGACGGTCTGGCACGCATCTGGATGCAACTTGGAGCCACCCAGCAGTACTATCCATTGGTTCACAGCCTCTTTTGGGTGGAGCACAGGCTGTGGGATGATTCGCCCTGGGGTTATCATCTGGTCAACATCCTGTTGCACGCCTTTGCGGCATTGTTGCTGGCAAAGATTCTGCAGCAACTAAAAATACCGGGGGCTTGGCTGGCGGCGGCCATCTTCGCACTGCATCCGATCCAAGTGGAATCGGTGGCGTGGATTTCGGAATTGAAGAACACGCTGTCGGGTGTTTTCTATTTTGGCGCGGTGCTGGCCTATCTGGAATTCGATCGGAACCGAAGCCGGGGGAAATGGGTGCTGGCTTTGGGGTTGTTCGTGCTGGGTTTGATGTCGAAAAGTGTCATCGCGACCCTGCCCGCGGCGTTGCTGGTGGTTTTCTGGTGGCAACGCGGGAAGCTATCCTGGAAGCGGGACGTGTGGCCGTTGATTCCATTCTTTGTGGCGGGAATTGGCGCCGGACTGTTTACGGCGTGGGTGGAGCGGAAGTATATTATTGGCGCGGAAGGTTCGGAATTTAACTTTTCGGTCGTTGAACGGTTTCTTATTGCCGGGCGTGTAATTTGGTTTTACGCAGGCAAGCTTTTTTGGCCGGTGAATCTGGTCTTTGTCTATCCTCGCTGGAATGTCAGCCAGGGGGTGTGGTGGCAGTACCTGTTTCCGGCAGCGGCGTTGCTGTTGTTGGGAGCATTGGCCGGGCTGCAACGGCGGTGGCGTGGGCCGCTGGCCGGGCTGCTCGTCTTCGGTGGAATGTTGTTCCCGGCTTTGGGCTTTTTCAATGTTTATCCGTTCCTCTATTCGTTTGTGGCCGATCATTTCCAGTATTTGGCCGGCACCGGTCCCATCGCGCTGGCGGCAGGTGGAATCACCGTGGCCTTAAGATTTTGTGGGAAAGGAAAACGATTCCTGAAACCGGTGCTCTGCGGGATGCTGCTGCTGACACTCGGGGTGCTGACGTGGCGGCAATGTGGGATGTATGCCAATGTTGAAACTCTTTGGCGGACGACCCTTGCCCGGAATCCAAATTCCTTTCTGGCCCGTGACAACCTCGGCAACATTTTTTTGCAAAACGGGCGGTTGGACGAGGCCCTGGAACAATTTCAAAAAGCCCGGGAAATTCAGCCCCGGGATGCACTGACCCATAACAATCTCGGCAACGCTCTGCTCCAGAAAGGGCGGAGGGACGAGGCCATGGAACATTTTCAGAAAGCCATCGATATTCAACCCGGCTTTGCACTGGCCCATAACAATCTCGGCATCGTTCTTTTTCAAAAAGGACAGGTGGACGAGGCCATTGCTCATTTCCAAAAAGCCCTGGCCATCCAGCCCAACAACGAAGAGATTTACAACAACTTTGGCAACGCTCTGCTGAGAGCGGGGGAAGTGGACGGAGCGATTCGTTGTTTCCGAAAAGCTGTGGAAATCGCTCCTGACTTTGCCGGGGCCCAGGAGAACCTCGGCATGATTTTATTTCAGAAAGGACAGGTGGACGAGGCGATGGTTCATTACCAAAAGGCCGTGGCCATCCAGCCTGTTAACGCAGAATTTCAATACAACCTCGGCTACGCACTCTTTCTAAAAGGAGAGGCGCGCGGTGCGATTGCGCACTACCAAAGGTCTTTGGATCTCCAGCCTCAAAATGCGATTGCCTGCAAGAATCTGGCCTGGATGCTGGCCACCTGCCCGGAGGCCTCCATCCGAAACGGGCGCAAAGCAGTCGAATTGGCCGAACAAGCGGCCCGGCTTTCCGGCGGCACGAACCCAATATTTATTGGCACGCTGGCGGCGGCTTATGCCGAGGTCGGGCGATTTTCCGAAGCGGTGGAAATGGCGCAACGCGCCCGGCAGTTGGCTGCCGCCCAAAACAATGCCGCGCTGGTTAATGTCCTTCAGATGCAGATTGGACTCTATCAGGCGGGTTCTCCATTTCGTGATGCCAGCCAGACCAATGCCCCGGCCCACCCTGAATGACCTTGACCGCCAATGGTACGACGATCCCGCGTTGCGGGATGTCGGGCGAACCCCGATTTCATCGGGAATGACGCGGGGTTCATCTGCACTGTTGCATCCCTAAAGAAGCATCGCGTAAGTTGTCCAGCCTGTGACCAAAGTAAATAACAGCCAACACCCGCTGCGGGTCGGCCTGATTTCTCTCGGCTGCGCCAAAAATCTGGTGGACGCCGAAATCATGCTCGGCGCGCTGCTGAAGGACGGTGTGGAAATCACCAACGACCCCGCGCAAGCCGATACCGTCATCGTCAACACCTGCTCGTTCATTGATGCCGCGCAGGAGGAGAGCGTGGACACCATTCTCGAATCCGCCGAGGTCCGCGCCGCCAAAAATTGCGGTCAGAGCCTGATCGTCTCCGGCTGCCTGCCGCAACGGTTCCGCGACGAATTGCCGAAGCTCCTGCCCGAGGTGGACGCCTTCATGGGCATTGACCAGATCGCGCGGGTTTCGGACATCGTCAGACAGGCGGTGGCGCGGCGCGCCACGCGCCTGGCCGAAAGTCGAGGGTCGAGAGTCGAGAGCAGGAAAGGCAAAACGCTCGACCGTTTGGCTGAATTGGCAAAGTCGCGCTCTGTCTCCGAACACGAAAAGGAAGAATCCATCCGTGGCATGGGGAAATTCGGAAAGACGAAAACTGTTGTCACGCATCACGCCCTGTCGCGCCATAGCGTAGCGAAGGCGGAAACACGCAACACGTTAATCGAGGACGATGGACGAGAACGAGGACGAGGAGGAGCATTGCTCGAAGTGAGCCAGCGTCCGACTTTCATCCCCGATTTCGGCACGCCGCGTTTCCGGCTCACGCCCCGCCACTTCGCCTACGTCAAAATCGCCGAGGGCTGCAACCATCCGTGCAGCTTTTGCATCATTCCCCGGATGCGCGGCTCGCATCGCAGCCGGCAACAGGCCGACATCGTCGCCGAGGCGAA
Organism: Verrucomicrobiia bacterium; assembly: GCA_049692125.1. Taxonomy (GTDB): domain Bacteria; phylum Verrucomicrobiota; class Verrucomicrobiia; order Limisphaerales; family UBA11358; genus UBA11358. The sequence continues at coordinate 5,602 of JBAVOO010000036.1, read as the reverse complement.
GGCGCTGATTGCCGACGGCGTGAAGGAGTTAAACCTGATTTCGCAGGATTCGACCTACTACGGACTCGACTTGCGCCCGAAGTCTTTGCAGACGGCCACCGGTCGCGCGATTTCGTCACCGGAAAAATTTTCCGCCGCCGTCCAATCGCTGCCCACCGATGCCACGACCATTTGCACACTGCTGCGCGAATTGAATTCGCTCAAAGGCGACTTCTGGGTCCGCCTGCTCTACACCCATCCGGCGCATTGGACGGACGAACTCATCTCGACCATTGCCGACTGTCCGAAGGTCGCACGTTACGTGGACATTCCCCTCCAGCACATCCACGAAAACATGCTCGAACGGATGCGCCGCGAAACCTCGCAGCAATACATCGTGGACCTCATCCGTAAAATCCGCGCCGGCGTGCCGGGCATCGCGTTGCGCACAACCTTCATCGTTGGCTTTCCCGGTGAAACCGAAGCCAGCTTCAACACGCTGCTCGATTTCATCCGGGAAACGAAATTCGAGCGGCTTGGCGTGTTCGCGTATTCCAAGGAAGCCGGCACGCGTGCCGGGGCGATGACCGGTCAAATTCCCGACAAGGTGAAACAGCGGCGCCGCAAGCTGGCGATGGCCGAGCAACACAACATTGCGCGACAGGTTTCCGAATCCTTCGTCGGCCGCACGCTGAAAGTCCTCGTCGAAGGCCGTGCGAACGAAGAACAACTCCGCCAGGCCAACGTCAGTTCATGGGAACACGGATGGATTCGCACAGAAGGTAGCGCAGGCGTCCCGCCTGCACCGGGCCAAAGAGGAAAATTTGGGAAAGGCAGGCGGGACGCCTGCGCTACTTTTACCGCCCGCGGCGAAGCCGACGCGCCGGACATTGACGGCCGGGTTTACATTCGTGGCAAACTGCCGGTTGGAGAATTTGCCCGCGTCAAAGTCATCGGCCACACTGATTACGATTTGATTGCCGAGCCGGTTGGTTGAGTCAGTTGCACGCCAGCGTTTCAAGCTTCTTCAGCGAAAACACATCGCCGCCGCGCAGGAAGAAGCGCGTGAATTGCTCGCGGAGCTGGCGATAAAGCGCGGGGTCGGTCTGCGCAAGTTCTGCTGGCACATCACGCCGGGCAAAGCGCACGAGCGCAGCCAGTTCCGCCCAGCGTTTCTGATGAAAATAAATGTTCCCCTGCGCCGGGTCGGCCAGCAAAGCCCGGGCGGTCAATTCTTCTTCACGCGCATCCATGTTCAGGTTTCCAATACATTTAGAAATACGATGCTCATGATAGCCAAAAAAGGGTGGAAAATCATACCTTCAAACAAACGAGTGAATTTGCCCGCGTCAAAATCGTCGGCCACACGGATTTCGATTTGATTGCCGAGCCGGCATAATTTTCCTTTGCAACGAGCCAGGACGTTGCTTAAGAATTACACTGAAATGAAAGCACGGGCCGGGAATTATCTCGCCGTTTTGCTGCTGGTTTTTGCATTCACTGACACGGCAATTGCCCAGTCAGATTCAGAATCTTGTCTAAAAATTTACGAGACGCCGAAAGCAAAAATTCGCGCGGGATTTATTCCTTACAAAGCCCAAGTTGTCCTAGGAGAACCGCTGCAAGTGACTTTCTCGGTCGGAAATCTTGGGCCGACAAATTTTGAATTCTGGTTTGGCGGGGATTATCGCGGAACTGGACGTCATGACCGTTTCAAGATTGCCGTAACGAATGAAAACGGCGAAGCGCTTCCTGATCCCATTGCGCACCCGATGGATTTTGGGGGATTCGTCCAGCAGGTGAACCTCAAGCCCGGCCAGTTTTTTACCAATGTTGTTGATCTCACAGATTTTCGTGTTGTTGATAAACCCGGCGTTTACACAGTTAGTTGCAGTTTTGCATTTGACGAACGGTGGCACACAAAGGAACACACCAACCCGGTGGTAAATTCCACTTTTACGCTGACAATTCTTGAACGCACGCCTGAACGTGTGGCCAAGGTTCTTGATGAACTTGTTGAAAAGGCAAAGATAAGCCGTGGCCAAGACCTCGGCGACACTCTCACTTTAATCGCCCATTTCGGAAAAAACGATGCTATCTCCCGTCTGGCACAGCTCACAGAAAATGGATCAGTCGAATTGCGCAGCGCCGCTCTTGGCGCGTTTTCGCTCATCCCGACCGACGCTTCTTTGGACATTGTCTTGGCTGGTTTGAAAGATTCCGACCCTGCCATTCGATCAGCGGTGGCGAGTTCGCTTGGAGCCATGCAAAAGCCGCGTGCCATTGATGCATTGCTGGATGCGTTGCCCAAGGAAAAATCTCCGGTTGTGGAAGCCATCCTGCTGGCTTTGGGCACGACAAAATCTGATCGCGCTTTTCCAGTCATTACAAACGTACTTGATGTTGGTGAAATCGGAATGCAACGCTCCGCGATAAATGCATTGGTGAATTTTGGCGGCTCAAATTCTATCGCTGTTCTTCAACAGCACATTAACACTAACTTTCTTTCGCTGCGCTACGAAATTGTCTTGGCTCTGGCCGAAAAGCTACATCAGCCGATGCAAGCCGAATGGCTGTTGCCTGTTCTCGTCAGGCGGGAACAGAACCATGAATGGCTTGATTCGCTTCGACTGTTGCGAATGTATGGAGGCGAGAAAGCCATTCCGACAATGTTAAGCTGTCTTGATTTCGACGCAACTTGGAGCGGACGGAATTGGTGGATTCTTGAAACTGGAGTTAAACCTTGTCCCAATGCTCCCCCGTGTGACTACGAGCACGATCCGAATACTGATGGCACGCCTGAACAGTGGCAAAAAAATCTTAAGTCGCTCCGGTCTTTAAAACCACTCGCCGGCCCGCTTCCAATTTTCCCGGTTCGTCCCGTAATTTCACCACCCCCATATCTGAAAACCGATCCGCTGATTGACTTTACCTCATCCTTCAATGAAGACGCCAACAGCACTCTTGAAATTAAATCTGGATTTTTAACTCTTGTCACATCGCGGGCCTCATTCAAAACCCCTTATGCTGTTCCTGATTCTTATCGGTCGCTTTACCAGTGTAGCAGCCATTTACGTTCTTTGCCAAACGATGCGAAACGTTGTGAAGAACTGAAAATTGCGCCGGAACAATTGAAGCAACTTGAAGGCTTATTACATCAATTCGCTCTAAAGCTTTGCAATTCTCGTATCATCGATAACAAGCCCGGCAATTTTTACCAAGAACTGGTTTTTGCAAACAATTATAATGTCCCATTTGACGATGATTGGTTTTTCCTCGAACGGAATGTTTATGAGTCTCCCGATGGGCTAATTCGAGAACAAGCCAAAGCTGACTTGATGAATTCAGTCCAAGCCTTCAGTCAAAATTACCATGCCGGCACGGCCGAATTCGTTGAAGCAGCCAAAAAGATTTTCACAACGGAACAACTTGAACAGATTTTGAAGTAAGAAGGATTGCCGCGCTCGCTCACTGCCGTGACTTCTCATCCCGCCCTCGGCGCAATCCTTGATGAAGCGGGTTTGGTGTCCGGCGGCGCGGGCATTCCGGATTCAAAATCGGCGGGCAAATCTTCCGGTAGCAAGGTCGTGAGCGCGTCGCGGTCGCATTGGCCGCCGGCCACCAGCCGCGTGCTTTGATTGCGCACGGCGGCCTCGAACAGGTTCCGCATCTCGCGCGCATTGCCGAATTGTTCGTTGCGCGCGGCGTGCAGGTCCGCGCAGATGGCCAGCACCTTTTTCTCCGTTTCCGGCGCGCACACCAGCCCGCTTTGCGCCGCCATGCGATGGAATATTTCCAGCAGTTCCTCCGGCTTGTAATCGGGGAAATTGAGATAATTCGTGAAGCGTGATTCAAGGCCGGGGTTCGAGGCGATGAATTGTTTCATCGGCTCGTTGTAACCGGCAACGATGACGATGATCCGGTCGCGGTCGTCTTCCATGCGCTTGAGCAGCGTCTCGATGGCTTCGCTGCCGAAATCTTCCGCGCCCCGGCCGGCGAGCGAGTAGGCTTCGTCAATGAACAAGATGCCGTCGAGCGCCGAATCAATCGCCGCGTGGGTGCGCACCGCCGTCTGCCCGACGTATTCGGCCACAAGCCGGCCGCGGTCGCACTCGACAACGTGTCCGCGCCGGAGCAGGCCGAGCGATTTGTAAATGCGTCCCATGAGCCGCGCGACCGTGGTCTTGCCGGTGCCGGGATTGCCGAAAAAAACGCTGTGCAAACTCGTCTGCACAACGGGCAATCCCTGCTGCCGTCGCATCACCTGCATCCGCGCGAAATCCGCGGCGCGATGAACCTCGGTCTTCACCGGCTCAAGGCCGACGAGCAGGTCGAGTTCCTTCAAAATGGCGTTGAGGTCTTCCTCGCTGACGCCGGGATCGGCGGCGCGCGCGGTGAAATCCACGGCGTATTGCCGCGAAACTTCCGTGAATTGCGCGGAGATGATGGTGGAACGGCGGCGGCAGGCATCAGACATTTCGGAGCCCATGTTGGCGAGCGTCGTCACCAGCGTCTGCAAATTCTGCCGGACAAATTCAATCGTCACCGGCTGCAAGCCCAAATCCAGCGTGTGGCGCGTGAACAGTCTGAAGATTTCGTCCAGCCCGTGTTTGTCCACCGGTTGCAACATGGTTTCTACGCGCTCCATCGCCTTGCACCCGCCTTTCTCGAACCATTTCGCGAACGCGGCTTCATCGCCGTTGGCGGCGACGTAACCGGATTCCAGCAGCGCCAGCGCGTCGTCCGTTTTCGCGGCCAGGCCCGCGACGCAAACGGAAAGCGCCCCGTAAGCCTGCAATTCCGATCCATCGGTGGCCAGCCTCTGCCACAGCGCCAGGGTGAGCAGGCGGACCAAACCGTGCAGGTCGTCAATCAAATCAAATTCCTCGTCGCCGATGCGTTTGACGGTCTGCAAGGGCGGTGTGAGGATTTGCGCACATTCAATCAGCAGGCGCAGTTGCAGCAGGCTGCGCAGGATGGCTTCCTCCTTGTCGGCTTTGTAGCTAAAAACTTGCGCGCGCCAGTCGCTGTTGCGCAGCAACTGATGAACCCGCCGCGAGTGCAGCTCGATGCTGTTGCGCAGCCGCGCGGCGTCGTCCGGCGTGAACAGCGATTGCGACTGGTAATAATTCAGCAGGTAATCGCTTGTCATGCCGTCCAATTCGGTCAATTCCTCGCGCTTGAACGACACCGTGCGGTCCGTTTTTGGATTGCGAAACAGCGTGGTGAGAATCGAGCCGGGCAGGAATGCTTCGTGCAGCGGCACGACGACCGGCGACGCCTCTTTGACGCGCGGCAGGTTGGCTGGCGCGCGCGTGACTTCCTCCAGCACACGGGCGTAGCGAAGAAATTCCTCCAACTGCTGGCGCAGTTTGACTTCTTCCGATTCAGGCTGCCGGTTCGTTTCCATGCCGCACGGTTTTCGGGTTGAGAACAGCGCAAGTTGCCACTGGCGCGATTCACATGGCAAGCTTCGAGTTCCGCCGAAGTTAAAAAGGGCGCATCTTGAGGGCGTGTTGCCCAAATCACTATTTTGCGGTTTTGTTTGAAGGAACGGGCGGCGGGAATGTCTGAAAGGCAACTATGATGGGCATCCACCAATCCCAATCCGAACTGTTCAACT
>JBAVOO010000035.1:0-37113 GCA_049692125.1 Verrucomicrobiia bacterium | reverse complement strand
AATCGACCTGGTCGTGTCGCGGCCACGGCCGCGACCGTCGGTGTTTTCGGGGTCTTCATTATGCGGCACCTGCTCGAAGAACCAGTCCTTGTGGAAATCACTCCGGCCGACAACGTAATTCACGTCGTTTGTGAACCGCTTCGCATATTCGAGATACCAGCCCCAGTGATAATAATCGTCGCCTTTGAAAAATTCCGAGCCGTTGCGGTTGGGGATGCCGATGTCCCAAAGCTGCCGGCCAAAACGGACCGGCTGCCAGTTTAATTTGCCGAGGTCCAGGGTTTGTCCGGCGGCGACGGCCACATTCGTCAATGTGAATTCGCCAAGGACACCGTCGGCGATGGCGTGCAGTGTGTAAATGCCGGCGCGAACGTTGGGAATCGTGAAGCGTCCCTGCGCATCGCCGCGCACCCAAAATTCGTAGTGCTTCGCATCGTTCTGCCAGTCCACGATGCGCGGGCCGCCAAAGCCAAAATCGCCGCCGCCGCGACCGAAACGGCCACCACGCCCGCGAAAACGGTTCGTACCGGACCGGCCAAAGCCGTTGGTGAAGTTGCCGTTGAAGTTTGTGCCGAACCGGCCGGGTTGGTTGGTGAAATTGAAGCCGCCATTGGTGTCACGGCCAAACCCGCCGGGGAAATTACCGGCGCTGTTCGTGTCGTCCTCGCCGCCACCCGCCAGCCCGAATCCGCCAAAGCCACCGAATCCCCGATTCATCCGCGGCGGAACATAATCTGGCGCGGTCAGACCGACGAGCAGATGGTCCATTTTCAGTTGCGGCGTCGGCGGATCGTTCAAGACCAGCCGGCCCGTCACGACGGCGCGCTCCTTTTTGCGCGGATAATCCACACCTCCAACCCAGGCGTAAGGCCAGGTCTTCGCTTCCTGATCCGCGCGCGCCAGGGCGTCCTGCCACATCGCGTCGGGCGTTTCCGCGGAATTGCAATAAATCAAAAACGGCCCGACGACCTTGGTCCACGCCTCGCCGTTGGTCATCGGACACATGGCGCCGCCGTAATGACTGCTGCGCCAGTAGTTCAACAACACCGGCGCGGCTTCCGGGCTGATATCGAGGTGGCCGGTCAGCTCATACTTCGTCGGGCCGCCACTCAGGTATTCGACCGACGGGTTGATGAACCAGAACCCGACGTGCGATTTCGTGCCCAGCCAGCCGTAGGCGCGGATTTCAAACTGGTTGGCCGAATAATCGTACTTGTGCTCGACCTGGCCCTGATAAATCCCGGTGTTGAGCCGCCGCGCTTCCGTGAAGTTCAACTCGGTGCCGGCGAGCCAGTCCGCCGGCGTCAGCATGGTTTTGCGGCGCCTGGCGTCAACGTTGAGATAGTCGAAAATTTCCGGATTGAGTTTGGCCGCAAACCGGGCCTCGCCGATGCCGGTGGTTGGATAATTCGTGCGGTGCTCGAAAATCGAATACGTGTAAACGCCCGAAAGTCCGCGCGCGAGCGCGTAGCGGATTTCAATGTCGCACGCCGTGCCGCGGCCAGAGCCGCCAAAGCCGCCGCCGCCGCTGGCGGCCGGAGGCGGAACATAAACGCCTTTCACCGAAATTTCCCCGAGGGCGCCGCCGTTCGCTTTGGGATCAATCGTGATGCGCGTGCTGTGCCCGCCGTGCGAGGCGTCGTGCGACCAATACCCATACGGATGTCCGGAGCCGGCCTCCAGCAGCTCGAGGTTCCTGTATTTCAGCGAAATCAAATCGCCGGAGCGTTTCGCGACCTGCGCGGTCACCAGGCCGTTGTCGAGCGTGAACGCGGTCTCGCTTTCGGAAACGATGACCGGCGGTTCGGCGCCGGACAGGCGGGGAACAAGGAAAGCGGACGCCAGAATGACGGACGCCAGGACGGGCCGGTTCATACGGGTTGCAAACATTGGCTTTTAGACGTCGCTATCGGGCCAAAGGTGACAAAGCCCGCCCTCACCCCGGCCCTCTCCCCCAGGAGAGGGAGAATTATTCGCCGCGTTTGGGCGATACTAACAGGCCAAATTGTTATGTAACCCACCACCAATGACATCGAATCAGAGACGGCAACGAAGATCGCTGGAATTATCCAGCAACGTAACATAGCACTCCCTCTCCCCGGGGGAGAGGGCCGGGGTGAGGGCGAGCTTAAATTCCAACGGCCTGAAACGTCGAGCCGTTGGTCACTTCGCCTTCAATTCCAGAACCGTGATGGAATACGGCGGGAACGTGCGGGTGAAGCTGGTTCCCAGCCCTTTCACTTTTTCCGTGACGGGGACAATTTTGGCCGGCGCCTGGATTGAATTGGTGTCGTCCGGGCGGTCCGCCTTCAAGACGACCGCCGTGCCTTTGGATTCGATTGAACTTCCGCTGATTTCAATTTTCACCGGCTGCGGCGTGCCGAGGCTGTTCACGACCTTCAGGTAAATTGTTCCGCTCCGGCTGTCGCGCGTGGCGTCGAAGAAAAGTTTTTTAATCGGTTGCGCCGGCGGACGCGGTTGTTCCACACCATTGCGGCGCCGGGCGGGCGGCTGCCACGTTTGTTCGGGAATATCCTGCGAACCGGTCGCCAGCACGACATCGCCGTGGTGCGTGCTGAACATTTTCTGCGCGTAGTAGGCGGGCGAGCCATAGCTGGTGAGCGCATCATAGCCGATCAAATCCGTTTTCCATTGCATCGAACCGTTTTTGCCGAGGTCGCTGACATTGACGAACAACGGCGCGTAGCAGGACATAATGACGAGGTCGGAATTGCGTTCCATGCCGGTCATCCATGCGGCATCGCCGAGCGCGCCCGCCATGTTGGGCGTGGGCGAGCCGACGCGCGTGGCCCATTCGCCAACGAACACTTTGGTTTTGTTGGTGCGGCTGCGGCGGTCGTAATCGTATGCGTGCGCCTCCATCTCCTCCTGCGAGCGGTAATAATGTTCATCCAACACGTCGGGGATGCGGTTGGTCACCCGGGTGGTGGCGATGATTTCAAGCTGCGGATACTTCGCCTTGATGGCGTCGAAAAATTGCGTGAACCGCCCGTCGTAACTGCCGGAGCGGTCAAACCAGTCTTCATTGCCCACCTCGACATGGTGCAGCGGAAACGGCGCGGGATGGCCGTCCTTCGCGCGTTGCGCGCCCCAGGTGGTGTTGGTGTCGCCCATGACGTACTCGATTTCGTCGAGCGCATCCTGAACGCAGGGCTCCAGGTCGGGGCCGGGCTTGATGTAGTCGTGTTTCAGGGCGTAACCGGCATAGACGGCGAGCAACGGTTCCAGGTGCAGGTCTTCGCACCAGTTGAGAAATTCCAGCAAACCCATGCCGTCGGCGGACCAGTAGCCCCACGCGTCGTTCTGGTGGCCGGGCCGTTGGGAAACGTCGCCGACCGTATTTTTCCAGTTGAAGCGGGTCTTGATAGTGTTGCCTTCCAGATAATTGCCGCCGGGGAAGCGGAGAAATTTCGGGTTCAGGTCCGCCATCAATTGCATGAGGTCGGGACGGTTGCCGTTCGCGCGGTTCGCAAACGTCGGCGGGAACAACGAAACTTGGCTGAACCAGATCGTGCCGGGCGCGGGGGTCGTGATGACCAGGCGGTTGTTCTTCGACGGCTTCACCTTTTTCGTCGTCAAGGTGATTTCATATTTTTTCCAGTCACCGGTGAGCGCCGGAATTGCGGCGCCGGCAAAAACCGTTTTGCCGTCCGAACTTTGCAGGCTCACGGTCAGCGGGCCGGTAAAACCGTCCGCCGCCCGGGCATAAAACGATGCGTGATAAGCCGTCTTCGGTTTCACGGGCATTCCCCAATAACCGCCGTTGGCGATTCCCGCCGGGGCATTTTTCGCTGCCGGGGTTGCGTCCAGCTTCAAACTCACGTTCAACGCGGCGTTGAGCGGCGCATTGGTGTCGAGCGAAATCGAGCCGCCGCCCACCGCGCTCCAAAACATCGCGTTCGTCGGATTCGCCTTGAACGTGCGGTTGCGGATCAGCTCGCCGTAAAGCCCGCCTTCGTAGGAATAATTGATCTCCTCGGTCATCAAACCATAAAGCATCGGGCTGACTTTCGCGGTGACCTGGTCGGCCTTGATTTGCAACGTCGGGATGGGGTTGGTTGTCTGTGCCGGCGCCGGTGCCGCGCCGGTGCCGGCCAAAGCCAGCAACAGGGCGAGTCGGACGGGCAGATGTTTCCTGGAATGATGGTTCTGGTTCATGGCCTAAATTGATTTTGGAATTTAGATACAAGGTTGCCCCGTAAAACGCGAGCACAACAGTGCGTTTTGTGATTTTCTGAATCTGCGGTAGAGTGTAGCATCACCGGCCATTGCCTGGTTGGATAAAAAACTGGAAAGCAGGGTAAACAGGCATGGTGTCATGCACACTCAAAAGCCAGTCATTGCCCGCGGCAAGGTCATCCGTTTCAGCCAATTCCTGGCTGACGCCGTGCGGCTCGTTCTGCTCGTCTGGCTGTCCGCAACGTCACAGGTCTGGAGTGCCGGCACGGCGGGAGACTACTTTACCGACGTCTGGATATCCGAGAATGGCCTGCCCGACAATTCGATTACCGCCATCGCCCAGACTCCGGATGGTTATCTATGGGTTGGCACCTACAATGGCCTGGCGCGATTCGACGGGGTGCGCTTCGTCACCTTTGATCCCGCGAACACCCCGGAGCTGACCCATGCCCGCATCCGCAAGCTTTTCGTTGACAGCCAGGGGACGCTTTGGATCAACACCTACGATGGTTCCCTGACGACCCTGCGCCACGGAACCTTTGCGCTCGAACGTCGCAACACCCGAAGCTCCGAGGCGGAGATGGCCCTGGTTTCATCCTCATCGAATCGCGTCATCTTTCTGACCAGCCGGGGCGGGCTCCTTCGCAAACCGCTGACGGCGCCCGCGGGGGCCGGCTGGGAAGAATTGTCCCCGCCGAGCCGGGGTCTGGGCGCGCTCTGCTGCGAAGATGACAAAGGCACCCTGTGGTATCGTAACACCAACCGGCGTCTCTGGCGATTGGCCGGCGATCGGTTCGAACCGTTGCCGGATACCGCCGGGTTCGGGGAGCAGGACATCAATTGTCTGGTGACCGACCCCCACGGCCGTTTGTGGATGGCCACGGACCGGGAAATTGCCATTTGGGACGGAGCCAGGTTCCAAATCCGCACACCGACCAATGCCGAACCACCACTGGGGGTGACGTTCATGTCCGTAACCGCGGATGGCCAGGTCTGGATGGTGGCCAACGGAAATGTGGGTGAAGCCGCCAACCGTCGCTGGATTGTCAGGCCGGAGGCGGCGCGGAGTATTTTCAAGGGGAATCCGGGCCGGATCGGCGCCTTGGAGGACCATCATGGCGGGATGTGGTTTTACAGTTTTGGGCGTGGTTTGTTGCATGTTGATATTGCCGGTGAAGTCCGGCAACTCACGTCAAAGGACGGTTTTCCGGGGGAGCGGGTGAATTGTTTTTTCGAAGATCGGGAGGGCAATTGGTGGGCCGGCCTGGAGGCGGGGGGATTGGTTCGGTTGCGCGAACGGCAGTTCCATACGGTTGCCCCAGGCAATGTGGCTTTGGCGAAGGCGGCCAAGTCCGTTTGTCAAGATTCCAACGGTGCGGTATGGATTGGAACACTGAGCGGAGGCCTGAACTGCTGGCGCGAGGGAAATGACACGAACCTGACCGTGATTGAAGGCGTACCGCAGGGATCGGTTTTTTGTGTGTGTCCTGATGCCCTTGGCCGGCTGTGGGTGAGTGCGGGAGACGAGGATTTGTTCGTCCGTGAAGGAGGGGAATTCAAGCGGGTGTCACCCGTGGTTCATGGTGTGAAAGCGATTCTGGCCGACCATGCCGGCCGCATCTGGTTTGGCACCACCAGCGGACTGTTCTTTGCCGATTGCAAATCGCCGGACGAAATCCAGCCTTTCAAAGGTATTGTCCGACGCAATGTGCGGGCCCTGTCGGAGGACCAAGCGGGCGTCTTGTGGGCGGGGACCGGAAATGGCGAACTCTACCGCATTGCCGGCAACACGGCGACGGCCTTTCGTCCGACGGACGACCAGGAATCGGGCGCCATCTGGTCGGTGTTGGCGGACCACGATGGCACAGTGTGGGTCGGCACCTTCCGCGGAGGGTTGTTGCGGTTCCGGGATGGACAATTCACGCGCTACAGCAAGAAAGACGGGCTGCCGGACAATGTCATCTGCCAGATTCTTGACGATGGCCGGGGTAATCTCTGGCTCGGTTCGCATCAGGGCATTTTTCGCGTTGCCAAATCCGTGTTGAACGACATGGCGCAGGGCAGGGCCAGGTTTGTTTCCTGCGTCGCCTACGGCCGGTCGGACGGCTTGCCTTCGCTGGAATGTTCGGGGGGCTACCAGCCGGCTGGCTGGCTGGGGCGGGACGGCAAACTTTGGTTCACCACCGCCAGGGGGGCCGCCTGGATTCAACCGGAAGAGATTCGTCCGAACTTGATGCCGCCGCCAGTGGTGATTGAGGAAGTGCTGGTGGATGGCCAGATCAAAAGCGTGGCCAAAGCGGGAGAAACCAGTTCCGCACTTCACAGTCTGCCACCCGCGATGCTGAAAGTTCCTCCCGGGAAACATCAGCTCGAGTTCCGGTACACCGGGTTGAGCCTGGTTTCGCCGGATAGAATCCGGTTTCGCTACCGGCTGGAAGGGGCCGATGCCGACTGGATCCAGGCGGGGACGCGGCGTTTCGCCCATTACGATTTTCTCCCGCCCGGCGATTATCGTTTTCATGTGATTGCCTGCAACAGTGACGGGGTTTGGAACGAAACCGGCAGTGCCCTGGTGGTGAAAATCCTGCCGCATATTTACGAGACCTGGTGGTTTCGGGTGCTGGCGGGCATGGTGGTTTTGAGCGCGGTCGCCGGAACGGTGCGACACACCGCCACGCGGCGGCTGCATCGGAAAATGGAACAGTTGGAACGGCAACAGGCGGTGGAGCGCGAGCGCGCCCGTATTGCCAAGGACATTCACGACGACCTCGGCGCGAGTCTGACCCTCATTGCGGTGTTGGGAGACCTCGCCCAAAAGGAGAAGGCTGGCGAACGCATCGAGAAGATGTCCAGCACGGCGCGACAGGCGGTCAAATCGCTCGACGAAATCGTCTGGGCGGTCAACCCCCGCAACGACACACTGGCACACCTGATTGATTATACCGGCCAGTTTGCGACCGATTACCTTCGGGAGGCGGGGATTCGCTGCCTGCTGGATGTCCCGGAGCAAACTCCGGTGCGCGAAGTTCCGGCCAATGTGCGCCATAACGTTTTCCTGGCGGTCAAGGAGGCGCTGCAAAACATCGTCAAACACGCCCGCGCGACCGAGGTCTGGCTCCGCGTCGGCGCCATTCCCGGCGGGCTGCGGATGGTCATTGAGGACAACGGTTGTGGATTTGAGGGGCCATCGCCCGACGCCTGGGCGGATGGCCTGGGCAACATGCGCCAGCGGCTGACCGAGATTGGCGGTGAATGCCGGGTTCAAAGCCGGGTGGGCGCCGGCACCGTCATCACCATTGAATTTCCCTGGCCGCCGGGCTGACCGGGACGGCTCATACCTTTATCCGATGACCAAGTGCAAAACTTTGACTTAAGATTGAACGAATAGAAGCTGGGACATGAGCATCACCATTTCCATCGTCGAAGATCAGCGCGAAATGCGCGAGAGCCTGGCAGAATGGCTGGGCAGCGCGCCGGGTTTGCGCTGTGTCGGCACGCACGCCACGGCCGAAGAGGCGTTGCGGGACATCCCCGCGGAAAATCCCGACGTTGTGCTGATGGACATCAACCTGACGGGCATGAGCGGCATCGAATGTGTGGCGCGACTCAAGGAGCGCCAGCCGGGGACCCAGGTCCTGATGCTGACGACCTACGATGATGGCGATCTGATTTTCGACTCATTGCGCGCGGGCGCAAACGGTTACCTGCTCAAAAACATGCCCCGGGAAGAGCTGGTGGAAGCCGTGCAGCAGGTCCGGGCCGGCGGCGCGCCGATGTCGCTCCAGGTTGCCCGAAAGGTGATCAATTACTTTCATGAGGCCCGGAAACCGGCGGTGGAATTGAAATCGCTCACCAGTCGCGAGCAGGAAATCCTGAAATTGCTGGCCAAGGGCTACATGTACAAGGAAATTGCCGATCATCTGGCTATCAGCATGAGCACGGTCCGGACCCACGTCAGCGCCGTTTACGAAAAGCTCCATGTTCATTCACGGACGGAGGCCGCGATGAAGCTGGTCGGGCGGGAGTAACCGCGGAGGGAACTTTCCCCGGCCGGGCCTGTCCCGGCAGAAGACGGCTTTAGAAGGGAGGGGTCCATTTTTGATTTTCAAGTCCGGATTTTTCGGCGCGTTCTCTTTTCTTCTCCTTCTCCCTGGCGCTCATTCGCGGCCCTCCCGGCCCTGGTCCACTGCCGGTCTCAGACAAACATCCGATAGACCAACTGCGGATAACGAGGTTAAATGGTCGAATTCAACAATCGTGTACCCGATAATGGAAAAAAACCTCGGTCTCCTCAAGCTGGCCGTAACCACGGTATCGAATTCAGTGTATCCAACCCGTTTGAAAGGCAAAAGCTTATGAAAATCATGAAAACCCTTGAAATCCCATTGCTCAGTATTGTGCTGCTGGCCATCAGCCTGACGAACGGCCAGGCGCAAACCACTGCCAACTGGATTGGTCCCGCCAGCGGCGGCGAATGGAACACGGCGACCAACTGGGACACCGGCGCGCCGCCCCTCGACTCGACGACCAACGCGGTCATCGGCGTTGGCACCAATGTGAACTACAATCTGCCGATGGCGGCGGCCAGCTTTGGCGTGCTGACCAACAGCGGCATTTTGAATGTGAACACCAATGGATTCAACTGCAGCGCCATTTCCATGCTCAATCCCGCCGGAGGCGACCGGCTTTATATTACCAACAGCGGAGCCGCCGTCACGGTGAGTGGCAATCTTACCATGGGCACGAACAGTTCGGCGACCCTGGGCGCGGGCGCTTCCCTGACCGTCAACGCCTTGAACGTGGACAACGGCACTTCGTCAAAAGCCAGCGGCACCAGCACGTTCACAAACAGCGGCGGCATGCTGGTGGCCAACAGCACATCGGTCAACAGCGGCAGCGGCACCGGCACCGGACTTTTGGTGATTAGCGGCGGCACGAATACTTTGGGGACAACTGTAATCGGCCGTTACAATGGTTCAGGAGTTTCCACTCCTGGGACAGAAGGTTTGGCCATCTACGGCGGACAGGTGACGATGAACAATTTGAACGCGGGCAACTCCCTTGCGGCTTCATATTTGACCGCCTATATTACGGGTGGAACGGTAACAAACTTCGGCAGCGTATTCATCAATAACGCCACGGCAGGGCGATATTCCCGGGTGCTGCAAACCGGCGGATTGTTCGTGGTGCCGGATCCCGGAGTCGTCAATCCGAATTCCACGGTGGCGGGAACAGTAACCAGCATTTACTCGGTCACCGGAGGAACGAATATCGTGGGTGGGTTCTTCTTCGGGAATTCAAACACTCTCGTCGCCGCCACGGCGTATTTTACCAATGGGGCCGTTATTTACGTGGGCAGTCAGGGCATCGCTACAAACGGGGCGTCTATCAATACGATTTCCTTGAACAATGGCGGCATGTTCGGGGCGACGGCGGATTGGACGGGTTCGGCGGCAATGAAGTTGAACAACAGCAGCACGTTCACCTTTCAGGCGGCGGACATGAACGGCACGCCTCATAATATCACCTTGACCTCGAGCGCCGTGTTGGGCGGAGCCAGCTCGAGCACTTTGAACAAAACCGGCGGCGGCACGTTGACGCTGGGCGCGGCCAACACTTATCCGGGCGCCACGCTGATCAACGGCGGCACGCTGGCGCTCGGCGCGAGCGGTTCTCTCGCCAGCACCCCCATCATCGTCGGGCCGGGGACAACGTTTGATGTGTCAGCGGTCGGCACCGGTTTTGTTCTTACCAATCAAACGCTCGCCGGCTCCGGCGTGGTCACGGGGGCAGTTTCCGTTGCCTCTGGCGCGACCATTAACCCCGGCAGCAATGCGTTGAGCGGCACCTTGAGCTTCTCGAATTCCGTCACGGAAACCGGCGGGGCGATCAACCACTTTGACCTCGCTGGGGCGCCGAATCCGAACAACGATTTCGTCATCATCGCCGGCGATTTTGATGTGAGCGGCACGAACAATGTGGACATTGCCGGCGCGTCGTTGGTGGCCGGAACCAACTACACGCTGATTCACTATGGTGGCAATTTCAACGGCGGCCTCACCAACTTCACAGTCACCTCCGCCATCGGCACTTTGAGCAATAACGCCACGGCCAAAACCATTTCATTCATTCCAGAGGCGACCCTGCGCGGGCCGACGAACATCGTCTGGATTGGCAATCCGGTGAACACCAATTGGGATAACGAAGTCACCACCAACTGGCTGAATGCCGGCGTGCTGGACTTCTTTGTGCCGGGTGACAGCGTCCAGTTCACTGATGCTGGCGCCACCAACTCGCCGGTCAACATTGTCGGCGAGGTCCAGCCCGGCTCTGTCCTGGTGAACAGCCATTCCAATTATGTTTTTGCCAGCACGAGTGGAGGCTGGATCGGCGGCGCGGCAAATCTGACGGTGACAAATACCGGGACGCTGACCCTTTTGACGACCAACACTTATACCGGCATCACGACCATAGACGGCGGCAGTGCGCTCGCCGTGTCGCAACTGGCCATTGGTGGCTCTCCCAGCGCGGTTGGCGAGTCCGACAGCCTCGTGATCAACAACGGAACCTTCATCTATTCGGGGCCGACCGTGAACATAGACCGCGGCGCGACCCTTGGGACTGCGTCCTCGGCCATTAATGTCAGCACAAATGGCACTTTAACTTTGGGCGGCAACCTGGTGGGCAACGGCGGTTTGACCACCATTGGCCCAGGCACTTTGATACTTAACGGCTCCAGTTCGTATGCCGGAGTGGCCACATTAAGCAATGGGACATTGCAAGTGAACGGCACCACAGCACTGGGCGCCAACAATGTCAATTTTGCCGGCGGCACCCTGTCATTCGAGAGCCAGTCGAGCCAGAATTTTTTTGCCAACACTTTCAACGTGCTGACGACGGGCACGATGATTTTTAATGGCGCCAACGCCGACAATATCATCGGATCGACAGGCGGCGACGGAGGTTTTTCCGGCACCGGCACCTTGAACATCGACATCCCCAATGCATCGGCCTATTGCACGATCAATGCGCATATGGATAATTTTGCTGGAACAATCCATGTGACCGACGACAGTCTTGGGACTTTCCGTTTCGACAGCGGCGGCAGTTCGTCATCTGCCCAGGAATGCACCGGCGGCACCAATGCGACGTTTGATTTGGGCAACAGTTTCGTGACCCTGCTCAACCGCAATGGCGGCGGCGCCAGTTACGGCACCTACTATCTCGGCGCGCTGGCCGGCGGCACGAATGCGACGCTCCGCGGCAGCGCGAATGCCGGCAGCGCCTCCACCTATCAAATCGGCGATAAAAATCTCAGCACAACTTATTCGGGCGCTATTACCAATGGCACCGGTGGGACGGGAGCCACGGTGGCCATCACCAAGACCGGCACCGGGACTCTGACATTGAATGGTGATTTGGTCGTCACGGTAACGCTCAATGAGGTGGGAGCCTCGGTAACGAATAACGCCCTGGGCAATCCCGTTGCTTATACCGGCCCCACGACCATCAGCAATGGCGTATTGGCCCTGGTGACGCCGGTGATATTGAGCAATTCACCCACGGTCACGCTGGCAAGCGCGACAGCCGTGTTGAATGCCTCCCAGATGGGTTATGTCAGCAACGCCCTTGACGGAGATCCGAGTGATCCGTTATATGGAACTTCAACCAACTACCTCGTGACCAACGGCCTGTTCGAGGTCGTTTCTGGTCAGATATTGGCTGGCATCGGGACAATTCAGGGCCACATGCTGGCGGATGCCGGGTCCACGCTGAATGTCGGTTTGCCGACCGGCAGCCTGACCATCACCAATGGCATTGAACTGGCGGGCGCGGTGAACCTGAATGTCAACGCGGCCAGCTCGCCCAACTGCAGCGAAATTGTGTCGCCGGGTTTTACGATTGATGGCACGGCGACGCTGACTGTAAACAACCTTGGTCCTGAAAATGCCGCGACGTTCCAACTGTTCAGCCAGGCGGTGAGCGGGTTTGCCTCGGTTTCCCTGCCGACATTGACCGGCACCAATTCCTGGGTAAACAAGCTGGCGGTTAATGGCTCGATCATACTCGTTGCGCCTCCACCGGTGACGGTGAACACGAACTCGCCCTACATGACCAATACGTTAAACGGAACGACCCTGACGTTGAGCTGGCCGGCGGACCACATCGGCTGGCGGTTGCAGTCGCAGACCAACTCGGTGACGGTCGGCCTCTCCACCAACTGGGTTGATGTCGCGGGCGCGAGCGCAACCAATCAGGTAATCCTGACAGTTGACCAGACCAAGGGAACAGTGTTCTTCCGCCTGATTTATCCGTAAATCCGGCCGGGAACATTGAAAAGTTGGAATTTATGCAGGCCGGGCCGATGTCAAGACATCGGTCCGGGAGGTATCTTGGTGACGCAACACCTGGTCACGAGCGAATCAGCCCTTTCAGCCCAGTTATATGAAATCCTGTGGAACAATTATCAGAATGCGCGATAGGCGCACGTTTTGAAATGCAAGCAAAGTGGGAAGGAACGCCGCATTGCAACACAGTCACGATGGATCAAATGTCAACCCTGGCGATGCTGAACGATGAATATTGAAACACGCCGGACCAGACTTTCCCCCGCCCGCCAAGAACCGGAATGTTCCTTCCATTGATGGCGCGCCCGGTCTTGACATTCCGGACCATTCGGGTTCAACTTTGAAAATTATTCCCGGCCCTTCCGGGAAATGCCACCTTCCGCACCAGACGCGCGCCAGATTGGAAGGTTCCGATGGCCGCGCCACAACAAACAAACTGTACAATGAAATCAAGACCCATTCTCTCCCGGATGGCAATGATCGCCATTTTGTGTCTCTTGGGATCAGTTGCCCCGCTGCTGGCGGATGAACCGGCCCGGCACACTTTCGCCATCGGCACGAACGATTTTTTGCTCGATGGCCGGCGGCTTCAAATCCGCTGCGGCGAGATTCACGCCGCGCGGGTGCCGCGCGAGTACTGGCGGCACCGGCTGCAAATGGCCAGGGCGATGGGCTTGAACACCGTTTGCGCCTATCTTTTCTGGAACCAGATCGAACCGCGTCCAAGTGAATTCGACTGGTCCGGCCAGGCCGACGTGGCCGAGTTCTGCCGTATTGCGCAGTCGGAAGGACTGTGGGTGATTCTCCGGCCCGGCCCGTATTCCTGCGCCGAATGGGAAATGGGCGGCCTCCCGTGGTGGCTGCTGAAAAACGACGACATCCAGCTCCGCACCCGCGATCCGCGTTACCTCGACGCCGCGAAAAAATACCTGAAGGAGGTCGGCCGCGTGCTCGCCCCGCTGCAAATCACGCGCGGCGGCCCGATTCTCATGGTGCAGGTCGAGAACGAATACGGCTTCTACGGCAAGGATGCGGAGTACCTGGGCGAATTGCGGCAGGCGCTGCTGGACGCGGGTTTCGACGTGCCGCTCTTTGACTGCGACCCGCCGTATCATCTCAAGGACGGTTACCGCTCCGATCTTTTCCCCGTCGTGAATTTTGGTTCCGATCCGGCGGGCGGTTTCAAGGCGCTGCGCGAAATTCTGCCGCAAGGCCCGTTGCTGTGCGGTGAATTTTATCCGGGCTGGTTCGACACCTGGGGCGCGCCGCATCATCTCGGCAACACCCCGCGCTATCTCGCCGACCTCGAATCCATGCTGACCAACGGCGAATCATTCAGCATTTACATGGCGCACGGCGGCACGACGTTCGGATTGTGGTCGGGCGCGGACCGGCCGTTCAAGCCGGACACGTCCAGTTACGATTACGACGCGCCCATCAGCGAAGCCGGCTGGCCGACGGAAAAATTTTTCAAAACCCGGGAACTATTCGCGAAATATCTACTGCCGGGTGAAACCATTCCCGAACCGCCGGCAACCAATCCCGTCATCGCCTTCGCGCCGGTGGTCGTGACGGAGTGCGCCCCGTTGTTCGCCAGCCTGCCCAAGGCCATCCGCGACGACCAGCCGCGCACGATGGAAAAATACGATCAAGGTCGCGGCTGTATTTTGTATCGCACCACGATTCCCGCCGGACCGGCGGCCACGCTCGAAGCCGCGGGCATTCATGATTTTGGCTTTGTGTTTCTCGACGGCGGGCCGGCCGGTGTGATGGACCGCCGCAATAACAGTTTCAAATTACGTCTGCCGGAGCGCAAAAAATCCGCGACGCTCGACATTCTGGTTGAGGCGATGGGGCGCGTGAATTTTGGCCAGGAGGTCCATGACCGCAAAGGCATCCACGCACCGGTGAAATTCGGCGGCACGGAACTGGCCGGCTGGCAGATTTTCAATCTGCCGCTCGATGACCAGATGCTCGCCGGTTTGAAATTCCGCGCCCATAAAACCGGCGGTCCGGCGTTCTGGCGGGCGACCGTGAACCTCGCCAGGCCCGGGGACACATTTCTGGATTTGCGGACGTGGGGCAAGGGTGTGGTGTGGGTCAACGGCCATTGCCTCGGGAGATTCTGGAACATCGGCCCGACGCAAACGGCCTGCGTGCCGGGTTGCTGGCTGCACGCGGGCAAAAATGAATTTGTGATTCTCGACCTGCTGGGACCGGAGAAACCGGTTGTGGCCGGGCTCGACAAACCGGTTCTCAACGAGCTGCATCCGGAAAAGGATTTCGCCCGGGCGCACCGCCCGAAAGTGACGCTGCAACTGGATTCAGCCAAACCGGTGCTGGCCGCGCAATTCGCTCCCGGCAGCCAGATGCAGGAAATCAAATTCGAGGCTCCGGCCAAAGGCCGTTTCTTCTGCCTCGAATCACTTTCCGCCCAGGATGGCAAACCATTTGCCGCCGTCGCCGAACTGGATTTACTGGACGAATCCGGCAAACCGTTGAGCCACGAGGGCTGGACGATTGCCTATGTGGACAGCGAGGAGCGTGACCAGGAGGACGGCACGGCGGAGAATGCAATTGACGGACAGACGGCGAATTTCTGGCACACGGAATGGAGTGCCGCGCAGCCAAATCATCCGCATCAACTCGTGCTCGACCTCGGGAAAATGCAGACGATTTCCGGCTTCCGCTACGTGCCGCGCCAGGGCACCGGCGCCGGCCGCATCAAGGACTACCGCATCTACGTCGGCGACGATCTCGTCCGCAAATAGCAGCTCACGGTTGCTGTAGAATTTGCACCGGGCCGAACAGGCCGGATTCCATCAGCGGCGTGTTGGCGGTCAGCTTGCGGATGTTCGTCCTCGTCAGCCGTTGCGCCGGCGGCAGGCTCGCGTCGCCGATGATGCGGTTGGGCCAGAAGTTCACGACCTCGATTTCAAGCCGGTTCGCGCCGGACGTCACCGCGCCGGTGATGTCCGCGCGGAACGGCGGCACCCACGTGATGCCACAGGATTGGCCGTTCACCTTCACTTCGGCCAGTTCGCGCACATCGCCCAAATCCAGCCAGAGTTTTGATGGCGGATGGCGGATGGCGGATGGCGGCAGATCAAAAGATTTTTCGTAGGTTGCCGTGCCGGAATAAAATTTGATTCCCGGCTCCGACCGCGTCGTCCAGCTCACGAGCTGGTCAAATTGCGCGGATTCCGGCCCGCCCCATTTCGGATCGAAATGAACCGTCCACGGACCGGAAAGTTCCGTGAGCGGTTGCGGTGTCGCGGTATTGCTCTTTGCCATCGCCGGATGCGCCGCTGCCGGTTCGCGAAAAACGACGAACCAGGAGCCGCATGGGTCAAACTCCAACGGTACAAACGTGCGTCCGTCTTTTTCCTCGTAAGCGGCGGCAAATTTGTGCTCGCCGGTCACCGCGTTCCACAGTTCCGGCGCCTTGCCGGCGACGCGAAAGGCACAATTCATTGAAATGGAATTGGTCGAACGATTGGCAACGAAATAAATTTCCACGTCACCGGTCTGACGGTGGATGTAGTCGAAGCTGGTTGAGGGTTGATCCGTCTGCGCTGCGCTTCGACGCGACACGGGATTGAGGGTTGAAAGAAACTCGCAATCCGGCGGCACGCCGTCAGCGAGGAGCACTTCCCGTGCGGTCTTGTCGGCGATGACGCGGCCGGCGCCGACTTTGCCGTTCCACAATTCATCAGCGAGCCTGGCGATTTCGGCGTCGCATCCGGGATAATCCTGAAGCGTTTCACCTTTCACCGGTTTCTGCCCAATGACGGTTGCGCCGGCGGCGGCGAGTTCCTTCAATTTTTTCAACACCGGCAGGGAAATCACGTCATGGTTCACCAAAACCAGGACGCGATAACTCATGCCGTCGGGCAAAACGATTTTTCCATCGCGCACGCTCGCGCGCGTGAGCAACGCCTCCTCGGTGATGTCGTCGTAATCGTAGCCGGGCAGGATGTGCGCGGGGTCGGATTTTTTGAGCTGCTCGAAATTCGGGACGTGGTCGCCGTAATAATACGCGACGTCGGCGGCGAACAATCCCTGCTGGAGCATCCATTCGCAGCGGTCAATGTAGCTGAAGAACGGGGCGGACTTGCTCCACCAGGTCACCTTCGGGTTCAGGTGCGTGCCGGCGAAATACTGCTGGCCGGGAATGCCGGTTTCGTCGGGCGAGCAGACGAAAGCGTGCCAGACAATGCGGTTCATGCCTTCGCAGAGCGCCTTGTCGAAGGACGGCTTCAAGTTGTCCCAGATGTGTTCCTGCCAGTTCGGGCCGATGGTGGTGAAGCCTTCATCCTGCGTGATGAGGTGCCCGTAGGTGTGCGCGGCGGAGGCGGGCTGCTTGACAAAGAAACGGTTTTCGTCGCCGATACGGTGTTCCCACGACCAGGCCCAAAATTCGCTCATCGGCACGTCGTCCCAGCCGAGGTCGCGCTGGGCGTCAATCGGCACGGCGTGCGGCCCGCCGGATTCGGGATGGATTTCCAGGCCGTGCCGGTGCGCGTTGTCGCGGAACAGACGGTAATGATTGTCAATCGTCAGGTCGCCGAGCGTCTTGCGGAAATCAAAAAGAAAGCGGTCGCTCTCCTCGCGGCTGTTCACAATGCGTCCGGCGATGACGGGCAGCCAGGGAACCGGGTCGTAGCCGCGGCGCTTTTGAAATTCCGCGCGCAGGGTCGGCGTCCAATTCACGGCTTCGACCTCCCAACTGTCGGTGTGGAGATATTTCAACGTCGTGCCGGCCAGCGGCCCGGCGTCGGCGATGAGCGGCTCGACCACGGCGTTCCAGTAGCGCTCGAACGCGCCGGCGTCGTAAACGTCAATCGCATACGAATCATGAGACGCGCCGGGTGCGCGTTGCCAGCCTTCGCTGCTGGTCGAGACATAGGAATGATCGCCGATGGTGCAGCCGAACCGGAGAATCTGCCAGTCGCCGGCGGGCACATCCCATTTGAGCACGCCGCCGGCATCGAGCTTGGAAGTGAGATCCATCACGTCGGCCGTGTGCGTGTCCTCCTCGCCGGGCGTGGCGGGAATTTCCTGGAACAACGGCGCGGTGTCCGGCGTGGAAAACGGTTCGAGCGTTTTGAGCAGCGCCTTCTCGCGCCAGTTCTGGAGCGGTTGATGCGGCGCTTGATCCGGCCGGATGCGGTAGGCAACGACGAACGTGTCGCGGTAATAATTCTCGCGGTTCTTTGGCGCGGGCAGCGCCTGGTCGAAATTGGTCGGCCCGGTTGCGCGCGTCTCCGACCAGGTCAATTTTTTCGCGGCGTCGTCCGCCGTGACCATCGGTCCGCCGAGATTCCAGCCGCTCTGGATGTTAAGGCTTGTTTCGAGACCGAGCCGGTCGGCCTCGCGCAGCGCGTGCTGGTAAAGTTCGCGCCAGGCGGGAGTGAAGAAGGTCGGGCCGTGCGGCACCTGGCTGTTGCCCCATTGTTCCGCGCCGCCGGCATCAATGATGACGGCGCCGCCGAAGCCCTTGGCCTTCATCTGTTCGAGGTCGCGGGTGATGGATTCCCTGGTGACGTTGCCGTTGAGCCACCACCAGTAGGCACGCAGACGGGCGCTGTTGGGCGGATTGGTCCAGCCATTGTCCAGGGTGGGGGCAGGGTTGGGCGCGGCGCAGTTTGTGGCGGGCACACACAGCAAAGTGGCCAGACTGACAGCCATCAGAAGGCATCTCTCCAAGAGAGGCAACGTGGTCTTCCGACGCTTCATGAAAGCATTGTCTGAAAGGTAAAACATATTCACCGCGGCATTATATGGAAAAGGAAAAGGAGGAGGAGGTTTTATAGGCTCCCCTAAATGGGGGATATGCAGTGGCTTATGAATTATGGTAAAAAACTAGAAATTCCGAATAGTGAAACCTAAAAAAAGAAATGCATTATGAAAAAGCTTAGTGTTATATTATTGGCGTGTTCAATGGGTGTGGCGGCTCAAGCCCAAATCATTGATACCCTCAACAACACCAGCCTGAGTGAGTACACGCTGACACCCGTGCTATACAGCGGCAGTGGCGTTCCTGACACTACCACCATTTCCTTTTCAGACTCGAGCGGAGCATTGACGGCTACCGCTGCTAGTTATAACGACATAGAACAGGCGCTGTTCCTTCAAAGTGCCAACAGCTTGAGCGTTGGTGAAACGTTGTCGGTTTCTGTCCCAAGCTGGACGGGCACCAGTCAAGACTTTGGTCTTTGCGTCGCATCAACTGCCACGCCGGCAGCAGCTTCAACCAACCCACTTGGCAATACGAGGACGACCTTGTCCTACGCATTTATTGGCATCCGGGGCGGGGCCAACCATTTGGTTGCAAGCGGATTTGACGGTGCGACGGCCATCACCACGCAACAGTATCAACCAGGCGGCACCCAGGTGCCAACAACTCTTTTCATTACTGAGACGGCACCGAATACTTTCACCTTTGGGGCCATCGCTTCAACTGTTTCAACCAATGGTGGCGCCATTGACCTGCTTAATGAAACGTTTGTCAATAACACCGGCGTCGGCACTGCGATTGGCTTCTATGTTGACATGCGTGCTGCCAATACCATCGGCTCGATGAGCGACCTGACCATTAGCGTCCCCGAACCAACGTCAGTGGCCTTGTGCGGTTTGGGCGGCTTCCTCGGTTTGGTTGGTTGGATGCGTCGCAAAAAGTAGGCAGGTTTTCATTCGCAAGTTATAAAGTTTCACCCGCCGGAATTTCTTCCGGCGGCTGTTCTTTTTTGCGGGTGCTTTGGGGGTGTTCCAGGCATCAGCCGGCAGCAGGCAAAGGCGCAAATGAGAAGGCGGAATGCCAGGCCAAAGCGGTGGCCAGCCCCGCAGCCATGTGCGTTTCAGCCGCCAATGGCCTCTTGCCACACAAGGCGCTTGAAGCATGTTTTTTATTGTCATATTGTGCAGGTGACAGCCAAATGCCGCGACTCCAACCAAAATCGCGTTTTAATTTTCCAACCCGGCGGGGGCTCCCGTGGCTGGCTGTAATCCTGTGGTTTTCCCTGCTCTTTCCAATCGCCGGCCGGGCAGTGGAAGCAACGGTAACCAACACCGCAACGACGGCCAATATGCTTTCGGACGCAACCAATCATATCGGCTGTTGGATTTGGGACACGATCACGATGGACAAGCAGACGTGCCGGTTTTGGAAATCGTTTGAGATTCCACGCGACGTGAAAATGTCGCGCGCCACGGTGCGCATCACGGCGGACAACAGCTACACGTTATTTCTGGACGGCCAGGAAATCGGGCGCGGCAGCGACTGGCGGACGGTGACGGAATATGACGTGACGTGGTTGTTGAACCCCGGACAACACGTGATTGCCGTTGATGCCTTCAACGACCGGTTGCAGGCCGGATTGATTTTTGGCCTGAGCATCCAACTGGTGAATGAGGAAGAGAGTGTGATTGACATTGTTTCGGACAAGACGTGGCGTGTGGTGCCCAACACGGAACGCGACTGGATCAACCGGAAAACCGCCCTGCCCGGCTGGCGTCCCGCCATCGTGGTTGGTTCGGTCGGCCAACCTCCCTGGAAAACCTGGCCGATTGGCGTCTCCATTGTGCCGCCGTTGCGACCCGTCGTCGTGCGTTTCTGGCAGACCGGCTGGTTCCAATTGACAATGCTGGCGGTCTGCACGCTGACGGTCCTGTTTAGCCTCTGGCTCATGACCCAACTGGCGGCGCAATCGAAGGCGCAGGGTTTTTTGCAAATCGAGCGCGCCCGCATCGCGCGGGACATTCACGACGATCTCGGCGCGGGGCTGACGCAACTGGTGCTGCTCGGCGAGGTGGCCCAGAGCGAATTGTCCGCGGATTCCGGAACGCGCGCGCAAATCAACCAGATTTGCGAAAAAGCGCGCGACCTCTCCCACGTCCTGGATGGAGTTGTGTGGGCCGTCAATTCGCGGCGCGACACGCTCCGCGATTTCGTGACTTATGTGTGCAAATACGCGCAGTTTTTTTTGGGTTCCACCCCCATCCGCTGCCGCCTGGACGTGGAACCTGAAATCCCCGCTGCGCCTTTTGACCTTCCGGTCCGGCGTAATCTGTTTCTGGCGGTGAAAGAGGCGCTGAACAACGCGGCCAAACATTCGGAAGCCAGTGAAGTGTTCCTGCGCATCTACCGCCATAACCAGAAATTGACGGTGGTGGTGGAAGACAACGGCCGGGGCTTTGATCCGGCCCAGGCCGACGCGGCGCGGAACGGCATGACCAACATGACCCAACGAATGGGCGAAATCGGGGGATTTTTCACCGTGGTCAGCCAGCCGGGCAGCGGCTGCCGGGTCGAATTCACCGTCCCGTTGAACCATTCCCCGTATCCCACGTGGTTCGCCCGGCACCGTCGTTTGCACGTCGAGATTGAAGGCGCGCCGCCCGGCGCCGTGGTCCCCTCGCCTGATTCGGCAAATTCTTGAATACAATGAAACTGGACACCCCCGCCACCCCCGCATCACCGCACTCCCGGACCACGGTGAAGGTGGTATTGGTGGAGGACAAGCAGGAGGTGCGCGACAGTTGGGCGAAGCTCATCAATGCGCTTCCGGGTTTTTCGTGCATCCGCGTCTGTCCCTCCGGCGAGGAGGCGTTGCGGGTGATTCCCACCGTTCAGCCCGATATCGTGCTGATGGACATTTTTCTGCCGCGCATGTCGGGGATTGAATGCACCGCCCGCCTCAAGGAACTGCTGCCGAAGATCCAGATCCTCATCCTCACCGCGGTGGAGGATGACGAACTGGTTTTCATGGCCTTGCAGGCGGGGGCGGACGGATACTTGTTGAAACGCACCAAACCGGCGGATTTGCGGGCGGCGCTGCTGGAGGTGCTGCGGGGTGGCGCGCCCATGACCAGCGAAGTGGCCCGGCGCGTGGTGGAATCGTTCCGCGCCGCGACCAAATCGCCCAAGCCCGCCGTTCACCTGAGTGCGCGCGAAGAAGAGGTTTTGATCCTGCTCTCGAAGGGTTATGCCAACAAGGAAATCGCCGACCAATTGTCCATCAGCGTGGAAACGGTGGGCAGCCATCTGAAACACATTTACGAAAAAATGCACGTGCGCTCCCGCGCCGAAGCCGTGGCGCGATATATGACCGATAAACCGTGAAATTGGCCGTCCTTCAACCCATTTAAATTGTCCGGCAACCCGCGCGGAGTTCCTCGGGCGCGCCATCCGGCCTTTTTGTTCCAAAGAAAGGCCGAAACGCACCATCCCGTATTTGGGGGATATTGTCCCCCCTTGCACCTGTGATAGACTTGTTGGGAATAGCTTTTCTAAGCCAAAACATGAAGTTGAAGTATTGGTATTGTTAGTGTTTGTGAGAAAACAAACAAACCGCGAATTTTTATGAGCGTAAGAAACCAACCAGACCCCCAAACCCAAATCCCTATGAATACCTCCTCAAAATCCATCCTGAGCGCAGCCGCGCGCCGGTCGGCACTGTTGCTGACGGCTGTTTTCCTTCCTTGCCTGTTGGCCCGCGCCAATCTGTTTGGCCCTTATACGAATGACGTCAACACGCTTTTTCTCCTGCATTTCAACGAACCTGCCGGCGGCTCCGTCACCACCAACGTCGGCATCAAGGGTGGCAACTTCCTCACCGTAACGAACACCACAGGCACTAGTGGTGGCGGTAGTGGGCAATATGGTCTCGCCGACCCGCCGCTAGTCACCACCCTGCTGGGATATACCTCATACACGAACGCCAACGGCACCAATTTCGGCTATGCCGTCAGTTGCACCAACATTGACGGGCTGCCGGATGGGCTGGTCGCTTACGACGGCAACAATGATGGAGTCTATGAAGCCGATGTGCAAGGCGGACCGGCGAGTGCGGATGCCATAGCCTTGACCAACTTAAACATCGGCAATGGCGGCCAGACATCGTTCACGCTGGAAGCCATAATTTGTCCCAGCGTCATTAACGTTAATCAGGAAATCATTTGCACAGATGATTATAATGGGACGCGTGGATTCCAGTTCAAGATTACGTCTACCGGCACGTTGCAGTTCCAGTTTATCTCTCCGGGCCTGAGCTATTCCCCCACAATCCCGGCAGGCACTAATGCTGACGCGTTTGTGCCTGGTACTTGGTATCACGTTGCGGCCGTCTATGACGGCACTGCCGGCACAATGACGTTGTACTGGACCAAGCTGGATCCGTCCAGGAATGCCGCCAACCCGCTCGGTTCGGTCAGTTGGGCAGTTGGTACCGGGTACGGAGCGATCGTCGCCCCCCTCGTTATTGGCGCTGAAAATCGCGGCAGCGGCCAGGAAAGCTTCCGGGGCCTGATTGATGAAGTTCGCATCAGCAGCGTGGCCCGCACCGCCAACGGAATGCAGTTTTGGTCGCCTCTTGTTACCATCTCGCCGCATCCGGTCAGTCAGAACATTGATATCAACCGGCCGGTGACGTTCACTGTGGGCGCCTCCAGCCTGACCACGTTGGGGTATCAGTGGCGTTTTAACGGGACACCCATTCCCGGTGCTGCTACAAACAACAGCAGCTCCTCCAGCTACTCGATTGCGTCGGTTAGTTTAACCAATGCCGGTGGTTATGATTGCGTGGTGACCAACACCAGCGGCAATTCCGCCACCAGTCACGTGGCCACCCTCGTCGTTGGCGCGGCTAATTTCCTGGCCCACCGTTACAGTTTCACAACGAATGCTCCCATCAATGCGACGAATATTTTCGATAGCATTGGCGGCGCGAACGGAACACTTTACGGCGACGCCATCGTGACCAACGGCGCGCTGGTGCTCGACGGAAACACCAACCCGGCAACCTACATGCAATTGCCCGGTGGCCTGTTCCAAGGCCTGCAGGCAGCCACCTTCGAGTTTTGGGCCACCTTCGGCACAATCAGCGGCAATAATGATCGCGTGTTCGACTTTGGCAACACGAATGGCACAGCTCTGGGTGTAGGCGGCCAGCCCAATAATTATTTGTACTTCTCCCCGCATGCGACCACGGTTAATCAACTTGACGCTACCGGAAGCACCGATGAATTTGAGCAGTTGGTTTCCGGGGCCGGCGTGCTGGACGGACTAACCGTGCATGTCACCTGTGTGGTGGATCAGCCGGACGGTTACATGGCCATTTACACCAACGGCGTGCTTGAGGCTGTTAATAATACAAACTTTACGATTCCATTTTCATCTTTGAGCGACCAGTTGGCATACGTTGGCCGCTCGCTTTGGGCCGTGCTCAATGGCGACGCCTATCTTAATGGCAGCATTGATGAATTCCGCATTTACAGCGGCGCATTGAGTTCCAACAGCGTTTTGCAAAGCGACATCCAGGGACCCAAATCCCTGTTGAACGACGGTCCGGTTCAATTGGTGACCCAGCCGGCCAGCACCACCACTGCGCCGGGACTCACGGTGACTTTGTCAGGCTCGGCTTCCGGCTACTTGCCGATCACCTATCAATGGTTTGAAAATGGGAGCTTGATTCCAAACGCCACCAACACCACCTATTCGTTTGTCGCGTCGCTTGGCCAGAACGGCTACACCTTCCAGTTCGTGGCCACCAACAACATACTCGGCACCAATTACACCGCTGCCAGCACCAATGCCACATTGACGGTGGTCAATCCGCCCACGCTCGTGTGGCTTGGCCAGAACAGCGCTCTTTGGGACTTCAGTTCGCTGAATTGGACGAACGTCAGCACGGCTTCACTTGTGGCTTACGGCCAGTTTGATGGCGCGATCTTCGACGACCGCGGCCAGCAGTCATCGGTCAATCTGGCCCAGTCCCTGAATCCGCTTTCCATAACGGTGAACAATTCCGCGGTCAACTACACATTCACTTCCACCGGAAACAACGGCTCGCTGACGGGTGTCGGCACGCTGACCAAGTCCAACACCGGCAATCTGACCATTGACGTCAGCAACGCCATGACCGGGTGGGTTTTGATTTCCGGCGGCACGTTGCAGGTTGGCAACAACGATACGCTCGGCGCAATCGGCAGCCCCGTGACCAACAACGCCAGCCTGGTGCTTGACCGAAGTGATTCAACCACCCTGTCGTCACCCATCTACGGCAGCGGCACCGTGACCATGGCCGGCAGCGGCAACCTTGCCCTGACTGGCAGCAACAGTTACACCGGGCTGACGATTATTTCCTCCACTGGCACGCTTC
Source organism: Verrucomicrobiia bacterium (assembly GCA_049692125.1). Classification (GTDB taxonomy): domain Bacteria; phylum Verrucomicrobiota; class Verrucomicrobiia; order Limisphaerales; family UBA11358; genus UBA11358. The sequence continues at coordinate 12,404 of JBAVOO010000035.1, read as the reverse complement.
GACCGGAAAATGGCAGCGCCCTCGGCATCGCCACGGCCGGTCTTATCAACACGAATGGGGGCAAGCTCTATGTGGACCAAAACGTTAATTTCCCGAATGAACCCCTGACGTTGGGCGGCGGCACGGCACTACAGAAGGGCGGCAGCGGCGTCAGCACCTTGGGCGGTGCTGTCACCTTGGTGTCAGCCACCGCATTTTCCATTGATGGCGGCGCCACCCTGAATTTGACCAATGCGTCAGGGATCAACGGTTCCAGCGCCAATGCCAACCTCACGCTTGCCGGTTCGGGCACCGGGAATATTGGAGGGCCGCTGGCACTGGGCACGGGAAATCTGATAGTCAGCGGCGGCACCTGGACGGTGGCCCCAAACAACAGTTACTCCGGCCTGACCACCATCAACGGTGGGGCGTTGCTCATCACGGCTCCGTTGTCGCTCAGCCAGCCGCCGGCCTCGTTCAATGCAAGCCAGGTCACCCTGAACGGAGGAACATTGGGAACGGCGACTAATATCACGCTCAATGATGGCAAAATCGGGATTGATTTGATCGCCAATTCAACCATCGCTGTGAATAATACCAATGCGACGCTGACCATTTCCAATGACATCGGCGGCAATGCCTCATTGACTTTGACCAAGACCGGGCCCGGCAAATTGGTTTTGAACGGCGCGAATGATTTCGCCGGAACCTTGAACGTGGACAGCGGCAGTACTACCACGAATGATGGCACCACGGTGATTGCCAACAATGCCGCCATTGCGAACATTCTGGCTGTTCCCGGCACTCCATTCATCTTTATCCGCAACAACAACGGCGGCAGTTCAACCCTTGCCTTGGACGGCACGCTGGGCAGCATCACGGTTGAACCGGACATCAATTTGGCTGGTCGCAACAGCACGGTTCCAGCCATCGAAAATCTTGCCGGCAACAATACGATCTCCGGCTACTTCACCCTGAGCGTAGGCGGCACTTACATCCTGCAATCTGACAGCGGGACGCTCACCCTGACGCAGACATGGCCCTATGCGCCACCTGCCGGCGTTACCACTGCCCGCAACCTTACTCTCACGGGGGCCGGAATCATCACGATGGCAGGCGCGATTCAAGATGGGAGCCTCAATGGCACCAATGTCCCGGTCAACGTTCTGCAGAACGGGTCCGGCACCTTGAATCTGCCGTTGGCCAACACCTATAGCGGCACAACCATTGTCAGCAATGGTGTCCTTTCATTGACGGGCTCCATTGGCACCAACACCACGACTGTCGCCGGGGGGCTTCTGATCGGCAACGGCACTGTTGCTGGCCCCGTTACGGTGCTGTCGGCGGGCGCGATTGAGGCTGGAACCACCAACACCATCGCCACGCTGAATCTCGGCGGCACACTGGCCCTGTCAGGCAACACCATCGTCAAAATAAAAAAGAGCAACGGCACGCGCGACCAGTTCAGCGGCCAGACCAGCGTCACCTACGGCGGTACGTTGACCGTTACGAACCTTGGCGGCACGATTACGACGAACGACACCTTCGTTCTGTTCAGCCCCGGCGCCTCCGCGAGCAACTTCGCCAGCATCATCGGTTCACCGGGAACCGGCCTGGCCTACAGTTTCACCAATGGCGTATTAAGCGTGGTCGTGGGAGTGGCCAGCAACCCGACGAACATCATGTTCAGCCTGAGCGGCAACACGCTGACGCTGTCGTGGCCGGCGGACCATCTGAATTGGATTCTGCAGTCGCAGACCAACAGTTTGAGTGTGGGCCTTTCCACCAATTGGGTGGATGTGGCCGGCAGCGGTTCCAGCACGCAGGCCGTGATCAACATCAACGGGAACAACCCGTCGGTGTTCTATCGCCTGCGGCACCCGTAGGCATTGATCGAGGCAAAAATGAGGAGGAGCCAGTTTGTTTTGGACGGCTCCTCCATTGATTAAAACCAAAATAGATTAAGTTTAAATTAGATGAAGCAAAGCGAGTTAAAAAAACACGGATTCACATTGATTGAGCTGCTGGTGGTCATCGCCATCATTGCAATTCTGGCGGCGTTATTGTTGCCCGCGTTGGCTGCGGCCAAGGAAAAAGCCAGGCGTGCGCAGTGCATTGGCAACCTGAAACAACTCGGCACCGGCAGCCTTATGTATGCGGGCGATAACAACGACTATTTCGAGATTTGCGCCACAAACCCCGGCTGGACGCCGCCGTTCAATTTCGAACCGATTCTAATGGATAACAATATGCTGACGTCAACGGTGGGATTGGGGTTTTACACCAATTGCATTGACCCGACGCTCGGGTATGCAGTTATTCCAACCATTTGGACCTGCCCGGACCGCCCGACGCTGCCCGCCCCCGATCAATGGCCAAATCCTAATACTTGGGCCATGGGCTATCAATATTTCGGCGGCGTCAACGTTTGGTCCTATAAAGCGACGACCGTGGAGCCTTCTGGAAGCCCGATCAAAACAACCACCTCCAAAGCGACCTGGATGCTGGCGGCGGATGTGATCGTCAATTTTGCCACGCAACCGACCTACACGTGGAGTTATCTTCCAACACCGGAGCTCAACAGCGGCTGGACCACTTTGCCGGCGCACAGAAACGGCGGTGGGCCGGCGGGAGGCAATGAGGTTTTTGCAGACGGTTCGGTTTCCTGGGTCAGGGCGCAGATGATGCGCAATTTTTACAGTTCCAGTAACCCCACGCGGAATTTTTATTTCTATCAGGAAGACTTGGGCAAGTTTCCGGTGGCCCTGTTGCCCGCCCTGCCCCTAATTCCATGACGTGCCGAAGTATTGCAGCTCCAACCCAATCCGCCGCGTGAGATTGGGAAATCGTTGATGAGCGCGACAAATAAGATGCATCCTCCTTGTTCCAGGCCAATCACCCGCGCGCCAGCCGCGCTACTGCTGGCCTTTTTGACGGCGGGTTTTGCCGGCCCGCCGGCCCGCGCGGCGCTCGCGCCGTACACGGTGGATTCCGCGACGCTGCATCTGTGGCATCTGAATGAAACCGCGACGCCGTGCGTGGATTCCGCGTCTGGCGGCACGAATCTTACTTACATGATCAATGGCGCGACTTTGGGCAATGCGTCATTCTCCAACAACGCCGTTAATTTCACGAACAGCATCGGTTTCGGCACGCTGACCACCACCGGCGCGGTCATTTTTCCCGCTGGTTCGGGCAATGTCGGCGCGGCCATTCCATTCACCTATGCTGGCACGGGTGGAGCCTTCACGTATGAAGCCATGGTTCACGTCGAATTCAATCCGACAAATAATTACAGCGCCCGCAACCAGCCGTTTCAAATCATGGATTGCGACGCCGATGGCCCAGGCACACGCGTCTTTCAATTCCGCCTCAACCCGGTGGGCTATGTTGTGAGCGGCGTAACCAGAAACACCAATGTGGTCGGGATCGAATTCATCAACGGCACGGCCACCGTTGCCGTGGCGCCGATTCCGACCAACGGGCCGGACGCGATTGTTTCCAACGCCTGGTATCACGTGGCCGTGACTTACAACGGCAACGCGGACACGACGAGCAACCTGCTTTTTTATTGGACGTTGCTGGATCCCACCCGCACCAACGCCGATTGCATTTACGGAACCAACATGACCTCCGATCTTCCCGGAACCAGCGCCGCGACGACGATTTTCAGCCTCGGCAACAGCGCGCGCAATCCGGGCGGGGGCAGCGGTCCCGACTCGGCCAATTTTCTCGGAAAAATTGACGAAGTGCGCATCAGCAGCGTGGCGCGTGCGGCGGGGCAAATGCTTTTTGTTCCTGCCGGCATCGCCATCACCACGCAACCGTCGCCAACAAACCAGCTTGTCGGCACGGGCCAGTCCATCAGCTACAGCGTCACGGCCAGCGGCTCGCCGTTGAATTATCAATGGCAGCATAATGGTTCGCCTTTGCCGAACGCCACCAACAGCACGTTCACCATCGCTTCCGCGCAGCCGTCGGATTCCGGCAACTATGATGTTCTGGTCACCAACAATTTTTACACAGCCACGAGCATGATGGTGAGCGTCACCGTGACCAATCTGGCCATCATCACACAGCCCGTCAGCGTCGCGGCGGGTTACGCTGGCACGGCGACTTTCAACGTGGTGGCGGTTGGCGCGCAGCCGCTCTTTTATCAATGGTATGAAAACGGCACGCCCATGGCCGAGGCAACGAACAGCACATTGACCCTCACGCCGTTGGATTCCACCGATGTCGGGAACTATGACGTGGTTGTGTCCAACAGTCTGGATTCGGTAACCAGCGTGGCTGCATCGCTCACGCTCGGAGGTCCGCAGGTCGTGCTCACTCCGGTTTTCGACGGGACCAACGCGGCTGCGAGCGGATACGCTTATGCCGGCGACTCGGACATCAACGCCACCGCGTTCATCTGTTCGGGATTGATGACCGTGGGCAATCAGCAGTTCTTCGCGTATTACGGCCAGCACCAGACGAATCCTTCCTACGCCTACAATGGCACCATCTGGATTGCGCGGCGCACGGTCGGCGCGAGTGTATGGCAGATTTTCCGGACCACCTTCACGCCGGACGACATCACGGACGGCCACGACGTGGTGGCGTTCGGGATTGACGGCAGCAATTATATGCACCTGTCCTGGGGCATGCACGACCAGCCGCTCCACTATGCGCGCAGCACCGCGCCGGTGACGGGCGCCAATGCGATTGGTTTCGGGCCGGATCTCGGCACGATGACCGGCCAGACAAGTCTTGAGCAAGAAGTGACTTACCCGCAATTTCTCACCCTGCCGAACGGCGACCTGCTGTTTCTTTACCGCGTGGGCGCGTCGGGCGGCGGCAACACGTTTCTCAACCGCTGGTCACTGGCGTCGCAGACGTGGACGAACGTGAACATGAGCGGCGGCGTTCCGCTGCCATTCCTCCAGGGCCTGTGGGCGGTGTCCAATTACAACGCTTATCCGAACATGCCGTGCCTGGACGCGGCGGGAAATCTTTATCTGGTCTGGACCTGGCGGGAGACTCCGGCTTACGAATCCAATCATGATTTGAATTATGGCAAATCCACAAACGGCGGCGTGACCTGGCTGCGCTATGAAGGCACGCCTTACGATCTGCCGATATGTGAAAGCGGCCAGACCAGTGATACCAATGAATTTGCCGAAATAATCGTGCCCATTCCCCAGAACTACAGCCTCATCAACCAGGCCGGCATGTGTCTCGACGCCTCCAACAATCCGGTCATTGCGACGTGGTGGGCGCCGGGTTCGCCCACGAATTATCAACGCCAATACATGGTCGTGTTCCCGGACACGAACGGCGTCTGGCAGACGCGGCAGGTTTCCAACCGCACGAACGATCCGCCCGGCACAATGGAACTGGACGCCGTCGTGCGCGATTTGGGCCGCCCGGTGGTCGTCTGCGATCAGCAGAATCGCATCATCGTGCTTTACCGCGACAACTTCGGCAGCAACGGCCTGACCATTGTTTCCTCGCTGCCTTACGCGATGGATCCGCAGCGCACGAACTGGACGACGTTCGATTTGACGACGGACAATTTGGGAAATTGCGAGCCGGTGATTGACCTCGCGCGCTGGCAGATGGACAACGTGCTGGACATCGTCTATCAGGCCAGCGACGGCGAAGGTTACACCGCGCCCACCAACAATGCCTCGCCCATCGGCGTGCTGGAATGGAACGCCGCCGCCTGGTTCAATTACCATCCCGCGCTCCAGCTCGCGCTCACCAATTCGAATCAAGATGTCGTGCTCTCGTGGAATTCGCAACCCGGCTGGGGTTATCAAGTCCAGTGGAGCACCAATCTCTTCAATTGGAACGTGGCCGTCACCTTGAACGGCATCAATGGATTTCTGCCATTGTCGTATACCCAGACCAACGGTGCCGTCGGGCCGCTGCGGTTCTGGCGGTTGCAAACGGAGGAGGGCGGTTTCGGGCCGTGAGGAACCCGGTCACGTCGGGGGGCGGGGTTCGCATGGAAAACGGGTTGCGAGCCATCATTTCACGCACTGGTTTCATCGCGGTTCTAATCGCGCTGGCGGGCGGGGGTTTATCCACCACGCAGGCCGCCCCGCCCGCTGGCTATTACCTCGTGTGGTCGGACGAATTCAACGGCACCGCGCTCGATTCGACGAAATGGGATTATTGGCTGCTCGGCAACCGGCGCGGTGCCGTCAACGTCACCAACGCCGTCTCGCTCAACGGCTCCAACCTCGTCATCACCACCTACACCAGCAACAACACCCACTACACCGCGTTCATCGCCACCGGCCAGAAATTCCGGTCGCGATACGGCTACTGGGAGGCGAACATCAAATGGAGCGACAGCAACGGCATGTGGTCGGCCTTCTGGACGCAGTCGCCCACCCTGGGCGCAAACCTCAATGACCCGCAGGTCTCCGGCTCGGAAATTGACATGGCCGAACATCGGTATGTGGACGGCGCCACCAACAACATCGCCAACCAAATCCAGGTGAACATCCACTGGAACGGCTACGGTTCGTCCGCCCAAAGCAGCGGCAGCGGCAACGTCGGCAGCGGACTGGCCACCGGCTTCCACATCTACGGCTTTTTGTGGACGGCGAATTCGTATTCCTTCCAGATTGACGGCTCGCCGGTTTACAACGGCGGTTCCTCCCCCGTCTCGCACAGCACCGAGTGGGTGATCCTCAGCAGCGAAGTGGATGATACCTCGACGAAGTGGGCGGGTTTCATTCCCGCCGGTGGTTATGGTGACCTCGGCACCAGCGCCGCGAAATTGACCGTGGACTACGTGCGTTATTATGCGCCGACGAACGTTCTGTTCTGGACGGGCGCGAGTTCGACGTCCTGGACTGATTCCGCCAACTGGATTTCCAACCTGCCGCCCGTCTCCACCAGCGACCTGACGTTTTCCTATCTGAGCGGCAACAACCTCGCCACCACCCCCGGCCAGGATTACAGCATTGACGGACTTGTCTTTCTCAACCTGAACAACGGCGCCACCATCAGCGGCACGAACCGGCTGACGATTGGCGCGGGCGGCGTGGACATGGTCGCCGCGAACCACAACGCCACCATCTCGACGCCCGTCACCATCGGCACGGCGCAAACGTGGTTCATCGGCCCGAACAATCCCGGAAACATCTTGAACCTCAACGGCAATCTTTCCGGCACGAGCGCGTTGAGCAAGGGCGGCTGCGGCACCCTGATTTTGAACGGCACCAACAGCTTTTCCGGCGCGCTCAACGTGGACACCGGCACGCTCCTGGTCAATGGCTCGCTGGGGACCACCCGTGTGACGGTGAGTGGCGGCACGCTGGGCGGCAACGGCGTTATCAACGGGCCGGTGACGGTTCAACCCGGAGGCAGGTTGGCGCCGGGAAATTCCATCGGCGTGCTTGCCATCAGCAATTCCCTGACACTGGGCGGAACGACTTTCATTAAGTTGAATAAATCCGCGGCCACCAACGACGCCGTTCGCGGGATGAGCACCATCACTTACGGCGGCACGCTGACGGTCACCAATCTGGGCGGCACATTGGCGGCGGGCGACAGTTTCAAATTGTTCAACGCCGGAAGTTGCTCCGGTGCATTTGCCGTCCTGTCTCCCGCCACGCCGGGTCCGGGACTGGTTTGGAACACGAACACACTGGCGGGCGATGGCACGCTGCGCATCGCTGCCGCGGCGCCGCCGGCCATCAACGATGCTACCGCAGTTTTTCAACATCGTCGTGCCTCGAAAACATTGGCGGCAATGGTCATAAAACGATAGAAATACCGGACACCAATCACAAAATCTATGAATACACTTACGGGAAAATTTTCGTCCCTTCGCGATTTCCGTTTTTGGCGGACGCACGGCGCCGCCCTGCCCGCGACCATCGTCGCGTTGGGCCTGATCGGTTCAACCGCCTTCGCCGCCGGACCCGCCTCGCCGCGGGAACGCATCTCGCTGGACGCGGGCTGGCGGTTTGCCAAGGATGATCCCGCCGAGGCCGCCGGCCAACTGGCCTGCACGAAAATCCAGGACTGGGTCGAGGCCACCGGCACGGAGTTCACCACCAACGCGGACCTGGCCGCGAAGAAAAAACCGGAAGGCAATCCCGGCGGCGGCGACATTTCGTATGCGCAAAGCGGTTTCGATGACAGCCAGTGGCGGTTGTTGAACCTGCCGCACGACTGGGGTATCGAAGGGCCCTTCAAACAGGAATACCCCGGCGAAACCGGCAAGCTGCCGTGGTGGGGCGTTGCCTGGTATCGCAAATATCTGGAGGTTCCCGCTTCCGACCAGGGCAAAAAAATCTATCTGGCCGTGGATGGCGCCATGGCTTACGCGACGGTCTGGCTCAACGGCCAGTTCGTCGGCGGCTGGCCCTACGGCTACGCTTCGTGGCAGGTGGATTTGACGCCTTGCATCAAATTCGGCGCCGACAACGTCATCGCCATCCGCCTCGACAACCCGGCCAATTCATCGCGCTGGTATCCCGGCGGCGGCATCTACCGCAACGTCTGGCTGGTTAAAACCGAACCGGTCCATGTGGCCCACTGGGGCACCTATGTCACCACACCGGAGGTTGACCCGAAATCGGCAACCGTGAAAATCCAGGTCAAGCTGGACAACGACAGCAATGCCGGCGCCATTGCAACGGTGAAAAATGAAATTTTTGAACTCGACGCGAACGGGGCCAGAGGCAAGCCCATCGCTTCGCTCACCACCGACGGAGTGAAGATTCCCGCCCATCAGTCCCAAACAACCGAAGGGCAGATCACCTTCAAAAACCCCAGGCTTTGGAGCATCGAAAAGCCGCAGCGTTATGTTGTCGTGACTTCCATCGGGCAGGATGGAAAGCCGGTGGACAGTTACGAAACCCCGTTCGGCATCCGTACCATTAAATTCACCGCCGACAACGGTTTCCTGCTCAACGGCAGGCGTGTGCCGCTGAACGGCGTCTGCGATCATCACGACCTCGGCGCGCTCGGCGCGGCCATCAACACCCGCGCGCTGGAACGGCAGATTCAAATCCTCAAGGAAATGGGCTGCAACGCCATCCGTACCAGTCATAACCCGCCTGCGCCGGAACTGCTCGATTTGTGCGACCGCCTCGGCATGGTGGTAATGGACGAATCCTTCGACTGCTGGGAACACGGCAAGACGAGGAACGATTATCATTTGCTGTTCGATGACTGGCACGAAAAGGACTGGCGCGCGGAACTTCGCCGCGACCGGAATCATCCCAGCATCATCCTCTGGAGCATCGGCAATGAAATCAACGAACAGGGCAACCCGTCCAAGCATTGGATTGCCGCCGAACTGACCGCCATCGCCCACCAGGAAGATCCGACCCGCCCGACCACGGCCGCCTGCAACGACACCCGCGCCGGCTATAACGGGTTCCAAAAGGACGTGGACGTTTTCGGTTACAACTACAAACCGACGCAATATGGCCGGGTGCACGACGCGAATCCGGGCCTGCCGGTTTTCGGCAGCGAAACCGCCTCGTGCATCAGCTCCCGCGGCGAATACTTCTTCCCCGTCAGCACCAACAAGGCCGACGGCCAGGCGGACTTCCAGATGAGTTCCTACGACCTTTACGCGCCGCGCTGGGCCACGCCGCCGGATAGCGAGTTCAAAGGCCAGGATGAGTTTCCATTCGTGGCCGGCGAATTCGTCTGGACCGGCTTCGATTATCTCGGCGAGCCGACGCCTTACAACGGCGACAGGAGCAACCTCATCAATTACACCGATCCAACTGAAAAGGCGCGCGCGGAAAAGGAGCTGCAGGAAATCGGCAAGATCCGCACGCCGTCGCGCAGCTCGTACTTCGGCATCATTGACCTCGCCGGCTTCAAAAAGGACCGGTTCTTTATTTATCAGGCGCGCTGGCGTCCGGACTTGCCCATGGCGCACATCCTGCCGCACTGGAACTGGCCGGACCGCGTCGGCCAGGTCACGCCCGTCCACGTTTACACCTCCGGCGACTCGGCGGAACTGTTCCTGAACGGCAAATCGCTCGGTCTGAAGAAAAAGGGACCATACGAATATCGCCTGGAATGGAACGACGTGGTCTATCAACCCGGCGAACTCAAGGTGGTCGCCTGGAAGAACGGCAGGAAATGGGCGACGGATGTCATGAAAACCACCGGCCCGGCGGCCAAACTCACCTTGCAGGCCGACCGCGACAAAATCCGTGCCGACAGCCAGGACCTTTCCTTCATTACCGTCACCGTGGCTGACAAAAGCGGATTGCCGGTGCCGCGCTCGAAGAACCACATCCAGTTCCAGATTGAAGGCCCGGGTGAAATCGTGGCCACGGACAACGGCGACGCGACCAGCTTCGAATCCTTCCAGGCACCGGAGCGGAACGCCTTCAACGGTCTGGCGCTGGTCATCGTCCGCGCCAAACCCGGTCAACCGGGAACCATCACGCTCAAGGCCCAGGCGGATGGACTCACGGAAGCCGTGATTTGCATCCGGAGCCGGTGATGAATTGACTCGAAATCCGAAATCCGAATTTCCGAAAACCGAAAGAAGACCGGATTCCGAACGCCGAACTCATCCGTGCTCCGCGGAAAAAATGGCGTGCGGTGGGAAACCCTCTCACGATTGCCCTTCGGATTTCGAATTTCTTTCGGACCTCGGATTTCGAACTTCGGATTTGTTCCCCGGTCATTTCAACGTCCAAACGCAACTGTCACCCACCGGGGCGCCGCCTTTTTCGGCGCGAGCTTCAACCCGGTTTTTTCCGGGACTTGACTTGATGTCTTTCCAGATGAAGACGGCATTGCCGTCGTTGTCCCGCGTGCCTTGTGACTTGCCGTTGAGAAACAGTTCCGCCTTGGCGGCGTTGGAATAAACCCCAGTCGGATTGGAAAAGCGTGTTTTCCAGCGCACCGGCCGGCGCGGACAGGACGGGGAAGAAAAATCCCGCCATCAGGATCAAGCAGCAAAGGTGGCGCATACGATGCGTTTTAGAGAATACCCGGAGCCGCATGCCGGGTCATTTTTTCTTTGGGGAAATTTCCCCGGAAACTGACGTTGAACTTTTATCCGCCGGTTTCTCGCGGGCATCAAAAACCGAAAGCTCCCACCGGTCCTGCCACGGAATCGCGCAAGAGTCATCAGGCCGCAAAATCAGCGGGAGCCAGACAGCGCGTGAATCCGACAGACGCCGCGGGTTCCACCGGTCGGCCATGAAAATGAATTTGCCCGGTTGAACCGGCAGCACGAACGTGCTTTGTGAACCGAAGGTCGTCTCCGCCTCCGGGCCGGTGCAGGGATTGCCTTTGGATTGGTAAGGGCCAAGAACATTGCCGGCCACCGCGCAATCGGCTTTATTTGGCTTCCAACCCGTGCAGGCCGAGGTGATCAAATAGTAGCGGCCTTTGGATTTGAACGGCGCGGGCGCTTCGCGCATCCGGCGGACCAGAATCCGTGCCCAGGTTTTATCCTCCATCGCCGGCGTTTCCGGTCCGGTAAATTCATCATTGAGTCGCACCACATACATCGTCCAGTTGTCTTCCGAGGCGTAGAAGACATACGCCCGGCCATCGTCATCCCGAAACAGGTTCAGGTCGCGAACCGTGCCGCCGGATTCCCGCTGGTGGTCCGGGTCATTGTCGGCAAACCCGGACTGGGCGGTGATGGGGCGAATCGCTTTGAGAAAGGTGAACGGACCGGCCGGTTGGTCGCTGGTGGCAATGCCGGCCCGGGCGTAATGATAACCCGGTTGTTCGAGATGCATCCACATCACGAATTTGCCGGTGCGCGGATTGAAAAGGACCTTGGGCCGTTCCACAAAGGTCGGCCGTCCGTCTATTTGCGGCAGCGTTTCGCGCGACAGCGCCACCCCCTCGCGTTTCCAGTCGTAAAGGTTGGTGGAGGAGTAACACGCCACGGCGCCCCGACCCCCGGGCGTTCGGTCCTCGCCATACCAGTAGTACACGTTGCTGTGGACGAGAATACCGCCGCCGTGTGCCTGGATGGGATCACCATGGGTGTCCAACCATACCTCACCCGGGTGGAATTCCGGTTTCGCCCACGCGGTCAGGGACAGCAGTACTGCCCCAAGCCAGCCACAGTTCATGGCCAGGCGGCGGACAAGCCGATTTTTGGTTTTGGCACCCTTTTTCATCCGGTTTCGGACCATTCTATCAGGGTTTGTCATGGTAGCATGGCGTGATCTGGCTAACGTCCCAAGCTCAGGCACAGCCGCCGAGCGGGACGCTGAATGCAATGATGACAAACAGACCTCATAAAAATCAATCGCAACTGGCAGGGGCAGCGGCTGTTGCCTGCAGCGAATTGATACTCCCAGTTAAGCCCTTTTGGTTTTTTGATAACATGGGCGACAGGGCGGGGAGTGAGACAACACTCCCCGCGTAACCAATCGTGTTTAACCGGGGTCTCGCGACCCCACATCGAATGATCG
>JBAVOO010000034.1:0-40469 GCA_049692125.1 Verrucomicrobiia bacterium | reverse complement strand
CCATTCGTTGTTCCATAGGTTCACTTTTTTTCCAGGGCATCCTTGAGTTTATCGTCTCAAGCCTCCCAGGCTAAGTGTTACCTATGTATTGAACCTACTCCGTCACCTATGTTTTGAACCTGCACCGGGTGGCCAGCACGCCGGGATTGGTCGAATCGAAATCCCAGCCGAGGTGCATTACGGACTCGTAATCGTAATTTCCATTCGTGACGGTCGTGGGATCAACGGTAAACCAGAAAATATTTGAAGACTCATCGGCGATGTTGTTCGTCAGGACCGCAATGTAATTGGTCTGGTCGGGCCGGATGTTTTCATGGTTGAAGCCGAACGAATGGCCCATCTCGTGGCAGACCTGCGCGCGGCTCAGGCTGGAGACGGTGACCATTTGCGGGCTGTAACCGCCGCCAGACACGAAATCGAGAAAATTGGTGTTGTAGGAGAAAAGAATCCAGTTGGCCTGATTGGTGTGCGGGACGAACTTGACGTTGGCAGCCAGTTCCCATTCACGCAGGCCATTGAGGTAGGTATTTGTTTCTGCGGAGGTAAGCGTGTTCGTGAATTCATACGGCACGATGCCGCCGGGCCAGGGGACGTTCGCGGGCGAAGTGCCGGCATAAAAATTACCGGCCGCCAACGGGTGCGCAGCCAACATCAATGCCGCGCAGAATAACCAGATAAAAATCCGGGCCCGCCACCGGATTTTGGCATGACAATGAAATTTCGCTTCCATACTCGAATCGCCTCCGGCCCATCATATAATTTATATGAATTGTCTTTGCAAGTAAAAGTTATACACTTTGGCGGGTGGCGTCGGCAGCGTGAGCAGGAAAACGGATTTTGTCCTGGTCGACTTGGGAGTCAGTTCCAAGTTCGACAAGGTGCAAAAGCTCGGCGTGAAGATTCTGGACGAAGCGGAATTTTTGAAGATGGCGGCACGCCTTAGCGTTTTGGCTGAGCAAGCTGATGAAGCGAAGTTTGGCCACCTTTTTCCAAGTATTTCAGACTCTGTTTGAAATAATGCCCAACGTTCATGGCCAAGTATCTCGACCATTTTGGATTTATTTCGCCTCGCATCCACGCATACGCGGCCAGCGAATAGGCAAACATCTCTTCCGACATGTATCCCAACCGTGATGCGCTCCATCCATGGTGACTGTGATCCTGCCATTGGGAAAATTGAAAAGCTGAATTTGCCGTAAAAATGCCCAGACCGAGGAAAACGGTTATCAAATCAGTGAGATATTCGTGGTCTTTGTCATCACGAGAGATTTTCCACCCGCCGAGCAGAATGACATGTCCAAGTTCATGTGCGATGGTTGCCACAAGTTTGGTCGGGTTTTTGAATTCCGACACATTGATGGCTATTTTCTTCCGGGTCTCTTGAGACGTTTTTGAAAAATATAATCCTGCAGCTCCAGAATGATGTCCCTCACCGCCGAGACGATGTTTGGACGCAGTTTCGTCCCGGTCGCAGAAAAAATCCACGTCAACAAGGCCGGAGTTCACATCCATGTAGGAACAAACGCGCTCCACAAGTTTTGCGACACACGCTTCAGTGCCTTGATACTTGTCGGGAAAGAAAGATGGTTCCGGCAGAATAGTTTGGTGTTTCAAAAAATAGTCCTCCCCAAACTCTTTAAGCAGCCATTGGAGAGACTTTTCAATCCATTCCTTCTGCTGGTCGTCCAGTGGCAATTTAGGAATGCCCCAAAACATATTCGCAGTCTTTCAGCAACTGTGGATTTCTTCAATTCCAGAAATAGCCGATATGTAAGTTTTCAATTTGATTCCGTCAGGTTTTGGCCACATCCACCGAGTTAAGGCTGAGAGCAGTTGCGTTGAAAAGCATGTAACTTAACAGCGCCCCGTTCCGTCAACTATGGCAATATGAACACAAAACATCTGAAAACAGCCGCAAAAACTGCGGTTTTTGTCACCGTTCTGGCCTGGGGCGTGAACCTTCGCGCCGCGACCCCGGCAACCACGCAAACAGCGAACGGCTCCGTTGCCGTTCAGAACCAATTCCAAACCGTGGCGTTCAGCGGCTCGGCGGAAGCCGGGATGCTGCAGAACGCCTACCTTATTCTGGCCACCGGCGACCACGATTACAAAGGCCATCGGGTGAAAGCCATGAAACAGATTGAGGCCGCCGCCAAGTTGCTGGGCATGACTCTCAGCGGCGACGCCAAGGACAAGCAACCGCAGCCTTTGTCGGACGCCAAGCTGCGCGAAGCCCAGGGATTGCTTCAAAACGTGCTGGGCGCCGCCGAAGTCAAAAACCAAGAGCGCGTCACCAAACACATCACCAACGCCATCAATCAAATCAACACCGCCCTGTCCATTCGTTAACGAGAACCGCTGTAATTTCCAACAACCGGATTCTCACCAAAGTTGGCTCAACCAGTTTGCGCCAGCTTTTTATTTTGCAGTGATGCCATTCAGCACCGGCGAGCTCCGGATGACAACATTTGTGACTGAGTCAAATGTCGCTGCCGGCACGCCCGGAGCGAGCTGCGCCTTGAAATTGTCCACTTCGAGCCCGTCCACATCCGAACACACCATCGCGGGACGAAAGTCATTGGTTTCAAAACTCACGTTGATGTTTGCCAGTTCCAGGTCGCGAACGTGGCGAGCGAAAACGCCGTAAGCGGGCATGATGCCGAGATTGCGGGGCTCCGGATAGCCCTCGCCCAACTCTTTGGGGACGCGCGCGGCGTCTTCCTTCGTCCCGCCGCCGTTGAAAACCAGCCGGATGTTGTCCAGATGCACGCCTTCAAGCGGCTGTCCAGGAATGCCGGTGATCTGGATGCCGCTCATCGGTTCAATCCCGGTGGCGATGACGTTGGAAATGAAAATGTTCCGGGCGCGGCTCGGCGTGGTCACGTTGGGACCGCGATTGCGGCTGCCGGTGGTGAGGTAAATGGGATACCCGACAACGTCCATCATCGTGAGGTTGTTGATGGTGATGTTTTCCATGACGCCGCCGTCCACCTCCTCCAGCGCCAGGCCGCGGCAGTTGCGGAAGGCGCAGTTGGCCACGGTGACGTTGCGAAAACCGCCGCTGGCCTCGGTGCCGAATTTGATCCGGCCCGTTCCTCCCCGGCTGGGTTTCATCGTGCCATCGAGCAGCGTGCCTTCCTGGAAACCGGAGACCTGGCAGTTCACGATGGTCAGGTTTTCGGTAATGACATTTGTGCCGAGCGCAAAACTGCTTTTGGGACAAAGCGCGTCGTCGCTGGGCGCGTTGATCCGGCAGTTGGAAACCATCGTGTTGCGGCAGCAATCAATGTCAATGCCGTCGCGGTCCGTGTCCATTGTCACATTGTCCACGGTCAGATTGTCGCAGCCGGTGACGAGGATGGCGAAGTGGCCGCCGTGGAAAATCGTGATGTCCCGGATCAAAACGTTGCGGCAAAGTTTCAGCGCAATGGCCTTGTTGCCGAGCCGCACCGGGCCGGAATTTGTCCGCCCGGCGCCGGGTTTGTTCCAGATATTGTAGCCGCTCGTCTCATCGAGAATTTTATCGCTGCGCACCAGCCCGCCACCGTTGATCATTCCCGACCCGGTGATGGAGACGTTCGTGAGGTTTTCGCCCCAGAGGAGGCTGTTGTGAAAATAAACATGCCCGCCATCCTCATACGCCAGGCCGGACCAGGCTTCCGTCGGATCGTAAGCATTCATCGCCTGCGGCGCACCGAGGATCACCGCGCCGGCGTCCAGATACAAATGGATGTTATTGGTTAGATGAATGCTGCCGCACAGATACGTGCCCGCCGGAACAAAAACTGTTCCGCCGCCCGCAGCGGAGGCGGCTTGAATCGCCGTGTCAATGGCGGGGCTGTCCAGATGCTTTCCATTGCCTCTGGCGCCAAAGCTGCGAACGTTGAAAATCGTTTTGTCGTTCGGCGAGGCCATCGCCGACAGGAGAAAACAAAAGGAAATGAGAATGGCGAAAGTGCGTGTTTTCATTTTTCGATTCTGGCCAATTCTTCCAACGCTGGCAACCATCGGCGAAATTCGCGCAGCCTTTGGCCGTGTCCGGCGCGTGAGAAGAAAATTGAATTGCGCCATTTATCTCTCCAACGCTGCTGCAAATTGCGCGGCGTCAGAACCTGCTTGACGCCTAAAATCGCGCTTGAGATTTCATCGCAGGCAACTATTCTCGCTCACCAACAACCAAAAGCGGCGGCCAATCTCTACGGGCTCGGTTTCAAAAGCAAATCGGAGCACATATGTTAAAGTCATTACCAGACAAATTCACCGGTTTTGCTGCGGGTTTTTATGACCGTGGATCGGCCTGGGCGGGCAAATTGTCCAGATTTTTCAGGTGGGCGCGGTTTTCGTCCTGGTTGAGCCGGCGTTTATCCAAGCCAGCCGCTCTGGTGGGCATTGAGTCGTTCGTGGCTCTTTCTCTGGTGGTCTATTTTTTCTTTTTGGTGTGCCCACAGGCAGAAGCGCCGAGGTCATATGACGGCAATGAGATGAACACGTATCTGTTCACTTATTTGTCGGATCACCCCTATCCCGCCCATCACAATCTGTTGGCCGATTTTGACAACTGGAAAGCCAGATTACCCGGGCCGATGATCACAGGGTGGGTGCAGGACGAGACTTTGAAAATTTATGCCAAAAAGGCCACGCCGAATCCGTTCTATTCCGATAAGGTCCATTTTGGCGGGTATTATTTCCTGATGCCGGAGGTCGTTTTCGGATTTTACCATGCCCTGTGGCTTTTTCTGTTGTATCTGGTCCTCATTTTGCATCGCCGGGATGCGCTCCTGATCATGTTGGGGGTCTTCAGCGGTCTGATGTACAATTTCACCATTCCCGCCGGACGGTGGTTTTGTCCCTGGGACATGCCCACGATGTTCTTTTTCACCTGGGCGTGCCTGCTCTATGACCAACGCCAGTTTTTCCCGCTGATGGTGGTGGTGTGGCTGGGGAGTCAGTTCAAGGAAACGACCTTGTGCTGCGCCTTGTTGGTTCTTCTGGGCCAGCATTGGCCTTGGAAAAAACGATTTGCCGGTTTTGCGACCTTGGCCGTCGTCTGTCTCCTGACGCGGAAATTGCTCATGGTTGATTATGGCGTCAAGACCGCATTTTTTGCGTTGAATAATGCCGAAAACCTCCATGAATTTGTCCTCAAAACCTGGGGCGTGCTTCTGGACAATATTCAGTTCTTGTTCAGCACGAATCTGGACCATGTCTTGTTTACCAATGCCGGAGCCCTTTTCATCATGATGCTGATCCCCTGGCGCAACCGGCGGGATGTGGTGTTCAAAATCCTGGCCGTGGTCTTCATCATCGGCCAGTTTCTGGGCGGCATCATCATCGAATACCGCATCTGGTACGAAATCCTGCCACTCGGGTGGATGGTGATCAGCGAAACCCTTTCGAATCGTCATCTGATGATGCTGGGCGGCCAGGTCGGACCGGGAGGGTGGCAACCCGACCCGGGTACAGATGGCCGAACCCGCCGTGTAATGCAGGGCTGTTACTGGCTGATGATCATGTCCGTCGGGCTGATTTTGTCCGCCATTTTGTCGGTCCTGGGTCTGGCGCTGTTGGTCATGAAGTACTAGATCCGCCGGGACGGGGTTTCTTGATGTCACACTCCGTTTTCATTCGCGCGGGCAGGCTGTCTGCGCTCCTATCCCAACCGATGTCTGAGTTCCGAGCAGGCTTTCACCACATCCGTTGAGTTCAAAATCGCGGACACGACGCAAATGCGCTTTGCGCCGGCCGCCAACACATCATCCAGCCTCCGCAAATTGATGCCGCCGATGGCGAACCACGGAATCTTCACGTTCTCCGCCGCCCAGCGGACGTATTCCAGCGTCACCGGTTTCGCCATCGGCTTCGTGCCCGTCGCATAGACCGGCCCGATGGCGATGTAGGCCGGTCCGGCGGCCAAAGCGCGCCTCGCCTGCTCCGGCGAGTGGGTGGACAAACCGATTTTGAGTTGCCCGCCTTCACTTCGTTTCGGCGCGGTCGCGCCGAAGCTGCAAGCGGAGACGGAAGAGTTGAGAGTTGAGAGTTGAGAGACTTGGGTGTGGCCCGCGCCAAAAAAATCCTCCTGGCCCAGGTGACAAAATTCCGCGCCGGTTTCACGTGCAATGTCCAGTTGGTCGTTGATGACCAACCCGACGTTCGCGCGGCGGGTGACGGGCAGAATCGCCTCGGCCATGCGGCGGATTTCGTCGGGCGACGATTTTTTGGCGCGGAGCTGGATCAAATCCGCGCCGCCGTCGCAAAGTTGTTGCGCGAAGACCTCCGGCGCGCGGCCATGGAAGTAGGCCGTGTCAATAAAAGCGTAAAGCCGGCAGTCCGCGAGCGGTTTCATGGTGTGAGTCTGGCAGAATCAGCGTGTGCGTTCAAACGCCATCCGCCAGAACCAGTCGCTGCGCGCGGCGAACCTGACCAGCGTGTTTTGGAGCGACGGCGTCAGCACGAATCGTTGCAACCATTTTGCCCAGGTGAGCCGCCGGGCAAACGCGGCGTCGCAACGGCGGGCGATTTGGGGTTGGGTTTCGGCCCAGGAAATTTCCCCGCGACTCCATGCGACCAGCGGTTCGATGGCAAGTTCCGCCGATTCAAAGGCCATGGACATGCCGTTGCCGGTGACGGGCGGAATCATGGTGATGGCGTCGCCGATGCAGCAATCCGCGCGCGCGACCGCCCGGTACGGCCGCAACGAAAGCCCGGCGACGGCACAAAACGAGTTTTCATCAAATTCAGCCGAAGCCAGCCGCTGGTGCAAAGGCGAACCGGTTGGTCCGCGCAACAATTCGCGCCGGTTTTGCGGCCCGACACTTTCGCCGGCGCGCCGGCGGAACAATCCGCAGACGTTCACCCTGCCACCGTTGACCCGGCATAAGCCGACGTAGCCCCGGAGTGAAACGTGTATTTCGAGGTCAGCCGTGAGCGGAATGTTGCTTGCGTGCGCTTTCAATCCAAACCAGCGCGCACCGCTCTCCGCTGTCTGCAAGCGCCGGCCCGTGGCGCGAACGACGCCTTCGCCGGCGTCTCCGTCGCTCCGGCGTTTGCCTTCCCACAATTCACCACCGAGTTCGCGGAATTTATCCGCCAGCGTGGCGTCCAGGGTGAAGCGCGAAAGGCAAATGGCCCGTGAAGGCAGCGACCGCGGCCCGGTGGATTGGGTTGCGGAAAAGAAGGCCGCCGTGTCCGCGGCCACCGCGCCCGCCCGTTCGAGCCATTCGCGCAGACCCAGCCGCGCGAGCGTTTCCTGGCCGCGCCCACAGATGAACTCGCCGCAGACGCGATGGCGCGGATAATGCCCGGCCTCCCACAAGGCCGCCGGCACACCGCGTTGACGCAGCCCGATACCGAGCGTCAACCCCGCGAGTCCGCCACCGACGATCGTAATGGATTTCATGGCCGCCACATTCTATCCCCTCCGCTGCGCGATGAACAAATGGCTGAACCAACTGGCGCGCTGCTCGGTCAGTTGCCAGTTTCTTTTGTCAGGCCAGAGCGCGGAAAGTTCTTCACGGACAAAACCCGCCCGCACGCTCACCGTCGCGTCGTGCCGCGTGACCGAATTGCAGTTAATCGCCCAAAGCAGCCGGCTGCAAAACAACGGCCAGGGTGCGCGGCGCGGCTCGATGGCGATGAACAAGTGTGTGTGACCGGCAATCACGCGCAGCAACCCGGCCAGACGCGCGTCGTCGAAATGGTGCAGAATTTCATTTGCGACAACGATTTCCGCCGGGGCCGGAGTTTGCAGCCAGTCAAAAACGTCCGTGACGACCGCCTCCGCGCGCCAGCCGAGCGATGCGAAAGCCGCCAGCGTTTGCGGCGTCACGACTTTTTGGCGGTCGAGCAGCGTCACGTTCACTTCCTTCCATGCGCCCGTTGCCCGGAGTCCCGTCCCGCCCACTGCGGGACGGTTCGGGCCGTCCCGCGAAGTGCGGGACGGAACTCCAAACGATGAGAGCCGCCGCGCCACGCGCAGCAGGAAATCGCCGTCGCCCGCGCCGAGTTCGACGATGTGTCCCGGCGCGCGGCCATTCACGGCGGTTTGCAGCGCGTTCGCCATGATGGCGTGGTTGCGCATCCAGGCGTTGAGCCGGCGCAAGTCGCGGCGCGAGCCGGCGGCGCGCGGGTCGTCCGGCGGCAATTCATCGAGTAATTCCGGTTCGATGATGCGTTTCACTTTGCTCTTTGTATTTCTGGTGGGGCGAGGCTGCTGATCCCGCAATGCGGGACGAGGGCGCCCGCCCCACCGGTTTAACCAGGTAAATCAAGTTTCTTTTACTTCCAGCAATGCGCCGTGGCAACTGAATCCCGCGCCGAACGCCGACATCCACCAGAGGCCATCGGGCACGGTGTCATGCAACGCGCGTTCGAGCACGAAAAAAACGGTCGGGCTGCTCAGATTGCCGAATTCGCGAAGCACGGTGGTGCTGTGGCGGATGTCGGATTCAGTCAGGCCAAGTTTGTCGCGCAACGCGAGCAGCACGTCACGTCCGCCGGTGTGCAAAATCCAGCCGGCGATGCGGTCGCGTTTCACGCCGGCGGCAGCGAGCGATTCGTTCAGCAGTCGTGCGGCTTCGTCACCGGCGATTTGCGGGATTTGCGGCAGCAAAATGTTTCGCAGCATCCCGTTTTTCTGTTCGAACCGCAGCGTGTCGCGTTTGTCGGGAGCGAGGCACGACGAACCCGATTTCCATTCGATGCGGCGGCGGCCCGGTTGCGGTTGATTCGCGAGCACCGCCGCGCCCGCGCCGTCGCCGAACAGGCACGCGCTGATGAGCACGCCGGGATCGTCATCAAGATAAAACGCCGCGCTGCAAATTTCGACGCAGACGGACAGGACTTTTCCTGCGCGGCCGGCGGCGAGAATTGCCTCGGCGGTGCGCAGGTTGGGCAGGGCCGCGCCGCAGCCCTGGCCGACGAGATCGAGTGTGAACACATCCGGACGCAGGCCAAGCCGTTCGCTGACATGGCTGGTGAGCCCGGGACACAAATAGCCGGTGCAGGTGCTGATGAGCACGGCGTCAATTTCATTGGCTTTGCCGTTCGCGGCTTTCAACGCGCGTTGCACGGCTTCAACGGCCAGTGCGGGCGCGTGTCGGGCGAAGCGGGCGTGGAGCGCGTCGGGTGTCAAATTGAAAACTTCGGAAATCGGTTCCAGCGCCAGGTGACGGGTGGCGATGCCGTTGTCGCCGCAGAGCACTTTTTGGAGAAGGGCGCGCGACCGCGGCGCGAGCCGGGCGAACGGCGCGGATTTTTGCAGCGCGTCCCAGCATTCGCGCTGGGTGTAGCGTTGGGGCGGGGCGGCGACTCCGAGTCCGGCAATAAACATATTCCAGCTTGACGCGCCTTTTGTTGGCGCGCCAGGGCCCGGGCAGGATGCCGGAAAAAATGGCTTGTTCCAAGTTGATTTAACGAAACGAAACGGCGGCGGGAAAATCTTCCCGCCGCCGGGTGCGTTCGTAAAACCTTACTTCACGCCGACGAGATAACCGAAGCGTTCGCGGAACTGATCGGGCGTCATGGAAACGACGGCGGCGAGCCGGGAGAGCTGTTTCGCGTCCTCAAAATCGTCGCGTTCCAGCCGGATCATGTAGGCGCAGGCGCATTCGTAGGCTTCGCCGTCCACGTTGACCGGGCGCGTTTGCATGCGGCCGGTCTGCGGATTGAGCATTTTGTCGAACGGCAGCGGAATCATTTTGCCGTCCACGAAGCTGATGATGGCGCCGTATTTTCCGGCTTCGGGCGAGAGCAGAAATTTCACCGCGGCATAACCGAGGTCGCGCGTGTATTCGGCGTCGAACGGAATCGGGTCGGCGCAGCGGAGTTCGTAGCCGAGATCCTTGTCAATGAAGGCCATTTTAATGCCGAGCTTTTCGAGACGCGCGGTCAGCAGCTCTTTCATCAGGCGGCCAAATTCAATTTCACCGAGACGCAAATGACCGTGCTCGTCGCGAACGACTTTGCCGAATCGTTCCAAATGTCCGTCGGGCAGCGCCTTGACCAGTCCCTGCTCGCCCATCGCTTCGATGAGGCCTTCAGCGAGGATGACAATGCCGTATTGCGAACCATCGGCGCGGCGCTTGATGATGGAGCCGATGATGATGTCGCACACTTCATCAATCGTGACCTGCCGTCCGCGGAATTCCTCCGGGATGATGGCGAGCGTGGCCGCGGCGGCCTTGGCGATGCCGAGCGCGAGATGTCCCGCCGCGCGTCCCATGCTGATGATGAGATACCAGCGCGAAGTGGTGCGCGCGTCCTCGGCGAGATTGCGGACAATGTGAACGCCATAGTGCCGCGCCGTTTCGAATCCAAACGTCGGCGTCGAACCGGGCAGGGGCAGATCGTTGTCAATCGTCTTGGGCACGTGCGCGACCTTGATGCGGCCTTTGCTTTGTTTGGCCACGACGCTGGCGGAAAACGCCGTGTCGTCGCCGCCGATGGTGACCAGCGCGGTGATGCCGAGCTTTTCAAAAACGCTGAAGACATTTTTCATCTGCGTTTCCGACTTCGTGGGATTCGTGCGGGCGGTTCCCAGGATGGAGCCGCCGCGCAGATGGATTTCCCTCACGTCACGGATCGCCAGCGGCCGGCAATACTGCGCCTCGCCCTGCGCGAGCCACTTGAAGCCGTCCCGGAAGCCGATGACTTCATAGCCCTGGTTGATGCCTTCGATGGTGGCCGCCGCGATGACGCCGTTGATGCCCGGCGCCGGGCCGCCACCGACCAAAATTCCCAATCTGCCTTTGCTCATTAAATTAGCGGGTTGATTGTAAAAACCGAAACCGGCACAGGATGCGCAAGCGCCGGAAAGAATTCAATTCCATTCTTGCCATAATCAAACCACTATTCACTGAAATGAACCGGGCTGTTTTTCTCGACCGCGACGGGGTGTTGATTGAGGAAAGAAATTATCTGCACCGCGTCGAGGACGTGGCCTTCCTCCCCGGGGTGGCGGCGGCGCTGAAGCGTCTCTCGGACGCCGGGTTCAAACTGTTCATCGTCTCCAACCAGTCCGGCGTCGGGCGCGGCTGCTTCACGCTTGCGGACGTGGAGCGCGTGAACGAGCATTTGTGCCGCGAACTGGCCCGGGCCGGCGTGCGCTTTGAAAAAATTTACATTGCGCCCGAAGCGCCCGGCCAGCCCAGCCGCGGCCGCAAGCCGTCGCCGCAATTTTTGTTCGACGCGCGCGATGAATTCGGCGTGGACCTGGCGCAAAGTTTCATGATCGGCGACAAGCTGATTGACCTGGAATGCGGCTGGAACGCCGGAGTCAAAACGAGTATTCTGGTCCGCACTGGTTACGGCGCAAAACTTGAACGGAAATCGCCGGAACCGCTCAAACTGGCGGTGATGGTGGACGATTTGAACGGCGCGGCGGATTGGATTTTGAAAAACTCGCAGCCGCCGACGTGAGGAGGCGGACATTGCGGTGACAGTTCGGAGTTCCGTCCCGCCCAGCAGGACGGTTTGGCCTGGTTCGGATTTCGGCATTCGGATTTCGGATTTTAAATTATGTGCGGCATCATCGGATACGTTGGTAAAAAAGCGGCCACGCCCATCATCCTCGAAGGATTGCGGCGGCTGGAATATCGCGGCTACGACAGCGCGGGCGTGGCCGTGCTGGACAGCGACGAACTGCTCGTGCGCAAAAAAGTTGGAAGAATTGACAAAGGCCTCGCGCGCCTGTTGAAACAAGAACCCGCCCCCGGCCACACCGGCATCGGCCACACCCGCTGGGCCACGCACGGCCCGCCGTCCGACGTAAATTCCCATCCCCACCTGGATCAATCCGGCAGAATCGCCGTCGTCCACAACGGCGTCATCGAAAATTACGACCGGCTCCGGGACAAACTGCTCAAGGCCGGCCATAAATTCCGCTCCGGCACGGACACCGAAGTGCTGGCGCATTTGATCGGCGATTATTACGAGAAACGCCGCTCCCGGTGGGGCGAGACTCCCGGCGAGCCGCGCAAGAATCACGACTCCGGCTCGCGGGGACGCTCGCCCCACCAAACAGAGAATGGTTCCAATCCGCTGACCCAGGCGGTTTGCGACGCGCTGCGCGAAGTCATCGGCGCTTACGGCATCGCAGTCATTTGTGCCGACCAGCCTGACACCATCGTCGGCGCGCGGCGCGGTTCGCCGCTCATCATCGGCATCGGCGCCGGCGAGAATTTTCTGGCCAGCGACGCCAACGCCATCGTTGCTCACACGAAAAAAGTTGTTTATCTCAATGACTACGACGTGGCGACGATTACGTCCGAACGCTTCGACGTTTTGAATCTCGGCGCGGACACCGCCAACGTCCAGATCAGCAAACTTGAATTCAGTTCCGAGGACGCCGCGCGCGGAGATTTCGAGCACTTCATGCTCAAGGAAATTTTCGAGCAGCCGCGCACCGTGGAAAACGCCCTGCGCGGCCGCGTGGACAAGGAAGGCGCAACCGCCAGGTTCGGCGGCCTGAATTTGACGTCCGCCGAATTGCGTTCGATTGACCGCATTGTCATCGCCGCCAGCGGCACGAGCTGGCACGCGGCGCTGGTGGGCGAATATTTGATTGAGGAACTGGCGCAAATTCCGGTCGAGGTCGAGTTCGCGCATGAATTTTGTTACCGCAACGCGCCGCTTGAAAAAAACACCGTGCTGCTCGTCCTCTCGCAATCCGGCGAAACGGCGGACACGCTCGCCGCCCTGCGTGAGGCCAAGCGCCGAGGCCACCGTGCGCTCGCCATCGTCAATGTCGTCGGCAGCACCATCGCGCGGGAATCCGACGGCGGCATTTACATGCACGCCGGCCCGGAAATCGGCGTGGCGTCCACCAAGGCGTTCGTATCCACACTCACAATTCTGGCGCTGCTGGCCGTGCATCTGGGCCGGATGCGAAATCTTTCCGCCCGTCGCGCGCTGGAAATATTACACGCGCTCGAAGCCGTGCCCAAACAGCTCGAATCCATCCTCGCACAAAACAACGCGTTCAAGAAACTCGCGAAGAAATATGCGAAGGCCGACGATTTCTTTTTCCTCAGTCGCGGTTACACGTTCCCGATTGCGCTCGAAGGCGCGCTCAAGCTGAAGGAAATTTCCTACATCCACGCCGAGGGCTATTCGGCGGCGGAGATGAAGCACGGCCCGATTGCCTTGATTGATCCGAAGACGCCGACGGTTTTCCTTGTGCCGCAGGATTCGATGTATGACAAGACGATGGCGAACCTGGCGATGATTCGCGCGCGCAAAGGCCCGATCATCGCGCTGGCCACCGAAGGCGACAAACAGATCGGGAAGGTGGCCAACGATGTGATTTACCTGCCCAAGGCGCTGGAACTGATTTATCCGATTCTGGCCACCGTGCCGCTGCAGTTGTTTGCGTATCACATCGCCGTCGTCCGCGGCTGCGACGTGGACAAGCCCAGAAATCTGGCCAAGAGTGTGACGGTGGAGTGAAACGGAGTTTCCTTCATGGACGTGTAAAAGAGCAATAATGTCGGGAACCGGACAATAAAGTTGGAAACCAGACCAAGGTTCTGTTCTTCGGCCAAGTGCCTTCCTGCAATTCCTTACGAAAAGGCTCAATCCGCAACAAGTGACGGTCGAATTCGGACAGCTTTCCCTGGCAGGCTGTCCCAGTTGATTCCTGCCGCAAGCTTCCTCATGGTGTATCACGGACCCGGCGACCCTCCCGACCTTCGACCTGATCCGGTTCGCCCGTCGTGTCGGTCGTGCTTCGCTTCAAATTCTGTTGCCTTACCATCAACTCATTCATCAGGGCCTCGGCGCTGTCATATTTTGTAAAACCATCCGGTGGTTGAAACAATTCGCTCGACGGAGCTTCCAGCCGGACGCTTGAAAAGTTAAGGGAGAGGAACGTTGAGTTCGTTGCCGAGTTGATTCGGACAGCAAATCTTCTCAAGTCCATGGCGCGCCAAATACGGAATACAGTTGCGGAACCGTCACTTGAAGCGACGATCGCCTGTTCCTGCTCGCATAGGTGAGCGCCGACCTTCTCGGGCGCGGAATTTTCAGTGCCCGTCCCGATTACGACATTAGTGACCCGGGCGCCTGAACTGATGGGGGCATAACTCTGCATAGCTTCACTCATTATATAACCACTGCCGGCGGTCACGTCCCAAATAAAGTTGATGCCGCCACCGGGATGGCGCTTTTCGCCAGACGTGGATTCATCCGGCGCAAAAAACAGTTTGCTTCCCCGGCCGAGAAGTTCGCCGGAAACCGGCGCCCCCCGGTTTGATGACGGCTGCACCTCCATTACTACATGCGCGCTGAAGCCATCCGCATTCGTCAGAAGCGCGGCCATTGGGCCGTCCAAAAAGACGGGTGGTTTTGGTGGAAGAATTTCTCCAACCGCGCCATCACGGCTGCCGGCGCGGCGCACATGAGCACAGCCTGCAGCTAAAACTGCAATTATCATAACGCACAGGCCAAACAATCCAATGCCGGCCAAAGCCAGCCTTGCCGAATTGCGTGCCACGGCTTTCATCATTGGCGCTCCAGGCTGATTCTTCACCAGCGACGAGGTGTCGTCCGGGTCATCGGTCATCATTGCACTGGCAATCAGAGCGATCTCCATGGTAACAAGGTTGAGGCCGAGAACCCGGCACGCAGGTCACACGCTCCACACAGCCTGTTGCCAGGGCCGCCAGAGCGGCAACGGATGAGTTGTTTCGTTTTCATAACTTCGGTCCATTTCATTCCTGTGTGTTTCGATTTTATCCAAAAGTGACTGCCATCATGGCATGGCGCTCAAGGAATGGCCGCTGTCGTTCCATGCGAAACACCCCAGCCGCCGCCGAGCGCGTTGATCAATTGCACACTCGCGGTCATTTGCTCCATTTGCAAATTCAACGCGGTGCGCTGATTGCTCAACAACGTCGTCTGCGCGGTGATGACGTTCAGATAGCTGTCAACGCCGAGCCGATAACGGTCAACGGCCAGATTGAGATAACGTTGCGACGAGGCGACGGCGGCGTTTTGTTGTTGAAGTTCCTGTGACAAAATGCGCAATGAGGCAAGATTGTCTTCCACTTCCTGAAACGCGGCGAGCACGGTTTCACGGTAATTCGCCACCGTGCCGCGATAACCTGCCCAGGCTTGTTCGGTAACCGCCTGGCGTTTGCCGGCGTCGAAAATAGTTTCGGCAAGTGATGCGCCGACCGACCAAACCAAAGCCGGCCCGCTGAAAAGACTCGCCATGCTGCTGCTTTGATAGCCGGCCGAACCGCTCAAAGTGATCGTCGGAAAATACGCCGCGCGCGCCACGCCGATTTGCGCATTCGCCTCCGCCACCCGCCGCTCGGCGGCGGCAACGTCGGGACGGCGTTCGAGCAACTGCGACGGAACGCCCAATGGAACGGCAATGGGTTTTGCGGCGAGCGAATTCGTCATGATGGAAAAAGATGAGGCCGGCTGGCCGATGAGCAGTGCAATGGCGTGTTCCATTTGCGCGCGCTGAATGCCGAGATCGGTGGCTTGCGCTTCGGTCGCGTTGAGCTGGGTTTCCGCCTGCGCGACATCCTGGTCGGAATCAATGCCGGTCTTGTGCAGCACGCGTGTCAGCGCAAGCGAATCCCGGTAAGCGTGGACGGTGGAATCCAAAAGTTCTTTCTGCGAATCCAGCGAGCGAAGCGTAAAGTAATCCGCCGCCAGTTCGGATTGAACCGTCAGCCGTGTGTTTTCCAAATCGGCCAGCGTCGCCAAGGCTTCGAATTTGTTTGCCCTATAGGTGTTGCGAATGCTGCCCCAGAAATCCAACTCCCAAGACGCGTCCGCCGGCAGCGCGTAATCTGTAAGCGTGAACGGTGAACCCGTCGCAAAGGAACCCGAACGCACTGCCCCCTGGCGAACTCGGGTGATGGACGGGCTGGTCGTCACGGTTGGAAAGAATTGCGAGAGCGATTGTTTCACCACGGCCCGCGCCGACAGAAAATTTGCGAACGCCGCCGCGACCGTTTGATTGGAAATGTTCACCTGCGCTTCGAGCGCGTTCAAATTTGTGTCGGCAAACATTTCCCACCATTGGCCGCGAATCGCGTCGTCCTTTGGCTCGGCGGTTTTCCAGCCGTCGGTTTCCTTGAATTGCGCCGGCGTCAATTCCTTGAAAGCCGCGGGCGTTGGGACGGACGGTTTCGCATATTTCGGCGCGAAGCTGCATCCGGCAAACAGAACCGGGCACGCAAGCGCAACCAGCATCATCCTGGTTTCCGTTTTGAGCAGTGGGTTCATGGTTTTCATTGAATATCTCATCTGCGCGATCATCCGAATGCCGCCTGCGGAGCCATCCCCGCCAGCTTCCTTTTGTGCATCCGGTTCCACCAGAGACTCAAACGATCAAGATAGAGATAAACCACCGGTGTGGTATAGAGCGTGAGCATCTGGCTCATGATCAAGCCGCCCACAATCGTGATGCCGAGCGGACGCCGGAGTTCCGAACCCGTGCTGTTGCTCAATACCAGCGGCACCGCGCCGAAAATTGCCGCCATCGTCGTCATCAAAATCGGACGGAAGCGCAGCAGGCAGGCCTGAAAAATGGCGTCGCGCGAATTTTTTCCTTCTTCCCGTTCCGCCGCGAGCGCGAAATCCACCATCAGGATCGCATTTTTTTTCACGATGCCAATGAGCAGCAAAAGTCCGATGATGGCGATGATGCTCAGGTCCGTCCGGAACAGCATCAGCGCCAGCACCGCGCCCACACCGGCGGACGGCAGCGTGGACAGAATGGTGACCGGATGAATGTAACTCTCGTAGAGAATGCCCAGCACAATATAGACCGCCATCAGCGCCGCGAGAATGAGAAAAGGTTCGGCCGCCAGCGATTGTTGATAGGCCTGCAGCGTGCCCGAGAAACTGCCGTGAATTCTTTCGGGCATTCTGATTTTTTGTTCCATTTCCTGGATGGTTTTAACCGCGTCGCTCAAGGAAATTGCCGGCGCGAGATTGAACGAGAGCGTGACGGACGGAAATTGTCCCTGATGATTGACCGCGATGGGCGCGGTCGTCGGTTCGTAATGCGCGATGGCGTTGAGCGGAACGACCGAACTGCTGTTGGTCGATCGAAGATAAATGGCATTGAGTCCCTGTGGGCCCTGCCAGAATTGCGGGGCCGCTTCCATGACGACGTGATATTGATTCAACGAGGTGTACATCGTCGAAACCTGCGCCTGCCCAAACGCATCGTAAAGCGTGTTGTCAATCAGCGCCGGTGAAATGCCAAGCCGCGCCGCCGTCGCGCGGTCATAAACCAGCGAAGCCTGAAGGCCGTTGTTCTGCTGGTCGCTGTTCACGTCAGTGAAGCCGCGAAGCTTTCTCATTTGCTGAAGCAGAATCGGCCCCCATTTCACGAGGTCATCCAGGGTGTCGCTCTGAATTGTGTACTGATATTGCGCGCTGCTTTGCCGGCCACCAATGCGCAAATCCTGTCCGGCCTGCACAAACACCGACGCGCCCGGCACGGACGCGAGTTTGGGGCGCAGGCGATTGATGATCTGACCCGCGCCGATCTTGCGTTCTGCGAGCGGCTTGAGCGCCATGTAAATAAATCCGCCATTGGCCGCGCCGCCGCCGCCGGTGAACGCGATGATGTTTTCCACCGCCGGATCGTTTTTGATTAATTTGACAAACCGCGCCGCCGCCGATTGCATCGCCGGAAACGAAGCGTCCTGCGTGCCCTGAATGCCGCCGAAAATCGTGCCGTTGTCCTGTTGCGGGAAGAATCCCTTCGGCACGATGACGAAAAGATAAAAATTCAGGACAATCGTGAGCAAAAGAACCACCAGCGTAATCGCCGGATGTCGCAGCACCCGCTTCAGGCTCCGTTCATACGCGCCGAGCAATTTCGCAAAAACTTTTTCGCCCGTGTGATAGGATTTTCCGTGCTCTTCCGGTTTTCGATGCCGGAGCAAACGCGAACACATCATGGGCGTTGTCGTGAGCGAAACCGCGAGCGAGACGAAAATCGCCGTTGAAAGCACGACGGCAAATTCGCGGAACATTCTTCCGACGATTCCGCCCATGAGCAACAGCGGGAGGAAAACCACCACGAGCGAAACGCTGATGGACAGCACGGTGAAGCCGACTTCGCGCGCGCCGCGCAATGCCGCTTCCATGGGCCGCATTCCATTTTCCAAATGGCGCGACACGTTTTCGATGACGACAATCGCGTCGTCCACCACGAAGCCCGTCGAAATCGTCAGCGCCAGCAACGAAAGATTGTCCACGCTGTAACCGAACAGATACATCACGCCAAACGTGCCGATCAACGAAACCGGAACGACGACGGCGGGAATCAGCGTGGCGCGCGGGCTGCGCAGAAAGATAAACACGACCAGAATCACCAGCACGATGGCGATGGCGAGCGTGTGTTCGATCGCGCGAACCGACGCGCGAATCGTCGTCGTGCGGTCAAGCACCACGTCGAAGTTCATCGCCGCCGGGATGGACGCCTTGAGCGACGGCAGCGCCGCTTTGATCCGTTCAACGGTTTCAATAATATTCGCGCCCGGTTGGCGAAGGATGATGAGCGGGATGCTCGGCTTGCCGTTCAGAAAACCTGCCGTGCGAATGTTTTCAACGCCATCCTGCACGTTCGCGATATCCGACAGCCTCACCGCCGCGCCGTTGTGATAAGCGACGATGAGCGGTTTGTAATCGGCGGCCTTGAGCAATTGATCGTTCGCGAGAATGTCCGCCGTCGTGTGGTCGTCGGCAAGCTGGCCTTTCGCAAGATTCGCATTTTGCCGGCTCAACATCGTGCTCACATCTTCGAGACTCAACCCGAAGCTGTTCAATAAGGTTGGATTCACTTCCACGCGTACGGCGGGAAGCGCGCCGCCGCCGACGTTGACCTGGCCGACGCCTTGAATCTGGAGCAACCGCTGTTGAATGATCGTGGAGGCGGCGTCGTAAAGTTTTCCGCGATCGTAAATGTCGGACGTCAGCGCGAGAATCATGATCGGCGCGTCGGCGGGATTGACTTTGCGATAAGTCGGATTGCTGGGAAGGTTCGCCGGAAGATTTGCGCGCGCGGCGTTGATGGCGGCCTGAACGTCGCGCGCCGCGCCGTCAATGTTCCGGTTCAA
The DNA here is from genome assembly GCA_049692125.1 of Verrucomicrobiia bacterium. GTDB lineage: Bacteria > Verrucomicrobiota > Verrucomicrobiia > Limisphaerales > UBA11358 > UBA11358. The sequence goes on along the minus strand of JBAVOO010000034.1, from coordinate 21,378 downwards.
ATCGAATTGAAGCGTGATCGAAGTCGAGCCGAGATAACTCGCGGAGGTCATTTCGTTCACGCCTGCGATGTGGCCGAGCTGCCGTTCGAGCGGCGCGGCGACCGACGACGCCATGATCTCGGGACTGGCTCCCGGCAACGACGCCTGCAAATTGATGGTCGGATAATCCACCTGCGGCAACGGTGCGACGGGTAATTGGAAATACGCGACTGCGCCTGCCAGCGCCACCGCCGCGGTCAACAGCGCGGTGCCCACCGGGCGGCGAATGAATGGCGCGGAAATGTTCATGAAGTTTGAGCGACAATGACTTCTTCATTTCCGCTGGTTTCGCGCGACCGTGAAAATTTCGCGGCGAGCCGGTCGAAGAAAAGATAAACGACCGGCGTGGTGTAAAGTGTGAGCACCTGACTCACGAGCAATCCGCCCACGATGGCGATGCCGAGAGGTTTGCGCAGCTCCGAGCCAACTCCATTTCCCAGCGCCAGCGGCAATCCGCCGAACAACGCCGCGAACGTCGTCATCATGATCGGCCGAAAGCGCAGCAGGCACGCCTGGTAAATCGCCTCTTCCGGTTGCTTGTGCTCCTTTCGTTCCGCGTCGAGCGCGAAATCAATCATCATGATTGCGTTTTTCTTGACGATGCCGATCAGCAGAATGATGCCAATGAGCGCCACCACACCGAGGTCGGTGCGGCAGAGCAACAGCGCGAGAATCGCTCCGACTCCCGCCGAGGGCAGCGTCGAGAGAATCGTGATGGGATGGATGTAACTCTCATAAAGAACACCGAGAACAATATACACCGTCACAATCGCCGCGAGAATGAGCCACGGCTCATTCGTCAGTGACGCTTTGAAGGACTGGGCCGTGCCTTGGAACGATGCCTGAATGCTCAACGGCATCCCGAGTTCTTCCTGCGTTTGTTCAATCGCCTTCGTCGCATCGCCGAGCGCCGCGCCCGGCGCGAGATTGAACGAGATCGTCACCGACGGAAACTGGCCTTGATGGTTGATGGCCAGCGGCGCGGCCCCCGACTCGAAGTGGGTGAACGCACTCAACGGCACGGCGCCGCCGCCGGCCGAGCGCACGTAAATGTCCTGCAACTTTGATGGATTGCGCTGGAACTCCGGCAGCGTTTCCAAAATCAAATGATATTGATTCAACTGCGTGAAGAGCGTGGAAATCTGCCGTTGTCCGAAGGCGTCGTAAAGCGCGTCATCAATCGCCTGCGGCGTGATGCCGAGCCGCGACGCCGTCACGCGATCAATAACGAGCTTCGCTTGCGAGCCGCGCGTTTGCTGGTCGGTCGCCACATCGCGCAACTGCGGGAGCGCCGGCAGTTTCTCCATCAACTTCGCTGTCCAGGTGTTCAACTCATCCGCGTTCGCATCTTCGAGCGTGTATTGATATTGCGTGCGGCTCACGCGATCTTCGACCGTCAAATCCTGCACCGGCTGCATGTAAAGCGTGATGCCCTCCACCTTCGCGAGTCTAGGTTGCAACCGCCGCATCACTTCGCTCGCGCTGATTTTTCGTTCGGCGAGCGGCTTGAGATTAATGAGAATTCGTCCGTTGTTGAGCGTCGTGTTGATGCCGTCCACGCCGATGAACGACGAAAGGCTTTCCACTGCCGGGTCCTTGAGAATCACCTGGGCGAGCGCCCGCTGCCGGTCCGCCATGGCCGGGAATGAAATGTTCTGCGCGGCTTCCGAGATGCCTTGAATCACGCCCGTGTCCTGCACCGGAAAAAATCCTTTTGGCACGATGATATAGAGCCAGACCGTGAGCACGAACATCGCCGCCGCCACGAGCAATGTCGCCCCTTGACGCTGGAGCACCCACTGAAGCGTTTGCCCGTAGAATTTGATCACGCGGTTGAAAACCCGCTCGGATGCGTCGTAAAAACGGCCGGGCTTCGCGTCGGATTTTGCCCGGAGCAGTCGCGAACACATCATCGGCGTGAGCGTCAGCGACACGATTGCCGAAACGAGAATCGTCACGCTCAACGTCACCGCGAACTCGCGGAACAGCCGCCCGACGATGTCGCCCATGAACAGCAGTGGAATCAGCACGGCGATCAGCGAAACGGTCAGCGAAATAATGGTGAAACCGATTTGCTCCGCTCCTTTCAGCGCGGCTGGCAACGGCTTCTCTCCCTCCTCGATGTAGCGGAAGATGTTTTCGATCATCACAATCGCGTCGTCCACGACGAAGCCGGTCGAGATGGTCAGCGCCATGAGCGTGAGATTGTTGAGGCTGTAGCCGAGCAGATACATCACGCCCAACGTGCCGACGAGCGAGAGCGGCACCGCGACGCTGGGAATGACCGTTGCCGACACATTTCGCAGGAATAAAAAGATGGCCATCACCACGAGCGCCACGGTCAGCATCAGCGAGAACTGCACGTCCCGCACCGACGCGCGAATCGTCACCGTGCGATCGGTGAGAATCGAAACGTCCATGGACGCGGGCAGGCTCGCTCTGAGCCGCGGCAGGAGCTTTTTGATGCGGTCCACCACCTGAATGATGTTCGCGCCGGGCTGGCGCTGGATATTCACAATGACTGCCGGCGTGTCATTCATCCACGCGGCAAGCTTTGCGTTTTCGACATCATCAATTACTTGCGCCACGTCCGACAAAACCACCGGCGCGCCGTTGCGATACGCGACGACGAGCGATTTGTAATCCTTGCTGCTCAAAAGCTGGTCGTTCGCGTTGATTTCGTAAGCCTGGTGCGGGCCGTCGAAATTTCCTTTCGCCAGATCCACGCTGGCTTGTTGGAGTGCGGTGCGAACGTCGTCAAGGTTGATGCCGTAAGACGAAAGCGCGGTGGGATTGGCCTGGATGCGAACCGCCGGTTTCTGGCCGCCGCTGATGCTCACCAGTCCCACGCCTGGCAACTGCGAAATCTTTTGCGCGAGGCGCGTGTCCGTGTAATCCTCGACCTGCGCGAGCGGAAAACTTTTTGACGTGACGGCCAGCGTGAGGATGGGCGCGTCGGCCGGGTTGGATTTGCTGTAAATCGGTGGCGCTGGCAGGCCGGGGGGCAGATAAGTCTGCGCCGCGTTGATCGCCGCCTGGACTTCCTGCTCGGCCACGTCAATGTTCAGGTTGAGCGAGAACTGCAGGATGATGATCGAACTGCCGCCCGAGCTGATCGAGGTCATCTGGTTCAAACCGGGCAGCTGGCCGAATTGCCGCTCCAGCGGCGCGGTGATGGCTGACGCGGCGACATCGGGACTTGCGCCTGGATAAAACGTGACCACCTGGATGGTCGGATAATCCACCTGCGGCAGCGCCGAAACGGGCAGTTGTTTGTAAGCAACAATGCCCGTCAACAAAATGGCGAACATCAGCAGCGTCGTCGCCACGGGCCGTAAAATGAATTGGCGCGACGGACTCACTGCGGATTTTTCTTGTGCGTTCTTTTCTGCGACTCGGCCTGGTTCGTCTCGTTGGTTGACGAGCGGACCGTCACTTTCGCGCCGTCGGTGAGCCGGTTGAAATTATCCGCGGCCATGACCGCGCCCGGCTCGATTCCTTCGACCGCAGAAACATTGCCGTCGGTGGTTCCGGCGGTGATGGTTTGCACCGCGACGGTTTCATCCGGCAGGAGCAAATAAACGAACGCGCTTTCGGCATTGCGTTGAATCACCGTGTTGGACACGAGCGTCGCGTCGTGCAACGTGTCCACGAGCAGCCGTGCGTTGACGAACTGGTTTGGGAAAAGCGATTCGTCGTCGTTGCTGAAAACGGCCTTGAGCTTGACCGTGCCGGTGGTCGGGTCAATTTGGTTGTCCAGCGTTTCCAGAGTTCCCGTCGCCAGTTTTTTTTGTTGTGCGCGGTCAAACGCATCCACGACCAATTGTTTGCCCTGACGCAATTGCTTTTGGATTTGCGGCAATTCATCTTCCGCCACATTGAAAATCACGGTGATCGGCTGAAGCTCCGTGATGACGAGCAAAGGACTCGTGCTGTTTGCTTGAACGATGTTGCCCGCGTCAACCAGGCGCAAGCCCACGCGTCCTGAAATTGGCGCGGTGATATAGCAGTAAGCGAGTTGCACTTTGGCGTTGTCAAGCTGGCCTTGATCCAATTTCACCGTGCCTTCGTATTGATGAACGGTCGCAACTTGCGTATCCAATTGTTGTTTGGGAATCGCATTGCTTGCGAACGCTTCCTGATAACGATCCAAATCGAGCCGCGCGTTTTCGAGCAATGCGCGGTCGCGATCGAGTTGTCCTTCGGCTTGAGTCAGCGCCGCCTGATTCGGCCCCGGATCAATTTCCACCAGCGGGTCGCCGGCGTGAACCAGTTGCCCTTCCTGATAATTCACCTTCATGATCTGGCCCTGCACGCGGCTATTCACCGACACGGTATTGAGCGGCGTCACCACGCCCAACGCGGTGACGTAGATCCCGATGTCGCCCTTCTGCGCCGTCGCTGTGCTGACCATGATTGTTGCCAGACCCGGACCTCCTCGTCCGTGTGTTGATTGTGTTTCTGATTGCGATTGTCCCCTGTGTCGCAAAAAGAAAATGCCTCCCGCCACGAGCAGAATCAAAATCACAATCCATAACCAATAGTGTCGTTTCCTGCCGGACGCCGGTTGCAAAGGCACGTTTGGGGTTTTATTGGAGAGGGCTGGATGTGGTGTTGAATCAGACATTTTTAACTCCATTCGATTTTCTTTTCGCCAGTCATAAAATCGTTGAAACGCAGCGCGCAATGCTAAACGCCCTTGAAACAACGTCAATGGGATTGATTTTTCCTTGTTGTTGGCCGTGCGGGATTCCTCGCCGTTCAAGGCTGCCGGCTCCCGAAGAAGTTTTCGACACCTTGGTTTGCGCCAACCGGAGGTATCGCACGCGCACCGGAAAACTGTCCGTGTCAAATTTGCTTACCATGACAAACCAGGGCTTCGAGTGACGGGTGTCGTTTGATCTCCGGAAACTGATTCTCATATCTGAATTCTCCGTGGTGGCATTCGCGTTCATCACGTTTGTTTTTTCTGTTCTTTGAGCTGCGCGTGCACGTGATGGAAGTCCGCGGGATTGCCCGCCATTCGCGCGAGTCGTGATTCGGCGGGTTCCGCGAGCAGCCGGCGGATGGTCTGAAGCAGCTTCGGAAAATCGAGCGGCTTTTCCAGCAACGCTCCGACCCCCGCACCCAACGCAGTGAAGAGCTGGTTTGACCTGGCAGTGATGATAATCACAGCCAGCAAAGGGTCTTCCGCCGTGAGCCTTTCGAAGGTGTCCCAGCCGCTCTTTCCAGGCATGTTCAAATCGAGCAGCACCAAATCAACCTTTGTGGCAGCAGCGATTTCGAGCGCGGCTGTCCCATCAGCCGCAGCCCAAACCAAATAGCCTTCACCAACCAGAACGCGGGTCAGCATTTCACGCACGGAGGGATCGTCGTCCACGACCAAAATCCGGTTCTCCGCAGGCTTCACACTTCCACTCCGGCCCGCCTCATCGTCAGCCAACAAGATTTTTGCTTTCATGATCGAACCTTCACACGAATGGTTCCATGCCCTTAGCGGAGACCATGCCAACGGTGGATGAGACCGGCCAAACCTTCAATTGCAACGGCTTTTCGGCTCCGCAGGAGCTGGCGCGCGGTTTTGACTGCAAAGCAAATATCCTGCACTGCAAAGATTCTTCGCAGTTGGCCACAGTGAACCGAACCGGAAGCGGGACCGAATCTTTGTTTCTTGGGGTGAATGAGGAATTCTCAGGAACCCCGCGCCTGAATCCGGCAATGGGCATGGGTTATGCATTCAGCCGGCACCATGGATCGGACGGCTGGTTCTTGTGGCCAGTCGTCCCCACATCCGTTAAGTTTTTTAATCAGCTATGAAATTCGGAATCCGGTTCAGATTGGTGGCGCTCGCGTTGATCGTGGCGCTGATGGGCGCGTTGATCCTGCTGGCAACCTTGACATCGCAACGGCAGGCGGCAGAGTTGCGCGCCCGGTTAAGCCAGGTGGATTTCGAAAGCTTCAGAATTGCGGATCAATTCCGGGACTCGCTCCGTGAATTGAACAACACGATGCAGCGTTACGGCACGGATCACGATCCGACGGTCTGGAACGAATTCCTCGAAGCCAGCCACAAACTCAATGGCTGGATTGACGAGCAGAAACCCAACTTGACCACGCAACAGGAAAGGGATGCGCTGCAACAAATTGATGTCGCTTACGACGACTACATGCGGGTCGCCCGGGATTTGCAGGCGAAGCTGCAGTCCCTCGACCAACCGGGCGCCACGTTGGCCGACTTTAACCCTCTCCGCGCGGCGTCGCAGCATCTCTTCGATCTGGGCCAGACTCTGGGTAAAGCCCATTATGATTCGCGCCGGCAGATGCTCGCGCACGCAAATCAAACGCTCACGCAACTCCGCTGGCTGGTGCTCGGCTCGCTGGGTTTGTTGTTCGTATTCGGCGTGGCGCTGGCCGGCTTGGTTTACCGGGACATGATCGCTCCGTTGCGCGTCAAACTGGTGGAAAGCCAGTCCCTGGCGGAACGCCACGAGAAGCTGGCTTCCCTGGGACTGCTCGCGGCCGGCGTGGCCCATGAAATCCGAAACCCCCTGACCGCCATCAAAGGCGCCTTGTTCATCCAGCAAAAAAATTTCCCACCCGGTTCCCCGGAACATGCCGACACCAAACTCGTGGAACGGGAAATCCTGCGCCTGGAACGGATCGTGAATGACTTTCTCCATTTTGCGCGGCCAACGGAGCCGAAGTTGGTCACCATTCCGGCGGACCTGGTTTTGCTGGAAACGCAGCACCTGATGGCGCCGCAACTGGCCGGGGCCAATATTCAATTGGTCCTGCAGGGAACGGCACCGATGCGGATTCAGGTTGACCCGGAACAGATCAAGCAGGTGTTGATCAATCTCGTGCAAAACGCCGCCGACAGCATTGCCCACGACGGCACGATCACGTTGCGCGCCCGGCCGGACCGGAAACCTCTTGCCAACGGCGAGACGGACGTCGTCATCCTTGAAGTCACGGACACCGGCAAAGGCATTCCACCCGAAATTGAAAAGCGCTTGTTCGATCCGTTCTTCACCACGAAGGACACCGGCACGGGATTGGGATTGTCCATCGCGGCGGGCATCGTTCAGAACCACGGCGGCGCGCTCCAGTATCAAACTCACGTGCATCATGGCACAACCTTTGGTATTGTGTTGCCTCAGGCAACTGAATGAACGCGGCCGCCAGAATTTTGCTGATCGAAGACGATTCCGGAATCACCGACACTCTGCAACGGGTGCTGGCCGCGGAAGGCCATGAGATTGCCATCGAAAAGCGCGGTGATGAAGGCCTGGCCCGCGCCGTGAAAGACCCGTTCAATCTCGTCATCACCGATCTGAAGCTGCCGGGCCTGAACGGACTGGAACTCGTTCGTCAACTGCACGCGGCCAAGCCCCGTCTGCCCATCATTCTGGTCACCGCGTTTGGCACCACCGAAACCGCCATCGAAGCGATGAAGGTTGGCGCTTACGATTATCTGCTCAAGCCGTTCGACATTCCGCAATTGATCGAACTGGTCTGCAAAGCCGCCGACAGCAATCGCCGGATGTCCGAACCGGTCGGTTTGGGTGAAACCACCCGGAGTCGCGACGCGCTCGTTGGCCGGAGCCAGGCCATGCAGGATATCTACAAGGAAATCGGCCGGGTGGCCTCCAAACCCGTCACCGTGCTGATTCGCGGTGAAACCGGCACGGGCAAGGAGCTCATTGCCCGCGCCATTTACCAGCACAGCGGCCGCGCCAACGCGCCGTTCATCGCCATCAACTGCGCGGCCATTCCCGAAACCCTGCTGGAAAGCGAATTGTTCGGCCATGAACGCGGCGCGTTTACCGGCGCGGACGCGAGGCGGATCGGCCGCTTCGAGCAGGCGGATCACGGCACGATCTTTCTCGATGAGATCGGCGACCTGACCCCCGGCACACAGGCAAAACTTCTGCGCGTGCTTCAGGAGAAAACCCTGCAACGGTTGGGCGGCAAAGAAATCATTCCGGTGGACGTCCGCGTTGTCGCCGCCACCCACCGCGACCTCGAAACTGCCATCCGCGAGAAACAATTTCGCGAAGATCTGTATTACCGCCTCAACGTGGTGGCGATCACACTGCCGCCCTTGCGCCATCGCCGTGAGGATATTCCCGACCTAGTCCGCTTTTTTCTGGGCAAGCACGGCCCGGACCTTGGCAATGCGAGTCCGTCCATTCATTCCGAAGCGGTGGAGTTGCTTCAATCGCAATCCTGGCCCGGCAACGTGCGCGAGTTGGAAAATGTGATGCGCAAGGCCCTCCTCGCCGCGCAAGGTTACACCATCATCCTCGACCACGTCCGCACCGCGCTGAACAAGAACAGCGGAGAGCCATATTCCGCAATGCGTTCCTTTGGCGAATACGTGGACGAATTGCTCGCCGCCGCGCGCCGTGAGGAAATCACTGACACCTACGCGCGCGTGCTTGAAACCGCCGAACGCGAACTCTTCGCCCGTGCCATCCAGCAGGCCCGGGGCAATCAAGCCAAAGCCGCACGGTGGCTCGGCATCTCGCGCATCACCATGAAGGCCAAACTCGTTCAATTCGGCCTTCACCCCGGCCAGGATACCGGCCAGGAACCGTGAGCCCGGTTGATTTCACCACGCGCCTGAATTACCGGTTCCCAACCTTATTGTCATCGGCATTTGTCGCGGGGCCTTCCAGTTTCCAACCTTGTTGTTTGCCGTGAAGACGATCGGCGGCAATTTTCCAAAAAAACATTGAACTCTCAGTTTCCAACATGATTGTTCTTGTACCCCTTGGCGCCGGTGGAACGATCGCGCCATTTCCGAATCGAAGAATACGACGCGGTCATCGCTCTGTGGCGGTGCCCCGAGGGTGTGGGACTGAACGAGTCCGACACTAGTGGAAACTGGAAGCAAACACCGGCTCCAAGCATATCCATTAGCGTTGCAGTTGGCCGTCGTGTGCTGAGGCCGCTTTGCTTCATTGGTGAACAAAACCGGATCGGTGATGGTGCAGAACCTGGCCGAACCGTCGGTAAAACCAACCTGCCATCCTTTAACTTTAATATTAATCATTCACCATCGCCAGGATTGGCATTTGATCCAGCGTAACTGTGTCGCGAGGCAGCGGTTCTTCCCACTTTACTTGCATTTCAAAACGTGCGCCTATTGCGCGTTCTGATAATCGTTCCACAGCATATCATATTGCGCGGCTGATTTGGCTGTTTCATCCGAGACCAGGCTTTCCGTCGCCAAGATAAAAGCATCCGGGTTATAGGCGAAGCTGGCTGAACCATCCGTATAACAAGCCATCACGCCCTTGGCCGGCCAGTGAGCCCAGTATTGGGGAAGGAATGGAATTCCCGGAGTCATATCACCATTCGCACTCGGATTTTGCAGATAATCCGTCATGAACACATCCCGCACCTTGGGGTTGCTGCTCTTCTGATATCTCCGCAGATAATTTGGGGTCCCAGTCAACGAACCGTTGACCCTGCGGGGATTAAAGTCATAAGAGGAACGGACGTTGCCACTAAAATCCGTACTTATAAATACCGGGTAAGAATATGCCTGCCAACTTAAGGCATTGGTTGTGCCGGTCGAACTGGAGTAGCCCGGACACCACATGGCTTTCCCGTCGGCGATAAAACCGCCGGCATATAAATAACCCAGGTTTTGGTCCGAGTTCCCGGGACTGCCCGGGGTGAAACCGCTTACCCAAGCACCGTTCAGTATATAAATCTGAGGAATCTGTTTGCCCGGGTCGCCGTTGGGGCCGAACACGTATCGGGTGTAATTTTCACCTTTGAGCACATTCACCGGATGCGAGCCGTCCGGGTCGTCCCAGACCGGGTACCAATTGTTGAAGTCGCTTGAATACATCACACAGGCGGCATAAAGCTGATGCAGGTTTGACAGGCATTGGATCCTGTTCGGGTTGCGTTTGGTCCCCGCCAGCGCCGGCAGCAGCGTGGCGGCAAGCATGGCAAGGATGGCAATCACCACCAGCAATTCGGTCAGGGTGAAGCCGCGGTCCGGCTGCTCCGGAACCGTTGGCCTTCCGTTCAGTCGTTTTGAATGGTTTGATTTGCTCATAAACATTTTAATTGGATTCGAACACACGGTAAAAGCTGTGGGGTTGAGCCGCGGGGGCAAGGTAATAACCTTGGCTGCCCATCACCCAAATGTTGCCTGGCGAGGCCAACCATACTGGATCATTCAAATTGGTCTTGTATTGAATTTGATAGCTCTTGCCTATCACCGCCGGCCAGGTCAGGTTCATCTTGCTGTTGGCCGGGACGGCTGCCGAAAGCCGGAACACGGAGTTTGGATTGGTGGGATCCGTGCCGGCGAGATACTCCTGTAGGTTTGACATGCCGTCGCCGTCGGCGTCATCCGACGCCAGCGAAAGGTCGCCCGCCTGTCCGGTCGGATGCCCGAAATATTTCATCATCCACCAATCCGGAATCCCGTCCCCATCGCTGTCAACCAAAGCAGCGTTGATATCTATCGAGGCCCCGAAGGCATCCGGCACGCGATTCAAATCGCCGTTAACCAGGCCGGACCCCAGGTTCAGGAAGGCAATCGTCGCACCGTCATCGCTGATTACGGGTCGGGACATCCACAGCGCCGGGCTGGGCACGGCTTGTCCGACGGTCAGCACCGTGTTGGATCCCGTCAGGCGGTCCAGGAGGAACACGTTCGGGGGCGCGGAGTTGTCCCCAATCACCGTATTGGTCACGACGCTGCGGTATGCCACAAACCGTCCGTCACCACTCATCACCGGCGCATCAGACGATGCCGCTCTGCCGTTGGTGCCCGGACCGGCAAGACCAATCAGGGAAAGCGTGGCGGTCTGGAAATCACGCAGGTAAACCTTGCTGATGCCGTCGTCTCCGGCACCCAGGTTGGTGGTGGAAACAAAAGTCAACCAGCGGCCGTCATCGCTCCAGCAGGCTGCATTCCGAATCTGAGCCGTGCTGGGGATTGAGAAAAGATTCGATCGGGTGGCGATGTTGTCCACGTAGAGGGCATTGGCATTCCAATAAAGGATTTTTGTCCCGGTCGGATCGATGGCCGCCGAGGTGATCGCCCACGTATTGGTGTAAATGTCCTTGCCGAGTTGGGTGTCTTGGATTCGCAAACCCGAGGTGGCCGGGTAAGCGACATAACGACCGTTGCCACTCAGGGAAGGCTTGAATGTGCCGGTACCTTTCAGTCCTACGGTCTGCCCGAGATTCACGTCCCGCCAGTATGTGTTCACCCCGCTGGTGATTCCCGCAGCCAGGTTTATCGCCGGGCTCAGGAAGACAACATACCGTCCATCCGGGCTGATCACCGGATCGGAAGCGTCGTTATTCCCGGGGCTGACACCATCGGTCCCCACGCTGACCAGAACAGTGGTTCCCGCCTGAAGATCGCGGCAAAACACATTGGCGTTGGTATTGACCGGGCCCGAGACCAGGTTGGTTGCCGCGCTGATAAACACCACGTAACGACCGTTCGTGCTGATGACCGCACTTCCGGAATTGCCGCCCAAGGCCGTCCCCCCGTCGGACCCTACGCTCACCAGAAGGTTGGTGCCGTTCACCAGATCGCACACAAACACATCCAGCAACTTGTTGGTATCGTTGGGAACCAAGTCATCCGCCGGACTGGTGAAAACCGCCCATCGCCCATCCGCACTGACCGATGACGGGGACAGCAGGCTGAACCCATCAGCCGTTTGTGGAATCACCGTCGCATCCCTTTGCGAAACCAGTTCCGTGGTCCCCGCGACCAGGTCCCGCACGAATACATCCTCGGCGCGATTATTGTCCCCGCTGACCAGGCCGCCATCCGGACTGCTGAAGGCGACGAACCGTCCATCCGCACTCAGGCTCAAGGAAGTCAGCTGTTCATCGGTCGAGCCGACTCCGTTGGTGTCCACGTCCACCAATTGCGTGGTGCTGGATGGCAGGTTGCGCAGGTAAACATGAGAGCCACTGGTCACGGCATTGCCGACCAGGTTGGTGGCATTACTCAGGAACGCCACGAACTGGCCATCGGGACTGATCACCGGCGCCTGCGAGGTCGTATTGGTCGGGACACCGCTGCCATCATCACTGACCAGTGTGTCCGAGGCCAGTTGCGCATCCCAGACATGAACACTGGAATAGCCCGAACCGAGGGCGCCTTCATTTCTGGCAAAGGCAATGAAGCGACCATCCGACGTCATTTCGGGACCGCCGTTGTCATCGATATCAACAATCCAGCCAACGCCGTTCGTATTGACCACCGCCGTCGTGGCCGCAGTCGAGTCATATTGCAGAATCACGACGGCACCCCACGGAGTTGTCGAACCGGCTTTGAAAGCGACGTAGCGTCCGTCATCACTCAACTGCGGATGATAGGCCGGCATGCCGCTCAAGCCGAGCGTGGCCGACACAATCGTGGCGGCGTTCGTGCTGGCCCAGGTCGTCGTGCCCGTGAGCCGATCACGCACATACACTTCACCTGTGGAAGTGCCCGGGACCGTGGATACCAGATTTATTGCCGAGCTGAAAAACGCCACATACCGGCCATCCGGCGTGATGACTGGCGTGGCCATGATGGGGTTGGCGCTGCCGGAGGGAAGGAGCGCTCCCACGCTTACCAGACAGTTCGTTCCGGCAACCAGATCCCGCACAAAGACGTCCGGAATTCCGTTGGTGTCTCCGGGAACCAGGTTCGACGCGCTGCTGATGAAGGCCACATACCGGCCGTCCGGTGTCATGACCGGGTCGGTCGAGGCTCCGTTCGCCGGACCACCATTGGTTGACACGCTTACCCGTGTGGTTGTCCCCGCCACCAGGTCGCGGACAAAAATGTCCGTGACTCCGTTCGTATCGTTCGGCACGAGATTGCTGGCGTCGCTTTGGAAGACGACGAATTGCCCGTTGGTGGAGGCCTGGCCGGGTATCGAACTGCCGTTACCGCCGCCGGTACCGCTCAAGTTGCCGCTGACCAGCACCGTGGTGTTGCTGGTGCGGTCGCGCAGGAATACGTTCAGGCTGTAGAAATTGTTGCCACCGGGCACGAGATCGTTGGCCGCGCTGGTGAAAACAACAAAACGGCCGTCGGGACTGAGGCTGGGAGCAACGGAATTATCGTCGCCGCCCGCCGGCAGGGGCACGGAGGGATTCCGCGCCGAAAGCAATTGCACCGGCACCGCCTTGGCCAGGGGAACAAGCATTGTCATGGCCAGCAACCCGGCCGCCACCACAAGATTGCGGCTAAATGTCTTCGGGGCCATGGGCGCCACACCTCTGTTTTGATTCGTGCATTCACCGCAATCAACCGTTCTTGTTTTCATGGTTCCGGGAAGTTGAAGGTTCTATTTTTATTCATCGCACCTGGAGATTATTTGGCGAATTACGTCGTTTCAGTCGCCGGACACAACCGTCCATACTGGCGTTGTTTCAAATTGTTCTGGCACTGGATCCGCCAACTGTCCGTTTTGGTGCCCGCGAGTGCCGGCACCGTGAGCGTTCCCACCACCACGAGCAGTTCGGTGAGGGTAAAAGCCTGGTCCGGTTGCACGGGGACCGACGGCGTCCAGTTTAAACGGTCTGAATGGATTGATGGTTTCATAATTAATTAGCATCCTGTCACAAGATAACTCGCAGGTACAAGGGCGATTCTTTCAAAAATCTTACGAAATATTTCCATTCGGATTTGCCTCACTGGCAATGACTTGCACAAAACAAGGGTGGGAGTGTTTTAGCAGAGGCGGCGCGGCAGCACCGCCCTACCACGCAATCCCGGCAGGTCAGTGATGGGTATGTTTCAGCAGCCAGATCAGGCGTCAGAGCATGCCGACGCCGGCGGCAACCTGCACACCCCGTTTTAGTAACGATTTAATCGGATTTGAAAACGCGGTAATAGCTGCTGGGTTGAGCCACCGGAGCAAGGTAATAACCCTGGCTGCCCGTCACCCAGACGTTGCCCGTCACGGTCAACCACATTGGCTTATTCAAATTGGTCGTGTATTGAACCTGGTAGGTCCTGCCCGGCACCGCAAACCAGGTCAGGGTCATCGAGTTGCTGGCCGGGACGGACGCCAAAATCCGGAACACAGAGTTTGGATCGGTGGGATCCGTACCCGCGAGATAGTCCTGCAGGTTTGACTCGCCGGAACCGTCGGCGTCGTCCGACGCAAGCGAATTGTCGTATGCCTGCCCGGTCGGATGCCCGAAATATTTCATCATCCACCAGTCCGGAATACCGTCACCATCGCTGTCAATCAGCGCAGGATCCAAAAAGGTTCCTAAAACATCCGGCACACGATTCAAATCGCCGTTAACCAGGTCGCCACATATGTCCAGGAAGGCAATCGTCGCCCCGTCGTCGCTGATCACGGGCCGCGACAACCAGACAATTGGGCCGGACCCGGCCTGCTCGGTGGCCAGCACGGTGTTCGATCCCGTCAGGCGGTCGAAGAGGAACACGTTAGCGAACGCAGTGGATCCAGTGGTATTGGTCGCGACACTGCGGTACGCCACGAACCGTCCGTCACCACTTATCACCGGTGCATCAGACACGGCCACCCAGGCGGCGGCGCTCGGGCCGGCAACGCCAATGAGGGAAAGCGTGCCAGCCTGGAAATCACGCAGGTAAACCCTGTTGGTGCCGTCGTTTCCGGCACCCAGGTTGGTGTTGGATAAAAAGACCAAACAACTGCCGTCATCGGTCCAGCAGGTGGCATTCCGAATCGTAGCCGGGCTGGGAACTGAGAAAAGGTTTGACGCGGGGGCGATATCGTCCACGTAGAGGGTGTTGGCAATCCGATAAAGTATTTTCGTCCCGGTCGGATCGATGGCCGCCGAAGTTACAGCTCCCGCATTGGTGTAGATGTCCTCCATGCTGATCCGGGTGTCCCAGATATGCAACGTTGGGGATGAACCCATAACGCTGTGCGCGTAGGCAACGTAACGACCGTCGCTGCTCAACGAAGGATTGAAAGCAGGGTAATAACCATTCAGTCCCACAGTCTGCCCCAGAAATATGTCCCGCCAGTAAGTATTCTGCCCGCTGGTCATCCCCGCAACCAGGTTTGTCGCCGAACTCAGGAAGGCAACATACCGTCCATCCGGGCTGATCACCAGACCGGAAGCATCACCGTTCCCGGGACTGACACCATCGGTTCCCACACTCACCAGAACGGTGGTCGCGGTCTGAAGATCGCGGCGAAACACGTTGGCATTGGTATTGATCGGGCCCGTGGCCAGGTTGGTTGCCGCGCTGATAAACACCACGTAACGGCCGTCCGCGCTGATGAGCGCGTTTTCAGAGTTGCCACCCAAGGCCGGACCGCCATCGGCCCCGACGCTGGCCAGAAAGTTGGTGCCGTTCACCAGATCGCGCACAAAAACGTTCAACGCCTGGTTCGTATCGTTGAGCACCAGGTCATCCGCTCGACTGGTGAAAGCCATCCATCGCCCATCCCAACTGACCGATGACGGGGACATCATGGTGAATCCATCAGGCGCTTGTGGAATCACCGTCACATCCCTTTGAGAAATCATTTCCGTGGTTCCCGCGACCAGGTCCCGTACGAAAACATCCTCGGTGTTATTATTGTCCGAGCTGACCAGGCTGCCATCCGGACTGCCGAAGGCGACGTACTGCCCATCCGCACTCAGGCTCAAGGTCGTCAGTGTGTCATCGGTCGAGCCAACGCCGTTGGTGTCCACGTCCACCAATGCCGTGGTGTTGGATTACAGGTCGCACAGGTAAATATGAAACCCACTGGACACGGTATTGCCGACCAGATTGGCGGCGTTGCTCAGGAACGCCACAAACCGGCCGTCGGGACTGATGTTGGGCGTGTGCGAGGTCGTGTTGGCCGGGACGCCGCTGCCGTCATCGCTGACCAGTGTGTCCAAGGCCAGTTGCGTATCCCAAACGTGAACACTGGCATAGCCCGAATCAGTGGAGCCTTCATGCCTGGCAAAAGCGATGAAGCGCCCGTCCGGTGTCATTTCGGGACCATAGGTCTCATCAACGCCCACATTCCCTCCGATCCCGTTTGTATTGATCACTGCGGTCGCCCCCGTGGTTAAATCATATTGGAGAATCACTGCAACACCCGTCAAAGTCGTCGTGCCGGTCTTGAAAGCGACGTATTGCCCGTCATCACTCAGCCGCGGATGATAGGACGTGGCGTTGGTCTGCTGGACCATGGCCGACACAATCGCGGTGGCATTTGTGCTGGCCCAGGTCGTGGTGCCCATGAGCCGATCTCGCACATACACTTCGCCTGTGGTAGTAGCCGGGACTGCGGACACCAGGTTTGTCGCCAGGCTGAAAAACGCCACATATCGGCCGTCCGGCGTCATGACCGGCGTGGCCATGATTGTGCAGGCGTCGACGGGGGCGGAACAGAGCGCCCCCACGCTCACCAGGTCGTTCGTCCCGGCAACCAAATCACGCACGAAAACGCCCGGAATACCGTTGGTGTATCCGGGAACTAGGTTCGATGCCCGGCTGATGAAGGCCACATACCGGCCATCCGGCGTCATGATCGGATCGGTCGAGGCCCCGTTCGCCGGACCGCCATTCGTTGACACGCTCACCAGTGTGGTTGTACCCGCCACCAGATCGCGAACAAAAATGTCCGTGACCCCGTTCGTATCGTTCGGCACGAGATTGCTGGCGTCGCTTTGGAAGACGACGAATTGCCCGTTGGTGGAAACCTGGCCGAGCATTGAACTGCCGTTGCCGCCGCCGGTTCCGCTCAAGTTGCCGCTGACCAGCACCGTGGTGTTGCTGGCGCAGTCGTGCAGGAACACGTTCAGGCTGTAAAAACTGTTGCCACCGGGCACCAGATCATTCGCCGCGCTGATGAAAACAACAAAACGGCCGTCGGGACTGAGGCTGGGAGCAGCGGAATTATCGTCACCACCCACCAGCAGAGGGGCGAAGGGATTCCGCACCGAAAACAATTGCACCGGCCCTGCATTGGCCGGGAAAACAAATATCGCCATGGCCAGAAACCAGACTGCCACCGCGAAGCTGCCACTGAAAAGCTTCTGGGCCACCGACATCATCGGCGGGTTTTGATTCGCGAATTTACAGCCGTCAACAATTCTTGTTTTCATGGTTCAGGAAGGTTGAAGGTCCGGTTTTTCAATAAAAGTAACTTGCCTGGCAAGAGTATTGCCATTGAATGGCACTCTGGATGTGGGTTTCCACACGACCATCGGCAAAACCCAGATTAATCGAACTCAGGCTGCCATTATAAAAATGAGCTTCGGTGGTCGGTCCATAGACGGTTTGACTTTCGATATAGGGGATGTCGCTGGGATCGGTTATGCCCAAGCTGGCTTCCGCCAGATCGCTGATGATGGGTTGCAGAGACACAGAGGGGTCACTGAGCTTGCTCGGCCACGGGGCGGCATTGACCGGTGCGGTTGATATTCCGGAGTTCGGCACTGGAAATGAGAGATTACCGACCCAACTATTTTGTCTCGGCACCCACCAATCGTGTAAAAGTTTTGCATACCCTCCGTTCACCGAGCGGCCACCCGGCTGGGTGGATGTGAACCATTGATTAACATCTCCAACGGATTGGATGTACCGGTGAGAGGGAACGCCGTACGTATGAAACCAGGCATTGGCGGTGTCCAAGTCTCCCGGTCTGACCGGGCAAAAATTCATGGCTACTGTCATCCCATAAGGCACCAAATTGGAAAGAAAATTGGTGGCGACGTCAGTTGCATTTCCGCCGCTAAAAGTAGTTTTAAAGGAGGGCATTCTGCCTTGCGTCTCATCCGAGGCATACACAGTGGCCATTTCCACCCATTGACGAAAATTGGCGGCGCAATTCGAGACCAAGGAGGGATATTTCGCCTTGGCCAGCGCCGGCAACAACGTCATCGCCAGCAATGTGACTATCGCCAGCACCACCAGCAGTTCAATCAGTGTGAAGGCGTGTTCCGGTTGTCTCGGAACCATCGGCATCCGGTCCAATTGTTTTAAACGGCTCGATTTGCTCATAAACTGTTTATCCTTTCACTAGATAACTCGCAGGCATAAGGACGATTCTTTCAAAAATCTTTTGAAATATTTTCATTCGGATTTGCCTCACTGGCAATGACTTGCACACCCGGCAGGTCAGTGGGGGGCGTGTTTTAGCAGCCAGATCAGGCGCCAGAGCATGCCGATAATGACACCAAACCCGATATACGGACCGGCGGTGCTGATGATCCAGATCAACCGTTGACGGGCATTTTCGAGGCGCGGATCGTAGTGGCTGAATTGGAACGCCAGCAAAACGGTCATCATTTCATCGGCGGATTTGTAACGCTGGCGTGGGTCGGCACGACAGGCGTCCAGAACGATTTTGTTGAAATGGACCAGGTCCCGGCCCTCGGCGCTGTCCTCCAGCGGCGCCGGCAGCACCGGGTATTCATTCCGGTCCTTGCCGGTGCTGATCTCGTAGAGGACCTTGCCGAGCGAGTAGATGTCTGCCTGCGGCGTCCCGGCGCCTTCCGGCGCGATGAAACCTTCCGTGCCCACCTGTGAACCAGGTTCGGACAGTTCCGAGACCAATCCCACGTCCGCCAGCTTGGGGAAACCGTTCACAAAAATGATGTTGGAAGGCTTGACGTCCCGATGGATCAAGCCGTGCCGGTGCAGGTAACCCAAAGCCGAGGCAGTGGCCGCACCCAGCCGGATGCATTCACCGATGGGCAGGCGCCGGCGCTGGCGGTAATCGTACGCCAGGGTGCGGGGACAGTATTGTTCCGGAACGATGACCTGGCCGGTGCTGACATCGTCGCAGAGCTCCATCACGTAATAAAAATATCCGGCGGCATCGTTGCATCCCACCTGGAGGATATCCATCAAACCATCGTGCAACCGCGAGACCGGCTCGAATTTCAACACGCCGTCAAACTCACGTTCAAAAGACCGGCGGTGCTCGAACACCTGTTCATGCACAATTTTCACCGCCCGGTAGGTCCCCAGAACGTTCCGGGCCAGCCATACTTCACCACTGCTGCCACTGCCAATGACCCGGATGAGTTCGTGGTCCGGGACGACCGGCGGGACGACCGGCGGGGCCGCCGCGGCTGATGCTTCACGGGCCGGATTGGCAGGTTCGGTCATGATGTTGGCTCCAGTTCCGTCAGACTTGATTCCATTTTTCCTCCAGTCGGCGTATTTCCTTTTTGAGCAATGCCGAAATGCGATATTTGACCAGATAAACCAGTCCCACGTTGACCCCCAACGCCCGGGCCACATTTCTCACCGGCCATTGCTTGATCACGTATAAATCGAAGATTTGATAGTGTTCCTCCTTGACGCGGGATTTGATTGTTTCCATCGCAGCTTTCAGCAGGTTTGCCTGCCACTCCTCTTCCCAGACGGATTCCGCGGCATTGCCGGCCGGGTCGGGAATTTCCGCCACGTCCGCTCCGGTTTTGGAGTCATCTCCCCGCCCAGCGCGCGTGCGTTTTCGCAACTGGTCGGCAATGCGCCAGCGGATGATGTTTCGCAGCCAGCCCTTGAACGAACCCAGCGCGCGGTCGCGCTTGAACTTTTGGATGTCCCTGGCCACCGAGATGATGGTCTCCTGGACCACGTCCTGGGCCTCGGCTTCCGTCAGCCCGGACTTGATGGCGACCGCATAAATCAACCGCCAGTAGGTGTCGAAGAAATCCTTCCAACTGTCCTGGTCGCCCCGGTCTTCCAGCCGGCTCAGGAGGGTGTAACGCGTGGGAATGGGATCTTCCACCAGCAACGTCATGATACAGTTCATACAATGATTGCCCGTAAAAAGCGACGCGTTTCTTTCAAAAATGTTTGTTCAGCCGGGCGATGCCCCGCACCCGCGAATTTCCGTTTCGCTCATTTGCAAGTTCCTTTATCTTCGCCTGACCATGTTTTCACCGGTTCGTTCAGTTCATTTCACCGGCATCGGCGGCACGGCCATGGCCTCGGCCGCCGCGGCCATGCAGGTCAAGGGCTTTGCCGTCACCGGCTCGGACCAGAATGTCTATCCGCCCATGTCCACCTTCCTCGCCGGCAAACAAATCGAGGTGATGAACGGTTACGCGGAACGGAACCTCGAGCACAAACCCGACCTCGTCGTCATCGGCAACGCCATTTCCCGCGGCAACCCGGAAGCGGAGTTCGTGCTCGATCACAAGCTGCGTTATTGCTCGCTGCCGGAGCTGTTGAAGGAATTTTTCATTCGCGGCAAACGTTCCATCGTCGTCGCCGGCACGCACGGCAAGACAACCACGACAGCGCTGCTGGCGTGGGTGTTCGAGCACAACCAGTTGAACCCGGGCTTCCTCCTCGGCGGCATCCCGAACAACCTCGGCCAGGGCGCGCGGTTCACGGACAGTGAATGGTTCATTATCGAGGGCGACGAATACGACACCGCGTTTTTCGACAAGCGCAGCAAATTCGTCCATTACCAGCCGGAGGTTGGCATTATCAACAACCTGGAGTTCGATCACGCGGACATTTTTGAAAACCTGGACGCGATCAAAAAAACGTTCTCGCATTTCATCCGGATCATTCCGCGCAACGGCCTGCTGCTCGGCAACGGCGACGACGCAAACCTCGCTCCGCTGCTCGATGTGACCCATTGTCCGGTGAAGCGCTTTGGTCTCGGCGAGGACAATGCCGTGCATGCCTTCAACATCCGCTACGGCCCGACAGCGAGCGAGTTTGAAATCCCCAGTTTTAAATTCCATTTGAACCTGATTGGCGAATTCAACGTGCGGAACGCGCTGGCCGTGGTGGCGTGCGCGAAACATTGCGGGCTGAAAAACCATCAGATTCAGTCCGCCTTCGAGACGTTCAAGGGCGTAAAGCGGCGGATGGAGGTGCGTGGCATTGCGGGCGGCGTGACGGTGGTGGACGACTTTGGTCATCACCCGACAGCGATCCGCGCAACGCTGCGGGCGTTACGCCTGAAATATCCGCACGAGAAAATTTGGGCCATTTTCGAGCCGCGCAGCAACACGACGCGGCGGAACATTTTTCAATCCGAACTGGCCACCGCCTTTGCCGACGCCGATGCCGTCGTGGTTGCGGAAGTGGCGCGGCTGGAACAGATCGCGCCCGAAGAGCGGCTCAATCCCGAAAAATTGATGCAGGATTTGAAGGCATCGGGCCGGGACGCCACGTATCTGCCGGACGCGGATTCAATCGTCGCGCACGTTGCGAAGAGCGTTCAGGGCGGCGACATCGTGGTGGTGTTCAGCAACGGCGGCTTCGGCGGGATTCACGCGAAGCTGCTCCAGCGGCTGGGACGAAGGTAGGCGCAGCCCCAACGATCCGGGTGCAAAGGAACACTGTATCTGTTGGCGGCAGGATGC
>JBAVOO010000033.1:0-35849 GCA_049692125.1 Verrucomicrobiia bacterium | reverse complement strand
CACGACATGCCCGTGGAAAAGCCCCAAATCCTTACCCAATGTGTAACCTATGTCCATGCCCTCAAGTGTTACCCATGTCCTTGCCCCGTGCCGAGAGGGCGAGCGTCAGACCAATTTCAATTTTCCGGTCGCTTCAACGGGCGAGGGCGGGAGACGAGGAAGAATTGGCTTCCCAAGCCCGCCACCGGATGGATGCCCCAATTCGCATTATTCGCTTGCGCGAAACGTGGTCAAATGCATGATTGATTTATGGATAAGCGATATCAAGTCTTTGTCAGTTCAACGTACGCAGACCTCAAGCAAGAACGACAGCGCGTTATCCAAGCCCTAATGGAAATGGATTGTATTCCTGCTGGAATGGAACTGTTTCCAGCAGCGGATGACGAGCAGTGGGCATTTATCAAGCGCATCATAGATGATTGCGACTATTATCTAATAATCATCGGAGGACGTTATGGTTCGACAACGCCAGAAGGTATCAGCTACACGGAAAAAGAATTCGATTACGCTTTGGAGCGTGGCATCAAAATAATTGCCTTGCTTCACGAAGAGCCTGATTCAATCCCCGTCAATAAGTCGGACATTGACCCAGCCCTGAGACAGAAGCTCAAAGCCTTTCGAGAGAAGGTCGCTACTAATCGGCTCGTTAAATTTTGGAAATCTGCGGATGAACTTCCTGGCATGGTTGCTTTGAGTCTTTCGAAGACCATTAAGACATATCCAGCCGTTGGATGGGTGCGCGCGTCATCAGTCGCAAGCCAGGACATGCTTATTGAGATTAATGAGCTTCGGAAGGAGAACAACGAACTCCGGCAGGAGTTGGCAAGTCTTCAATCGAACGATGTAGAGAAGGTTGAAGACATTGCAGATTTTGACGCTGGGGTCACCGTTAACGGGGAAACCCGTTATCACTCAAATTATGGCTACGTTGACGACCCTTGGGAGGCCAAACTGACTTGGCGGAAACTGTTCAGTTTGCTTGCACCATATTTGATGGAACATCCTAGTGACAATACGGTGAAATCAACCCTTGCTAGGGTCATCGCCGATGATGCTAGAGTCCGCGAGGGCACGCGGAAGCTTAACGACCAGCAATTCAAGACGATTTCAATTCAATTGAAAGCGTTAGGTTTGGTCAGTGTTGATTACACAAAAACACTTCAAGGAGGTGCAGCTTTGTTTTGGTCTCTGACACCGACTGGCGAGCAGGTGATGATGAGAGAGAGGATTGTAAAAAAAACAAGCGCCTAATTTCACATTTACAACTTCAAATCTATATCCGTCACCGCACCGAATGAGGCGCTTGTGACATGGGCCGCGTATTTTGCCAGCACGCCGTGGGTGGATTTGCCCGTTTTCATTGGACGGGGAGTATTTCACCACACCAGCGGTCTGACAAGGAGAGTGATTGTCTGAGCAATTGCGTGACATTTGGCACCGCCACCAAGACACGAGGTCGCCTTGGCTGTGGAACGCCGGATTTATCCGGCAGGCGGACGAACCGCAGGTGGGGCCAGCCGATGAATCCGGCGTTCCATGGCAGTGCACCACCGTGTCCCTGCGTTGGCTCAGCGTGCGCTTGGAGATGGGCCATTACACCAAGGCCAGCCGAGAGCCCCGAAAAATGAATCCTGGCAGTCTCCGCCCATGCCAGCAAGCCAGAGCGACACTCCAGCTTTTGGACAAGAATGAGGTGACAAAATCAATGAATACCAATTTCCTAATGGGTGACCCTTTCATAAAACAAAATGAGCCACCTTCACGGATGGCTCAATTGTTTCGCTAGATGGTTGGCTGGGATGCCTTACGCCTGTGCCGTTCGCCGCCGCCAGTGGCGGGCCAGCAGACTGACTGCACCGATGCTGAGCAGGGAGAGGGTGGAGGGTTCTGGAATAGTCGTGTTGGTAAAGACAAAGGGTGCGGTGGACGTTGGAGCCGACCAAAAGGTCGGAATCGTTCCCCACCAGAACCGTATGTCGTCCCACCCGCTGCCGTCCGGATTCGTATGACCCGAGTACCAGCCGCTGGCCAACCAAGCGCCCCCCACGGGAACCCCATCCAAGAGGAATGACCCGCTGCCGGCCTCCTCGTTTCCGGGAGAGCCGAACATGTAGTCCCCTTCGCCCAAGATGGTGCCAGGGATAACGACGTCAGCGGTTGCGGAGTCGGCGCCGATTGTCAAGGTGTCGTTAAACGTCAGATCGAAGGTCGATGACGTCGGGTAGGAGATCGTGCTAGTGCCGCCGCCGGTCACGCTGCCGCCGCCAAACGTCCCTGTCGTGTCCCAACTGACGGTGCCCGCGCTGGCGCTGCCGTTTCCATAGGCAAGATTGATAGTCTGGCCCAAGTAAAGTCCGTTGAGCGTTCCCGCCCAGTTCGCCCAAGTCGCGTCAGTGGCCGTCGAATTGTAGCTGTAAGACGGTGCTGTCGTGGGTTCGCCCTCTAAAATGTTCAATAAAAGCATGTCCGTGTCGTTGGCGGTTGACTGGACAATCGATGCAAGCTGCGGGGCGGTCATTTCCTGCGCTGAGATGTTCTGTGTGACTGCAACAAGGCCAAGCATGAGCATGGCCAGAGTGGTGACTGTGACTGCCGAGTTTTTGAACGGGACGTGAATCATAAGTTTCATAGGTTTCCTTTCATGGTTATGAATCAACGGTGCCGCATGTTTTTTGCGCGCGGTATGCGGCAACCGCTTCCGCCAACTGGCTTGGCGCGTGCTTTAACATCAAATCTATTTCATCACCGAAGGCGCAGTTCGCGCAACGGATAAGATTTTGGAAAAGCGGACAATTCTTTGGATTTTGGGCGATAAACCTGAAGACCGCAGTTGAACAGAAGGAAACGAAGGAAACAAAGCATAAGAAATTGAAAACAAATACTTCCGCATGCAGATAAGCTTTCCAAGTCATCATCCGGTCGGTGAAGCAGACAGAAGCCATTTCTCGGTCTAATGCCCTGTCTTCGTTCGCTTCGTTTGCTTCTGTTGAAGTTCTAAATGCCGTTTTAAAAGGTCAGACTTATTGCCCCGCCCGCCAGGCCTCTGGCGAAAGGCCCTCATGGGCCTTGAAGGCATGACGAAAGGCGTCCGGGCTGGCGTAGCCCGCCACGTCGGCCACTTCGGAAACGCGGTTTCGCGGATCGCGTAGTAACTCCCTGGCCTTGGACAGCCGGACTTCTTCCAGGAATTGGTGGAAGGTCACGCCCGTCGTTTGACTGAACAGGGCGGAGAGATAGGAGGCGTTCATCTTCATGGCCGAGGCCAGGTCGTCCAAATTGATCGGGCGGTGGTAATGCTGATGCACGTAATCGCCCATCGCCTCAACGAGCTTCTGGGCACGGCTGCCCGAACCGTGAGAAGTGACGGGTGACAGGTGACGAGTGACGTGGCCGTCCGAAGCAGATGGGACGGTGGATTCCGGGAGGCCGGGCAACCGATGGCGCAGCTCCCCGCGCAGGCGCGCAGCCTCGGTTTGAGTGTTGTTCAACCTCCGCAAGGCGTTTTCCAATCCGCTCCCGGCCATCCGGGCCTGGGCGGTGGATTCCAAATCGTGGAGGAGCAGACGCACCAAGGCCACCGCGTGATGGAAGGCGGCGGGGGAAACGGATTCCAAGGGCGTTTGGTGTCCACGCTTTAGCGTGTTTACAGGCGGCAGACACTCTGAAGGGTGGACACCAAACGCCGTGAGGCCGTGTGACGGGAAGAGTTCTTGCTGAATTCCGGTCACGCACTGCGCCGCTGAACCGGGCCGGGGGAGAGATGAATCCGAGACCAATTGAACCGGCGTAGCGGGGGCATTTCCGCTCCCTCTGCCGGCCCTATGGGGTGAGGGAGAACGAGGCGCTACCGTCGCCTGCAAGACCAGCGTGAGAGGGCAGACCTTATCCACCTGAAGGCAGGTACAGAAGTTGGTGGCGCCACACTGCCCGATGAACCGCCGACCTTGGTTGGCCGGGGACAAGGCGGGTTTCCAGCGACGCTGCAAGCAGGACTCGCAGCACTTGGGCTGCCGGCCATTCGCGCCCGCTCGTTGGCGCGCCCTCGGGCACAGGACGGGCATTTTAGCGGGTTCCAAGTCCAACGGGCGATGCCACAAGACGTGGAGGCGCAGGCCGGTCAGTTGGGCAATAAGTCTGAGCAGCGGCCCCGTCAGCCGTTTACGGAACAGATCCTGACACTGCTTGAAGGCGAAAAGCTCCGAGGGTTCGACCTCGGCCACCCATTTCAACGGCGCAACCTGGTTTCCACTTGGGCCTTGGGCTGCCGAACCGACAAAGCATTTAATCCCCTGCCAATTAGTTCCCATGGTCACTTTCTGATTGAAATTTAGATTAGTTACTTATTCCAACAGCGTCAACAGTTTTTTTAAAAACAAGGAGAGTGATTGTCTGAGCAATTGCGTGACATTTGGCACCGCCACCAAGACACGAGGTCGCCATGGCTATGGAACGCCGGATTTATCCGGCAGGCGGACGAACCGCATGTGGGGCCAGCCGGATGAATCCGGCGTTCCGATGGCAGTGCCGGATCCTTCGCAATTGCGTGACACTTCAGCCTTTCGTGGTTACATTGAAGCCGTATTGAAAATCGCGTAGATCGTAAATCGTAAATAAAATTGCCATGCGCTCTGACATCATCAAAAAAGGTTTTGAACGCGCGCCGCACCGCTCGCTGCTCCGCGCCACCGGTTCCATCGAATCCGAAGCCGACTGGGACAAGCCGTTCATCGCCATCTGCAACTCCTACACCGATTGCATCCCCGGCCACGCCCACCTCAACGAGGTCGGCGCCCTCGTCAAACGCCTCGTGCGCGAGGCCGGCGGCGTGCCCTTCATCTTCAACACCATCGGCGTGGACGACGGCATTGCCATGGGCCATTCCGGCATGCTCTATTCCCTGCCCTCGCGCGAACTCATCGCCGACTGCGTCGAGTCTATGCTCAAGGCGCACTGCTTCGACGGTATGGTTTGCATTCCGAACTGCGACAAGATTGTTCCCGGCATGTTGATGGCCGCCATGCGCGTCAATATCCCGACCGTGTTCGTCAGCGGCGGTCCGATGGCGGCGGGCATTGCCGAGCAAAAGGCGACACACGACGATCTCGCGTCTTATCTTCAGCCGGCCACCGGCAAGTCGGATTTGATTTCCGTTTTCAAAGGCGTCGCCGAGCTCCAGGCGGGCAAGATCACGGAAGAGCAGTTGAAAAAGCTCGAACAGACCGCCTGTCCGACGTGCGGCTCCTGCTCCGGGATGTTCACGGCCAACTCGATGAACTGCCTCTGCGAAGCGCTCGGCATGGCGTTGCCCGGCAACGGCACCATTCTGGCCGTGTCGAAAGAACGCGAAGCGCTCTACGACCGTGCGGCCCGCGCCATCATCAAGCTCGTTGAACGTGACCTCAAACCACGCGACATCGCCACGCTGGAAGCGTTTGATAATTCCATCATGCTCGACGTCGCGATGGGCGGCTCGACGAACACGGTTCTGCACACCCTCGCCATCGCGCGCGAAGCCGGTATTCCCTACGACATCAAGCGCATTGACGACATCTCGCGCCGCATTCCGTGCGTGTGCAAGGTTTCGCCGTCATCGGCCTACCATGTGCAGGACGTGCATCGCGCCGGCGGCATCCACACCATCCTCGGCGAACTCAAACGCATGGGCGTGCTCAACACGTCGTGCAAAACCGTCACCGGCAAAACCATTGGTGAGAACATTGATGAATGGGACGTCCGCTCCGAAAAATGCAGCGCCTGGGCCAAATCGGTGCGCGTCTCCGGCGCGTCGGCCATTGTGGTGGACCCGAACGACAAACTTGGTCCGGCTGCCCGCACGGCGAGCGGCAATCTTGCGCCCAAGCCGATGCTGTTCTTCCCCGGCGACCCGCTAGCCATCACCTTGTGGCGCGCTGCTGCCGCATGGAACGCCGGCGACATCGAAGCGCTGGTGGCTTTGCATGACAGGAAAGTGGTGGTAAAGATACCCGGTGGCGTTGTGGTGAAAGGTCACGAGCAACTGCGTCCGGCCATCGAACAACAACTTCAGGAATCAAAGGGCCTGGTCCGCGCCGAACTCGGCGAGTTCCGCAAGTTGCCGGTCCTGCTTATGTGGCGCTACGAAAAAGGCGGCACCCGGACGCCGTTCGCGATGGTACGCGCCAAAAAAGTGCGCAACTGGGTCATCACTCGCGCCGAATTCGACACCGACCCGAAGCACCTCGCCAAGGTCCAACCCAGCGGCCTCATGCCCTACGACTCCGTGTTCATGTTCGACGCGAACGATTGCATCCGGACGAAGGCAACCGCCTACTCACCCGACGGCGGCCTCGCGATCCTCTACGGCCAGCTTGCGCCGGAAGGCAGCGTGGTCAAGACCGCCGGCATCAGCGCGGAGTTCAAGAAAAACTGCGGGCTTGGATTCGTCTTCGAAGGTCCCTGCGTGATTTTCGAAAGTCAGGATGACGCCTGCGCCGGCATTCTGGCCGGCAAGGTCAAGGCCGGCGACGTGGTCATCATCCGCAACGAAGGTCCGCGCGGCGGGCCGGGCATGCAGGAAATGCTTTCGCCCACCAGCTACATTGCCGGCCTGGGCCTCGGCGACAAATGCGCGCTCATCACTGACGGTCGGTTCAGCGGCGGCACGGCGGGCGCGTGCATCTGCCACGTCTCGCCAGAGGCTGAGGAAGGCGGCCCGATTGGCCTGCTCAAAGCTGGCGATCGCATTCGCATTGATTTTCCGAACCGCCGGATGGACATCCTCGTTTCCGAAGCCGAGCTGGCCGAACGAAAGAAAACCTGGCAGCCCGTGAAGCGTGATTTGACCGGCTGGCTGGCGCGTTACCGGAAACTCGTCACCAACGCGAGCCAGGGCGGCGTCCTGCAAGCGTAGCGGCTTTCGGCAGAAAGCCGTCGTTCTTCCAAAACCGAACTGCGGCGCTCTGCCGAGGCGCCGCTACGAGGTTTCCGCTCGTCTCGAGGTTCTGGTCGGATAAACCCGCTACCGGCAAAAAAAGTTGCGCGGGACGCGCCGCCGATTCAGAGTAGTTGCACCGGCGGAGAGATGGCCGAGTGGTTGAAGGCACACGCCTGGAAAGCGTGCATACTCCAAAAGGGTATCGAGGGTTCGAATCCCTCTCTCTCCGCCAGCTTTTTCGCTTATTTCGGCGACGCGCCGGCGATGCTCAGGGTGAGTTCAATGGTGTCGGAAACCTTGTCCTCAAACTGGCCGGGATTGATGTTGAAATCGCCGCGCTTGATGGTGAAGCTGGCACGGATGACCAGCAAATCACCTTTTTGATTCGGCACACGTTGGCCAAGTTTGTCCTTCAGACAGGTCAGTTTTACCGGCACGGTGAGTTCCTTGGACACTCCCTTGAGCGTGAACGTGCCGGTCACGTCCGCCGTCGTAGTGTCACCGGCGGTCCGGACATTTTTGAATTCCTTCGATTCAAAGCTGATTTCGGGATACTTCGTTGCATCGAGCCATTTGTCGCTCAGCATGTGCTGCTTTTGCGTCGGGTTCGGCAGCATGAGCGACCTGGTGGCCACGATGATTTTGCCTTTCGTTGCTCCGGGGTTCTCCGGGTCAAACGTGACCGTGCCGGAGATGTCGCTGGCGCTGCCGTTGATGGCTTCGAGCGGCGCATCGAGTTTGAACCCAGCGTTGTTAATGCCCTTGGGGTCCTTGAAGTCGAACGTCTGTGGCGCGGCGAGAGCAGCGCCCGCCAGGGCGATGGATGCCAGGAGGATGAGTTTCGTTTTCATTATCTGGTTTCGATTTATGGTTGTTTTGATTTTGCCGGGACAAAAAAGGAAACGCCAGCCAGGAATCCTGCGCCCAACAAGGCGGCGCCCAGAAAATCAACGCCGGGAACAAATTTATCCTGCCATAGAATTCCCTCCAGGCCCGTGACTTCATCCACGACTTTCTTCGGAACGCGCGTTTTCGTCCAGCCGCGATTCGCTCCGGCCGCCACCCAGAAGGCGATTGCGCCAACAACCAGAACCGCAGCGATGATACGAAAGGTCCGTTTCATGGATTCGTCCCGGCAGCTCAGTTCAGGTCGAACAAAATCACCTGCGCCGGTCCGGCTGATTCGAGGACCAGTTTGTTCTCGTCCGAGACCGCCGCGCCGTCGCCGGCTTTCAGAGGCAGACCGTTCAATTTCACTTCGCCTTCGGCCACCTGCAACCAGGCGTGACGACCGGGTTTGAGGGGATGACTGATCCTGTCGCCACCGCCAAGTTTGCCGATGAACACGTCCACGTCTTGATTGATGGGAATGGAACCGTCGCGTCCCGACTTTGACGCAGCCAGATAAAATTGTCCCGGCGCGGCTTGGGCAACGGTTTTTTCGGCGTAAACCGGTTTCGCGCCTTTATGGCCGGGCAAAATCCAGATTTGCAGCAGATGCACCGGCTCGGTGGGCGACGGATTGAATTCACTGTGCGCCACGCCGGTGCCGGCGGCCATGTATTGAACTTCGCCGGGGCGGATGATGCGGCCATTGCCCATCGAATCCTTGTGTTCCAGCGCGCCGCTCAAAACGAAGGTGATGATTTCCATGTCGCGGTGCGAATGCGTGCCAAAGCCGCCACCGCCCGCGATGGTGTCGTCGTTAATCACCCGCAACGCGCGGAAGCCCATGTGCTGCGCGTCGTGGTAATCGGCAAACGAAAACGTGTGCCACGTATCGAGCCAGTCGAAACTGGCGTGCCCGCGTTCCCCGGCATTCCGAACGGTGATCATTTTCGCTCAAACCTGCTGCACGAGTTCTTTTGCCTCATACCGCACTTTCGGCAGGCTCGCGTATTTGTCGGTGGCGGCGCGATAACCCAGCGCGCAAGCCACCACCGTCGCGTAGCCGCTGCCGTTCAAACCCAGCACGCGGTCATATTCGGCGGGGTTTAGGCCTTCCATCGGACAGGCGTCCACGCCCAGCACGGCGGCGCAGGTCATCAAATTACCGAGCGCGATGTAGGTTTGCCGGGTTGCCCATTCGTGGGCGGTTTTGCCGCGCGGACCGTTGACGATGTCGCCGAGCATCAGGTCGCGGTAAAAGTTCAGCGATTCGGCGGGAATTTTGCGGATGTCGCTGGTGCGTTGGATGAGTTTGTTCACGTCGGCCCCGGTCACTTTGGTGCGGGCGGTGAACACGACAAAGTGCGAAGCGTCCACGACCTGCTTTTGATTCCACGAATGCGGCAGCAGTTCGGCGCGTTTGCCGGGGTCGTTGATGACGAGGAAACGATACGGCTGCAGGCCATAGGAAGTCGGCGTGAGCACGAGCGCGCGCTCCAGGGTTTGCCAGGCATCGGCGGGGATTTTGCGGGTCGCGTCAAAAACTTTCGTGGCATAGCGCCACAGCAGCGCATTCAGCAATTGTTGGTTAACTCCATTATTCATGGTTCAAATTAGATTTTATCTTTGCACAGAGTGGCACATTTTTTGGAAAAGCAAATCGTGCGGTGGGATGAATTGGGGCCTCTGAAAAAACCTGGCTCATCGTGGCGGCGTGTCGGCAGACCGCCGCATTTCTTCGGAAAATTGAATCGTCCGGCTTTCTGCCGAAAGCCGCCACCCCTGTTTTTCAGCGGTCTCAATTATTACAGATTACAGCGGTTTTGACTTTCGGTTATGGTCAGGTCAATTTACAACCCAGCATGAGTTCGCCCAATCTTCGCATTCGCCGCGCGACCACGGACGATTTTCAAAGCCTGAAATCGCTTTGGAATTCCATGCGCCTGCCGGCGGGTGAACTGGAAAAGCGGCTGACCGAATTCCAGGTGATTGAAACCGCCGACGGACAAATCGTCGGTGCGATTGGCGTTCAAATCATCCGCCAGCACGCCCTGCTCCACAGCGAAGGTTACACGGATTTTGCCGTGGCCGATGCCGCGCGGCAATTGTTCTGGGAACGCATCCAGACCATTGCCGCCCATCACGGCGTCTTTCGGTTGTGGACGCAGGAAAATTCGCCATTTTGGGTTCGTTGGGGTTTTCAACCCGCGAACGCCGAAACCCTCGAGCGCCTGCCCGATGAATGGAAATGTTCCGAAGGAAAATGGCTTACCATCCAGCTTAAAAACGAGGAAGCCATCGCCACGCTTGAAAAAGAGCTTGAGGCATTCAGGGAATCGGAAAAAAAGCGCACCGCCCAAACGATGGATCAAGCCCGCACGATGACCACCACCATCACCGTCATCGCGTTTGTCGTGGGAATCGTCCTCATCGGTGTCGCGATTTATCTGTTCGTGCGTCGTGGTTCATCCCTGCCGATGCGCTGACGGCAGGTTGAACTCGTCCGCGTGATACGAACTCCGCACCATCGGGCCGCTGGCGACGTGAACAAAGCCCAGCTCCCCTGCCCGCCTGCCGTATTCCTCGAATTTCGCGGGCGAAACAAATTCCACCACCGGCAAATGTCTCAGCGTGGGCTGGAGATACTGGCCGAGCGTGAGAATATCACAGCTGGCGCGGCGCAAATCTTCCAGCGCCGCCATGACTTCCTTTTCCGTTTCGCCCAAACCGAGCATCAGGCCGGACTTGGTGTAAATTGTAGCGGCGGTCGGCAGACCGCCGCATAGTTCATTGGCGGCGCTCTGCCGAGACGCCGCTACCCGTTCCTTCACCTTTCGCAGCACGCTCAACGAACGGTCATAGGTCGCACGATGACGCACGGACGGCGTCAGCCGCCGCACGGTTTCGAGATTGTGATTGAAAATGTGCGGGTTGGCCGCCAGCACGGATTCAATCGCAGCGTCGCTCTCATTGAAATCCGGCACGAGCACCTCAATCACGATGCCCGGATTCAACTCGCGCACGGCCTCAACCGTTTTCCGGAAATGCTGCGCGCCGCCGTCCGCCAGATCGTCGCGGGCGACGGCGGTGATGACGATGTGCTTCAATTTCATCCGCCGCGTCGCCTCGGCCACGCGCATCGGCTCGTCCACTTCGAGCGGCAGCGGTTTGGCCGTGGACACCGCGCAAAAGCCGCAGGCGCGCGTGCAGCGGTCGCCGGCGATCATGAACGTCGCCGTGCCCTTTTCCCAGCATTCCCAGTGGTTCGGGCACTTCGCGCTTTCGCAGACCGTGTGCAGCTTCAGCTCGTCCAGCAGGCTGCGCGTGCGCGCGAAACTGTCCGACATGGGCAGCTTGATGCGGAGCCAGTCCGGCAAACGCGGACGCGGTTTCAACTCAGTCAAGGTCATTTAATTGTTTTCAGCCACCGATAGAACGCGGATTTTTATAAGGAAACCATGAAGCCATGAAGAACAACAATTTAGATTTTTCCTGTCTCATGGTTTCCTGGTTTCCTTATTAATTTTTCCCCAAAACTTCGCCAGTTCCTCCGGCCCGAAATCGGCCAGCACTTTTCCTTCCACCTCAATCACCGGCGCCAGCTCCTGGCCGGACAACCGGACCATTTCTTCAAAAGCCGCAACGTCGGCAATGACATCCAGCTTTTCATATTGGATGTCGTGGCCGTCGAGCCAGAGCATGGCTTTGTGACACCATGGGCAATACGGCTTGATGAACAGCCTTATCACATCTCGTGTTTAGTCGGATACATTTTAATCACCCGGTTCAGCATGCATCATATACCAGAAATATTTCAATCCATTGAAATTTAGGTGATGCTCGGTATTACAAGCATAATTCACGTTAAAACTGCATGAATTAGTTTGCCCATTTAGAACATAATCAAAGTCCAACTTGTATCGTCCATAATTCAAACGAACGTATTGAACAATATTTTGCGGTGATTTTGTAACAAACATTTCAGCGTTTGGAACAAATACTGCATTGGTCTGACTCAAATGCGATAGTTCTAAAGGTTGAACGGGCTTGGATTTATATTGATAGCTACCGCGTATCGAATCAATGGATACTGGCTTTTCTTTCCCAATAAAAGCCAAAGTAAAAGACGTGGCATCAAACCCATGCGCGGCATTCGTGTTCAGCCTGACAAAATGGGTTGGTTGAGATACTGCGCAATTCCCCTTCAAAGAAAATTTTCGAGAACTTTGAATTGTGCATCCGCTCAAGAAAATTGGAATCAGAAACAGGATTACAATTCGCGCTAGATTTTTCATGAAAATTATCCGCCAATCTGCTTCTTGTAATCGTCCGGCGACAGCAGCGCGTTCAGTTCCGCAGGATTGCTCAATTTGATTTTGTAAAACCAGCCGCCAGCGTGCGGCTCGCTGTTCACCAGCGCCGGATCGTCCACCACGGATTTATTCACCTCCAGTATCTCACCGCTCACGGGCGAATAAATGTCGCTGGCGGTCTTCACAGACTCCACCACCGCGCAGGCGTCGCCGGCCTTGACCTTACGGCCGGCATCCGGCAGTTCGACAAAGACGATGTCGGTCAGTTCGTGTTGCGCGTGGTCGGTAATGCCGACGGTGGCGGTGGCACCGTTAACGCGCACCCATTCGTGAGATTTTGTGTATTTCAAATCGGAAGGAACATTGCTCATAAATTTCGGCTTATTTCACCACCAAGACACAAAGACGCAAAGAAGAATTTTTGAACAATGAAGTCAGGAAACCATTTTGAATAAGGAAACCACGAATCCATGAAGAATTTCATTTTCCTGGTTTCTTGGCTTCCTAATAAATTTTGTCCTGACTTATTCTTGGCTTCACGTCACAAATGCCGCGTCAACAACCCCGGAGCGCAACCGAGGAGAATCACCAGCCCCGCCAGCAGGGCCAGCGCAAGCATCGTGACCAATGGAACCTTGATGGCGGGCGCGTTGGCAGCGGCGTCCAGTACCCAAGCCTGTTTCAACACTTGGAGGTAGTAGTAAAACGACACGGCACTCATCGCGATGGCCAGAATCACCAGCCAGAGCAGGCCGAGATGTTCGGCGTCCGCGCCCGCCACCGCGCTGAACAGGAAAAATTTTCCGATGAAACCCGCCAGCGGCGGAATGCCGGCCAGCGAAAGCAGGAACACCAGCAGGCACAACGACAACCCCGGGGCGCGCCGGCTGAGTCCGGCGAAATTTGCCATCGCGTCGCCGCCCGTGGCCGCTTCCACCACCGTCACCACGCCAAATGCGCCGAGCACCGTCAACGCATAGGTGATGACATAAAACAGCAGCGCGCTGTGGCTGGACGGTGTGCAGGCCAGCACGCCCAGCAGCATGTACCCCGCATGGGCAATGGCCGAATAAGCCAGCAGCCGTTTCACACTCGACTGCACGATGGCCGTGAGATTGCCCAGCACCATCGAAAGCGCGGCCACGACGGCAATCACCGGCGTCCAGCCGGACACATAGCCTTGCCAGATCGCGCTGCCTTCCGCGCCGGCAAAACCCATCGTCAGGATTTTTGCCAGAATGTAAAAGCTGGCGACCTTGGAACCGGAGGC
Organism: Verrucomicrobiia bacterium; assembly: GCA_049692125.1. GTDB lineage: Bacteria > Verrucomicrobiota > Verrucomicrobiia > Limisphaerales > UBA11358 > UBA11358. The sequence goes on along the minus strand of JBAVOO010000033.1, from coordinate 22,465 downwards.
AATAAATGCCGCGCTCGGCGTGGGCGCGCCTTCATAGGCATCCGGCGCCCACAGATGGAACGGCACCGCCGCCACCTTGAAACCAAACCCAATAATGGTCGTGACGATGGCCACCAGCAACAGCGGGTCCAGTCCCCTGCCCGCCAGACCGGCGGCAATTTGCGGCAGATTCGTCGAGCCGGAAAGCCCGTAAAGCAGGCTGAAACCGAACAGCAGGAACGCCGCGGACATGCCGCCGAACAGGAAATATTTCAACGCCGCCTCGCTGGACCTGGCGTTGCGCTTGTTGAACGCCGTCAGGATGTAGAGCGAGAGGCTGGCCAGTTCCAGCGAGATGAAAATCATCAGGAGGTCCTCGGCACTGACGAGAAACATCAGGCCGATCGTCCCCAGCAGCACCAGCGAGAGATATTCACCGACATGTTCGGTGAATTTGCCGGACGCGGAAATCATCACCGTAAAAATTGTCAATATCAGCAGCACGACCTTCAGGAAATTCGTCTGCGGGTCCACGACCAGCATGCCGTTCAGCAGGTTGCCTTGTTCGAAATGGGCGAACGCGAGTATCGCCGCCATCAGGCAGCCAATAATTGAAACCAGCATCCCGGCATGGAAACGTTGTTCAACCGTTTGTCCGCGCAACGCGATCAAATCCGCTGCCAGCACCATCAGCACCGTGATGGCCAGGGCGGTTTCCGGCGCGGCCAGTTGAAGGATTTGAAGGTAGTTCACGGCGAACCTCCCTTCAACAACCGCTCAAACAGGGGCGAGTTCCAGCACGGCTGGATCCAATGCAACAAGAGGCCCGGAAAAAGCCCGATGATGAGTGACGCAGCGATGAGCATCATTGCCCCGATGCGTTCCGGCACCGAAATGGGTTCCAACGGATGGTCATGACCGGATTTGTCCGCCGCCGGTGCGTCCGAATAAAACGCCTTTTGCATCGCCCGCAGGATATAGGCCACGCCCACCACGATTCCGACGCCCGCCAGGATGGTTGCCATCGGAAACACCTTCCACGCGCCCATGAGAACCTGAAGTTCGGCGACGAACCCGCTGAACCCGGGCAATCCCATCGAAGCCACGCCCGCCAGCACAAACGTCACCGCTGCGAACGGCAACAGTTTGCCGAGTTGCATCGTTTGCAGATCGTTGAAATCGCGCGTGTGCGTCCGGTCATAGACCATGCGGCCCACGACGGCGAACAGCAGCCCGGCGATGATGCCGTGCGAGAACATTTGCAGCACCGCGCCGCTGAGGCCGATGGTATTGAGCGTAGCCAGGCCCAGCAGCACAAAACCCATGTGACTCACGCTGGAATAACCGATGACAAACTTGAAATCCCTTTGCACCAGCGCCACGCCCGCGCCATAAACGATGCCGATGACCGCCAGTGCGGCAATCTCGTTCTGCCACATCCGGACGCCGTCGGGAAACAGCACCATCGCCACGCGTAGGCAGCCGTAGGCGCCGAGTTTCATCACCACACCCGCCAGCAACATCGAGCCGGCGGTGGGTGCGGCCACGTGACCGGTGGGCGCCCAAGTGTGGAACGGCCACAGGCCCGCCAGGATCGCGAACCCGACGAACACCAGGGGAAATACCCAGTGCTGGAAACCCAGCGGGAACGATACTTTCGACAGTTCCACCAAATCGAGCGACGCGTGGCCGGTTTGCGCGCGGGCCACGACCCACGCGGCGATCAAACCGATGAGCACGAGATGGCTGCCGACAAACGAAAAGAGCGCCAGTTTCATCGCGCCGTATTCCTTGCGCGTGCTGCCCCAGCGCGCGATGAGGAAATATTTCGGAATGATGGTCAACTCGTAGAACACGAACAGCAGCAGCACGTCAAAACTGAGGAACACGCCGTACACGCCGCCAATCAACGCGAGGTAAAACGCAAAAAATTCCTTGGTGCGCTTTTCGATGTTCCACGAAAACAATATACCGGCGATGGCCGCCAGACCGGTCAGGACCACCAGCACCAGGCTGATGCCGTCGGCGGCCAGGAAATAATTGGCGCCGAGCGCCGGAATCCACGGGACTTTGACAATCGTCGTGACTTCGCCCGGATGGGACTGCTGCACCGCGCCGGCAAACGCCACCGCGCAACCGGCGATGGCCGTCAGCAACGCGATGATGCGCGCCGCCCGCGCCGCGTCACGCGGCAGCAGCATCAGCACCAGCACCCCGATGAACGAAATGTATATGGTCCAGGCGAGCATGATCAAATTGTCGGTTGCCGATTGCCGGTTGCTGATTGCATTCCCGTTTGCAGTTCCGGCCTTTCAGGCCGCCATTTGCCGCGCCAAAGGCGCAAGATAAGACAACCCAGGGCAACGCCCTGGGAACAACGTTCCCCGAACAAATTCAAGCCCTGAAAGGGCGTTACAAAATCAATCCCACACATATCGCTCGTCAATTGCCACGTTGTATTTTTTACAGAACTCGCGGAACTCGTCTTTGAAATCCCGTTTCTTATGATGTTCTGCCTGCCCTGCGATGTATTCACGCACTATATCCACGTTGGATTGGCTGACGGAAAACACGCCGTAACCGTTCTGCCAGGCGAAATCTCCGACACCCTGTTCCTTCATCCACTTGCTTGAACCCTTCTTTACTTCCTCCACCAGCTTACAAGCTGCGATGTTCTTCGAAAGCTGGCATAGAACGTGAGCATGGTCGGAAACGGAAGTGATGATCAACGCGGGCGATTCAATGTTTTTCAAAATGCCAGCCATGTAGCCATGCAACCCCGCACGCGCGTCATCGGCAATAAGCGGACGCCGCTCTTTCGTGCTCCAGATGACGTGAATCAAAATGTTGGCCAAGGATTGCGGCATTTTGTTACGCCCTTTCAGGGCTCGTTTAACCTTTGTGGCTCGCAACCCAGGGCGTTGCCCTGGGCTGCCTTGTTCTGCGCCTTTGGCGCGGTAATATGTTTATCCATATTCATCCGTGGTTAAAAATTTAATTGTTGGACCATCCTCATGACAGTCGGGTCAATCACACCCAGCACGAGCTGCGGCCAGATGCCGAGCACGAACATCAGCGCGATGGGAACGACGACCAACGCGCGCTCGAACACCGTGAGATCCGGCATTTGCGACCAGCGCACGTTCAGCGGCCCGCAAAAAACGCGCTGGATGAGCGTCAGCAGGAAAATCGCCGTCACCAGCAGGCCGAGCGTGGACAACGCCGCCGCCCAGGGCGCCAGCGGAAACACGCCCTTGAAAATCAGGAATTCACCCACGAACCCGTTCAAGCCCGGCAGCCCCAGTGACGAGAACAGCGCGATGCCCATCAGGCCGGCAAACACCGGGACCACCTTGCGGATGCCGCCAAAATCCTCCAGCTCGCGCAAGCCGCCGCTGCGTTTCTCGATGAGCCACACGAACAGGAACAGCGTGGATGCCGTGAGTCCGTGGTTGAACATTTGCAGCAACACGCCGTCGAGCGCCGCCGCCTTCTGCAACTCCGGCTGGTTCACGCCCGTCGCCGCGCCGGTAACCGCAAACAGCGCAAGCAGACAGTACCCGAGGTGATTGATGGATGAATAGGCCAGGATGCGCTTGAGGTCGCGTTGGGCGAACGCCGCGCAGGCCGAGAGCACGATGGTCAGCACCGCCAGCCACATCAACGGCGTCAGCACCAGCCGAATCTGTTCGGGGAAAATTGGCAGCAGGATGCGCAGGAAACCATACACGCCCATCTTCGACATGACACCCGTGAGCAGCATCGTCACCGGCCCGGGCGCCTCGGCATAAGCCGACGGCAGCCACGTGTGGAACGGCACGACCGGCACCTTCACCGCAAACCCGAGGAACGCGCCGAAGAAAACGAGCAGGCCGATTTGTGATTTCCAGCCGATGACGTCGCCGAGTTTGGCCGTGATTTCGCCGCGTTTGGCCATGTCGGCAAGTTCGATGAAATCAAAACTGCCCGTCGCCAGCCGGATGGCCAGAAAGCTCAGCAGCAACGTCACGCTGCCGACCATGGTATAAATGAAAAACTGCGTCGCCGCCGGACCGCGCCCGGGTCCGCCCCAAAGCTTGATGAGAAAAAATGCGGGGATGAGCACCAGTTCCCAGAACAGGAACCAGTGGAAGAAATTCAGCGCGGTGAACGTGCCGAACAATCCGGCCTGCAACCACAACACCAGCGCGTTGTAAATATGCGCGCGATCATCAATGCGCCACGACGCCAAGAGGGACAGCGGCGTGACAATCGCCGTCAGCAGCACCATCAACAGGCCGAGGCCGTCCACGCCGAGGAAATACTGGATGCCCAGCGACGGCACCCAGGCGTGCTTCTCGACGAACTGCAGGTCGCCGGAGGCGGCATCAAAATGTTTCCAGAGGCACAGCGCCCCCGTCAGCGCCACGAGGCTGAAAGCCAGCGTGAGCCCGCGCGCGACCCGCTTTTGTTCCGCGCCCAGGCCGGCAACAACAATGCCGCCGAACAGCGGGACGAGCGTCAGAATGGTCAGCCAGGGCAGGTTCATGCCTTGCGCCCCCAAACCAGGAAAAGAACCAGCACCACCAGCGCCACGCCGATGACGCGGAGATAGGTTTGCACGCGGCCACTGTGCCATGACGATAGTTCGTCGCCGCCCTCCCGCAGGGTTTCACAGCCGGTGTCGAAACCCAGGTCCACCACAAATTCATCCGTGAACCGGTAAAGCCACGACAACCCGAGCGTCACCCAAGTGACCAGCAACACCACCCCGCCCCAAATCCAGCGGTCGAGGAAATCACACGCACACGCCGCCCAGACATTGAAACGGATGACGGTCGCCTCGTAGATTTCATCCACGAAATATTTGTTCTCCAGCAACCAGAAAACAGCCGGTTGCGCGACCTGCAACACGTCAGGTTCTTCGGCCGTTTTCCGCTGTCGTCTGCCATAGAGCCACCAACCAAGGCCGAGACCGGTAAACACGATCGCCGCAGACGCCAGCATCAACCCGAGCGTGCCGCCTTCGGTCAGTCGGTTGAAATTGAATCCAGCCGGTTCGCCGTTGAGAAAACCGTCAAACCACGGCCACGCCGGCGTGCCGACGAAGCCCAATAAAATGGCGAATACCGCCAGGATGACGAGCGGGACGGTCATGACCGCGGGGCTTTCGTGGGGTTCTCCTTTTTCTTCGTAGGAGCCGACGTGAGGAGGCTCTGACTTGCTATGGGCAGTGCGCGGAGAAGAATGAGCCTCCTCACGTCGGCTGCTACGGTATGAACCAAAAAACACCAGCGCGACCTGGCGCGTCATGTAAAACGCCGTGAGCAGCGCCCCGGCGCATCCGAGATAAAATGGTATCTGCGACACCGGCCAGTTGTGTGCCGAATGCAGGATTTCGTCCTTGCTCCAGAAGCCGGAGAAAAACAGCGGAAATCCCGCCAGCGCCAGCATGCCGATGGCATAGGTTGCAAACGTCACCGGCATGAATTTTTTCAATCCCCCCATCTTCCGCACGTCCTGCTCCTCGTGACAGCCGTGGATGACCGAGCCGGACCCGAGGAACAACAGCGCCTTGAAAAACGCGTGCGTGATCAGATGAAACATGCCGACCGCCACGCCGCCGACGCCCAAACCCAGCATCATGTAACCGAGCTGCGAAACCGTGGAATAAGCCAGGATGCGTTTGATGTCCGTCTGCGCCACCGCAATGGAAGCAGCGAACACGGCGGTGATCGCACCGACCCACGTAATTACCACCGTCGCATCCAGTGGTGGCATGCTGACAATGGTATGCGGACCAGCCAGAGCACTCCAATCGGGCTTCATCAACGGATAAACCCGCGCCACGAGAAAAACACCCGCCGCCACCATCGTAGCCGCGTGAATGAGCGCGCTGACCGGTGTCGGGCCTTCCATCGCATCCGGCAACCAAACATGCAACGGTACTTGGCCGGATTTACCCATCGCCCCGACGAAAATAAGCAGCGCGATGCCTGTCAAAGCCACAAAACCAAAGCCCTCAAACGGGAAAGCTTTCGCCAGGGTTGGAATCTCCAAACAACCATTGCCACCATCATAAAAAGTGAGTGTTCCAGCTTTTGCATAAAGCCAGACCATGCCCAGCAGCAGGCCGAGGTCGCCGATGCGCGTGGTGATGAAGGCCTTTTTCGCCGCCGCCGCGGCACTCGGCTTGTGATACCAGAAACCGATGAGCAGATAGCTGGTCAGGCCGACGATTTCCCAGCAGACAAAAAACAGGAGCAGGTTGTTGGCGATGACCACACCGAGCATCGCCGCCGCGAAGAGCGACAGGAAGCAAAAGAACCGCGTGAAATTTTCGTCGTGCGCCATGTAGCCGACGCTGAAGATGAAAATCAGCAGGCTGACGAATGAAACCATCACCAGCATGATGGCCGTAAGCGGGTCCAGCACCCAGCCGAGCTGCAGCCACCGGCCGCCGAACTGGAGCCAGTTGAAACCGGCGACTTCACGGAACACACCGCTCTCGCCGTGGTGGATAAGCGTGGCACTGAAGGCGCACAGCGAGAGCAGGAACGCCAGAACCATCGAACCGATGGACAACGCCACTGCGAGCTTGCGCTGCGGTTGTCTGTTGATGGCAATCACGCCCGACGCCACCAGCGGCAGCACCGGAATCAGCCAGAGATTTTGTGCTATCCAGGTCATCCCTTTAAATTTTTCATTTCATCCAGGTTGGCGGTTTTGTAATGGCGGTAAATCGCAATGATGAGCGCCAGACCCACCGCCGCTTCCGCCGCCGCGATGGCGATGGAGAAAATCACGACCATCATGCCTGACAACGCCTCGGGATTCGGGCCGTAACGCCAGAAGGCGATGAAGTTCAGGTTTGCCGCGTTCAGCATCAATTCGATGCCGACCAACGCGAGGATGGCGTTGCGCCGAGTGACCGCACCGGCCAGGCCGATGGCGAAAAGAAGCGCGGAGACAAGCAAACAGCCTTGAAGCGGTGTCATACTTGCCCTCCCTCTTTTTCCGAACCGTAGGAGCCGACGTGAGGAGGCTCTGACTTCTTGGATAATGAAGCCTCGTCACCTCGGCTCCTACCAGAATTTGAAAGCGGCTCTTCCTTCATCGCGATGATGACCGCGCCAATCAACGCCGCCGTCAGCAGCAAGCCGATGACTTCGAGCGGCAGGACATACCGGGTCATCAGCAGGTCACCGATGTTTTTGACGGTGGCTTCGGGCGCCGGCGGCATTTGTTTGGGCAGACCCGGACTGTTCAGCGCCGCCCAGCCGAGCGTGGCGAAGACGACGGCGGAAACTGCGATGCCGACAATCCAGCCGGGCGCAAGAATGGCCTGGTTCGGCGTCGCATCGCTGCGCGTCAGCAATACCGCGAACACGATGAGGATGGCGACCGCTCCGACATAGACCAGGATTTGGGCGAAGCCGACGAACTGCGCGTCGAGTTGCAGATAAAGTGCCGCCAGCCCGGCCAGCGCCACCACCAGCGACAGCGCGCAATGCACCAGGTTGCGCAGGCTCATGGCCGCCGCCGCCGCAAAGAGCGTCACAAATGCGATGATGAGGAATACGGGTGACAAGGGTGAATGAGGTTAATCGGCAAAGTGATAGGTGCGTTTGCCGAGTTTTTGATTGTGCATCAATCCCCAGCCAAGGATGGCATAGGCGCCAAAAATCAGACTGGTGCAGACCGCCCAGCGTAGCGGGCTGTGGCCCATGAAATGCCAGAGGCCGGCCGTGACAATGTTGACCAGCGACATCGGCAGCATGAATTTCCAGGCGAAATTCATGAGCTGGTCCATGCGCAGGCGCGGCAGGGTGGCACGAATCCAGATGAACGTGAAAACCAGCGCCATCAGCTTGGCAAAGAACCAGACATACGACGGCACCCAGGTGAGGAACGAAAACGGCGCGGTCCAGCCGCCCAGGAACAGCGTGATGCCCAGCCCGTTGATGGCAAACATGCCGAGGTATTCACCGAGGAAGAACAGCGCGAATTTGAAACCGGAATACTCCGTGAAATAGCCCGCAATGATTTCAGATTCCGCCTCCGGCAAATCAAACGGCGTGCGGTTGGATTCCGCGAGTGAAGCAATGAAGAACAGGATGAAGCCAGCCAAACCCCACGGCGTGAACACAAACCAGTGCGCAATGCCGAAAGTGTATAGATTTTGCGCGGCGACGATGTCCGCCAGTTTGAGCGAACCGACGATCATGATGACCGTGACGGCGGAAAGGATGAGCGGGATTTCGTAGCTGATCATCTGCGCAATCGCGCGCATGGCGCCCAGCAGGGAGTATTTGTTGTGGCTCGACCAGCCGGCCATGAACACCGACAGCTCCACCGCCCCGCCCACGGCAAAGAAAAACAGCACCCCCGCATCAAGATCCACCGCGGTCATGTTGCGACCCATCGGCAGCACCGCATAGGCCAGCAGCACCGGGATGAGCAGGACGACCGGCGCCAGGAAATGCACCACCTGGTCCGCCGCGTGCGGGACGATGTCCTCCTTCGTGAGCGATTTGATCCCATCCGGTATGAACTGGCCGAAACCGCACAGACGGATCTTCGTCAACGGAATGCCCACACGATTGGGGCCGTAGCGGTTCTGGATACGGCCAATGCCCTTGCGTTCAAAAACCGTGACAAAGGCAAACAAGGTGGCAAACACCAGCGGGATGAGCGCCACCGAAATCAGGGCGGAAACCAGCGGCTGCCAGGCGTCGGGGACAAACCCCACCGCCTGATGCTTCAACGTGACAAAAATCTGATCCAGCGTTTCAAACATGTTTCGCCCATCGAGTTCCAGAGCGATCTCCAGCATCATTAATTATTCTTCACAAATCAAGAAGAGAAGGCCGGTGAAGAATGAAGGACAAAGGCTGAAGGCTGAAGGCTGAATGGACACGGCGTAAAACCGCGTGGCGGCCACGCCGCTATACGCGGATGCACACAAATCCGAGGGCCGAAATCCGAAATCTGAGAACCAGGACGCCAAATCAGGCAGGGCGCGTCACTCCGTGCGCGCCGCACATTCAGTGGCTTCTGAAAGCCGCATCGAACCTCGAATTGGGACGAAGCGGCAAGCCGGCGCGACAAAGGGAACTGGAGATCGAAGATGGAAGATGGAGGATGGAAAGGAAGGCGGCATCGAATCCCGAACTCCGGACTCCGAATCAACCGGGGTTGGCCGGCGGAGCCGCAGCGGCCCTGGCTTTGGCCTCCGCTTTGGCTTTTTCCCCGGCCAAGTGCTCATCCACCGCCGCCGCTTCTGTGGGATGAATTTTGCGGAAATGCTCGTTTGATTTGGCGAGCTTGTCCTTCGTGAACAACAGGCCGCCGAAACGGTCGTCGGTGCTCAATTCAAATTCGGTGTCCATCTTGATGGCGTCGAACGGGCAGACTTCCACGCAGATCTGGCAGCTCATGCACACGGAAATATCAATGTCGAATGTGGCCGGATAAAGCTGGGGCTGGCCCTTGTAATCCGGTTTCTTGTCCTTGCTCTTGACGATGTAGATGCACTGGGGCGGGCATTCCTTCTCGCAAATCTGGCACGCCACGCAACGCAGCCCCTTTTCCCAGTCGTCCCCGTCATAAACCAGAAACGGAAATTGCCGGGTGTTTTCCTTCGGCGTCAGGCGTTCCTCGGGATATTGCACGGTGGTGAGCCGTTCCTTCGAGACGTAACTCCCGAAGAAATTCCGGGCGGTCACCGCCATGCCTTTGATGATTTGTTCGCCTAACATTTGCAATCCATTGGAAGTTCGACGTTGAATGTTGAATGTTGAATGTTCTGCCGTTTCATTTGTTTTGTTCCGAAAACATTCAACAACCAACATTCAACGCTCAACATCCAATAATTAGGTTTCATCTATCCACCTCCCCCAGCACGATGTCCACGCTGCCCAGGATGACCACGGTGTCTGATATCCGGTGGCCGAGGCACATGTCCTCCAGCACGGTCAGATTGATGAAACTGGGCGGTCGCACGCGGTAGCGAAACGGATTGGCCGAGCCGTCGCTGATGAGATAAAAGCCCAACTCGCCCTTCGGGGCCTCGATCCGCCCGTAGGCTTCACCCGCCTTCGGACGGAATCCCCGCAACTTCGCTTTCGGGTCCATGACCGGTCCGGACGGAATGTCGCGCAGCGCCTGCTCCAGAATTTTCACGCTCTCTCGCATTTCCAGGACGCGGACCATGTAGCGGTCGTAAATGTCGCCGTGTTCGCCCAGTGGCACCTTGAAGTCGAACCGTCCGTAGATGCCGTACTTGTCCACCTTGCGAACGTCATAATTCACCCCGGCGGCACGGAGCATCGGGCCGGTGAGGGAAGCATTAACGACCAGTTCCCGGGGCAGCACGCCGACGCCTTGCGTGCGCGCGAGGAGAATTTCGTTCTCGGTGAACAGCGCTTCAAATTCGTCGAGGAATTTGCCGTAGCCGTCCACCAGTTGCTTCGCCTGGGCCAGCCAGTCGGGCGTGACATCGCAACGGACGCCGCCAAAGCGCAGGTAATTGCACATCATGCGCGCGCCGCTCACCGACTCGAAGAGGTCGAGGATTTTTTCGCGTTCGCGGAAGGCATACATCAGCGGCGTGCCCAGCGCACCCATGTCCTGCACGAAAAAGCCGATGAGACAGGTGTGATTTTGCAGGCGCGTCAACTCCGCCATGATGACGCGGATGTATTCGGCGCGTTCCGGGACCGGCAAGCACGCGAGTTTCTCGACGGTGAGCGCGTAGGCCCAGTTGTTCGTCATCGAACAAAAATAATCCAGCCGGTCCGTGTAGGGCATCGAGCCCAGATAGGAAATGTTCTCGGCGATTTTCTCGTGGTTCCGGTGGAGATAGCCGAACACCGGCTTGAGTTTCACCACTTTTTCGCCGTCCAGCACCACGTCCATGCGGAACACGCCGTGCGTGGACGGATGTTGCGGCCCCATCGAGACCTCGAGCAACTCGCCCGGTGATTCGCCGTTCCCGCCCGGCTTCGGCAGAATTTCGTAATTCTTCGGCGGCATTGCGGCAATGGCGCTCACGCTTTCACCTCCGGCGGATAATGTTTTTTGGCCTGCTCCAGCACCTTGTCATGCGGCGTCGGTTCGTATTCAAAATCATCAGGCGGCACGTAATCCTTGCGCATCGGGAAGCCCTTGAACCCATCCCACATCAAAATGCGCCGCAAATCCGGATGGCCTTCCAGCCGGATGCCAAACAAATCAAAAATTTCGCGTTCCTGAAACTCGCAGCCCCGCCACACGGGTGTCAGTGAAACCGCGGGCGCTTCGAGGTCGCGATTAATCGTGCGCTGGCGCAAAACCACCGGCCCGTGTTTCAATTCCATCGAATACAGGTGATAAACCACTTCGAGAAAGCCGGGCCGCACGGTCTTCTTCACTTCCTCACCTTCCTTTTCCACGCCGTCCACGACCTGCTTGACCTTGATTTTTTCTATGATTTCCGCCTCCGGCCAGTCCACGCCGGTCACGTTGGAGCAAAAATCGAGGCGCAATTGCGGGTCATCGCGGAGAAATTTTGCCGCGCCCAGGACGTGGGCCGGATCCACCAGCAATGACCGTTCGCCCGCCGGACAATCGTTCGGGAGAATTTCAATTTTTGCGCCCGGCACCGCCGCTTCGAGGCGCGACTTGATTTGTTCGGGAGTTTCCACGGGATTTTTTATTAGGAAACCAGGAAGCCAGGATTCGTTGGTCCTTGGATTCCTGGATTCCTTATTAAATTCTCATTTTCTGGTCATTATGGGCGGTTGCCAGACATCGGGATTGCTTGACGGTTCGAGATCGTGTTCGCCGTAGGCCGGCACCGGAAATTCGCTGGGAGCGCCCTTGACCAGATGCCGCGGACGGTCCGGCCCGGTGAGTTTCTGGTTCAAAATTTTTTCCTGCAAGGTCATGATGGCGTGAATCAACGCCTCCGGTCGCGGCGGGCAGCCGGGAATTGACACGTCCACTGGAATATACCGGTCAATGCCCTTGAGGACGTTGTAGCCCTGCTTGAACGGACCGCCGGAAATCGCGCACGCGCCCATGGCGATGACGTATTTGGGTTCCGGCATCTGGTTGTAGAGCCGCACCACCAGCGGCGCCATTTTTTTGGTGACCGTCCCGGCCACAATCATCAGGTCGGCCTGCCGGGGCGAAGGCCGGAACACTTCCGCGCCAAACCGGGCCAGGTCATAACGGGCCATGGACGTTGCAATCATTTCAATGGCGCAACACGCCAGACCGAACGTCAGCGGCCACACGGAATTGGCCCGGCCCCAGTTGTACAACTCTTCCAGGGTGGTGGTGTAAATCCCCTGCTTCTGCAGCTCGCTTCTTAGTCCTTCGTCCACGGCGGAATGGAGTGTTGGAGTGTTGGAGTGTTGGGGTGTTGAGTTGTTCGTCATTATTCCATCACTCCGTTGCCCTGTCCTTATTTCCATGTCAGCACTCCCTTCCGCCATGCCCAAACCAATCCCTCCACCAGCAGCAGGAGAAAAACCGTCATGGCCAGAAATGCTCCCACCGAAAGCCCGCCAAAGGAGACGGCAAACGGCAGCAGAAAAATCGTCTCCACGTCGAACACCAGAAAAATGATCGCGTAAAGATAATACTCCGACCGGAAGGAAATCCAGGCGTCGCCTTTGGATTCCAGGCCGCATTCGTAGATGGCGTTCTTGTCCCGGCCAGGTTTTTTCGGCGAAAAGAACCTGGCCCAGGCCCACGCCGCTGTCAATGGCGCCAGCGCAAATGCCACCGCCACCGCCATCAACAAAACGATCACCAGATAAGGATTTGGGGATGTTTCCATCATGCGTTCATTTAATTTAGAAAACTCTGGCGTCACATTCCGCCCGCAGAAATCATCGAATTAATCGTGATCGAATCAATTTTGCGGATACACTCGCCGCACTGCCCGCCACAGCCAGACGCTAATATGGCTGATTAGAAAGTCAAGCGCCGTCGGGAACGGCCAACCACCGCCCAGGTATGACCGGGCAATGCCACCACCCAACGGGCTGAGTCGGTTTGGTGTCCCGCCTTCAGGCGGCAAATGACAGGATGCGTCCGCAGACCGCCTAAAGGCGGGACACCGAACGGGGATGCACAGGTTGCCCCCCAACCGCCCTCCATCAAATTTTCCGGTAAACCGGCTTGGGCACAACGACGGCGGCAAAACGTTTGCCGCGGATTTCAATTCCGATCTTCGCACCGGGCTTCGCGAACTCCGTTGGCACGTAACCCATGCCGATGCCGATGCCCAGCGACGGGCTTTGCGGGCCGCTGGTGACGACGCCGGCATTCGCGCCGTTCACCCAGATTGGATCATGCGGCCGCGGCGGCGCGGATTTGTGGGTCAGCTTCAAGGCGACGAGCTTTTTCTTCACGCCGTTGGTCTGCCGAGCCGGAGTTTCCAGGTGAAGGCTGGCTTTCCGCAGCTTTTTGTTCTATTCAGCGTCCGGTTATTTGTTATCCTGTGCTTATCGCAGTCGCCCTTTTTCCCGGCTGTTTCTCTCTAGCGTCCATGAAGATTGGCGGCCAAAGAGCACGAAAGTGACAAGACGTGCATGAGCCTTGCATGTGACTATGAGCAGACGGAAGTCATAACAGATTCTCCGGGAGGTCCGGCTGCAACCCCGCAAGCAGCGGCACACGGCCAAACGGATCTGGGAACGGTTGCGGAACGAGGGCTTCACCGGCGGTTATCTGATAGGCCCCAGACCGATGAGTCCACCAGCACCATGAGATTTTGTCTCAACGGCCATCGGAACCGGCGGCGCAGCAGCGCCGCCCAGCCATTGCACCGATTGTTTCTGGTAATTGGTATGATCACATTCAATACCACGTCCCTTGACGTTTAATACAATCAGCAATGCTAGTATCCTGGAGTAATAATATAATTTCGTTTTCATTTGACATTTCCCATTTGGCTTCTTGCCCGCGACCAGCGTGGGCCTTTTTTGTGATTTTCTTCCTGCTCCACGGGTTTGCAAGGACTTTTTTCAAGTCCGCCATCGGTTTTTCTCTGGCACAGGGGCCGATTTGTCGCCAGTTGTGCCTTTCCACACGCTTTTCCATGCCATCTGAAGACACCTCTTCCGTGGTTTCCATTGTTTTCATGCGAGTCCTTTCAATTTTCTGTCATCCGGATGCTGCCGCAGGCAATCTCAACCGCCCAATCCCTTCCAGAATGGCCCGGAACAACTCTCGCGGGACAGCCACTTCCGCCATCTGGAAGACGATCTTCCGGGAATGGCGCGCGACTTTTGCCCCAATCTTGATCAATTTCTCCCGCAGCGTCGTCAGTGTCCAGTGACGCACCGCTTGGGGCAGCACCGCCTGCCGCAGGAAGTTGCCCAAGTTGTAGGCCAGCACGAACAGTTGCAGCCGCACCTGATTGTCCACAAAGTCGTGACAGGACAGCCGCATCCATTTGAGGGCGTTTTTGCCTTCCTTGATCCATTGTTCCGCCGTGCCCCGCTGGTTGTAGAACCGCACCACCCGTTTGGCGGGCCTGGTTAGATTGGTCACGATGAACCCGGTGCGAGGGAACAGTTCGCCGTTGTGCCATTCCACCTTGGCCACCACGCGCCGGGCGCAACCCCAACTCTTTGCCTGATACAAAAAGCCGGCATACCAGACCACCGGCGCGTTCGATGGACGGCCCACCGGTCGGGTCAGCATTGGCTCAATGTCCCGCAGCAACGCATCATTAGCCGGTAGCCGGATGGCATACTCGAAACCCTCGGCTTCCAGATACTCATAGAGTTCCGGCTGTGCAAAGGCGGCATCGGCCCGAAAATAGCGCGAAATGTTTCGACCCTGATAACGTGCCACCACCGGTTCCAGCACCGCCCGCCAATCCTTGGCACTATGCACGTTGCCATCGCGCAGCTGGGACTGCTCCACATCGCCAAACTGATTGAAGCAAAACAACGGGTGGTAGCAGGTGCAGCCGAAATGTCCGTTGTAGGCCGTGCCTTCCTGCTCGCCGTAGGTCTCGCTCACTGAACTGTCCATGTCCAGGATCAGTTCCCGCATTGGTTGGCGTTCCCGCAGCCGGTCAATCCATTTCCCTGACAGCTTCGTCAATTCCGCCAAGTTGCCCCGCTGTGTCAATACCTCGGTCTCGAAGCGCCCCATCTGGCTGGTGGAGGCCGCCGTGTGTTCCGTGGCTCGCCCACCAACTACATGCCGCATGGTGGGATCAACGGAGAGAGCCGTTCGGCGTCATTGGTGTCTTCGTAGCCCGCCAGACGGCTGAAGATGGACTGCCGCATCAGCGCGACCATCGAGTGTTGCGTGTTCTTTCCCGTGCGCCAATCGTTCAGCAGATTCTCACCCAGGTCGGTCAGACCCAGCACCTCATCCAGTTCCCGATACGCCAACAACCCGGCGTCTGACGTGACCTTGGAACCGTGAAACTCCAGCTTCAGACGACTATCGAAAGCCACCCGCAGAGCTGGTTTTTTGCCTGCACCCATTGGATTCTCCGTTTTTCGTTGATTAGACATAGATGAAAGCCTTTGTTTATGCGGTTCCATTGTAAGTCAATAACATCAGCTTGTGAAGTTAATCTGGGAAATATGGGGTTAGGTGTCGTACTGCTCCCGCTTCTGGGCACCATGGCATGCTTGGGTGGCGTGATGGATGATTATTCCCGCGCGGGCAAATGGGATATCTATGGAACGGGCCTATACGACCATATCAACCCAGGAGGTGTCGGCGTGGACGTGTATTGTGGCGGAATCGGCGTCGGCTATAATTTCATTGACCAGTTAAACGCTCACCTGGAATTCGTTGCTGGCAGCACCAGCGCTTTTTCCGATTTGGACTCCGGGAGCGCGTCCGTGTATGGAGGCGATATTGGGCTGGATTACAATTTCCTCAAGAAGCACCTCACCCCGTTTGTCGGCGCCGGACTTGGATATTGGCGGTTCAGCAGTGGCGGTAATTATCAGGGCTACCTCTTTCCCTACGCGGGTTTGGGCTTGCGTTGGGATATCGACGACAGGTGGTTTGCAAAGGCAGAATATCGTCTCTCCTACATGGAAACGGTGTCTTTGGGAGAAAACGAAGATACGGCGGGCAATGGAATTTTCTTGAGCGTTGGTTTCAAGTTCTAGCCCTGGCAGGATCGCTAATCATTTCCGGTTCCTCCGGCAGGCCCATCCGTCGGGAATCTGACAGCCGGATTCCCGCTGCTGGGCCGATATATTTCGACCTTGAAAACATCACCCAACGTAACCGTCTGCTTCTACCGGCTGAAATCGTCGCGATGGGCACTTACAAGTTGGAACGGCAACTCTGGCGCGATGGGATACGGCACAGCGCGGGGTTGAGGATTGAAGGTAGCCAAACGAACGCGCCGGGGTTTGCCCCAGCTAGGTCTTTTTATAAATCGGTTTACCCACACCAACTGCCGGTGACAGTTTGCCGCGGATTTCAATTTCAATCTTCGTATCAGGCTTCGCATATTCCATCGGCACATAGCCCATGCCAATGCCGATGCCGAGCGACGGGCTTTGCGTGCCGCTGGTGACGATCCCGGCGTTCGCGCCATTCACCCAGATCGGATAATGCGGCCGCGGCGGCGCGGATTTTCCGGCCATCTTGAACGCGACGAGTTTTTTCTTTGTGCCGCTGGCTTTTTGTTCCGCGAGAACTGAGCGTCCATTGAATTCGCCTTTGTCGAGCGCGACAAAAAATCCGAGTCCAGCCTCAATGGGCGTGGTGTTTTCGTCCAGTTCGTGGCCGTAGAGCGGATAGCAGACTTCCGTCCGCAACGTGTCGCGCGCGCCGAGACCGCACGGCTTGATGCCAAAAGGTTGACCAATGCAAAGGATTGTCTTCCATACTTGGGGGATTGATTCATCTGATCCGATGATCTCAAACCCGTCTTCGCCAGTGTAGCCCGTGCGAGATACGAACAATTGAGTAATCCAACCGTCATATCCAAATTGGAAAACACCTATCTCGTTTTTCTTTAGCTCGGTTGCCCGTGCCACACGCATTGCAGCCAAGGATTTGCCCAGAAAGCATCTGTCGATGAATTCCTTTACGCGCGGGCCTTGAACGGCCACGGCGGCATAATTGTGCGAGGCGTCGGTCATCTGTAATTCGCTCCGGCGCGCAAATTTCGCCGCCTGCGCCTGCAACCAGGCCACGTCGGGCTCGATGCGCGAGGCGTTGATGATGAGCAGGAAGACCTCCTCTGAGAGCCGGAAGGCGTAAAGGTCGTCAACCACGCCGCCGTGTTTGTTGCACATCAAGGTGTATTGGCCTTCGCCGGGCGCGAGCTTGCGGATGTCGTTCGTGAGAACAGAATTCAGAAATGCCGCCGCGCCCGCGCCGCTGACAGTGACTTCGCCCATGTGCGAGATGTCGAAGATGCCGGCGGCTTTGCGGACGGCGAGGTGTTCGTCCGTGATGCTGGTGTATTGCACCGGCATCTCCCAGCCGCCGAATTCGACGAGTTTGCCGCCGAGTTTCTGGTGCGCGGTAAAAAGTGGCGTGCGCTTCAGCATGGTTTGAGAAGGTAGAATTTCGAATGCAGAATGAAGAAACAAATCAACCCGCCAGCCGTTTCAAGACCTCCTGCGCGAGCAGCTCATAAGCCGCCGCGCCGGAACTGTATTTGTCATAATGGATGATCGGTTTGCCGAAACTCGGCGCTTCGGCGAGGCGCGTGCTGCGCGGAATCACGGTTTCAAACACGCGCGCGCCAAGCTGATTGCGGACTTCGCTGACGACCTCGTTGGAAAGTTTCGTCCGGCCATCGAACATCGTCATCACGACGCCGAAAATGTCGAGGCGCGGATTGATGCCCGCGTCGCGCAACTGGTTGAGCACACGGTTCATCATGGAAATGCCTTCGAGCGAGTAATATTCGCATTGCAACGGCACGAGCAAACCGTCGCTCGCGGCAAAGGCGTTCAGGGTGAGAATGCCCAGCGACGGCGGGCAGTCCACCAGGACCACGTCGAACCGCTGCGATTCCAGCACGGGCCGCAACACGCCGGCAACGCGGAGCAGATGATTTTCCATTCGTGCCAGTTCAAGATCGGCGGCGCACAAATCCACTTCGGCCGGCACAACTTCCAGCCGCTCGAAGGCGGTGCTTTTGATTTTGTCGAGCAGGCTGCCTTCACCCAGCAAAACCCGATACGCGCTGGCGCCCTCGGTTTTTTCCAGGCCGAGGCCGCTGGTGGCGTTGGCCTGCGGGTCGAGGTCAAACAAGAGCACGCGCCGGCCCAGCGCGGCGAGGCAAGCAGCAAGATTGACGGCAGTGGTTGTCTTGCCCACGCCGCCTTTTTGGTTGGCGACCGCGATGACTTTGGTTGGCACCCGCCCGATTTAATGACAAGCGCGGCGGCGTTTCAAGCGCGCAACGCATTTCAAATCGGATCAGTTGCCGGAAGGTGAAAAGCTGACCGGCTGGGCAAGCGAATTTTGCTGTCCAAAAAGCGAAGCGACCGGCTGAAGGCTGAGCACGGGATCGGTGCTGGACACGATCCCCGTTTGGTCCGCCGACTGCGACAGGGATACCGGCGACACGGCGGCGAGCGAAGTGGTGGTGGTGGCGGCCTGCAAAAGCGGCTGCGACGTGATCTCCGGGCGTTCCGCATAAATAATTCCGAGAAACAGCAGCAAACAAAGCGCTCCTGCAAACGCGCTCGCAAACACCGGTTTCACATCAAACGCTTGCAACAATTTTTCCAGCCAGAGCGCCTGACCAAACAAATCCTCCAACCCGTTGGCTGATTTTCCGGTGTCGCCGGCGCGGATTCGTTGCAGGACCTGGCTTGAAAAATAGTTGAAATATCCCGGCGGTGGTGTTTCGTGCCGTTTGAGAACCAGCAAGCGGCGCAACGACTCGAAGTTGTTTTCGTGTTCGTTCATATTTACTTCAAGTAATCGGACAACAACGCCTGTAATTGCTGCCGGGCGTAAAACAGCCGCGACCGAACGGTGCCAATGTTGCAGTCCATAATCTTTGCAATTTCTTCGTGCGATTGCCCCTGCACATCGTGCAGAACAACCACCAATCTATGAGGTTCAGACAACTTCAGCAATGCCGTGTTCAATTTTTCCTGCAATTCCGCCAAACCGGCCTCGCGGCGCGGTGTTTTGTCCGAAATCAAGGCCATTAAATCCGGGTCGTGCTCGGCGTTGAAGTCCAAGTCGTTCAGGCTCATGTGAATGCGGTTCTTGCGCTGCTTGAGGAAATTAATCGTTTTGTTGACCGCAATCCGGTACAGCCAGGTGTAAAAACTGGAGCCGCCTTTGAAGGATTTCAGCGCCTGAAACGCCTTGATGAACGATTCCTGGGCCAGGTCGTTGGCGTCCTCGTGATTGGCGGTCATGTGGTAAATCGTTGCGTAGATGCGCTCCTGATGGCGCCGCACCAATTCATCGTAAGCCTCCAAATCACCACGCCGCGCCCGCCGCACCAGGGACTCTTCATCCACCGGCGCGGGCGTCTCCGAATCATCCGTGCGTCTGACTGGAGCGGACATAATCATGATTTACTCAAATACAAACCGCCAGGGCGCCGGTTTGTTGCGCTAAAAAATCCGCCAGACCGAACAATCCCGCGCGCCCGCCGGATTCCGGCAAAACCCGCAACACCCGCCGCGCCTGCTCCAAATAGCGCGCGATGACTTCCTGCGACGGCTCAAAGGTTTCGTATCGGGCCAGCAATTCGTTCACGCCGGACAAATTTTCCGGCTTCCAGTTTTCGACCAGGTTCTCCAGTCGCGCCCGGTCGGCGGCGTTCGCGCGTTCCCACGCCAGCAGCACCGGCCACGTCAATTTGCCCTTCGCCAGGTCCGTGCCCAGTGATTTGCCAGCCAGCGCTTCCGTCCCGAACAAATCCACGCAATCGTCATAAACCTGATACGCCGTGCCGAACGCCGCGCCGAATTGCCGCAAGGCGGCGCGCCGTTTCGGCGTCGCCCCGCTCAAAAACGCCGCCAAATCGCACGCCAGCGTGAACAATTCGGCGGTTTTCATTTCGATGACCCGGAAATAGTCGCGCCGCGAGATTTGGAACTTATGGCGGTGCTGCGTCTGCAAAATTTCCCCGGAACAAACCGTGTTCGTCGCCATCGCGACGGCACGGCAAACTTCCGGCGTCGGAAAGCTGGCCGCCAGCTTCAATGCCTGCGCAAACAGGCAATCACCGAACAGCACGGCGATTTCATTGCCCCAGTTGGCCGCCAGCGTGAGCTGGTCGCGGCGGATTTCCGCCTCGTCCATCACATCGTCATGCACCAGCGTGGCCAAGTGCACCATTTCAATGATGACCGCCGCCGTCACGTGCGCCTCGGTGACCTCGCCGAGCGCGCCGGCGGACAGCGCCAGAATCGTGGGACGCAAATGTTTCCCGCCGCCGTTCAGGGCGTATTGGGCATAAGGAATGATTTGCGGATCAAAATCGTTGACCTGCCGGATCAATTGCCGCGTGACCGCCTGAAGAAAAGGCTCCACCGGTTCCACAATTTGTTTCCAGGAACGATTCGGATTGGCATCAGGCGAGTCAGTCGCATTCGCACTCGCCACCTTTGATTCAGCAACCAGCATTAATTGGAAATTTACGTTTGTCATGGCGCGGAGTCAAACCCCTTATGTTCCGTGCAAAAACAAAACAGCCGGACTGTAACAACCCTCCGGCTGCATGACCGCAGCTGCTTGCCGCCGCGACTTTTCGGCAATTCCCGCTCTCAACCTTTCAACCCTCAACTTTCAACCAATTTATCCAGCCCGTGCGCCAAAGGCTGTCCAGGCCATCCTGTGCTCCTCAACGGGGCGGCATTTTTATTTCAGCGCGCACAAAACTTGCAACCCGGGCGCGGGAGTCATCTTCTCCGGAAGAAACAAGCGTCAGACGAACCGTTGTGCCCGCCGGGCCTCGAATCAAAGCAATTGCCTGGGCCGCCTTCTCGCCACCACCATGAACCGGGACGGTCGGCCCGGTCTCCTGGGCAACAGCAATGATCCGGTCACCGACGTGGATGTCCTTTTGAGCCGCCGCGGGCGAGTTCGGCACGATGCCGGTGACGATGATGTCTTGTCCCTCCACGTCGAGCATGACACCGATGCCGACCACGGGCTGGTCAGGCTCTTCGGCGATTCTCGCGCCCGGTTTCAATTCCACCGCTTCCGTTCCGTCGGTGACAAGCTTGTTCTGCTCATCGAGAATAAAACGCTGGAGAATTATTGCCTTGCCAAACTCCAGACGGTACCGATAGCTGCGCTGCCCATTCGTTTCACTGCGATCCACCAAGGTCATCGCGATGAAATCACCGAGCTTTTGTATGGTGGCTTGGACTTGCTTCTGCTTTGGCGAAAACACTTTCCACTCTTCAGCAGTGAAATCATCGGTCTTCGGTGCGCCTTGAGCCGCGTCCTCAATCAAGGCGCACAGGTGGGCGGTGACTTTGGGTTCCCGGTCCGGGATCGGTTTGAACTCGTCCACGGGGAAGCGCTTCATATTGAGCAGCAAAGGCCGGGGCGCCTGCGCCAGTTGCTCCTTGATTTGGGGCATGTCGTAGTAATGGCCTCCTTTTTTCAGCTCGGCGGCCAGGTTGAATTTCACCTCGTCATCACGTTCGGGAAACGGATGGAGGAAGATGTCCCCGGACTTTAAATCGTAGATGTTGGAATACTTGGTGGCGTATTGGCCCGGTTGCCGGCAATCGCGCAATATTTTGAAACCGTTCGCCACGGTGGGTTCGGGATGCTTCGCGAGCGCCGCGTCGAGCGTTCGCCGGCCAAAACCGAAACCGCGGCACTGGTTTTCCTGCTCAACCTGCAATTTGCCATCCTTCGCGCCGACGATGACGGAAGCTCCCGTCCGGTCCGCCACCAATATTTGGGAACGCCGGAATCCCGGCTCATTATGACTCCGAAAGAAAGCGATGGCGTCGTTGACGGTGGCGCACGTTTCGAGCATTCGCCGGCTCGAATCTCCCCGGGCGTAAGGTAAATGAGGATCCGGCTCCCATGTTACAGTGCCTGTCATCACCCAATCGAAGGCGAGGCCCTCGGTGTTGAACCCACCCTGCGCCCAGCCATCATCAAAGCCGACAAAAACCCCGCCGTAATATCCGTCGCCGGCAGGTGCGAACCAAATTCTCGTTTTTGGGTTCGACCAATCCTCGTTGTTACAAAACAGCGCGCGGTTGGTATCGGTCAGCACAAAAATGGTGCAGGCCTGCGCCGGCAGGGAGGCGAAAGAGAGACATGCCAGAACCAAAGCCAAACCCGGCGCGGAGATTTTCATGAGGGAACTCGTTTGCAGTTTCATGGTTGGATTTCCATCATGGGATTGAGTTCAAATCGATTTGGAAGACTAAAGGATAAACGCTAAATGCTAAAGCGATTTTGGCGCAGTCAGAACATCGGTAACACTCGTGGGTCAATACATCGGTAACACTATTTTGGTTAGAGGTTACACATTTGGTTTCCTTTGACCAGCTTCCTG
>JBAVOO010000032.1:0-78126 GCA_049692125.1 Verrucomicrobiia bacterium | reverse complement strand
GTTTCATGCTTCGGCGCTCTGCCGAGACGCCGCTACGGTGAGAACGTTTCGCCTGTGCCTCGGATCATTCCCGAACCAGCTTGTGCAATTCGGCCATCACTTTTTCCACGCTGATGGCCCGCACGCCGGTGATTTCCTTCAAAACGACCAATGCTTCGCCTTGCGGCCGCCAAACCTCCTCCAGCGTGTCCGCCCACAGGACAACGCACGGCAATCCCACCGCCGCCGCCAGGTGCGTGATGCCCGAATCGTGACCCACAAAAGCCGTGCAGGATTGGATTCGTTGTGCCAGTTCGGCGAGCGGCAGGCTTTGCGCGATCGAACATCGTGCCGACGGCAGCACGGTGGCCAGCCGCCGGAGGCACTCGCCCTCCGCTTCGCCGCCAACCAGCAGCAGGTTCCAGCTGGTCGTCGCCACGATTTGTTGAATCAACCCGGCCCATTTCGTCTCCGGCCAGTTTTTCTTTTCACTGCCGCTGCCGGGATGAAGGGCCAAAGTAGGACAGGCATCTTGCCTGTCTCCAACTTGATTCAACAAAATCGCGGAAGAAGTTTGAGACCGGCTGGAAGCCCGTCCTACGTTCAATCGCGGCACATTATCCGCGTCGAAAATTGCCAGTCGCTCCAGCGGCTTGAGATAAACTTTCGTTGCGTGGATTTGTTCCGCCTCGTCCGGGCGGTGCGGGCCAACGATGAATTGTCCAACCAGGCAGCGACAGATGTTGGTTTTGAAAATCTCGTCCGGGTCGTAGAGATACGAAATGACCAGGTCGAACTCGGAAAAGTAATCCATCAAATCCGGCTCGAGGGTCCCGCCACGGGCGAAAAAGCCCGCCAAGCCGCGCGCTTCAATCGGTCGCACGCGGTCCGCCAGACCACCCGCCACCGCGAGTTGGGCGATATGCGGATAACCGAGCACCTCAAGGTGCGCGTGGGGAAACTGGCGGCGCAAGGCGGCAATGGCTGGCAACGTGAGAATGAAATCGCCGATGGCCCCGCCGCGAATGACCAGGATTTTGGGTTTGACCGCGCTCACATCGCCCGAAAGGCGGTCAGGCCGAGAAGCATCACGAACACCGCGAACGCCAGACGGATTCTGCTGCCGATGCGGATGCGTGCTTCCGTTGCCGTCGCCCAGTTTAAAATGTCGCGCAGTTTCCACGGCGTGATGGTGAACCAGATGCCCGCGACGACGAGCAGGTAGGCCCAAATTTGAATCACGAGCACAAATCGCGATTCGCCCAGATGCGGGCGCCCGGTATCCACCATCAATTTCGCCAGCAGCAACATCAGGACGGCCAGGCCGCGCACGGCCAGAAAGTCCTGCACAAAAATGCACGCCAAAATTCCCACCGCCGTGAAACCAGCCATCATATACGGTTTAAAAACCGAGAAATCCGCGATCGGTTCGACGTTCACGTTCCACACAAACCACGCCGTGGCCAACAGCATCAACCCGCAGCCAATCGGCAACGAACGCGGAAATTTGCGCGCGGCGGCGGCGAACTGCGCCGGTTTGGTCAAACCGTAAATTTGCGGCACGCTCACGCCCAAGCCGAGCAAGATGGACAACAGCGACAATCTCATGGTGAAAAGCTAACCACGAATGGACACAAAAGGACACGAAAAATTCAATCTGGACAATCCATTATGGCTACAAATTCACATTCGCCGGGTCGCCGTAAAGCGTGAAGGAGCCGGCACGGGTGATTTTCACATCCTAGAGCTGGCCGCGAAGAGCTAAAAACGCAGTTGGATTTGATTTGCCCAGACTTGTTTGATGCGTTGCGCGTCGCCGCTTGAAAGCGCGCCCAATTTGCGGCGCAACAAGTTTTGTTCAAGGCAATCCAGGCGTGACAGGCGGATAGTGGACGCGACGCGCAAACCTTCGGCCTGCCAGTTCTGCAAAAGCACGTCGCTTGGAGAACGCGCTGCCGCCGAAGTTACTGCTGCAACCACCGCATCGCCGGCATCCAGCCAGAGCACAAGAACGGGAAGGATTTTCGAGGCGCTGCCATCGGTGAACGGAATGTCCGCCAGCCAGATTTCACCGGGCGATGGCGTCATCGTATAACCCTTCGTCCTCGGGAGCGTAGCTGTTCAGAAAAGCACTGTGGTCGCGGATGGCTGTTGCGCGCTGCTGTATCCACGCGGCAAGTTCCGCCAAATTTTCCGCCGGAAGTTGCTCGATGAGTTGTTCAATTTCTTCCACTTTACTCATGGCATTAATTTATGCTGCGTTGCCCATTGAGGCAAGACGCTAAATCTATTCCACATTCGCCGGGTCGCCGTAGAGCGTGAAGGAGCCGGAGCGGGTGATTTTCACGTCCATGAGCTGGCCGCGATGCTCCCGCCCTGCGGGATCGAACACCACAATCTTGTTGCAGCGCGTCCGACCAGTCATCCGCGCCGGATTCTTTTTGCTCGGCCCTTCGACAAGGATCTGTGTCCGCCGCCCGATGGATGCATCGTATTTGCGCCTGCCGATTTCATTAATCGTTTCGAGCAGGCGATGATTGCGTTCCTCGCGGATTTTTTGCGGCACCTGGCCGGGCATTTCAGCCGCGGGCGTATCGCGGCGCTGCGAGTATTTGAACATGTAAGCGTTGTCGAATTGCACTTCGCGCGCGAGTGAAAGGGTCTGCTCGAAGTCTTCTTCGGTTTCGCCGGGAAAGCCGACAATAATGTCGGTCGTGATGCCGATGTCCGGCCGGGCGCGGCGCAATTTTTTTACGATGCCGAGGAAGCGGTCGCGCGTGTAGCCGCGGTGCATCAATTTCAAGACGCGATCGCTGCCACTTTGGACGGGCAGGTGGGCGCTCTCAACGAGCTTGGGCAGCCGCGCGTAGGCCTGAATCAAATCGTCGCCGTAACCTTTCGGATGCGGCGCAGTGAACCGGATGCGTTCCAGCCCGTCGATTTCGTGAACCGCGTCCAGGAGCAGGACGAAGAATGTTTTTTTTGTGGTAGGGACGCGCTGCTGCGCGTCCTGGCCGAGCGGCAGCCCGGCCCTACCAAAACCGCGTTTACCGTAGCTGGTGACGATCTGGCCGAGCAACGTGATTTCCTTCACGCCCTGTGACACGAGCTGGCGGCACTCAGCCACGATGTCGGGAATGCTGCGGCTGCGTTCCTCGCCACGCGTGTAAGGCACGATGCAGAAGGTGCAATACTGGTTGCAGCCTTGCATGATGCTGACAAAGGCGGTGACGGATTTTTGCGCGTTGCCGTTGAGCAAATGCTCGCGAATGGTGGCTTCACTGCCCGGCTCTTCCGCAACATCCACAATTTTTTTACGCTGGCCGGCAAGGATTTCGTCGAGGTAATCCGCCGCGTGATGAAATTTTTGTGTGCCGAGGACGAGGTCCACGTCCGGCAGGCGGTCAATAAGTTCCTGTCCGCGGCTTTGCGCCATGCAACCCATGAAACCGAGCACGACCTCCGGATGGTGCTTGCGCACATCCGCCGCGATGTTTTGCATTTTGCCAATCGCCTTTTGCTCCGCGAAATCGCGCACGCTGCAGGTATTCAGCAAAATCACGTCGGCGACCGCCTCGGATGGCGCGAGGGTGTAACCCTTGGCCACGAGCTGGGCGGCGACGGCTTCGCTGTCGCGTTCGTTCATCTGGCAGCCGTAAGTTTTGATGAAAACACTTGGCATGATGTTTCAGATAAGCAGGATACTTTGAGGCGATGGGCTTGGAAAGTGGAATCCGGGAGCGCTGGCGTCCCGCCGGCGGGTTGCAGGATGACGGGCTGATCCATTCGCCGGCGGGACGCCGACGCTCCCAGGAAGGAGACGAATTGCACGGTGTCGGGGCGCTCCGACGCAACCCACTTGCAGCGGCGAGCCAACCCTGTATCTTTTCCCAAGGCGGCGAATTGATCTGGCGCGCCCCCCGCCGTGGACTGAATCGCACCATGGAATTTGAACCACTGAAAGTTTTGCTCGTTGGCAACGACGCGCGTTTTGCGCACGGCGTCGCGGAAATGCTGCGCGCGAGCGGCGGGGCGACTGGAGTCGCCACGGTTCCGACTTTGGAAGCCGGGCTGGCTGAATTGGCGGCCCATTCATACCACGCCATTTTGTTTGAACTCCCATCCGCAAACGCCGCCGGTCTGTTCCAAGTCACGCAGCTCACCCTCAAAATCCCGCGTCTGCCGGTCGTGGTGTTCGGTCCGGCAAATGACGGGATATTCGGGGCGGAAATCGTCCGGGCGGGCGCGCAGGATTACCTGACCAAAGATGAAATTGAGCCGCGCGCGCTGCAACATGCCCTTCGCTGTGCGATTGAACGCCAGCATGAATACAACGCGCTGATTGATGAAAAAGACAATTACTACGGCATTTTCGACCACCTGGTGGAAGGCGTTTTTCGCACGACCCCGGACGGGCATTATTTGCTGGCGAACGTGGCGCTGGCGCGCATTTACGGCTACGAATCGCCGGTGGAATTGATGGCCAGCATCAAGGACATCGCGACCCGGCTTTATGTCGAACCGGGACGGCGCGAGGAATTCGTCCGGTTGATGCGGGAACACGACACGCTGACCGGCTTCGAGTCCAAAATATACCGCAAGGACGGGACCATCATCTGGATTTCCGAAAATTGCCGCGCGGTGCGCAGTGCGCCGGGCCAGCTGCTTTACTACGAAGGCACGGTCGAAGACATCACCGAACGCAAGCATTCCGAGGAACAAATTCGCCGGACGACCTCGGAATTGTCCCGCAGCCGCGAGGACCTGCGCGCCAAAAATTTAATCATGGAGGAAAACCTCCGCATGGCGCGCGAAATCCAGCTCACGATGTTGCCGCAGCAATACCCGGCCTTCCCCGGCAACGTCCCGCCGGAACAAAGCGCGTTCCAATTTGTCCATCGCTACCAGGCCGCCGAAACGGTGAGCGGCGATTTTTTCAGCGTCTCCGCACTCTCGGACAACGAAGCCGCCGTCTTCATTTGCGACGTGACCGGCCATGGCGTGCGCGCCGCGCTCGTTACCGCCATGATTCGCGCGCTGGCGGAGGAATTGAAACCGCTGGCACGCGAGCCGGGAAATTTTCTGCGCAAGCTCAATTCCGATTTGTGCAGCATCCTCAAAAGCACCGGCTCGCCGATGCTCACCACGGCGTTTTACCTCGTCGCCGACTGGCCGGCCGGCAAGATGCGCTTCGCCAACGCCGGCCACCCCAAACCATTGCTCCTGCACCGTTCCACGGGCCGGATCGAGCTGCTCGCCCACGTCTCCAGCCGCGGCGAGCCTGCGCTCGGCCTGTTTGACAACCCGTCGTATCAAACCAGTGAAGTCGCCATCGCGCCCGGCGATTTCGTGATGCTGTTCACCGACGGCCTGTACGAAGTGCAGGGGCAAAATGAAGAATTGTATTCACAGGAACGACTGATGCTGGACGCGCAAAACCTGCTGCAAAAACCGGCCGCGCAAATGTTCGACGAATTGCTCGAAGCCATCCGCGCATTTTCCGTGGATCACGAATTTGATGACGACGTCTGCCTCGTCGGAATGGAATTCGCCGGAAAGCCCGCTTTGAAAAGTTGACCGGACGATGGGCAGATGAATCAATTGGCCTCCGCCGGTTCATGGTAAGGCCGGCCCGTCCGATACCATGCCAGCAGTTGTTCGTTTCGCTCCGCGACCTTTTCCATGCCGGCTTTTCGTGCCAGGTCCCGGGCCTTTTCAGCCGTGGCAATCGCGTCGTTGAAACGCCCCGCCTCAGCATAGGCTGCGGCAAGGGTGCCCAGGTAAAACGGCTGCTCGTTATTCGTCAACCGGCAGGCCCGTTCACCCAGTTCAACCGCTTCCATGCCGTTGCGTATTTGCGGGTCGGGATGCGTTGCCAGCATCCACGCCAGGTTGTTGCAAGCCGACGACAGTTGATCGTCCAAGGCCAGGGCTTTTCGGTATTCCACCACCGCCGCTTGGGCCTGCCGCTGGGCGGACAAAGACATCGCATAGTGCAGATGAGTATGCGCGTCTTTGGGATCCAGTTGCATCGCTTCGAGAAACCGGGGCCGGGCTTCGTCCAGCCTGCCTTGCATGGCCAGTGCGTAACCGAGGCCATCAATGGCTTTTGCGTTCTTGGGATCGGCTTTGTACACGGAGGAGAACTCTGATTCAGCCGTTGCAAAGTCTCCTTTTCCAATTAATGCCCGCCCCAATTTGATTTGGACTTCAGCATTGTTTGCGCTGGATCGCAAAACATCACGGTAGTAGGGGATGGCTTCGTCCGATCTGCCCAGGAGACAGAGTGTGTCTGCCAGTCCAATGCGGCCTTCATCAGAAGAAGGAAAAAGTTTCAGAGCCGATTTATATTCCTGCACAGCTTCATTCAGCCGGCCTCGAGCATCCAAAATGAGTGCTTGGGTTAGGCGTGTATCCACTGAGTCCGGCTCTAATTGACGGGCTATTTGCAGTTCAGCCTCCGCATCATCAAGTCTTCCGCGCAATATCAGATACCGGCTATAAGTGTTGTGGGTTTGGGCGCTTTCCGGCGCGAGAACCATCATCTTCTGTATTTCTTCATATGCTGCATCAAGCTTTCCGCGACTGAGAAGTAGGGAGTAATAATTGGCATGGGCCGCAGGGCGGTTCGGTTGAATCCTAATCGCCTCCTGAAATTCCGCCTCGGCCTCATCCAGCCTTCCAGACTTTGCGAGCGCAATGGCGTAATCAATGTAAGAGGTTTCGTCATTTGGATTAATCTCAATCGCCTTGCGGTAATGAACCAGCGCTTCGTCCAACTGCCCGGCATCCAACAAGTAATTGCCCACAATAATGTGCGCATTCTGGGCATTCTCGTTTTTGGCCAGCGCATCACGCCACAAGGTTATGTTGTCACGGTAAAGCCAGGTCTGCCGCCATGCCAGCACTCCAAGCACCGTCAGCAACACTCCGCAGACCAATGGTTTCAGGAGTGGAATTCGTTCCTGAAAAAAGTCCGACACGGTGGCAACCACCGCCGCCACCAGCACCAAAGGCCCGATGCTGGCAAGATACTGGAAATGATCGCAGACAAACGAGAAGTGGAAAAAATAAACGTTGAAAAAGCCAAGCACCGGGAAAAGCATGGCGATAAAACAACCCGTTGCACAGAGCACAGGCCGCCCCCAACCATTGCGGTTCCACCACAAAATCAACAGACCGATTCCTGCCGCCAGAACCGGCAAATACGCCGTCAGTTGCGATGTCTGGATCACCCAGCGCGGATAAACAAACATCAATGGATGCGGCCAAAACAGTTTGCCAAGATAGAACCACAACATCCGACCGGTTATAAGACATCGCTCCACCAATGAAAAATTCCACTCTTGTCCCATCGCACCCAAATGATTTTTTTCGACCCACATCGTGACCTGCCCCATCACAATCCCAACACTAAAAAACGGCAGCAGCAGATAAATATTTCGCCGCCCAACCTTGCCACACTTCCACCATAGCAGCAGCAAGATGACTGCCGGCAAGGCAACGGTCGCCGTCTTGCTCCAAAGGGCAAACAGGTAAAGAACCAGCCCCAGCCAGTAAAATCTCCACGGCCCATGGCCGGGGTCTAATACTTGAGCGGGTGTGACGTTGGCGTCCGAAGACACTTGCTCCGGCAGCCAAAACTTAAGACCGGCCAATATCGAGCCCAGATAAAAAAAACCGGAGAGCGTGTTCTTGCGTTCGGTTATCCAAGCCACGGATTCGACCTGGACGGGGTGCAGCGCGAAAATGGCCGCGCCCAACCACGCTCCTCTCACGCCGAGCCGCCGCAGAATCAACCAGAGCAGGATTGCGTTGAGCGCATGGAGACACACGTTGGTCACATGGTAGCCCAACGGATTCAACCCCCACAGGTGATACTCCACCCAAAAACTGGTGTGCGTCAGCGGGTAGTATTGCTGGGTTGCGCCCAACTCAAACCAGATTCGCTGCAAGCCATCCAACGAACGCAACGGCATGTTGCCAGTCACGTTACAATCGTCATCCCAAAGAAACTGACCACGCAACGCGGGAAAATATGCGAGGAAGACGAGCAGGGCCATCAAAGCGCCCAACCAGAGCCGGGACGAAGCAAAACCCGAAGAACGCTTCTGAACGAAATCCGCATTGTGATCGTCGCAATCCATTCCAACGTTTTAGCAGGAAACACGCGGAGTTTGAAACTGAAATTGCCCGCCGGTCCATTCCCGCGTCTTCGTAATTTGCCCGGTCGAAATTTTACGACACGGCTTTTCTTCCGCCTTCGCTCCCGTCTTCGTTTCGCTTCAACGCGGCAAGTCGTTGCGGCGCGACGGGCGGGAAATTCGCGTCTGTTTATTCAGACAGGATTTTAATGGAACGGGTTTTCTCGGAACGTTTTCTGGCCGTTTCATCCAGAATTTTCTTTCGCAGCCGCAGGTTCTTCGGCGTGGCTTCAACGTATTCGTCCACATCAATGTATTCGAGCGCCCGTTCGAGCGAGAGCTTGAGCGGCGCGGTGAGCTGGATGCCCTTGCCATCGCCCACCGACCGCATATTGGTCAGCTTTTTCGCCTTGCAGGGATTCACGGGGATGTCGTTTTCGCGCGCATTTTCGCCCACAATCATGCCGGCATAAATGGCGTCACCCGGTTCCACCATCAGGCGGCCGCGTTCCTGAATCATGTTCAGCGCGTAGGACATCGCCACGCCGCTTTCCATGCTGACGAGCGAACCGTTCTTGCGCGCGGCGATTTCTCCGCGGTCGGGGCCGTATTCGTGAAACAGGTGGCTCATCACGCCGAGGCCGCGCGTCTGGTTCACCAGGTCGGTCTCGAACCCAATCAGGCCGCGCATGGGAATCAGCGCCTCGATGGTCACCTGGTCGCCGTGATGGTTCATGCTGGTGATCCCGGCCTTGCGGCCGGAAAGATTTTCCATGATGGCCCCCATGAATTCCTGCGGGATTTCGAGAAACAACTGTTCAATCGGCTCCAGCATGTTGCCCCGGGCGTCCTTTTTGTAGAGCACTTCGGGGCGCGAAACCAAAACTTCGTAGCCTTCGCGCCGCATTTGTTCGACGAGGATGGCGATTTGCATTTCGCCGCGGCCCTCGACCTCAAATATTTTCGGATCGGCGGTCTGCTTGATGCGCAGGGCGACATTCGTGCGGATTTCCTTTTGCAGCCGCTCCCAAATGTGCCGCGCGGTGACGAGTTTGCCGTCCTGGCCGGCGAGCGGGCTGTCGTTTACGGCAAATTCCATCTGAATCGTCGGCGGATCTATCGGGATGTAGGGCAGCGCGCCGCGCTCCGGCTTGTCCGCGATGGTCTCGCCGATGAACACATCCTCAAAACCGGTGATGCCGACGATGTCGCCCGCGTGCGCCTCCGGCACTTCGATACGTTTGAGGCCCTCGAAGTGGTAAATCATCGTGATTTTGCCCTGGGTGATCTTGCCGTGGCCGTGCAAACAGCAGGCCGGCTCACCGGCTTTGACCTTGCCCGCGAGAATTTTCCCGAAGGCGATGCGGCCGAGATAATCGCTGTAATCGAGGTTCGCGACGAGAATCTGGAAGCCGTCGCCCGCCTTGGCGCGCGGTGGCGGGATGTATTTCACAATGGCGTCGAACAGCGGCCCCATCGTGTCGCTGGCGTGCGCGAGGTCGAGTTTCGCGTAGCCGGCCTTGGCCGAGCAATAGACGAACGGAAAGTCCAGTTGCTCGTCCGTGGCGTTGAGCGAAATGAAAAGTTCGAAAACCTCGTCGAGCACTTTTTTCGGGTTCGCGTTCTCGCGGTCAATTTTGTTGATGACGACGATCGGCTTGGCGCCGGCTTCGAGCGCCTTGCGGAGGACGAAGCGCGTCTGCGCCTGCGGACCTT
Source organism: Verrucomicrobiia bacterium (assembly GCA_049692125.1). Lineage (GTDB taxonomy): Bacteria > Verrucomicrobiota > Verrucomicrobiia > Limisphaerales > UBA11358 > UBA11358. The sequence continues at coordinate 68,287 of JBAVOO010000032.1, read as the reverse complement.
CGGCAGCGTCCACCACGAGCAGCACGCCGTCAATCATGTTCATGATGCGCTCGACCTCGCCGCCGAAATCGGCGTGGCCGGGCGTGTCCACGATGTTGATGTGGTAATCCTTGTATTGGAACGCGGCGTTTTTGGCGCGGATGGTGATGCCCTTTTCCTTTTCCAAATCCATGGAATCCATCAGGCGCTCCTCCTGGGTTTCGTGCTGGTTGGCGCGAAAGGTGCCGGACTGCTTGAGCAGGCAGTCCACGAGCGTTGTCTTGCCGTGGTCAACGTGCGCGATGATGGCGATGTTTCTAATGTGCTGCATAATTTAAACCCAGTTGGATAGCTTGCCATTTGAGCGGGAAAGGTCAAGCCGCGTTTGGCGGTGATTGAACGTCATCGGGTACGGCCGTGTTCTCATTTGGTTGGATTTGGTTTGATTCAGTTTGATCTGGCCGAGTGAGACGGATTTGCGGTTTTGAAGACGGGTTCGTTTGGCAAAAACAGGTCATTCATTCGCGACCTTTCCGACACGCCTCATGTTCCAAAATGGTAAACTTCCTAAAAATCAAAATGTCGGTCAAATATTGAGGTTCATCCCAAGCTTTCTCCAAGGGGCGATGGCTCCGTTCAATATTAAATGTCGAACTGGCTCTAATTTGGATTTCTACTTCGCTGTCCCGATAAAATCTTTGCCGCTGGGTTGCATCGTTACGGTCACGACATTGGTCATGCCCGGTGCAAAGTCGGCGCGCACTCGCCGATTCGGAAGGCCATGCTGGTCTTCGAGCGGAATCACATATTTGGGATGCACTATTTCATAGCCGCGATCCACAGACGGAATGTTTTTAATGACCACTTCCCCGGAACTATCCGTTTTGCCTGAATATGATAGTTTCGGCAATGGGGCCAGAGTTCGGAAAGGCTTTTCGCTGGAATCCCTCATCTCGCCAAAAATGCCGCCCATCCGAAGGACATTGGGGTTGAGGTAAACCGTTGCCCCTTCAATCGGTTGCCCCGCTTTAGTCTTGGCTGTCAGTTCCAAGGTTGCGGTCGGTTCAGTGACAATCTCAATTTTTGTGAGCGGAGCCGCGAGTGGAAATGGTTGTGGTATGCCGATTTTGGGACCGTTGGCCAGTTGTCCATTAATGCGATTTTGAACCTTCCCGATGCTTTTTGAAACAAAACCATCTCCCTGCACAATGACATCAACTTCGCCGGGTGGAACCGATTCAAAGACGAATGTTCCATCCTCCGCAATCGGACGATAAGTATGCCAAAACCGAAAATACCCAAATTTCTTCCACATTTCGCTCCAATCTTCCGGTATCAAATACGCGGGAATTTGGCGAGGTCGCACATCTATCAGCACCCGACCGTTTTTCACCGGACGCGGCACCTTATCGTCAAGTCGTCCTTCTATGCGAATGCCCGGACTCATTTCCATGACGATGTGGTTCGTTTTGCCTGGCTCGGCAGTGAACTCCAAGGCATCGCTGTAAACAATCTCCCCCGTAGCCAGTCGCCCCATCAGTTGAATCAGGTGGCCACCGCGAGCCAGTTGATGATAGGTATAGACTCCATTTTCATTTTTGTGCCAATCATCAATATTTACTGCATCCTGACCCAGGTTTGGAACCAGTTCGGCCACCGGTTGCCGTTCTTTGCCGTAATAACCTGCCACCTCCAGCACAATCCCTTTGACCAAGTGGAATGGCTTTCCGGTTCCATCAACAGGGAACCCTTGGTCGATCTCCGGGCAATAGTCGGGATGGCTCACTACGAAAGTCAGTTCTCCGGTCAGCAACTTTTCCTCGGGTATCGCCACCACCGGATATTTTAGCCATGCCCTGCCTTCCTGATCAGTGGTGACTTTCTCTGCCGGGCCAAACTGTTTTGGATTCCAGCCATGACCATCCACTCGTCGCACTCCCTGCACCCGAAAGCCGAACGGTTTGATGGTTGCACCTGCGATTGGCTTGCCGTCCTCATCCTGCACCACGACCAGGACTCTTTTGAATTCAACTGTTGCCGGAGAATTTACTGCCGACGGGTTGGTTTTGGAAAACTCACACCCGGTTGCCATCAGAAACAATAGGCTGGCTAGGCCAAATCCCGCCACCGAGTGGCTCCACTTCCATGCGCCCGATTTCCCTTGTTTCAGATGAATTAGTCGTTGCGTAATCTGTGAGCTTCCGTTCAAGACGAGCCGCGTTTCAACCTCCGGCAGCGCCAGGACACGCAAAGCCAACCTGGCCAGCAATTGGGGATAGAAGCTGCGATCTTCCAACTGGCCGGAAGCAATCCGGTCGGCCTCCTGTTCGCAGGCGAGATTATGGGCGGCGGGAATTTTCCAGACGAGCGGATGAAACCACAATATGGTCTGCATCCATCGCCATCCTATGCACCAGAATAAATCGTGCCGGCGGAAGTGTGCGATTTCATGCGCCAGCAGTGCGGAAATTTCATCGGATGAAAGTTCTTGAACCAGCTTTTGCGGCAACATTATAATCGGTGGCCGCAGGCCGCAGGCAAAGGGAGAGGAAACCGAATCAGAAACGCGGATGTCAATCGTTCTGTGCATTCCTAGCCTTGCCTGAATCTCTCGCATTTGGTCTTGAAGAACGGAACTCGCGGAGCGAGATGCTTGCCTTATACGGGCAAGTTGAATCTGAAGCCGGACCAACCGGAACCCACCGAAAGACGCGCCTAAACCCCAAATCAACAGAAATAAACTTTCCCAAGGGGTCGATTTTGAGGCGGTCTGGGGTGGTGATAAATGTGGACTTTTCGCAATGTCATTTTCCTCGACCAGTTTCGCTGGAAAGCTAAATGTTGGTTTAACCTTCGTGACTGGATTACCGATTGTAGCCGATGGAAGAACATCAGGAATCTCCGGCGAAGAAGCCGGTGTGAAATTAATTGGAATGTGGAGAACTGGATGTGTGACGAACGGAGTCAGCGGCAAAACAAGACCGAAGCAAAGGATGCTGCGCCACAGAATCAGCCGCCAGCGGGAATGCCGTTCCCGGAGCAGCCAGTTGGCCGTCCAACCCAGCGCGAGGAGCAACGTCCATTTGAGAAGAATCACCAAGGTCTGCGGTAGGAGTGAATTCATTTTGATTTCCTTTTATTTTTTGGTGGCGTTGTTCCGGCGGCAGTCTGGCGGAGAATCATCAAGTCAGCGGGGTTGATGTCGGCAGTTTCCACCAGCTGGGCGACCAGTTCCTGATTGGACCCACCGGCAAATACCCTGGCCAGATGCTGCATCAGATTCTGGAGCAGCGTAGCTTTGGGAACCCGGACCGCATAGAAAAAGGCTTTCCCTTGCAGCTTGCGGGCGACGTGCTTTTTCTCGACGAGGTTCACCAAAACCGAGCGCAAAGTTGCATTTTCAATCGGCCAGGAAAAATGGGATTGGATCTCTGCCGGCTTCAATTTGCCTCTTTCCCAAAGGATTCGCAAAGCCTCCAGCTCATTTTGGTTCAAGGAAATCATGGTCATGTGTGAAGTTATCACATATCCAGCCGAAGCTGTCAAGCAGATTGTGTGACATTATCACAGTTCCATTCAGCAACAACGACGTGGTTTGCCTTGTGAGTCAACAGCGCGGATGGCGGTTGAATTGACTGGTTGTAGTTGCATGGTTTTTGAGTTGTTTGTGTTTATTGTTCAGAACGCACGTCTTCTGGAAAAAGGGCAACGCCCCATCAACAAACGATAGAAAACCTACAAACAGTGGGGAATTTTGAAATCTCGCCCTAGCCATCGCAGGGGCAAGATGTGGGCAAGATTAAATCAAGCGTCTTCGTTATTGCTGTCATCGCCCAAAGCATGGGCGGAAATTTGCCTTGCACGGTGGTCTTGCAATTGGAGTTCGGCAGCGCCGAAAATGGACCGGTCAACAAAGAACGCGGCCAATCTCAGGTGGAAGTTCTTCTTCAAGAAGGTTTCAAGTGCCGCCTTCCGTTCTTTCAGTGTTCGGTACGGCCAACCGTAACGCCTGTTAATCTGCGCCAGTGTCAATCGGTCACGGCAATAGAGAGTAAAAACAAGGCTCGCGGACGGTGCTGATTTCAACCTTGTGTCGAGTTCATCCATAATCTTCTGCTGAACATGCCAGAGAATAGTATCGTTGATTTCTCGCGATGGAGTTCCGGGAGCGTGTTGGCATCGTGCCCGAAGGCTTCCAGCAGATGGAAGAGAAACGTTTGCGCCTCGCTTTTTTTGTCGCCTTTGAGTTTGGCGGCAAACGCGGCGAAATCATGGAAAGCGCGTTCCTGCGATGTCATCCCGAACCGGATTGTGCGCCGAAGATTTATCAGCGTCAATCCGTGGTTAAACCAGTTTTTTCAACTTCGCATCCTCGCCAAGTTTCCTGACCAGCTCCTTGACCTTCTGCGCCTGGCTTTTGTGCGCCAGCAACACCGCGTCGTCGGTCTGCACCAGAATGGAATCACGCAAACCGACCACGGCAATCGGCGTGCGATTTTTTATGCGCGCGTCGTAGATGATGTTCCGCGCGGCGTCCACGTGGATGAAATCCGCCACGGCGCAATTGCCTTCCGGGTCAGCCTTGAGATGCCGCGCCAGGGCCGTCCACGAGCCGAGATCGTCCCACTCGAACGCGCCATCGGCCACGATGACGTTTTGCGCGTGCTCCATCAGCGCGTAATCAATCGAGATTTTTTTGATGCCGGGATATTCCTTCGCCAGCACCTTGGCGAATTTCGCCGGTTGGTTGGCCGCCTTGAACCAGCGCTGGCACGCGGCATACATTTCCGGCTGATGTTTCTGCAACCCTTCCGTAATGGTCACGAACGACCACACGAACATGCCGGCGTTCCAGCGATATTGGCCGCTGTTGACGTATTCGAGCGCGCGGTCAAAATGCGGTTTTTCGACGAACCGCTCTGCCCGGTAAAAGGTGGTTTTGGTCTTCTTCGCGCCTTGCGCCGGCGGCAATTCCGGGCCGACGTGAATGTAACCGTAACCCGTCGCCGGGTCGGTCGGCTTGATGCCAATAGTAATGATGGCCTGACCACGACCGGCCAAATCGAATGCGTCGCTTAAAACCTGCTGGAACTTTTTCTCGTCGGGAATCACGTGATCGGCGGGCAAAACCGCCATGACGCCGGTCGTCGAACGCGCGCCCACCAGCGCCGCGCCGAGCGTGACGGCGGCGCACGTGTCGCGGCCCATCGGCTCCGCAATCAGATTTTGTTTGGGGATTTTCGGAAGCTGTTTGCGGACTTCCGGCCATTGCGCCTCGTTGGTGATGACGAAAATGTTTTTCACCGGCACGAGCGGCAGCACGCGGTCAACGGTTTCCTGCAAGAAAGACTTTTTACCGAGCAGCGCGAGCAGTTGTTTGGGCCTCTTCTCGCGGCTCACCGGCCAGAACCGTTCGCCGCGCCCCCCGGCCAGGATGATGACGAACCGGTCTTTGATGTCAGTTGGCGCTTTCATTTCGCCAATTCAACACGGACAAAATGATAAATGCAAAATCTGTTTTGAATGTTAATAAAGCAAAACGCCGACCCCAGCCTTTGCCGGGGTCGGCGCTTAAATCAAACAAATAACTTATGAATTCCGACGACGAATCATCATCAATCCGGCCATACCCAGGCCCATCAGGGCCAGTGAGGCCGGCTCAGGGATATTCGTCAACACGATATTGTCGATCGTCAGGGTGTCGGTGTTGCCGGGGCCGTTCCACAGCCAGGAATTGAGTTGGAAGGCCAACTGCCGGGTTGCGCCGGTTGGGCTGGCCCCCGTGATGGTACCCAGGTTTACGCTGAAAGTCTGCCAGGTATCGGCTGCAGTCAACTGGTCGTTAACCGTCGCGTTTATGACCGGCCCCGAGCCGCCAAAATAATTGCCCGGCCAGGTTTGTACAGTAAACTGGATGTTGCCCGCCTGGCTGCCGTAAGCATCGAAGGACAACACGTAGTCCGACGGGTTCGGGTCCGTGTTCCCGGAAACCGTCATCAACTGCAGTTGCCCGGCGTAATAGTCACTCCAGGTTGTTGTCGTCATGGTCTCCTGCCAGGCGCCGTTCGGGTTTCCACCGCTCGGTATCACCGCGTTGCCGGTAGCGGTCGGGGCGCCTCCTGAATACGAGGAGGTGCCGAACGCGCCTGAATACCCGCCGTCAAAGTTCTGGTTGAATATTTGTGCTGGGGCAGTGGCTACGAAGCCCCCGAGCACGATTACCATGGCTGCCAACTGATATCGGGATTTCATAAGTCCAATCGAATCGTTAAGGGTTAAGGTTTTCTGTTTTCGGTTTTCGTCAGGGTTCCATCTGATTTTAGACTTGCTTAACCTCCGGTTCTGAAAAAAACTCGCTGACAATGATGAATAAGCACACAATCCTGTTCGTGGCCCTTATGGCCTGTCTTGCCCCCGTTTCCAGTTTCGCCGACAATCTCGGCGACCCCGCCCCGCACCTGACGGTCAAGGAATGGATCAAGGGCAATCCGGTGCAAATCAAGGCCGGTACCAATGTTTACGTCCTGGTGTTCTGCACCCTCAGCCGGGTCAATGATTTCGCCCTTACCAACCTGAGCAATCTCCAGAAAAAATATCGGGACAAAGGGTTGGTCGCCGTCGCCGTCAGCGACGAGCCGGCAGAGTCGCTCAAGCCCTTCGTCCAGCTCAAGGGGGCGGAAATTGAATTTGCCGTCGCTGTTGATGACGATGCGCGCAAGGCCACGGGCACCTACCAGCAGGCCTTCAACCAGAGGATGCTTCCCCGGGCGTATGTCGTGGGCAAGGACGGCAATGTGCTCTGGTACGGCCATCCTCTGCGCGGGCTGGACGGGGTGGTGGATGACATCATGTCGGGCCGGTATAAATTCGAGCCGGCGCAAAAAAGCGTCATCGCCGCGGAACAGATGGAGAAGTATCTGGTTTTGGCGCACCAGGATGATACGAATGTCGCGCTGGCGGGCCGGATGCTGCTGTCCATTCGGACCAACGATGCGCCGGGGTTGTGTGATCTGGCGTACCAAATTGCCACCGACCCGTTCATCGTGAAGCGCGATGTCGCGCTGGCCAGCGCGGCGCTTGACCGGGCGGAGCAACTGGCGCCGACGAACACCACGGACATCGCCGTGGATCGCGCCATTTTGCTTTTCCAGACCGGCAGGGAAGAAGAGGGCCTGGCCCGGGCCAGACAGGCCCTGGCGTCCGCCCAGAGCCTGGAGGCAAAGGACGAAGCCCAAACCTGCGTCCGCGCCATGGAAGCACGTTTGGCGGCGGCAAAAACCAACCAGAACAAAGCTGCGGAGGGCAAGCCCTGAACCGCCTTGTTCGCGCCAGTCTCCCATTGTTGCTTTCAGTTGCCCGTTAAAAAATATTCCAGTTCTGCCCGCACATGCCTTGCCAGTTTTGTTTTCAATCAGGCAGCAAAATTTTGGAACTTGCGCGAGGCGCCGGTCGTGAATAAACTCATTCGATATGAATATGATGCTGAAGTCTGTATTCCCGCTCGTGGTTCTGATGGCCGGCCTCGCGCCCAATACCGGCTGGGGCGGCCTGATCGGCGAACCCGCCCCGCCCCTGGTGGTGAAAGAATGGATCAAGGGCCAGCCGGTGGAAATCAAGCCGGGCACGAACATTTACGTGGTGGATATTTGGAACACTTCGAATCTGGCCAGCCTCGACGCCATCACAAACCTTAATGACATCCAGGAGCGATTCAAAACCAATGGCGTGGTGGTGGTGGGCATTAGCGATGAACCGGCGGAAAAAATCACGGAGTTTGTCCAGCATAGCGGAACGAATATTGAGTATGCGATCGCCGCAGATGACCGGCGGCAAACCGCGGTGAGTTATATGAGGCCCGCCGGGCAGCGGGGAATTCCGTATGCGTTCGTGGTGGGCACGAATGGCAACCTGCTTTGGCACGGCCATCCTCAGCGCGGGATGGACAAGGTCCTGGATCAAATCATCGCGGGCCGGTACGACGTGGAGCGGGCAAAAAAAATGGATCTCGCCTGGCACCAGATGGACCAGTATCTGAATTTGGCGCGCCGGGGTGATCCCCGCACCCAGCCGGCCGGCCGGGTGCTGCTGGCGGCCCGGACCAACGATGTGGCACTGTTGTGCGATCTGGCGTTCCAAATCGCCACGGTTCCCCCGCTTGCGAAGCGCGATTTTGTCCTGGCTGGCGAGGCCCTGGATCAGGCCGAGAAACTGGCTTCTACGAATTCGGCGCATGTCATGATCACTCGTGCGATTATGCTTTTCGAGTCCGGCAAGCAGGACGAAGGCCTGGCCCGGGCCGCGCAGGCCCTTGCTTCAGCCCAAAGTCCGATGGAAAAAAACCATATCCAATCGCTCATCCGCACGATGGAGAAACGCAAGAACGCGGAAGGAAAAAAAGGCGGTCAAGGGCCGATCAAGACAAATGCCCCCTTGGAGAAGGTGTCAACTTCCTCCAACGCCTTGATTAACCCGAATCCTTAGCCGTATCCATGCAGTCAAAGGCTGTGCCGCGCGTGCGGTCAGGTACGCAGGACCGGCGTCCCGCCTGTCTCCCTCTTCACGAATTTTGCGCATCAATTGGTGATGGGTCATGGCAGCGACCGGGGTTTCTGAAACCGAGGCTTCCTGGATTTTAGAGACCGGCGCGACGCCGGTCCTGCTGCATGGAGACGGCCTGGCGAACGGCGCGCGGCGTTCACGCCGCTTCAGCCCGATCCCGTCAACGAGGTCGGGATGCTTCGCCAAAACTCAGGAGTTGGAACGTTGAAGCGGAGTAAACTCCGCGCTCCTCAGCGCAACACCCAATCTTCATTCCCAAGTGCGTCCTGAAACCGGGTCGCCAAGGATCCGGGTGATTCAAAGTTTCTCCGGATCCCAATCGCTGCTGGCTGGCCGTGAAACGATTTCCTGCGGGTGCATCTTGAGGGTGCTTTGCCGAAATCCCGGAGCGCGGCCATCCTGGCCACAGCACCTTCGCAGGCCCGAAAAACTCCTGATAATGGCCTGGCCTGTTAGAGCCGTTCATATTGTCATTGCCGCACAAAAGTTCATGCGGAAATCTCGCGGACATTTCGTCTTCTGGCAAAGCGCCCCCGATGTGTCGGGGGCGCACTTCAAGACGCTTCGCGTATTTCAGGAATCATCGGGTCGCGCGCAGCGTCCTGGACTGCTGCGGGCGGGACGCGCCGCGCGCCGTCCGGTTTGGGCAACCCGGCGCATAACGCCCGTCGCAATCCGTTTTTGTTCACACTTTATTCACATTTTCGCGCTTTCGTGGTTGCTTGTGACTGCCTGCAGTCTGTTTGGCGCGTTGTAAATCATTGGTAAAAAGTTGCTTGCAGGCAAAACACCCCCCCTAAAAAAATGTTAAAAAAAGTGATAAAAGTGGTTGACGCCTGCTTGGTCCCATGTAAAAATTCTCCCGAATGAGGCACCCAAGAGGGTGCGCAGAGGATGGAACATGATAAAACTGAGAACAAAAATAATTAAGAAAAACAGTTGACGCCCGCTTTATGCCTGTGTAAAAGTGGAACAAATTGGGCACCCAATCAGGGCGCATGTAGGATGAAAAACACACAACTAAACAACAAAAACGAAAATATGAAAATGAGAAAAAAACTGATTACAGCGCTCGTTTTGGGAGCGTGCGTGGGAACGCAAGCGTTCGCGCAGAATACCAAGCAAGACACGATCACGTTTGCCCTGACAGCACAGGGACAATCAAGCGTGAGCACCACTACCGCAGCAAACGCGGGTAATTGGAGCAGTTTCCCAACCCACTACAAGACTGCGACCAGCAAGCTGACGCAGGTGGACATTATGCGGGCCATCGCAATCGTTCTGCATGGGAATCCGAACTATTACAGTTCCAAAGCCACGCTAATGCTGGTGCAGGGAGAGTTGTCTGGCTTCTTCAACATAGATGAGTATCTCGCATCGACCGACTATAGCTATGCGGAGCACTCCTACAGCGACTACTGGGACAGCTACTACCTCGATGGAGATTTTTATTATTATGAAGAGTATGATTCAACCAGTATTTCCTATGAAGGCGATACCTACATCCAGCTCGCAACGGGGCGGAATTTCGAGCCGGTTCCGGACGTCGATGTAAATGATGTCCCTGTTCCGAACCCGGGCGATGATTTTGTTGGCGACTACCCGCCGGGACATATGGAACCTTGGGGTCAGATTTTTGTGAAAGATCCGGCCAATAGCCATTATGGATCTCTTGTAACAGTGGATAACCCGTTATGTGAGAATGTTACCTTCTTCTTCGCTCTCACGGTTCAGGAGTGCTATGATTGCTACTACCTGAACAGCTTCATCAGTGACACAACGTTCGTGTTCAAGCCGGGAACGCAACCCGGTCCTCCGTGCTGCAGCGGCCCGGAAAGCTTGAGTGGCTGCGGCGTGGACAGATATTACCTGACGTTGAGTTTTGATAACACCGTGAATAATCATTATTTGAATCCTGAACCGCTTGAGTATGGGTGTGGTTACGCCAACTGGTTTTTCACCGGCTACGAGGGCTTGTCGCCGTCTGCTGGTCCTGCTGATGGGCTTGATCCCGATCTTCTTGGTTATTCGGATCCGATTCGGTCGGGGCTTGGAAGACCCAGTCCCTATGAGATGCGTTTTACCTTGAATGGCATCCTCACTTACACCTGGTGTCTCAAGTTTGTGAACACGGGGGATTCGACTCCGGACTTTGTGGGCACGGCCAGCTACTCGGCCAACGGTTATGGTTTTATTGCCTTGACCTGCGACCTCTTGACCGGTTCCGCCACCTTTACGGAAAAGATTGTGAAAGACATCGGCTGCTGTGACGACACGCCGTGGTGGGACAGTGATTATAATGATCCTCCCAATTATACATCCTGGTATGGCCCCGGTAATCGTGATGCCAAGAGCGACGGCTATTATGACGACGAAAGCCCATTCAACCCGGATGCCGCGCTCACTTATCACAATATGGATGACCTGTTCATCTGGTCATCGCTAAAACCGTACTGTAATTAATTATTAGCCTTTGATTAAAGGAATACGGCTGAAATATCATAGCGCAACCCAAAGCCGCTACCAGAAGGTACGCTTTGGGTTGCGCCTTTTTTAGAGAGGGAAAGCTCTTATGCGACCAAAAGTGGTGATTCTGATTTTGGCTGTTGGCTTTGGCTTGGTGGCAATCATGGTGGTATTGAAGGGAGTGATGGCGGGACATTCCGGCAACGCCGGCGGGCAGACGCCCGCCACGCAAGCAAACGTGGACTCGCAGTCCGCCGCCACCAACAATCAGGTCGTGCAAGTCAACCCCGACTCCAGCAACACGGCGGCCAGCTCGGAGCAGATGCGTGCCGCCGTGGTCGAGAATGAGTTGGATCAAATCCGGGAACTCCAGGGCGATGCCGATGGCGCGAATAATCCGGCGATCATTTCAGCCCTGCTTGACAAAGTGGCGAATCCGGAAGCGGAAGTGCGCGGGGCCGCCCTGGACGCGCTGAGACAGTTGAATGACACGAATGCGGTGCCGGGGCTGCAACAGGCGGCGGACCTCATTAAAGATCCGCGCGGGAAAGTGGCCGTGCTGGACACGATTGACTATCTCAAGCTTCCCAATGTCACGCCCGATGTGCCGCCCGCTGATTACGCGAATAGCCCTGACATAACGAACACAAGGCCCAGGCCGACCAGACCGAACAGGTGAATTGGCAGGTTGGGAAGTAACGGCCAGCAAACAGTTTTACCGGATGCGCCGGCAAGCCTGTCCCGGTGACCGGTCGGCGGCGCAAGCAGATCGGCAGCAGGAGCAAACAGCTTGCTGCGAGCGCGAGTGAAACGGCAAGAATGACAATCCGTTGCGATGGATTGCTTTAAAATCCGGCGGGAGCCGAGGTAACGAGGCTCAAATTAAAAATTGGAGACTCCTGACGTCGTCTCCCACATTTTGAAAGAGATGCTCGATGGACAGCGATAATTCCTCACACCCAGCGATCCCATCAACACCCGCGTGGCTCCTGTGGGCACGGGCGTTGCTGGCGGTGGCCATTCTCGGGGCCGGTTATCTGGCTTGGCTGGCAATCCATAACGGGCCTGCGGCCGGCTGCGGTCCCGAGTCCGGTTGCAACAAGGTGCTGCAGAGCCGGTGGGCTTACTGGCTCGACCTGCCCGTCAGCGTGCCGGCCGTGCTGGTATATCTGGCGTTGCTGGGAGTGACGATTCTCCTGCAGAAACGCCCTTCGCCAGACGATCAGCGCGGATCGTGGGCGGCCATCATCATCCTTTCGGTCATCGTGGCCGGCGCCGCCCTGTGGTTTGTCGGTTTGCAGGTTTTCGTCATCAAAGCGTTCTGCAAGTTCTGCATGACGGCCCATGCCTGTGGTTTTGCCGCGGCACTGCTTTGCTTGAAAAACATTCCCCTGGCCGCCGACCCGGACACGCCGATGTGGACCACCGGGTCAGGCAAACGGGGCGTTCCGCGCCGGGCGGTTTTTTCTCTCGTCCTGATCGGGTTGGCCGGTGTCGCGGTGCTGGCCGGCGGGCAAATGCTCTTCCAAAAGCAACGCAACGTGGTCAGGGTCCTGCCCGTGGCGGGCGCCCGGTCCACAAAAACGGCCGCCTCGCCTTCGTCTGCAAGCACGAACCATTCAACCCCGAAAGCGCTTGGCGGCCCGTCCACGGACCAGCCGGCATCTCCCAATGCCCGGCTGATTGCGCCCCGGACGCTGTCGCTCTACAGCAACCAGTTTGTGATCAAGTTCGACGACGTGCCCATGATCGGTTCGCCGGATTCCCCGCATATCATCGTTTTCCTCTTCGACTACACCTGCTCGCATTGCCGCGCCGTGCATCCCCTTCTCGTGCAGGCGTGCCAGCAGTTCTCCAACCAACTGGGGGTCGTTTGTTTGCCCGTGTCGTTATCCCCCCAGTGCAATCCGTTCATCCCGCGAATACGGTCCCACGCCAGTTCGAACTCCTGCGTATATGCGCGCCTGGATTTGGCGGTCTGGCGGGCCAAACCCGAAGCCCAGCGCCAGTTTGATGACTGGATGTTTGCTTCCGTGGAACCACCCCCGTTGAAACAAGCCCGGGAATATGCCGCGCAACTGGTCGGCGCGGACAAGCTGGAATCCGCCCTCGCGGATCCGTGGATACAGCAACAAATCCTGACCGATTGCCAGCTTCACCATGCCAGCTCGCTGGCCGTTGAGAGTTCAGCACTGCCTCAAATAATCATGGGTGACGCCGTGAGTTCGGGCCCGCTCAATTCGGTTGACCATCTCCTGACCCTGCTCAACAAATATCTCGGCATGGACGTGGGACTTAATGGGCGGTAGATGGCCCATGCCCGGTCGGAGTGCCGTTCGTTCCTCCTCCTCCTGGCCCGGAAATCGCGCCAACTGCTCCTCCAGCGGCCTCGAATATTGCGGCGATTGCTGTGCACGCCAGCGCCCGGCACGGTGCCGGCCATCACCAATGTGGTGCTTTCGGCAGAAAGAACGCGCGACCGGGATTGAGACCGCCTGCAGGATTGGTCCATGAATGACGACGCCGAATCCCTGAACCACATTGTGGCCGGCCTGACCAGCCCGGAAAAGGAGATCCGTGAGGCCGCGATTGAAGCCGCCAAGCAGTCCGGCAGCACCAATGCCATTTCCGCCTTGAAAGCCGCCGCCGACAGCGCGGAGAACATTGAAGACAAGATCGCCTGTCTGGAGGCCGCCAATTTTCTTTCACTGCCCGGCATGGAGATCACGCCGACAACCCTGGAGCAAGCAGCCAAACTGCGAGCCGGGATGGAGAGCCGCCCGCAGGCGCAAAGTCAACCGGATGCTTCCGGCCAGAATCCACAAGCCACGCCTGGGCAAAACCCGCCGGCGGCACCCCATAATAATTGAAGCGGTCAAATTCCCCTTTTGATTCATAAAGCCTTCACCGCCGAGGCCAGCGATTTCGCAAACCCGCCCACGCGTTCCACCAGTTCCGGCGATCGGCCGTGCTCGGCAATTTGATTCACCACCGCGCTGCCCACGACAACGGCGTCTGACGCCGACGCGACGAGTTTCGCCTGCTCGGGATTCGAGACACCAAAGCCGACGGCCACCGGCAATGATGTGTGCGCGCGGATTTTCCCGACTTGTTGCGCAAGATTCGTCGCAACCTGCGCCTGCATCCCGGTAACGCCTTCGCGCGAGATGTAATAAATAAACCCGGTGCCGCGTTTCACGATAAACTCAATCCTGTCTTCCGGCGTCGAAGGCGCAACGAGATAAATGTGGCACAAACCGGCCTGGCGCATCAGCGATTCGTAATTGTCCGATTCCTCCGGCGGCAAATCCAGCACCAGCATGCCGTCCACGCCCCCCTTCGCCGCGTCTTTGATGAATTGCTTCATACCGGCGCGGTGAATGAGGTTGAAGTAAATGTAGAGGATAATCGGGATTTGCGAATCGCGCCGGATCGCCGCCACGGTCTTTAAAACCTTCGGCGGTGTGGCGCCGGATTCCAGACCGCGCTGCGCGGCGAGTTGATTCACCAGACCGTCGGCGAGCGGATCGCTGAACGGCACGCCCAGCTCCAGCACGTCCACGCCCGCCTGGTCAAACGCGAGCGCGAGCCGGCGCGTGGCCTCCAAATCCGGGTCGCCCGCGCCGATATAGACAATGAAGCCCTTTTTGCCTTCGCGCTTCAGGCGCACAAAACGTTCCACGATGCGGTTCATTACGCGGCAGTTTCAAGTTTCAGGTTTCAAGTTTCAAGCGGCAAGTTTTCAAAATATCGTTGCAAACCGCAAATCTGACGTAGCGGCGTCTCGGCAGAGCGCCGCATACTGTGGCGGAAATTTAAATGGCGGCTTTCTCCCGAAAGCCGCTACGCATTTGACCGCACCATGATTTTTTAGCACAATTCCGGCATGGCCAGTACTTTCGGGCAACTGTTCCGCATCACGACGTGGGGCGAATCCCACGGCGGCGGCGTGGGTGTGGTTGTGGACGGCTGCCCGCCGCGCCTCAAGCTGACCGAGGCGGACATCCAGCCCGATTTGGACCGGCGCCGGCCCGGACAATCCAAAATTGTTTCGCCGCGTCAGGAATCCGACACGGTGCAAATTCTTTCCGGCACGTTTGGCGGCAAAACGCTTGGCACGCCGATTTGTCTGTGGGTCAAAAACGAGGACGCCCGCCCCGAAGCCTATGCCGAAATGAAGACGAAGTTCCGCCCGTCGCACGCGGATTTCACTTATTTTGCCAAATACGGCATTCGCAACTGGCAGGGCGGCGGCCGCGCCAGCGCGCGCGAAACGGTTGGCCGCGTCGCCGCCGGCGCCATTGCCAGGAAAATTTTGCGCGAACGGTTCGGCGTTGAAACTCTGGCCTACGTCAAACAAGTCCAGCGAATCGTCGCGGACGTGAACCCGGACAAGGTCAGATTCAAGGACGTCGAGTCGAACATCGTCCGTTGTCCCGACCAGACGGCGGCGGAAAAAATGATCCGGCTCATCGAAAAAATGCGGCGCGCGGGCGACACCGTCGGCGGCATCATCGCCGGCATTGCGCGCGGCGTTCCCGCCGGCTGGGGCGAACCGGTGTTCGACAAACTCGAAGCGGATCTGGCAAAAGCGATGTTGAGCCTGCCGGCGTCGAAGGCATTTGAAATCGGCTCCGGTTTCAGTGGCATCACGCTCACCGGACGCGAGCACAATGATCCGTTCCGCGCGAAGCACGGAAAGGTTTTTACGACGACGAATTTTTCCGGTGGAATTCAGGGCGGCATTTCCAACGGGCAGACGATTTTCTTTCGCGTCGCGTTCAAACCCGTGGCCACCGTCATGCACGAGCAGGACACGGTGGATGTGCAATTTCACAACACAACCCTGAAAGGCCGCGGCCGCCATGACCCGTGCGTGTTGCCTCGCGCGGTGCCGATGGTGGAAGCGATGACCGCGCTGGTGCTTGTGGATCACGCGCTCCGGCACAAGGCACAATGCGGTTGATTTTTTGTCCGCAGGTGCAAATCATTGATTCAACCAATCAAATAAAATGGCAGAAAAAAGCATCAACGAAGTTTCGCGCGAGGTGCGAATGCTGTTCACCAAGGCCAATGAAGCCGTGCAACGGGAAAACCTGGATTATGCCATCACGCTGTTCAACCAGGTGCTGGAAAAAGAGCCGGGGGTTTTTGAATGCCGCAAGGCGCTGCGCGCGGCGCAATTCCAAAAATGCGGCGGCCGCGGCGGATTCTTCAAGAAAATGTGGAGTGGCGCGGGCTCCTCGCCTCAGGTCGCCAAGGCCAAAATGGCACTGAGTAAAAATCCCGCCGAGGCCATGGCCATCGCCGAGCAGATTTTGAACGGCGACCCGAACAGCTCCGCCGCGCACCGAATCATCGTGGAAGCGGCGACCACATTGGAATTGCCGCACACAGCGGTTTTGTCCTATGAAACGCTGTCGAATAATTCGCCGAAGGACAGGGATTTGGCGATTGCCTTTGCCCGCGCCCTCGCGGTGGCAGGTGACGTCAGCGAGGGAGAACAAAACCGCGGGGAACAAATCCTGATGGACCTTTTGCGCGAGACGCCCAACGACGGCGAGTTGAATCAGGCGCTCAAAGATTTGTCCGCGCGCAAGACGCTGGACCAGGGCGGCTACGCCGCGCTCGAAGGCGGCCAGGGTTCCTACCGCGACATTTTGAAAGACAAGCAGCAGGCCGTTTCGCTGGAACAGGAAAAGCGCGTCGTGAAGACTGAAGATGTGGCCGAACGGCTCATCGGCGAATACGAGGCGCGGCTGCAGACCGAGCCGAACAATCTCAAGCTGGTGCGCCAGCTCGCGGAACTTTACGCGCAGAAAAAACAGTTCGCCCGCTCACTGGCGCTTTACGACCGCGTCAAAAATTCGGAGATGGGCAACGATCCGTCACTCGAACGCTCCGTTGCCGACACCATCGTGCGCCGGTTCGATTATCAGTTGGAGCAACTCGATCCCGCCGCGGCGGATTACACCGAACAGTCGGCGAAGCTCCAGGCGGAGAAGCTGGATTTCCAGGTTACCGAATGCCAGAAGCGCGTGGAAAAATACCCGACGGACCTGGCGATTCGGTTTGAGATGGGGCAGCTTTATTTTCAAACGGGCAAAATCAACGAGGCGATTGCAGAATTTCAAAAAGCACAGCAAAATCCGCACAAGCGGCTGGTCGCCATGAGCCATCTCGCACAATGCTTTGCCAGAAAGAAAATGTTCGATCTCGCCGCCCGCACGTTGCAAAACGCCATCAAGGAAAAAATTGTTTTCGACGACGAGAAAAAGGACCTCGTCTACAATCTTGGCTCCGTGCTCGAAAGCATGGGCAAAAAAGAGGAAGCCATCGAACAGTTCAAACTGATTTACGAAATGGACGCAGGTTACAAAGACGTCGCGGCCAAAATGGACGCTTTCTATGCCGGGCAGTAAGGGATTTTTCCCGACGCACTAAAGGCGTTTTTCGTCCACGTCAATCACATCCACAAAACATTTGATGTCGTCGCGGCTTCCCGCGCCACACTGTTCCTTTCGCATTTTAAGCCGTGCCACGGCTTCCGTGTCGTTGGCGGGCGGGCGGCTTAACATGTCCTTCGCGTGCGCGGCCTTTTCGGCCGGGGATTTCTTCACGTTGCGGCGCACCCAATCGCACACCTCGCCATCGGTGACGGAATTCTTCACCACCTCGATCATCTGTTCGTGCTTGACGCCGGCGTGCTTGAGCCACATGCCGTCAAAGCCTTTGCCCAGATTCTCCTGATAATCGGCGTGCAGTTTGCCTGCGAGGTGCAGGCGGATTTTGTCAATGTAACGCGGCAGGTAGCTCCAGCCGTCCATGGTTTCGCGCGGACTGCGCGGATAAATGATGTTGCTCATGGTTCGTTAAATGGTTGAATCGTTAAACTGTGTCACTCGTATGCCAAATCATCCATAGCTCCATGCGTGGTGTCAATGGTATCGCATCCTCTATCGTAGGAGCCGAGGTGACGAGGCTCACTCTTTATTTGGAAACAAAGATTTATTTAGAGCCTCCTCACGTCGTCTCCTACTTTATTAACGGCCGCCACAGCAGAATGGAAATTCATTTGATAATTTCACGCTTCAGACCATGTTCAAGCCATGCAACAATTTGATTACGACGTGGCCGTTCTCGGCGGTGGCAGCGCCGGTTACGCAGCGGCGCGGACAGCAGCGGGCGCAGGTTTGAAAACGGTCGTCGTCGAGGGCGGGGAAGAAGTCGGCGGGTTGTGCATCCTGCGCGGGTGCATGCCCACGAAGGCGCTGCTTTACGCCGCCGAAGTCATGCACCTGGCCGGCCACGCCGGGCCATGGGGCATCTGCGCCGAAAACGTAAGCTTCGATTTCGCGAAGGTGATGGCGCGCAAGGACGCGCTCGTCAAGGATTTTGCGGAATATCGCCGGCAACAACTCGCCGGCGGCAAATTCAAATTCATCCGCGCCAACGCGCGGTTTGTGGACGCGCACACCGTGAAATTAAATTTACTCCGTGGCAGTCCCGCAAAGCGGGATGAGTCCGCTCCATCTTCATCAAACAAAAATCAGAGCCGACTCACGTCGGCTGCTGCACTTACAGCAAAAAATTTCATCATCACCACCGGCTCCGTCGTCGCGCCACCGCCCCTGCCCCAACTCCGTGAAACCGGCTATATCACCAGCGATGACACGCTCACGCTCACCCGGCTGCCGGAATCACTCATCGTTCTTGGCGGCGGGGCGATTGCTTGCGAGTTTGCGCAATTTTTCGCGCGTTTCGGTGTCAAGGTCACACTCATCCAGCGCAGCGAACACATCTTGAAGGAATTCGATCCCGACGCGGCGGTGGAAATCGAAAAAGTTTTCCGGCGCGAAGGCCTTGAGATTTTTACGAACACAAAACTCACTGATGCGAAACGTGTTGGTGGATTGAAAACCGTTTCATTTCAGCATGAAGGCAAAACGGTTTCGGTCTCCGCGGGGGAAATTTTGTTCGCGCTGGGCCGCGTGCCAAACACGGCGCTGCTCAATCTCGACAAAGCCGGGGTCATCACCAGGCGTGGCCGCATTGTCGCAAACGAGTTGATGCAAACGAGCGCACCGCACATTTACACGGCAGGCGATTGCACTGGACCGCATGAAATCGTTCACCTGGCCGTGCAGCAAGGCGAGATTGCGGCACATAACATCGCGCAGCCAGGTCGTCCACGAAAAATGGATTATCGGTTGTTGATTTCGGTTGTTTTCACCGAACCACAAGCGGCCTTCGTGGGATTGACGGAAAAGGAAGCGCAGGCGCGCGGCATCCCGTATCTGGCCATGAGTTATCCGTTTCATGACCACGGCAAATCGCTCATCATGGAAGCCAGGGACGGTTTCGTAAAATTGCTGGCCGACCCGAAATCAGGCGGGATTCTCGGCGGCGCCTGCGTTGGCCCGGTGGGCGGCGAATTGATCCATGAAATCGCCGCGGCAATGGCGAAACGCATGACGGTCCATGAACTGGCTGCAATGCCGCATTACCATCCGACGCTCGCGGAAATTTGGACTTACCCGGCCGAGGAACTGGCCGGGCAGATTTCCAACGTGCCGGCCACCTGACGCGGCGCGCCAGAATGAGTTGCGAAACATCCTTAATTACCTTCAAGTTGAAGGCCCGGCCAGAACCGCCGACGATTTGAGTTTTATCGGCGGCAAAACCGGCCACTCATTTTCCGCCCTGGCGGCCGCTGCCACGCCGTGTCCCATGAATGACGAAGGTTCAGACTCCCACTGGCTGCGTCATCCGGGCGCGCATCATCTCGGTGTCGCCATTAAGCCGAAGCCGGTCTTTGGGAACACCATCAAGGGTATCCCGGATCAGCCGGGCCACCTGATTCGGTTGATAAGGCTTGGCCAGAAAAATGTTGTCGCCCTGAGTAAAATCTTTTCCTGTCAGCGCGGAACTATAACCGCTGGCGTAGATCACTTTGAGCGCGGGCTTTCGCCTGATCAATTCCGCGGCCAGGTCAGTGCCCGTCATGCCGCCGGGCATGATCATGTCGGTCAGGAGCAAATCAATCTGGCCTTTGCACTCGTCCCAAACCCGCAAAGCCTCGACCCCCGAGGTGGCAATCAAAACATGGTATTGATATTGCTGGAGAATCTCCCGCACCAGTTCCAACAGTCCAATTTCATCCTCGACGAGCAGAATGGTTTCTTTGCCGCCCCGGACGTTCTCGGATATAACGGACGGATCGGCGGGTGCATCGCCGGCTTTACCGGCCACCGGAATAAAAACTTTGAAGGTGGTGCCAACGCCAACTTCGCTTTGGACTTCGATCCAGCCGTGATGTTGTTTAACGACGCCATAAACGGTGGCCAGTCCCAATCCCGTTCCTTTGCCGACTTCCTTGGTCGTGAAAAACGGTTCAAAAATCCGCTGCAACACCTTGTGCTCCATGCCGCAACCAGTATCCGACACGGTCAAGCAGACAAATGAACCCACATGAGCTTCGGGGTGTTGTCGCAAATAGGCGGCGTCAATTTCAGCGGCGGAAGTCGTGATGGTAAATTTGCCGCCCTTGGGCATGGCGTCACGCGAATTGACCGCCAGATTCATCACAATCTGCTCGACCATCCCGGCATCCGCCTGGATGCACGGCAGTTCCGCCTGGCAGTGGATTTCCAATGTGATGTCTTCACCGATCAGCCGCGGAAGCATCCCTTTCAAATTGTGAAGCACCGCATTCAAATCGAGTATCTTCGATCGAAAAATCTGCTTGCGACTGAACGTGAGCAATTGCCGGATGAAACTGGCCGCGCGCTCCGCTGCCGCGGAAATTTGCTTTATTGATCTTGTCGAGTCGGCGCCCGGCGGAACGACGTTGAGCAACAACCCCGCGTGTCCTTGAATTACGGTCAGAATATTGTTGATGTCATGCGCCACCCCGGCGGCCAACTGGCCCACCGACTCCATTTTTTGTGATTGCCGCAGTTGCGCTTCCAGCATCAGCCGCTCGGTAATGTCTTCAACTGTGATTACCATTCCGTTAATCGCGCCGGCGGCATCGAAAAACGGCGTGGCATTGGTCGAGAGCAACGCGCGGTGGCTGTCGGGACGGTCAATGGCATGATGGACGTCCTGCACCGGCTGGCCGGATTCGAGGACTTGTTTCAACGTCTGCGCCTGGCCCGGAAGCGGGTGGCCCTCCGGATCCGTCATCCGCCAGTCCAGAACACTGCAGGTTCCACCGGCGATGGCGTCCTTGGACAGGCCGAGAACTTCTTCTGCCCGGTGGTTGGCAAAGGTAATTTTTCCAGCCTGGTTGGCGACGACGATGCCCACGGGGCTGGTTTCCATGATCCGGCTGATGAGATCCCGGTCGCGGCGGAGGTTTTCTTCGGCGTGCTTGCCTTTGATGGCATAGCGGATGGCGCGGTCGAGAATGTCGGCATTGAGCTGGCCTTTGACCAGGTAATCTGCAGCCCCGGCCTTCATGGCCTGCATGTCAACCTCCTGGTCGCCCTGACCCGTCAGCAAAATCATTGGCGCCCGGGCATTGGACTGTTGTGCTTCGCACAACAATTCCAGTCCGGTCCGTTCGCCGAGGCGATAGTCCAGCAGATAGATATCGTGCTCCCGGCGCTGGATGGCGTCCAACGCGCCATTATAATTGTTGACCCAGTCGAGATGATAACGGCCCGCGATTCGTAAAATCAGATCGCGCGTGATGATATAATCATCCTCATCATCGTCCACCAACAGGACTCTGACCGGGGCATCGGACATAAAGCGTTCAACTCTCGCCCGGTGGAAGTTCGACCACTTCGAACCAATATCGGCCGAGGACCTTGATCAATTCCACCAGTGATTTGAACGTCACGGGTTTGGTCACGTAGGAATTTACGCCCAGATCGTAGGTGCGCAAAATGTCCTCCTCCGCCTTGGAGGTGGTAAGAACGACGATGGGAATCCGCCGCAGTTCCGGATCCGCCTTGATTTCCTTGAGCGCCTCGCGCCCGTCTTTGCGCGGCATGTTCAGATCCAGCAAAATCAGCCCGGGCAATGGCGCATCTTTCTGATCGACGTAACGGCCTTGACGGCGCAAATATTCCATCAATTCTTCGCCGTCTTCCACGCAATGGAGCACATTGACCAGCCGGTTCTCCACAAACGCGTCTTGTGTCAGTTTACGGTCGTCCGGATCGTCGTCCGCCAGCAGTATTGTAATCATTTTTCCTTCGGTTTTCATGGTTGGTTTTCCTTGTTCGTGGTGGTTTCCTTGTTCGTGGTGGTTTCCGTATTTTCGTCTCGTGCTTCTTTGGGATGAACCACAGGCAACGTCAAGATAAAAGTGGCGCCCTGCCCTGGTTTGCTTTTTGCGGTGATGTCGCCGCCGTGATATAATGCAATCTTGCGAACAATGGCCAGCCCCATGCCTGTGCCTTCGTATTCATTGCGGGTGTGCAGCCGCTGGAAGACATTGAATATCCGATCCAGATATTTCTCGTCAAAGCCAATGCCGTTGTCGCTGATTGTTAATTGGCAAAGTTTCTTCGCGGGCGTGTCGGGGGCGGAGATAATCTGCGCTTCGACTTTCACCACGGGTGGCTCTTCCGGGCGGCGGAATTTGAGCGCGTTGCCAATCAGGTTTTGCAACAACTGGCGCATTTGCAACGCCTCCGCGTCAATGACCGGAAGCGCCCCTAATTCGACGCGTCCTTTGACCAGTTCGATCCGTCCCTCCAAATCATTCACCACTTCGCCGGCGATTTCGGCCAGATTAACCGGCGCAAAAGGATGCGCCTTGGTTGTAACGCGTGAAAAAGTCAGCAGATCGTTGATCAAAGTCTGCATCCGCCCGGCCGCCTTCTGCATCCGTTCCAGATAATCAAGCGCTTCCGACCCCAAGGCTTCACTGTTCTTTTCCTTGAGCCGTTCGCCGAAGACCACGATTTTTCGCAAGGGCTCCTGCAAGTCGTGCGAAGCCACATAGGCAAAATCCTGCAGCTCACGATTGCTGCGCTCCAGTTGCACGGTGAACTGGCGCAACTTATCCTCGCTGGAGCGCAACGCGTTTTCAATCTCTTTCAAATCGGTGATGTCGGTGGTAATGCCGAAGAGTTGCCACCGGTTTTCCGCCAGCTTGTTGATGGTCACGAACTGCTGCATCCAGCGCTCGACTCCGTGCTTGTCCGTACAGCGAAACTGGTTGCGATAAAACGGGGAGTCGTGGAGGAATGCCTCCCCGGAAACCTGGTTCATGTGTTTGAAGTCATCGGGGTGGCGGCGGTTGCTCCAGACTTGCTGGTATTGCTGGTCCGGCGGCAGGTCGAGCGGAAATACTTCCTGCGCCGCCTCCACATTGACAACGGGGAAATTCCAGCGGAACGGCGAAACCGGATCCAGCGCATGTTCCCGCCATCCCTCCGGCGCTTCCACTTCACCGAAATTCAAGATGCAACGCGTACGCCGCATGACTTCACGCAGTCGTTCCTCGCTTTGACGCAGGCCTTCCTGCGCCAGTTTCATCTCATGGATGTCGCGGGTGACTCCGACGGTGCCCAAAATCGCATTCTGGTCGTCGCGCCAAAGCACCTTGGTGCTGACCGACCAGCGTTTTTGACCCGATTTATCACCGCGTTTGCTTTTATATTGTTCCTGATTAATGACCGGCGTGCCGGTATCAATGATTTTCCGCTCATCGTCGTAAAATTGTTGGGCCAACTCCTTCGGGAAGAAATCAAAGTCGCTTTTGCCCAGCATTTCCTGGGGCGTAGCGCCGAATGACTTTGCGTGCGCCATATTGTTCAGCACGAAATGCCCCTGCTCGTCCTTCGCGTAAATGTAATCTGGCAGGTTGTCAATCACTGTGCGCAACAGCAGCCGGTCCCGATCCAACGATTCTTCCGCCTCCTTGAGTTTCGTCAAATCCTGAGAGACGCCGAAGATGCCGATGATGTTTCCCTCTTTGTCACGCCAGGGCATTTTGGTCGAGAGCAACCAAGTAGCCCCGCCATCGGGGAGGGACACCTTTTGGAGTTTGCCAATGACTGGCTGGCCCGTGCGGATGATTTCCTGCTCATCCTCAAAAGCGACGCGGGCATGCTCCTCCAGGAAGGTGTCGAAATCGGTCTTGCCGATCAACCAGTCGGCGAATGGCTTGGTCCCGGCCAAATGGGGAGGCCAGTCGTCCGGTTTGTCGTTTGGATGGGCGGCGCGATGGCTCTTGCGGACGGTTTGCAGCGTCGCCTCCGCCTTTGCCTGGCTCACCCGCACAAAACGGGATTCACGGTCCTTGAAATAGATGCTGTCGGGCGTGGTTTCCAGCAGTGTCTGGAACAACTGCTGTTCGTACGCCAGTTTGGCTTCCGTCCGCTTTTGTTCCGTGGTGTCCCGCGTAATGCCCACCGTTCCCAAAACCTTGCCTTGGGCGTCATGCCACAGCACTTTGGTGCTGACCGACCAGTATTTTTTGCCCGATTTATCGTTGGCCCTGCTCTTGTACTGCTCCTGATTAATCACCGGCTGGCCGGTTTCAATGATTTTCTTTTCGTCGGCGTAAAATTGCGCGGCCAATTCGGGAGGGAAAAAATCAAAGTCACTTTTGCCATTCATTTCCGCCGGTGAATTTGCCCCGAGATCGCGGGCATGAGCTGTATTGTTCAACACAAACCGTCCCTGCTTGTCTTTCGCGTAAATGAAGTCCGGCAAATTATCAATCACCATCCGCAGCAAATCCCGTTCTTGCACGAGTTCTGCGTTTTCCTGCGCCAGCTTTGCGTTTTCCTGCGCCAGTTGCGCGTTGAGTTCCACGCCTCTTGAGCTTTCCACACCGCCCGCCGGATGCCCGTTTTGTGAGCCAGGGGCAGCTTCGACTGATGGCATTTCAATGTCGTGATTGGTCGTATTCATGAGTAAAACCTTAAGCCGAGGAAAAGCAGTTTAAGTGCCCTTGCCCTCCGATAACGCCGGTTATTAGTTTAATTGCTATCCAGTCTGCCAGTCCAATTCTTTGTCTCCAAATGGGACAACCTGAGCACGGAAACGATACATCTCCCAGGCGGGCCGGCATGGAATTGATTGAGGCGACGCCGCATTATCATCCAACACTCGCGGAAATTTGGACGTATCTGGCGGAAAAATTGGCTGCACGGATTTTCCGGCCAATATTCACCTGGCACAGCGACGAACGTGGTTCTGGTCATCATTATGTCACCACCTGAGTGGCAAGTGACACGGGAAAGTTGACAGAAAAATCAATCTGCTGTTGATTCCAAAAGCTTTTGAAACACTTCCGCCGGGGCGAAGCCGTGGAGCTTGACCACCTTGTGCCGCGACTTGCAACCACGCACCAATTCGACACGACCACGGGCGCAATCCAACCTGTCCGCGAGCAGTTGAACCAGTGCTTCATTCGCCGCGGCGTCCACGGGTGGCGCGGTGACTCTGATTCGCAGTTCGGCCCCGATCCCGGAATGCGGGACGATTTGGTTGGTGGAAGCGCGTGGTTGCAGTTTCACCGAGAGCAGTGTTCCATCAGCTTGCGCGCGGAGAAAACCCGGAATTGTCATGACCGGGCCATTTCAGCAATGGAAATCAAATGTCGTCGGAATGGATGAACTGGAAGGTAAATGCCGCCCAGCGCAAACGCCACGGTCGTCACGGTGAAACCGATGGCAAGGCCCTGGTGGGAATTTCCCGCCGTGGCTGTGAGTGAGGGGAGTTCGTTTTTCATATTCTTTGCAGGTCAGGGAACGTGGTTGGCTTGGAACTGGGGTCTTTGAAACAGGCGCGCAATCCATCGTGAAACGCGAACCATGAAACTTGCGGAAATGCCCAGCCGATTACGGCGCTGAAGCGATGCCCCGTGTGCCTGCAACTGTGCCACGACTTTGCTGCGGCCGAACATTGCGGCGAACATCAACGGTGTCATGCCGCCGCCGGGGCGCGGCGAGAGAGAATCACGCCGCGCAAACCAGCCGCCTGCCAGCTTCCTTCATCGGAGAGGCCGGCAAGCAGACAATGGCTCGATTGACGAGAAATCAGCATTTACGCGAGGTCGAAACGATCCAGGTTCATCACCTTGTTCCAAGCCGCGACAAAGTCGTGAACAAATTTCTCCTGCGCGTCGGAGCTTCCGTAAACTTCCGCCAACGCGCGGAGAATGGAGTTTGAACCAAAGACGAGATCAACTCGCGTGCCGGTCCACTTGACTTTGCCCGTTTTGCGATCGCGGCCTTCAAACACTTCTGCGCCTTTCGAAACCGGCTTCCACTCCGTGCCCATGCCGAGGAGGTTCACGAAGAAGTCGTTGGTCAGCGCCTCCGGTCGCTTGGTGAAGACACCGTGCTGCGCTCCGCCGAAGTTGGTCTTCAGTACGCGCAAGCCGCCCACGAGCACCGTCATTTCGGGCGCGGTCAGGGTCAGCAATTGGGCCTTATCAACCAGCAGCGCTTCGGCCGATAGGGTGTATTTGCCTTTGAGGTAATTGCGGAAGCCGTCCGCGATGGGCTCGAGCACGGCGAAGGATTCGGCGTCAGTCTGTTCCGCCGAGGCATCCATGCGTCCCGGCGTGAAGGGAACCGTGACCTTGTGGCCGGCGTTCTTCGCGGACTGCTCGACGCCAGCGCAACCGCCCAGCACAATCAGGTCGGCCAGCGAGACCTTCTTGCCTCCTTTCGCCGTTTTGTTGAATGCGCTCTGGATGCCTTCCAGCGTCTTCAGCACCTTCGCCAACTGTTTCGGCTGGTTGACTTCCCAATTCTTCTGTGGCGCGAGGCGAAGGCGCGCGCCATTCGCGCCGCCACGCTTGTCGGAGCCGCGGAAGGTGGAAGCCGACGCCCAGGCGTTCGAAACCATTTGCGAAACGGACAACCCGGACGCCAAAATTTTGGCCTTCAGCAGGGCGATTTCCTTGGCGCCGATCAATTTGTGATTCACCGCGGGAATGGGGTCCTGCCAGATGAGTTCTTCTTTCGGGACCTCCGGTCCGAGATAACGCGCGCGCGGACCCATGTCGCGATGCGTCAGCTTGAACCACGCCCGGGCGAAAGCATCCGCAAACTGATCGGGATTCGCCAGGAAGCGCCGCGAGATCTTTTCGTAGGTCGGGTCGAACCGCAGCGCGAGGTCCGTGGTCAGCATGGTCGGCAGACGTTTCTTCGACGGATCGTGCGCGTCCGGAATCGTTGCTTGGGCGCCCTTGGCGACCCACTGATGCGCGCCAGCCGGGCTCTTGGTCAACTCCCACTCGTAACCGAACAGAATCTCGAAGAACGAATTGCTCCACTTCGTCGGCGTCGTGGTCCAGGTGACTTCCAGACCGCTGGTGATCGCGTCACCGCCCTTGCCCGTGCCAAAGCTGCTCTTCCAGCCCAGGCCCTGTGCTTCGAGGCCGGCAGCTTCCGGCTCGGGCCCCACATGGGACGCAGGGCCGGCGCCGTGGGTCTTGCCGAAGGTATGGCCGCCAGCGATGAGCGCCACGGTCTCCTCGTCGTTCATCGCCATGCGAGCGAAGGTTTCGCGAATGTCCCGCGCCGCGGCGACCGGATCCGGGTTGCCGTTGGGGCCTTCCGGGTTGACGTAAATCAGACCCATCTGCACGGCAGCGAGCGGTTTTTCGAGATCCCGGTCACCAGAGTAGCGCTTGTCACCCAGCCAGGTCGACTCGGTGCCCCAATAGACGTCGTGATCCGGCTCCCAGACGTCCTCGCGACCGCCTCCGAAACCGAACGTCTTAAAGCCCATCGTTTCCAAGGCAACGTTGCCCGTGAGGATCATCAAGTCGGCCCACGAAATCTTCCGGCCATACTTCTGCTTGATCGGCCAAAGGAGCCTGCGCGCCTTGTCCAGACTGACGTTGTCCGGCCAGCTGTTGAGCGGCGCGAAGCGCTGCTGACCCCGGCCGCCGCCGCCGCGGCCATCACCGGTTCGGTAAGTGCCGGCGCTGTGCCACGCCATGCGAATAAACAACGGGCCGTAGTGGCCGAAGTCCGCCGGCCACCAGTCCTGCGAGTCGGTCATCAGCGCCGCGAGATCTTTCTTCACCGCCGCCAGATCGAGGCTCTTGAACTCTTTTGCGTAGTCGAAGTCCTCGCCCATCGGATCGGACTTGGAGGAATGCTGGTTCAGGAGCTCGAGCTTCAACTGGTTCGGCCACCAGTCCTGGTTCGTGGTGCCGCCGCCGGCGGCATGGTGAAAGGGGCATTTAGCTTCGGTTGACATGATTCCCGGTTTTGTGCTCATAAAACAAATTTCGGTTGTTGTGTTTTGTTCATTGAAGCATTTCGAGAGCTATTGTTGAAATACTTTTTTCCTCTCGCTACCATAGGCATTGCCTATGGAAATGCATCAGCTTCGTTACGTGGTCGCCGTGGCGCGGTCCGGAAACTTCTCCCGCGCCGCCGAGCATTGCCACGTTGCCCAGCCCTCGCTCAGCCAGCAGGTTCAGAAGCTTGAAAACGAATTGGGCGAGCGGCTGTTCGACCGGATGAAACGCGAGGCGAGGTTGACGCCGCACGGCGAGGCATTCCTGCGCCGCGCGATCCGCATCCTCGAAGAAGTGGACGCGGCCAAACGCGAGATGACTGACGCGCAGGACTTGTTGCGCGGCACATTGACGATCGGCGTGTTGCCCACCATCGCGCCGTATCTGCTCCCGGAGGTGATGGCACAGTTCACGGAAAAGTTTCCCGGCGTGGAGACCGTGGTGCAGGAAGACACCACGGCGCGGCTGCTCAAGCTCGCACACGGGTATGAAATTGACTTCGCCCTGGCCAGTCAGCCGATTCGGGATGAGCGTCTGGAGGTGAAGGAGCTGTTTTCCGAGGAGTTGCTGCTGGCACTGCCGCCGGGCCATCCACTCACGCGCAAACGCACCGTGGCGGCCGCCGACCTGGAAGGCGAACGGTTGATCGTGATGAAAGAGGGTCATTGTCTCGGCGACCAGGTGCTGGGCTTCTGCGACCACCGTGACGTGAAGCCCAAAATCAGCTTTCGCAGCGCCCAACTCGAGACGATTCAAGCGCTCGTCTCTTCGGGGTTGGGCCTTTCGCTGATTCCGGCGATGGCGGCGCGGAGCGAGCGCGAAGATTTGCCGGAGTATCGCTCGCTCCAGTCACCGGGGCCGGAGCGAAAGATCGTCGCCGTCTGGCCGAAACAACGTCCGCCCGGTCATGCCGCCAACGAGTTCCTGAAGATGATTTCAGCGCGATTCGGCAGATCCCGGTCTGACATTTCAAAATGGGCTGCGCCCCGGTTCGATGACCGACGCCAATGATGTGGCGGCGAACCCGCCGACGATTTGCGAAATCCGGCAGCCGGGCGTATCCGACGTTGGGCAACAACCGCGCAACTACACGACCACTGTAACTGCCGGGTTGTAGTGGCCGCCCGACACGTGGCCACCGGCATAGACCATGATCATCAGCGCCGAGCCGATGGCCAGCGGGGCCAGGTCGCTGGCGGCACCAGGCTCAATGACCGTCATGCCAACGGTGAGCACCAGAAAGAATGTGCCGATGAATTCAACAAGATATTTTTTCTCGAGCGGCATAAGCATGGTTGAATGGCGGACCATTTCAATTTTTTCCTGCCGGCAAACGTCGTTTCAGAATTTGTAGTTCGGAGAATGATTGACTTCCGAACAAGGATTTCAAGTCCGCCGCCGGATGGCCCGGGGCGTAATGATCGTCAATCCATTCATCAATTTGGTTCCGTGTCCCTGGTAGTAGTCAAAACAAACCCACCCCCTGTTCGGCTGTGTTTCCTTTCAGGATCACGACATGCCAGAACTGTTTTTGGGGAAGGTGGCGGCTCAGATAATTCATCCTGGCTCCTTTGGGAAGGGCCGCCAGCGTTGCGCCAGGCGGAACATTTTCTTGAATTCAAGACAGCGGAGCTGCGTAGGTCGCCATCTGGAAATTGCTTTGGGGGCGCGGTGGTGCGTGTTATCATTTGCTGTGCAATGCAATTTTAGAAGCGTGTGAACGCATCAGCGACCAATCCCCCCGCCGGATTTTCTGAATCGCAAGAGCGCAAATGGGTTTGGTTGTTGTGTCTGCTTGCCGCCATCCATGTTCTCGTCTTTTCCGCCGCCTTTCCATTTTTTAACGACGTAGATGAAGATGCCCATTTCGATTTGGTGGTGAAATACTCGCACGGACACGCCCCAAGCGGACTGGAACCCGTGTCCATCGAGTCGGCACGATACATGGTGCCTTATGCCTCACGGGAGTATCTTTGGACGCCGGACCAATTCCCCGGCGGAAAGTTCCCGCCACCGAAATGGACCCAGCCGACGAACGAGGCCGGTCAAAAATTGCTTGGCTATGAGGTGAAGTGCCGGATGGGAACAAATCACGAAAATTCACAACCTCCACTTTATTACGCATTGGCGGGATTGTGGTGGCAATTGGGCAAGGCGTGCGGCGTTCATGGCGGGTCCCTGCTTTATTGGATTCGCCTCCTGAACATGCTTTTGGCGGCGGCGCTCGCATGGCTGGGAAATTTGGCGGCCCGAACCATCTTTCCCAAAAATTATTTCCTGCGACTTGGCGTTCCCGCCCTGCTGGCGTTCATTCCGCAAACAACTTTTTACTCGATTGAAAACGATGTGCTGTCGCCGCTTTGTTTTGGTGCGGCGTTCATTTGTCTGGTGCGTTTGCTGCGTGCGGATGTGCCGGATGTCCGGTTGGGAACCATGGCCGGTTTGATGCTCGCGGCCACTTATCTTGCCAAGATCAGCAACCTGCCTCTACTCGTCGTGTCGGCGGTGGCGGTGCTGTGCAAAATTTGGCGTTTGGCCAAGGCTGGAAAATTACGGCCGAGCCTGCCCGCGCTGGCGTTGGTTGTGTTATCTGCGGGATTGCCCATCAGTGCCTGGCGCGTGTGGACCAAATATAACTTCGGCGATTGCACGGGTTCCGGGCTAAAAATGCAGCTTCTCGGCTGGTCGTACAAGCCGTTCGGCGAATGGTGGAATCATCCGATTTTCACGTTGCACGGTTTCTGGACGTTTATTTCAAAACTCATGGCAACTTTCTGGCAAGGCGAATTCCTCTGGCACTGCCGGCCGCTGGCCTCATCGGGTGTTGATGTGATTTACCTGGTTTTATCCGTCAGCTTTGTCGGGGTGGCATTGTTCGCCATTTCGCCGCGATCTGCTGTCGCGCTCAAATCAGAGCATCAGGCGCTTTGGTTTGGCTTTTGGAGTTTTGCCGCGTCGGTGGCGTTTCTCGGTTTTCTATCCATCATTTATGATTTCCATGACTGCTTTTACCCGTCGCGCGAACATCCATACTTTGTCTCCGGCCGCCTGATGCTTGGCGCGTTGATTCCCTTCTCGCTGCTCTTCCTTCACGGCCTCGACTGCGCTTTAAGCCCCATAAAAAATAATTGGATTCGCCCACTCACACTGGCAGTCATGATTCTATTCATGCTTGTTTCCGAAATCACGATAGACTGGCCGGTTTTCTTCAGCGAGTATAATTGGTTTCACATGTGAAATGGAAACGGTTCGTTGAATTTGAATGCCCGGCCCAATCTCCGGTGAACCGCGGGTGGCTCCGCCATCCGGGCAAGAAGCGCGCTGTCCTCCGGCATCTGTGAAGCGGATGCTTTCACCGATGGCGACATCGGGTGTGCGCCCAATTTAATTGTGAAACCAAATTTTGGGAAAAGTGGTTGACACATTTTGGTTTTGGCGGATGAGGATCAGGCCCTGGCAGCGGAGTCCGAGGTTCACGAGGACAGCACCGGGTGTGGGTGGCCCGTGTGTTGAAGTGTTCGGATGAATCCCTGAGACGGCGCACCTGCCGCGTTGCAAGACCGCGAACTCCAAGAAGTGGCTCTGGAATCGTTATTGAAATAGATGGCACCGGCCATGCTATTGGTTGCGGTATTCACTTTCGCTGCGCTCTGCCTGTTCGCCTCCAACCTTCAAACCCCCGCCCCCAACTGCAGCCGGGGATCTGATTCCAGGATGCTTTTGAGATTCGCCCAGTTGGCCTCGTTCATGTCGTTGAAGGCGTTCAAATAAACCGCCACGGCTTCGGGCGGATATTTCGCGAGCAGCGTTTCAATCGCGGATTTCAATTTTACGTCGTCCATGCCCGCCGGTAAATTTTCGACCACGCCCTCCTCGTTTTTAATCCCCAGCGCGTTCAAAAAATCCACGAGCATGGCCTTGTGCTTTTTCAGCAACCAGGTGCGAATCAGGCTGCCCGCGACCAAATCCAGCGCGGGCCTGGCCAGGGTGGCGATCATGGCCGCGTGCCGCTGGGTTTTGGGCTGGCGCTCAAGGAAAACCGGGCGCAAGTGCCGCGCTTCGGCAACGGCGTTGAGCGTGGCGCGGTAACCCGGTTTGTCCGATTCAAAGGTGAACGTGATGATTTCGTTGGCCAGGTTTGGCGACATGAAACCGAAGAGTTCGTGGGAAGTGAGCATGGAAATCAGAAGTTGGGAGATAAAAGTCGGGGATTTAATCAATGGTTGTCACGGAGATTATATTTTTTTTTGCCAGTTGTTCGCAAGCCTCCCGTTCCAGCAGCAAAGTTTTTCCAGCTTCCAGTGCCAGCACGGAAATTCCGGCGTGGGTGCAGGTTTCCAGCGTCTGCAAGCCGATGCAAGGGATGTCGAACCGCATGTCATGATTGACCTTTGCCACTTTGACCGCCACGGCGCCGCCGTCCTTGCCGGCGAGTTCCCCGCCGCGCGCCAGACATTTGTCCGTGCCCTCAAACCCTTCGACCGCAAGCACCGCGCCTTTTTTTACGACGACGGTCTGCCCGATTTCCAAACGGGAAACCTCCCGGGCGATGCGAAAACCAAATTCCACGTCCGCGCGTTGTTCATCCGACAATTCCGGACCGAGATGAAAACCGGCTTGCGGCATGAGCGGTTTCAGCCACGGCGTCGCGTCAATCAATTCAACGCCGTCTTTTTTCAACTCATCCGCAATCGCGCCAAAAATCGTGTGGGCGTTTTTCTCTTTCAGCCGCAACAACAGCGACATCGCGCGCAAATCGGGTCGCAAATCATAAAGATTTTTCGGCGCGATTTGGCCGACCATGACACATCGCTTCACCCCGCGGTCGGCAAACGCGGAAATCATTTTTGAAAGCTGGCCGACTTTGAGCCAGACGATTTCATCCACCAGTCCGGCCAGCGCGGGATCGGTTTCGTTTTCAAACGCAACGGCGATGAGCCGTTTGACTCCGGCGGCGCGCGCCTGCCGGGCAAATTCCAGCGGCAAGGAGCGGTTGCCGGCAATGAGGCCGAGAGATGCGGGCGCGGTATTCATCCGTGATTCCGGGCTCAGGATAACGAACCGACGAAAAGAAGCCAGCCTGCGATTTACATGCGCAAAAGTTTCTGTCCTGCTTCGGAACAGCATGTCTCATTCAATGAAAAACTTAAAATGCGTGATAAAAATGCGTGATAAAATTGGGCTGGCGCAGCGCCGGTAAAATTGAGTTTTTCCGCGTCTAAAAATCTGGCGCGCAAGGTGCTATGCGTGCCAGCGATGTCATCACTTGAAAATATCTACAAAAAAATGGCGGAGGCGGCCGGCGCGGATGTCCTGCACGAAACCACCCGGAATTCGACACAGCACATCTCACCTGCGGTCGCGCACGAACTGAACAATATCATTGCAATTATTCGAGGCTACGCCGACCGTTTGCTGTTCAAGCACGGTGAAAATCCCGCGCTCGAACCGCACCTCAAGCTCATCTCCGAAGCGGCCAAACGCGCGGCAACCATCGTTCACGATGCCATGCCGCCAAATCCAAGCCCGACCGTCCGGCAAAATCTGCCGCCGTCGCAACAGCCCAGCGCGTAACAGCGGTTTCTTCCTGACGCTGAAATATCGGCGATTCGTTTTGACGCTTTGCGTTCCATCGCGTAGCGTTTTGCTTCTATTTTTGACTGACTATTTGGATTAACTGTGAACTTTTTGAAATGGCTTATTCCGTCGCGGAATGAACGCGAAGTCAAAAAACTTCGCCCGGTAGTCGCCCGGATCAATGAGATCGAGGCTGGACTCCAAAAACTTTCCGATGACGAGTTGCGCCAGAAAACCGCTGATTGGAAGGCGCGACTCTCGCAAATTCAGGATAAAACGGAGCTGGCCAGGGCGCTCAATGAGATCCTGCCCGAAGCGTTCGCCGTCGTCAAAAATGCCTGCCGCCGTCTCACCGAGCGCAAGACCGAAATCATCGTGCGTGAGCATCCATTGCTCTGGGAGATGATTCCGTTCGATGTGCAACTCATCGGCGGCTACGGGCTGCACAGCGGGCGCATCGCCGAAATGGCCACCGGCGAAGGCAAAACGCTCGTCGCCACCCTGCCCATTTATCTCAACGCGCTCACCGGACGCGGCGTCCATCTCGTGACGGTCAACGACTACCTCGCCGCGCGCGACTCCGAATGGATGGGCGCGATTTACAAATTTCTTGGCCTGACCGTCGGCTGCATTTTGCACGACCAGCCGCCCCGCGTCCGGCGTGAGCAATACAATTGTGACATCACCTATGGCACAAACGCCGAGTTCGGTTTTGATTATCTCCGCGACAATGGCATGGCGGCGCGCAAGGAAGAACAGGTCCAGCGCGGTCATTACTTCGCCATCGTGGACGAAGTGGACTCCATCCTGATTGATGAAGCCCGAACGCCGCTCATCATCAGCGGGCCGTCTGTTCACACTTACGATGAGCAATATGGCCAGTGGAAGCCGCTCGTCGAATCGCTCGTCCGCGCGCAGGAACGTTTGTGCGCCCGTTTTTTGTCCGAGGCCGAGGCGCTGATTAAAAAGCTGCATCCGACCGATGGTTCAAACCCTCAAAATCCTGAAGCGCTCGAACATGAAATCGGTCTGCTCTTGTTCCGCGTCAAAACCGGCCAGCCGAAATCAGAAGGCCTGATGAAAATTCTGGAAGACCCGGAAAACCTCAAGTTGATGAACCAGGCCGAACTGGATTTGCACAAGGACCAAAAGAAAGTTGACCTGTACCGGGAGAAGGAGGAATTGCTTTTCGCCATTGACGAGAAAGGTTTCGAGGCCGATTTGACCGAAAAAGGCCGCAATTTTGTCAGTCCGAAAGACCCGGAGGCCTTTGTGCTGCCCGAACTCACAACGGCGTTGCATGAAATTGACGCCGGGCCGGAACCTGACGCGCGCAAGCGCATGGAAGCCAAGACGAAGGTGCAGCAGGACTTCGAGACCAAGGCGCAAAAGATTCACGCCATCTCGCAATTGCTCAAGGCTTACAGCCTTTACCAGCTCGACGTGGAATATGTCATTCAGGAGAACAAGGTCATCATCGTTGACCAGCACACGGGCCGTCTCATGCCCGGCCGCCGCTGGAGCGACGGCTTGCACCAGGCCGTCGAAGCCAAGGAAGGCGTCGAGATCGAGCACGAAACCCAGACGCTCGCCACCATCACGATTCAAAATTATTTCCGTCTCTACGAAAAGCTGGCCGGCATGACCGGCACGGCGGAAACGGAGGCGTCCGAATTTTTCGACATTTACAAACTCGGGGTCCTGGTCATCCCGACGAACGAACCTTGCATCCGCAAAGACGCCAATGATGCGGTCTACAAAACCCGGCGCGAAAAATTCAACACCGTCCTTAATGAAATCAGGCAGATCCACACCCAAGGCCGGCCGATTCTCGTCGGCACGATTTCCGTTGAAGTCAGCGAGCAGCTTTCCCGCATGCTCAAGCGCGAAGGCATCATTCATTCCGTTCTCAACGCGAAATATCACCAGCAGGAGGCCGAAATCATCATGCGCGCCGGCCAGCGCGGCGCGGTGACCATTGCCACCAACATGGCCGGCCGCGGCACGGACATCAAACTCGGCCCCGGCGTCGCCGAACTCGGCGGACTGCACGTCATGGGCACGGAACGCCATGAAGCGCGCCGCATTGACCGCCAGTTGCGCGGCCGCTGCGCGCGCCAGGGCGACCCCGGTTCGTCGCACTTTTTCATCTCGCTCGAAGACGATTTGATGCGGTTGTTCGGCTCCGACCGCATTGTGAAAATGATGGAACGAATGGGGCTGGAAGAAGGCCAGGAATTGACGCATCCGTGGCTGAATCGTTCCATTCAGCAGGCGCAAAAGCGCGTCGAGCAGCACAACTTCCAAATTCGCAAACGAACGCTCGAATACGACGACGTGATGAACAAGCAGCGCGAGGTCATTTACGGCTTCCGCAACGAAATCATCCACGGTGAGGATGTGCGCGACCGGCTCATGGACATCATGGAGGAGGTCGTCGTGGACAAGGTGGCGCAGTTCACGAACGCCGAATCCGAGTTCAGCGACTGGAAAACACGGCCATTGGCCGACTGGGTGAACCTGAATTTTCCCATCGGCCTGCCGGAAGCGGAAATCCTCAAGGCCGCCGACTCCGGCAAGGAACACCCTGTGCCCGGCTCGCTTTTTGACGGACTCAGCCCGGCGCAATTTGCCGTTTGCAATTTCATCTCCGACAGCGTCCGCAAGGCTTACGACATCAAAATCAGCTTTGAAAATCCCGACGCGCTGAAGGAAGTCGAGCGCTTCACCATCCTCAGCGCGATTGACCGCCTGTGGCAGGAACACCTCTACGAAATGGACAGCCTGCGCTACAGCATCGGCCTGCGCGGTTACGGCCAGCGCGACCCGCTCATCGAATACAAAGCCGAAGCGTTCAAGATTTTCGACGAACTGATGATCAACGTGAAGACCGAGATTTGCCACAACATCTTCCGCAGCGCGTCGAGCATGCTGGCGTTTGAAAATTTCCTGAAGAACGTTCCGCAGCAAACCCTGCACCAGGCCGCCAGCGCCTTCGGCGGCACGAGCACGGCAAGTTCAGGCGGCGCGCAAGCCAAGGCCAGCGACGTCGTCAGCGAAGCCGCGGCGGCGGTGGCGGAAAAAGCCAAGCCGGTCCGCACCGGCCCGAAAGTCGGCCGCAACGACCCCTGCCCTTGCGGCAGCGGCAAGAAATACAAGCACTGCTGCGGACGGTAATTTAAATCCGCGTTGCCAAAAACCACTTGCCAGCGGCACGCCATTTGCTATATTGCAAACAATTTGCGATACAAGAGATGTCAAATAAATCGCCGGATGCGGCAACGTTTTTACGCCGCAACGGCAATTTTGTCGCTTGCGGTGTGGTTGTTCATGGCCGCCGCTGAAACGTGGACGCCCCTTCATGCGTGGCTGCATGGCGGATCAATTCCCGACAACGACGATGACTGTGCCATCGTCGCCCTCATACATGGAAAAATCGAAACGACACCGTGCGACGTTCCGGTTGTCATGCCGGCAACCTGGGTTGAAACAACTCCCCGCATAAAAATTTCCGTTTTTTGTCCGGCCATTGAAAATCTTCCTTTGGGCCGTGCTCCTCCCTTTTTCTGCATCGCTTCCTAATTCCGGTCGGCTTCAGATGGCAGAGATCTGCTTGTCTGAAGACGTTTATCAAAAATAAATCTTTGTGCCTGCCGTGTGGCAGTTCGCAAAGTGCGAATCCTCAAAAAATTCGCTGGTTGGTTTGAAAATTCAACGGATTCAGGCTTATGAAAATTTATGCAGAAAAAAAATATGTAAATCGCAGAGTATATTTGGCGGTAATTTCGTCGGTGGCGCTTTCCTGTGGCGGGACGGCGCTGGCGCAGACTAACAACGTGGCGGCGGCGAATGCCGACGCATCGGGCAGTTCAACGAACATCACCCAGCTTGGCAACATCACCGTTGTGGGCAAGCTGGACAAGGCGCGGGACACCATCATTCCCAACCTGGGCGCGACGGCCCACACCTTCAGCGAGGAACAAATCGAAACCTTGTCGCAGGGTGCCAATGCGCCATTCAACCAAGTCATCTTGCGCGCGCCCGGCGTGGCGCAGGATTCGGCGGTGAACGGTGACCTGCACGTGCGCGGCGAACACGCGAACCTGCAATATCGCATCAACGACGTGCTGCTGCCGGAAGGCATCACGGGATTCGGGTTGGAACTCGACCCGCGTTTCGTGGATTCCATGCAACTGATCACCGGCTCGCTGCCGGCGGCTTATGGTTTTCGCACCGCCGGCGTCGTGGACATCCACACGAAGGGCGGCGCGTTCGAGAACGGCGGCGAAGCAGAAATGTATGGCGGCAGCTATGACACGTTGCGGCCGAGTTTTGAATACGGCGGCACGCAGGGGAAATGGAATTACTTCATTGACGGCAGCTACGACCACAACGACCTCGGCATTGAAAATCCCACGGGCAGCAAGAACGCCATTCACGATGACACGGACCAATACAAGACGTTCCTGTACGCTTCGCGCATTTTGAGCGACACCAGCCGCGTCACCGTGATGGGCAGCGCGTCCTACAGTAATTTCCAGGTGCCCGATTCGCCGGGATTGCCGGTGGGCACTTCGCCGGACGGCAGCACCCCGTGGAATTTCGCCGGCAGTGGGTTGCCAGCAAACTTCAATTCCGCGAACCTGAACGAAAATCAAAACGAGCAGAATTATTACGGCGTGGTGACCTACCAAAAGACGGCGGGCGATTTGAATTATCAAGCCTCTTTTTTTGGACGTAACAGCAGCGTGCATTTCACGCCCGATTCGATTGGCGATCTTTACTTCAACGGCGAGGCCAGCGACGTGGAACGTGATCTTTACTCGGGCGGAATCCAAGTTGACGCCAGCTACGAACTCAATGACAAGCATACGTTCCGTGGCGGCGTGCTGTTTCTGGATGAAATGGTCCAGGCCAACGCGACGACCACGGTCTTTCCGGTGGACGGCAATGGAAATCCCACCGGCGGGACGTTGCCGCCATTTGTGAACAACAACACACTCCACGGCATCTTTGCCGGCATCTATGTGCAGGACGAATGGAAAATGTTTTCCAAGTTCACCGTTAATTACGGCGCGCGCTTCGACGAGTTTTACGCGTCGTTCGACCACGAGAACCAGCCCAGTCCGCGCGTGAACCTCATCTACGAGCCGACGGATTGGACGACATTGCACGCGGGTTACGCGCGCTACTTCACACCGCCGCCGGTGGAAAACGTGCCAGCGGGTAACGTGTCCCAATTCGACAACACGTCAGGCTCAACCGGAAACGACACCGACAGCGGGGTCAAGGCCGAACGGGCGAATTACTTCGACGCCGGCATTTCGCAAAAAATCACCAAGAACCTGCAGGTCGGCGTGGACGGTTATTACAAAACCGCCCGGCAACAGCTCGATGACGGATTGTTCGGGCAGACGCTCATCCTCTCGGCGTTCAACTATGCCAAAGGAGAAGTTTATGGCGTGGAATTCACCGGCAGCTACAACAAAGGCGGCTTCTCCACTTACGCCAACATCGCTTATTCGGTGGCGCAGGGCGAAAACTGGGATTCAGCGCAATTCCTTTTTGGCCC
The DNA here is from genome assembly GCA_049692125.1 of Verrucomicrobiia bacterium. Lineage (GTDB taxonomy): Bacteria > Verrucomicrobiota > Verrucomicrobiia > Limisphaerales > UBA11358 > UBA11358. Next base: position 28,898 of record JBAVOO010000032.1, on the reverse strand, counting down.
CAGTGGTCCGGGCACTGACCTGGCCTACGTCCAAAATCATTGGATCTATCTGGATCATGACCAGACGGTGACCGGCTCTTTTGGCGCGGCCTACACTTGGAATGAAGGTCACAATTACAGCACGCGCGTTTATGCGGACGCGATTTACGGCAGCGGATTGAGACAGGATGGCGGCGGATTCGAACCCGGCACAATGAATCCGATTCCGAACGGCGCGACGGTTCCGGCTTATTATTCGGTCAACCTCGGCGTCGAACAAAGTTTCAAGCTGGCCCAGAACCGGTTTTTGAAGGCCCGGCTCGACGTCGTGAACGTCACGGACAACATTTACCAACTCCGCAGCGGCCCCGCAGTCACCGGCGTCAATGCCGCGCAATATGGCGAACGGCTTGGCTTCTTCGGCTCCGTCAGCTACACGTTCTGAATCGCGGCACACTTGATCAATAACATGGATGCAAATCGGATAAATCCCGGTTACGAGTTGAAAGACGAGTTGGCCCGGTTTTGCCTGCCGGCGGCAAACCAGGACTCCAATCTCAAACTCGCCTGGGTAAATTCGATTTGCGTCCTCTTTCTCTGCATCGGGATTCTCGGGGCGCGCCGCGGCGTCATCGCCATCAAACCGGTCCCGCCCATCCGGGAAGAAGTTCCCGTCGTCGTCCAGCCGACGGTGTTGCCGCCGCAGGCAATCGCCCAAAAGCCGGAGCAAGCGGAACAAATCAATCAGCCGCGCGTTCTCGTCGCCCTGCCGAACGCACCGAACGTCAACTTTGGCGTTCCGACCGTTGGCACGCTCGTCGTGCCTGCCGCGCTCGCCTCCCCGCCGCCGCCGCAGGTGGCCCCCGTACGCATTGGTTCACTCTTCAACACCGGCACGGGCGGCGAACGACCTGAACCGCCTTATCCTCCCATCGCCCTGCAAACGGGCGAGCAAGGCAAGGTGGTTCTGTTGCTCACCGGCGATGACGCGGGCAATGTCGTTTCCGTGGACGTGAAGGAATCATCAGGCTTTCCCGTTCTCGACCACGCCACCGTGGACTACATCAAACATCACTGGCGGCTTCCCACCGGCGCCGGCAACCGGCTCTTTGAAACCAGCATCACTTACAAACTGCAATTGAACTGAAACCAAACAAAATTATGCTCGCAAACATTGTTCTCCAATTCTTCCTCAAAGGCGGTCCCGTTATGTGGCCGATCCTCGTCTGCGCCATCGTCGCCGTCGCCGTCGTCGGCGAACGCGCCTTCTGGTGGTGGCGTGAAAGCCAGAAACGCGACCCGCAAAAAATGGAACAATTGCTGGCCGCGCTGGAAAATTCCGACGTGACTGCCGCCAGGCAAATCGCCGCCGGCTCGGACGACCCGATCATCCGTGTGATTCATCACGGCCTCAATCACGTCGGCCATGCGCATGGCTCGTTGCTTGGTGCGCTGCAACTGGCGGCAGGAATCGAGTTGAAACGCGCCGGGCGCTTTCTCACGGTCATGGACACGCTCGTGACACTGGCGCCGTTGCTGGGACTGCTGGGCACGGTGACCGGCCTGATGCGCGCCTTTCTCAACATCGGCAGTGCGGAACTGTCCGTCACAGCGGTCACCGGCGGCATCGGTGAGGCGTTAATCGCCACGGCCTGCGGTCTGGGCATCGCCATTTTCTCGCTGATTCCCTTCAACTTTTTTTCGGCGAAGGTGACGCAACTGCAATTCGAGCTGGAAACGGCGTCAACCAATGTCGAAGTGATGGTTGGCGGCGGCGTGAAATCGGGTGACACCGCCCATCTGACCCGGACAACGCCATCCAGCCAGACCACCGGCCACTGAAATTTTGCCGATGAAACTGCCTTCACCAGTCCGGCCCCGAAAGTCGCGGATTGTCATCATTCCGCTGATTGATATCATGTTTTTCCTGCTCGCGTCGTTCATGATGGTCAGTTTGCAGATGAGCCGGACCGAAAACATCAAGGTCCATCTGCCAGCCGCCACCCAATCGCGGCAGGATTTCCGGCCCGACATGGTCAACATTGCCGTGGACAAATCCGGCGCTGTCTGGCTGGAGAAAAAGCCGATTTCATTGCCGGAACTAAGCCTCGTGTTAAGCAACCGCTTCCACGCCAACCCAGACCTGCCGATTTATATCAGCGGCGACCGCGACGCGTTGCACGGCGACATGGTGAAGGTGTATCAAACTGTTCGCGCGGTCGGCATCCAAAAGGTCGCATTCATGACCGACAGCCGGCAAAGCCCGACGACACCATGAAAATCAGCACGCCCATCCCCGAAAAAAAGTCGCGGTTGGAAATCATTCCGTTGATTGACATCATGTTTTTCCTGCTCGCGTCGTTCATGATGGTCAGCTTGCAGATGCAGATTGTCCGCACGGTCAAATCCAATCTGCCCACCGCCACGCTCGCCACTCCCACCAAAAAGCCCGACATCGTGAATCTCACCGTGAACCAGGACGGCCAGGTTTCCGCGGACGACAAACCCATCGCCTTCCCCGAATTGTTCACCATGCTTACGAACCGTTACAACCTGAACACGAACCTGCCGGTTTATATCACCGGCGCGCACAACGCCACGCATGGCTCAGTGGTGTTCGTGCTCGATTTGGTGAAACGCGCCGGCATCCAGCGCGTCGCCATCGCCGTCAACGCCGCCTCCGACCACCTGACTCCATGAAAAATTTCCAAGCAAACCTGTTCATCGTTCTCGCCATCGGCCTCTGTAGTCTTTGCGTCTGGCAATGGTATGAACAAACCGTCCAGCGCACCGAAATCCAGACCCTCAACCGGATAGTCTATGACCGCAACGCCGCCATTCAGGGCTATACCAATTCCATTGCCACGCTGAATCATCAGGTGAACCAGATGGACACGCGCCTCACCGAAATCAAGGCCGTCGTCGCGACCAATGAACAACTCATCATTTCGCAAAAGGCTGAAATCGTGCAATTGCAATTCGCAAACGAAACTGCCACCAACGAAATCGCGCAATACAAGGCCGCCGTGGACGCGCTGGAAGCGAAGCTGAAGGAAGCCTATGCCGGCATTGACCAGCAGAATGGAGCCATCTCCAACCTCGTCGCCCAGCGCAACGACATTGTGCAGAAATACAACGACGAAGTGAAAGACCGGAACGACGTTGTTGCCAAATACAATGACCTGGTGAAACAAATCCAATCCGGCGGCAAAAAGCAGCCCGACAAATGACAGCCATGAAAAGGACTTTTCTGAATACAGTACGCCGACCCCCGCGGTATTGGGAATTTCTTGTCTCTGGGCTGTTGCTGACGCTCGCGTTCGGGCTGGCAGCCTGGTTGGGACCACGCCTGGAAGCCCAATTCCCGGAGCGCGCGGATTTGGATGACCCGCTGGCTGTGTTGCTGGGCGACACCCGGCAGCTTTTCGCCAACAGCTTCTTCGTCAAGGCCGACGCCTATTATCACAGCGGTTATTATCCGACAATTTTTGACAACAACGAACCATTCAAGACGCCGCACATCGGCGAGGATTCCGGCACAATGGAGAGCAAAAATTCCGGTGACGAGAATGGTTTTCTCGGACGGCCGCATGATTGGATTGAGCGGCTCAACCGCAATTTTTTCCCCTCCTATCACACCCATTTGGATCAGGGCGGTGTGGATGGCGAAGGTGAGACAGAGGTAAAGGAAATCATGCCGTGGTTGAAAATTTCGGCGGAACTGGACGAGCATCGCATCGAAACCTACCTCGTCACGGCCTACTGGCTGCGCGTGCGGATGTTCAAGGTAAACGAGGCGGAACAATTTCTCCGCGACGGACTCCACGCCAATCCCGGCAACGCCGCCCTTTTATTTGAACTGGGGCGACTTTACTTTGACAGCCGCAACCAGCCGGTCCAGGCGCGTAATCTGTATCTGGCTGCGCTTGACAGTTGGGGCCGGGAGAATTCCGGCAACCCGGAGCCGGACAAATTCCTCCTCAGCCACATTCTCAGTTCGCTTGCCAAACTCGAAGGACATGAAGGCAACAACGCAAAGGCCATCAGGTACTTTAAGATGCTCAAGCCCATTTCACCCAGCCCTGACTCGATCCAAAAACGGATTGACGAACTCAGCCAGCAGCCGGCTTCAAAACCATGAATGCGAACCATCCCATCGAAATCAGAAATTTGTGGGTTGAATACCCGTCAACCCGCCGTGGCACGCCGCCCAAAACCGCCGTCGCCGAACTGGACCTTGAAATCCGGCAGGGTGAAGTCTTCGGTCTGCTCGGCCCGAATGGCGCAGGCAAGACGACGACGATGAATGTGCTGCTCGGCTTCGTGAACGCCACCATCGGCGACGCGCAAATCTTTGGGCGCACCGCGCGCGACCCGCAGGCGCGGCGGCACCTTGGCTATTTGCCCGAACTCACCTACTATTACAAATTTCTGACCGCCGAGGAATTATTGCGCTTTTACGGGGAGATATTCGACATTCCCAAACCGCAGTGCGAAAAGCGCATTGATGAAGTGCTCAAACTGGTGGACTTGGAACAGGCACGCAAACGCCTCATCAAAACCTATTCGAAGGGAATGCAGCAACGTGTCGGCCTCGCCCAGGCACTCATCAACAACCCCGACTTGTTGATTTTGGACGAGCCGACCAGCGGCCTCGATCCCGTCGGACGGATGCAGGTGCGCGAAGTCATCCAACGCCTCAAAAGCGAAGGCAAGACCGTTTTATTTTCATCCCACGAACTTGGCGAAGTCGAAACGGTCTGTGACCGGGTGGCGATTCTCGCCGAAGGCCGCCTCAAGGTTCTTGGCGCCGTGGACGCGCTTTTGCGTGAACATAATTGCGGCCTCGAACAACTGTTTCTCCGCGTCATCGGCTACCAACCCAAACTCAATCCAACCTGAACATGAAAACCATTTTTGCCATAGCCAAAATCGTCCTCAAGGAACTGCTTCGGCGCAAGGACGCCTACGTTCTGCTCATCATCACCGCCCTGCTGACCTTGATGTCCGGATCGGTCCGCTTTTTCGGCGACATGAAAATGGTCCGCTACGTCAAGGAACTCTGCCTGTTGCTCGTGTGGATTTCGTCCATTGTCATCGCTGTCACCTTGACTGCGCGGCAGATCCATGTCGAACGCGAAAGCCGCACTTTGTTCTCGTTGCTGGCGAAACCCTTGAGCCGCAGCCAACTTCTCCTGGGCAAATTCCTGGGCTGCTGGCTCGCCTGTGGCGCGGCTTTGTTTGTGTTTTATGCCTTCTTCGTCGTGACCGCCGCTTCTCGCGGCGAGCACTGGCGGCTGGCGGCACATTTCCAGGCCTTCTGGTTGCACTGGGTCATGCTCGGTGTGATCGTGGCGATGGTTTTGTCAGGCTCGTTGCTGTTTACCGCGCCGTCGTCCAACGCCACGATTTGTTTTCTGATCATCCTGGGGATTTTAATGTTTGGACGGCATCTCGGAAAACTCGCACTACACATGATCGAACCGTCCCAGACCATCGTTTTGTCCATCTACTATGTCATGCCGCATCTTGAATTTTATGATTTGCGCGACCTCATCATCCACGACTGGCCGCTCGTGCGATGGAGTGCCATCGGCATCGCGACACTTTATGGCACAGCTTACGCGGGTGTGTTCCTCGGCCTCGCGTGCTTTTTGTTCCGCCGCAAACCCCTCACCTCCTGATCCTATTCGAACATGATATTGCCTTCGCTTACTAAACGATACAAATGGGTTTTGAGTTGCCTAAAGAGGAACGATGTGTTTTTCACACGCCCGCGACAACTCATTCTGGGCGCGCTTGTGAATCCACCTGCTGAAGACCAATGAACACACTTCGTTCACATTGGATGCTACTGTTGCTGTTCTGTTCGATATTCGCCGGGCAGTTTGTTTCCGAAGCGCGAAGCTACACGGGAAAAGAATGGGTTTCGTTATCTGAATGGGCCAAAGAAAATAACTTCAAACTGACTTGGATCAAGAAAGAGGAATCATTCACTCTGACCAACGAATGCTTCAGGTTGTCCTTCAAAACCGATTCACAATTGGCAGAGATCAATGGTGTCAATGTTTGGATGTGTAACCCAATTACGCTAAAAGACGGGCAACTTTGCATTTCTTCACTCGACCTGAATACTTGCATCGAGCCGATTCTATTTCCCCAAACAAACCAGGTCCATGCGACGATTCAGACAATTTGTCTCGATCCCGGTCATGGCCGAAAAGACACCGGCGGTGTATTTGGCAGGTATGTGGAAAAGCAATTTACGCTCCCACTGGCCGAAGAATTGGCCGGACAGTTGGAGGCGGTGGGATTCAAAGTAATACTGACGCGCACTAATGACACCTTTGTCGAGTTGGAAGACCGTCCCGCCTTGGCCAACCGGTTAAAGGCGGATTTATTCATCAGCCTGCACTTTAACATTGGCCCTCCGGGAAAAGCCAAGGGAGTGGAAGTCTATTGCCTGACACCACCCAAAGCGAGTTCCACAAATATTGGCAGATGGGGACATATTAGCGAATGGGGAGATTGGAGAAACATCAACGAATGGGGGCATGGCACCGGTTTATTATCCGGCAATCGTTGTGATAACAGGAATGTATTTCTTGCATATCAACTTCAAAAATCCTTGGTCAACAATCTGCCGACGAATGATCACGGGCTGCGCCGGGCGCGATTCGCCGTCTTGCGCACGGCTGAGATGCCTGCTGTGCTGATCGAAGGCGGCTTTCTTTCCGATCCTGTTGAACAGAAAAGAATCGCCGACCCAAAGTATCGTGATCAGATGGCCGCAGCCATTGTACAGGGAGTGCTGGCTTATCAACACGCCGTCAAATTATAAAACCATCACCAGTATGAAACCGTCCCTTGAGATCAAACGATTGCTGCCTCTGTTCGCGCTGTTGGTTTGTTTGTGCTTGATCGTTTCTCTGGCGGTGAATTGCGGAAAAAATGAGACTCCCAAACAAGACGCAGCCAAACTTAACATTGTCGCCGCCGAAAACTTTTACGGCGGGGTGGCGCGGCAGATCGCTGGAAATTCGGCGGACATCACCAGTATTTTGAGCAATCCCAATCAGGACCCGCACGAATTCACCACCGATGCGGCGACGGCGAAGGCCGTGGCGGATGCGGATATCGTAATTTACAACGGCCTTGGTTATGACGACTGGATGGACAAGCTCCTTGGGGCACAGGGCAAGCCCGGGCGAACGGTCATTCGGGTGGCCGACTTGATCGGGGCCAAGGCTGGCGACAACCCGCACATCTGGTATGACCCGCGCACCATGCCCGCGTTAGCGGCAAGGCTTGCAGAAATTTTGAAGCAACCGGAGAACCTCGCGGCTTTTCAAAAGATGATGGCAGCGGTCACGTCGAAAATTGCTGAAATCAAGTCCGCTAAAAGCGGAACGGTCGTCACGGCCACGGAGCCGGTATTTGGCTATATGGCGGACGCGCTGGGTTTCAAAATGGAAAACTACGGCTTCCAGCTTGCCGTGATGAACGATACCGAACTGAGCTTTCAACAGGCGTCTGATTTCGAGAAAAGCCTGCGTGATAGATCAATGAAAATCCTTTTCTACAATAGCCAGGTCACGGACCCCGTGACTCAACGCATGCAGGAAATCGCCCGAAAGAATGGCGTGGCCGTAATCGGCGTCACGGAAACGCAGCCACCCGATGCCAGGAGTTATGTGGATTGGATGCTCGCGGAATTAAACAAAGTCGAGACAACTCTGGAGACAAACAAGTGATAGCCTCACTTTCCATAACCAGTGTTGGCGTGCGTCTCGGCGGGTGCGACATTCTGCGAGGAGTCAGCGCGGAAATCTTTCCCGGTGAATTCATCGGCGTGTTTGGGCCAAATGGCGCGGGTAAATCCACTCTCATGCGATGTATTCTCGGTCTCATACCGATTTGTTCGGGATCCATCTCCGTTTTTAGAGAACCACCGGGGCAAGCGAACAGAGTCATTGGTTATATGCCGCAATCGCGAGCCAGTCTTGAAGGCACGGCCCTGACAGTGCGCTCGCTGGTCTCCGCTGTGGAAGGTGGAAATCGCTGGGGAATGCCGTGGAATAGCCGGGCAGCCCGCGGCGAAGTCGAGCGAGCCATTGAATTAGCGGGCACGGAAGAATATGCCGATCGTCCTTTCTCCGTGTTGTCCGGCGGGGAAAAACAGCGCGTTGCATTGGCTCAAGCATTGCTCGGCAAGCCACGCCTGCTCATTCTTGACGAGCCGCTGGCCAGCCTTGACCCGCGCAATCAAATGCGGATGGTCGAGTGCATCGCTAAAATCAAAGTCGCGACCGGTGCAACTATTCTTTTTATTGCGCATGATGTCAATCCACTCCTCGGTGTGATGGATCGTGTGATTTACGTCGCGGGCGGCGGGGCTGCCATCGGCTCGACGGACGATATTATTTCCAGCGCAGTGTTGAGCAAACTTTACGGCACTGAAATCAACGTCGTTCGCGCCGAGGGAAAAATCTTCATCGTTGCCGCTGAGGGCAATGTCACGGAGGCCGCACACCATGATTGAGCAAATCCATTATTATTTGTCTTACGACTTCGTGTGTAACGCGCTCATCGCCGGTTCGCTGGCGGGAATCCTGGGCGCGGTGGTCGGCTATTTTGTGGTCATCCGCAAAGTAAGTTTTGCCGCTCACTCTCTGGCGCATATCGGATTTACGGGGGCGACGGGCGCCGTTTTGTTCGCCTTGAGTCCGCTGGAAGGAATGCTGATTATTTCGGTGCTGGCGGGCGTGATGATGGGCGCAACTGGAAATCGGTTGCAACGCAGCGACATGGCCATTGGCATGACGCTCTCGCTTTGCCTTGGTGTGGGCACTTTGTTTCTCACGCTCTACAAAGGTTTCGCGGGTCAGGCTACCGCCATCCTCTTCGGAAATATTTTTGGCGTCTCGCAACACCAAATTGTTCAAACGCTGATTCTCTCCGCGATCAGCTTGGGAACTTTACTGTTTGTTTCGCGGAAACTTCTTTTTGCCAGCGTTCAGCCCGATCTGGCTGAAGCACGAGGCGTCTCGTTATCCGCTTTGTCCATCGTTTTCATGGTGATTCTGGCAATCTCCGTTACCCTGGCCAGCCAGGTGGTCGGCATTCTGCTGGTTTTCACACTGATCATTGGCCCGGCCGGTATCGCGACCAGGCTTTGCCGAAACTTTTGGAGTGGGCTGACGACTTCGGTCGTCATCGGGCTGTCTGCCGTTTGGAGCGGAATTCTACTCGCCTGTATCACAAGTTGGCCTCCCACCTTTTGGATTACGACGATTATTTTTGGTCTCTACCTGATTACCGAGGCGGTCGCCATTTTGATTTTAGGATATAAATGAGCAAAATTTTAATTGTTAGAGAGGCCGCAGAAAAGGCGATCCGAGCCGAATCTGATAGAACCGTGCATTTGCTGCGGAAGGCGGAGAGGTTTGCAGCGGGAATAATCATCGTCATGGGTTTTCAACTGCTGGATGTAAAAACCCTGTTGGAATCGCCTTCACCTTGGGTGAAAATCTCATGTTATCTTTCCCTGGCGGCCTTAGGCATTTCTTTGTTTTTCGCCTTTCGCGGGATGCGGGTCAAAGGTTATGCCGATTATCCTCGCGGCAACAAACTATGGGACAATTTGAAGCCGGAGAATGTGTCTGAAGATGCGGCTCAAGAGGCACTCGTGCAAATGCTCTTACAAACCAGGGAACAGAACGCGCGGTTGAACGATGCCAAAGTCAATTCGCTGTTTTGGTGTGGCTGGCTGCTCTTCGCTGGCTTCTTGCTGGTTGCCAGCAGCCAGTTGTTGGATGCGCTCGTGGATACATTGACCTGACAAATATGCAAATATGTTAAGAGTGCCCAGATTTTTGCTTTATTGGCTCGCGGTTTTAGCGGGTGTAACGGGTGTGTTGGCTGAAGGTATGTCGCTGTTAAAAAACTGGATGGAACGATTTGATCCTGATTACAGTCCCCTTTTGAGTGCTTACGATTTTTTTTCTGCCGAGGTCATTTTTCTGCTTTCACTCATGTTACTGATTGTGGTTCACATCGGTCACGTGGTTGGTGGTGGATTGCACATTTCCAGATCCAAGAAACCGGTTCCACCTGGGAAGCAGCCGGGCGATTCGTCATTGTCCGCAGGCTTGACTTCGCAGTCACTTGAGCCACCTGGAGCACAAGCGCAGACAGATAAGGAGACGGCCGACGAGAAGCTGGCACGGCTGCTAAAACAGAAACAAGAATGACCGGCCGTGTCTCGTGCTGGAGTCAACACCGTTTCAGCCCAGCACAGTGAGCAGGATCCCGACCAGAATGCCGACCACGGCGGGCAGTTTTTGCAGTCCGTTTTTTTCACCGAAAAACAACAGCCCGCCGGCAAAACCCACCAGCGTGCTGCCGCGGCGCAGGCTCATCACGATGGAAACCAGCGAAGCCGGGTCGCGCAGGGCGCTGAAATAAATGTAATCGGCGACCAGCAGTGAGAAGGCGATGAAGGGAATGCTCCAACGCCAGTGGAATTCATTGCGCGACCACCAGCGCCGCTTCCAGCCGATGGCGAACGGCGTGAAAAGCACCAGCAGATAAACCGAGAACCACGCCTGCACCGTCGGCACCGAGAAATGCGCCCGACCCAGCAGGTATTTGTCGTAAAGCGAACTCACCGCGCCCAGTAATGTCCCGGCTACGAGAAACCAAACCCATTTGTCGCGATGGAAATGCACGCCTTCGCGGCTGCCAGCAACCGACAGCCCCATAAATGACGCCAGCGTCGTCAGCACCCCAACGGTTTCCAGCCAGGTCGGCCGTTCACCCAAAATCAGAATTGCGCCAAATAATGTCCACAGCGGACTGGTCGCGCGGATGGGAGAACCCAGCGACAGCGGCAAATGTTTGAGCGCAAAATAGGTGAAAACCCACGAGGCTGCGACGATGGCGGATTTCAGCACCAGTTGCAGATGTTGTACCAGCGTGAGCGGTTCGGTAACTAACGATGGCGGCAATAGTCCCGGCTGAACCGCCTGCGTTCCCAGCAAAGCAATCCAGACTGCCGCGCCGCTCAACGTACTGAAAAACAGGACCGGCACGACGGCGTTATCCCGAACGGCGTGCTTGGTGCAAAGCTCATACACGCCGAGGAACAAAGCCGACAACAGGCTGGCAACTATCCAGTGCATAAAAAACAGGACAGGCTGCAAGCCTGTCCGTGTGTTCATTCAATATTTTGTAGCAGCCGACGTCAGTCGGCTCAAACTTCTTTTGCCGGGATCAGAGCCGATTCACATCGGCTGCTACGATCCACAAGGCAAATTTACATGTGCGAAATGATGTTGCTGCCAAACTCGCTGCATTTGATTTCCGTTGCGCCTTCCATCTGGCGGGCGAAGTCGTAGGTGACGCGCTTGCTGCCAATCGCGCCGTTCAATCCTTTCAAGATCAAATCCGCCGCTTCCGTCCAACCCAGGTAGCGCAACATCATTTCGCCGCTCAACACAACGCTGCCGGGATTTACGACGTCCTTGTTCGCATATTTCGGCGCGGTGCCGTGCGTCGCTTCGAAAATCGCGTGACCGGAGATGTAATTGATGTTGCCACCGGGCGCGATGCCGATGCCACCCACCTGCGCAGCAAGGGCGTCGCTCAAGTAATCGCCATTGAGGTTCAGCGTGGCGATTACGTCAAAATCGGTCGGGCGCGTGAGCACCTGCTGGAGCGTAATGTCGGCGATGGCGTCCTTGATGACGAGGCCCGCGCCGGGCTTGCCTTCGGGAATCTTGCACCACGGGCCGCCGTCAATCTCGACTGCCCCGTAACGCTGTTTGGCTATCTTATATCCCCAGTCGCGGAACGCGCCCTCGGTGAACTTCATGATGTTGCCCTTGTGGACAATCGTGACGCTTTTGCGTTTGTTCGTAATGGCGTAGAGGATGGCGGCGTGAATCAGGCGTATCGTCCCGAGATAGCTGACCGGCTTGAAGCCGATGCCGACATCCACCGCCGCCTCGCGGTGCGGAGCGCCGATGTCCTCAAGCTGCTTCAGCCACTGCGCGGCGGCCTCTTTGGTTCCAAAGCGAATCTTTTTGAATTCCTTGGGAAAATTCTGGGCCAGAAAGTCCAAAATCTTTTGGCTCTCCGGCGTGCCGCCGGCGTATTCGATACCCGCGTAAATATCCTCGGTGTTTTCGCGGAAGATGACCATGTTCACCTTTTCCGGATGCTTCACGGGCGACGGGACGCCTTGAAAATACTGCACGGGGCGCAGGCAGACATAGAGATCAAGCATCTGGCGCAACGCGACGTTGAGTGAGCGGATGCCGCCGCCGACCGGCGTGGTGAGCGGGCCTTTGATGCCGACGAGATATTCCTTGAATGCCTCGATCGTGTCGTCCGGCAGCCAGTTGTCGAATTTGTTCCTGGCCGCTTCGCCGGCAAACACTTCAAACCAGGATATTTTCCGTTTGCCGCCGTAGGCTTTCTGCACCGCCGCGTCGAACACGCGCACGCTCGCCGCCCAGATGTCCGGGCCGGTGCCGTCGCCGCGGATGAACGGGAGGATGGGATTTTCAGGAACGGTGAGTTTGCCGTTCAGGATGGAAATTTTGCCGCCGGCGGGCGGGGTGATGTCCTTGTAGGCCATAATTCAGTTCAAAGTTTCAAATTGCAGACGAGAGGAAAAGGCCGAATGCGAAGGAAATCAAGGAAAGAAAACCGGTTTGATTAAAAGAGATGAACGCTCGCCCTCGCCCTGATCCTCTCCCCCAGGAGAGGGAACAGCCAGTATCCGTCTTCGGTTTTACGAATGACCTTTTGGCAAATCCAGTCGCAGGTATTTTAATGAACCGGCGAAAAATTCCCCCTCTCCTTGGGGAGAGGGCCGGGGTGAGGGAGAATATCGATCAAGCCACTTCAATCAGCTTCGACGTCATGGGGGCCGCGGCCTCGGTAAATTGCGCCTTCACCTTGGCCGCGGTGTTTTCGACAGTCAGGCCGTATTTTTGGCGGAGTTCGTCCTGCGTCGTGGCGTGTTCGATGAACTGGTCGGGCCAGCCGATGCGCACGACGGGCGTCGTTACGGCCTTCTCGCTGAACAGTTCGAGCACCGCCGACCCGTAGCCGCCCATCAACACGTGGTCTTCCAGCGTCACGACGATTTCCGCCGCGCGCCCGAAAAATTCATGCGCGCCATCGTCGAGCGGCTTGGTGAAACGCGGATTGATGACGGCGCAATCAAATCCTTCCGCTGCGAGTTGCGCCGCGGCATTACGCGCGAGCGTGTTCATGGGCCCGAGGCCGAACAACGCCACCTTGCGTTTGCCATTGTTGGAAAAATTCCGGACGACTTCCGCCTTGCCCACTTCGAGCAGTTTGGGCTGGGCCTTGATGGGCACACCTTCCGCCGTGCCGCGCGGGTAGCGGATGAACGTCGGATGCTGCTGGTGCGTGGCGGTGAACATCATGTCCACCAATTCGTCCTCGTCTTTCGGCGCCATGGCAATGACGTTCGGCAAACAGCGCAGGTAGGAAATGTCGAACAGGCCGTGATGCGTTGGGCCGTCGTTCGCCGAAAGACCGGCGCGGTCCATGCAGAAAATCACCGGCAAATCCTGCAAACAAACGTCGTGATGAATGCAGTCGTAGGCGCGTTGCAGGAAGGTGGAATAAATTGCGCAAACCGGATGAAAGCCCATCGTCGCCATGCCGGCGGCAAAAATGACGGCGTGTTCCTCGGCAATGCCCACATCGTAGTAACGGTCCGGCATGGCCTTTTCCAAATGCTTCAGGCCCGTGCCACTGGGCATCGCGGCGGTAATGCCGACGAGCGTGTTGTTTTTCTGGCAGAGTTTCACCAGCGTTTGCCCCATCACGTCCTGATAATTCGGCGGCGTGTCTGCTTTGACGGGCATCGAATCGCCGGTCTTCACGTCATAAGGCCCGGTGCCGTGGAATTTTTCCGGGAATTTCAGCGCGGCCTCAAAGCCTTTGCCTTTTTGCGTGAGAATGTGAATGACGATCGGATGGTCGCACGTCCTGGCAAATTCCAGCGTGCTGATGAGCAACGGCAAATCGTGTCCGTCAATCGGGCCGAGATAACGCAGCCCCATTTCCTCGAAGAAAACCGGGCTGCCGTAGCCGCCGCGACCGTCCGTATCCACCAGGCTGCCGGTTTGCCGCAGCCCGACGTCGGTAATGGCGCCCTTGACACCTTCCTCGGCCTTGTGCGCGAGTCTCAATGCAATCTCGCCCTTGGGCAGGCGGCGGACGAAATTTTCAAAATCCTTCGCCAGCTTGTTGTAACGAGGATTGGTGATGAGCTTGTTGAGGTAATTGGAAATCGCGCCGACGTTTTTGGCGATGCTCCATTCGTTGTCATTGAGAATGCTGATGAATCGCTTGGTCGTGTGGCCGATGTTGTTGAGCGCCTCGAACGAAATGCCGTTCGTCAGCGCGGCGTCGCCAAAAATGCAGACGACGTTTTCGTCCGTGCCGTTTTTATCACGCGCCGCCGCCATGCCCAGCGCGGCGGAAAGCGCCGTGCCCGCATGACCCGCACCGTAGCAATCGTGCGGACTTTCCGTGCGCAACGCGAAGCCGTTCAGGCCGTCCGTCTGCCGGATGGTGCGGAAGCGATTCTTGCGATCCGTTAGAATTTTGTGAACGTAAACCTGATGGCTCACGTCCCAGACAAATTTGTCCCGGGGCGTGTTGAAAACGCGATGCAACGCGATGGTCAACTCAACCACGCCAAGGTTCGGGCCGAGATGCCCGCCGCTTTTGGCCAGCCCGGCGATTAATTCCTCCCGAATCTCCCCGGACAGTTCCTGAAGCTGCGACAGCGTGAGTTTCTTCACATGCGCCGGTCCGTCCACCATCTCGAGATAACTGCTCATATATTTTGGGTCTGGGGTCGGGAAATCAGCCTTCGGACAAATCCGGCGACAACGGCTTCAATTTCATTTCGCCCGCCGCGCTTTTTTCCAACTGTTGAATCTTCAACTCCGCCTCGGCGAGTTTTTCCTGGCAGATTTTTACCAGCTTCATCCCTTCCTCATATTTGGACAAAAGCGTTTCCAGCGGCAGGCCGTCGGACTCCATGGCCTCGACAATGCCCTCGAGCTTTTTCAAAGCCTCTTCAAACGGCGGACTGTTCCTGGCCGCATCATTGGCCCTGGCTGATTTTGACATGCGAAAATGCTAAAGAAAACCATCGCGCCCGTCCAGCCTGGAGTCATTCGGAGCGAGGCAACTGCGCTCGCGAGGCGCGTGACTGAATTTGACACTCACGCGATCCTGGAAACATTCAGGCGCGAGGTGATCCGCAACCCACGAATGCACGGAGAAGTTGGCCGGTCAGGAACCCGGAATGATCTCAATCCCGTTGATCTCGGGGTCCTGAATGTTGGTCGTGAAAGTAATGTCAAGCTTGCCGTCGGTGATGTCCACGTTGACAGTTTCGATGTAGGCGCGCTTGGCGCCGCCGGCCTTTGCCCAGACATCAAAATCCTTGAACTCATGGCCCGCGACGTTAAAGGAAAAGACGCGCTGACCCGGGCCGGTGATGTCCTCGTAAGTTTCGGCAAAATGAAGTTTCACAATGTATTTGCCGTTGGGAAGCTTGTACGAAAAAGAACTCATGCCGTATCGCTCGGTGCGATAGATGGCCTGGTCCTGTGTATTGGCGATTTGCGTGTCGCTGCCCCGATCAACGGTGTCGCCATCCACAAAACCCTGGTCAGACAGCCAGACGTTGCCTTTGGAGTCGGTGTAAGAGGCGGTGGCGCCAGCATCAATGCGAATCGGCAATCCCGCAGCCATGGTCCCAGCAGGCGCAGGCGGTGCGACAGGCGCGGCCACAGCAGGTGCAGGCGCGGTTATGCCAGGCGTGGGCGTGGTGACCGTTGTTTTGACGCCAGATTGATCATTGTGCGACTGGCAGCCGACCAGCAGAAAAGCGACCACCGCTGAAATGAACGGGACGCGTGACCATTGCACCAAACGTTTTACATTTTGCATATATTTCTCGCTTTGTCCTGGGGTTTGCAGCCCTTAATCTAGTGATTCTCCAAAAAACTGCAAGCCGTTCTTTTACGTTTCGCTGAACCGGTTCCGTGGCAGCGGCTGCTATCGCTTGTCAACCTTGCTCAAAACCTCACCCGCTTTCAAACGCGTCTTCAAATGCTGGCCCACTTTTACGTCTTTTGCCGCCCGCAAAACTTTTCCCGTCGCCGCGTCCATCGTGATGGAATAGCCGCGCGACAACACCTGTTCCGGCCCCAGCAAACGCAGTCGCGCTTCCGTCGCCTCAAAACGATTTCTCCCGTTTCGCAGGCAAACGTGCGCCAGTTCGCGCAAACGCCGGCGGCTCACCCCCAACGACTCGCGCCGCTGCCTCAACAATTGCGCCGGACGAACGCGCAACAGCCGCGTCGCCAGATTCTGCCAGGCCACCTGCCGTTCCTTCGCCCCCTGCCTCGTGCAGCGCAGCAAACCGGCCTGCAAATCATCCAATCGTTGCAAAAGTTCGTTCAGGCGCCGACGCGGATGCGCCCGCACCATGCGCTGCGTCAAATCCACCACGAGCTGCCGGCTGGCGAAAACCCCTTCGGTGATGATTTCCGCCGCCGCGCTCGGCGTCGCCGCCCGCACGTCCGCGACGAAATCGCTGATGGTAAAATCAATCTCGTGGCCGACCGCCGACACCACCGGAATGGCCGATTCAAAAATCGCCCGCGCCACAACTTCCTCATTGAACGCCCACAGATCTTCGAGGCTGCCACCGCCACGGGTGACGAGAATCAGGTCAAGTGACAAGTGACGGGTGACAGGTGACAAGTTGAATTCATTCAGGAGGCGAATGGCCGCGGCGATTTCCTCCGCCGCGCCTTCGCCCTGCACCCGGCACAGCGCAAGGATGATTTCCAGGCCCGGATTCCGCCGCTGCACGACGTGCAGCACGTCGCGAATCGCCGCGCCGGTTGGAGAAGTCACCAAGCCGATGCGTTGCGGATATTTGGGCAGCGGACGTTTGCGCTCCGGTGCGAACAGTCCTTCCGCCGCGAGCTTTTGCTTGAGTTTCTCGAACGCAACTTGCAGCGCGCCAACGCCTTGCAACTCCACCGCGCGCACGATGAGTTGATATTGCCCGCGCGCCTCATAGACCGTCACGTCGCCTTGCAACAGCACCTTCTGGCCGTCTGCCAGCAACTCGCGATGCGAAACCTTTTCGCGGCTGAACAAAACGCAACTCAACTGCGCCCCCGCGTCCTTGAGCGTGAAGTAGATGTGACCGGAAGATTGGGCACGCAGATTGGTGACCTCGCCCGTCACCCAGACCGAGCCGACCGATTTTTCCAGCAACTGCTTGACCTGCGCCGTCAGTTCCGAGACGGACAAAACCTTCCTCGTCTGCTCCGTTGGGAACAGTTCGCCGAAGTCCCATTGTGATTTGGCTGGTTTGCTCATCAAAGTTAATCAATTCCAATGAATTCAGCGTTGTCTTTTCGGAACTTCTTCTTGAAAGCGATTACCTCTGGGGCAAGCAATAGGTCTTGCAACTTCGCTTCCATATCTAACTCTTCAATATCCATTGCAATTTATCCAACAGCCTTCGCCGTGTGCTGAATTTTCACTGTTTTCTCCTCGTTATTCAATTTCAATTCCGACTGGAAATAATCGCTCGGTCGAAGTTTGGGCGGCGCGGCAGCGCCGCCCTACCAACATCTGGTAGGGCAAAGCTGCCGCTTTGCCCATTATTCCTGTCCCGCGCGTTCAGGGACAAAAAAACCTTTCCCATCCGCCCGCCTTCCGCTAGGAATTCGACATGGCTGAAACTCCCTTCCGCGAACCGGGACGAATGACCCCGGCCAAAGGGGTTCATGTTTCCCTTGGCGGATCGGACTGGGTTTTTCTCACTGTTTGCACGGAGAAACGTGAGTGCTGGCTGGCACAGGCATCCGTGCAACGCGCCTTGCACGACATCTGGGAACACACCGCAACCGCATGGCTCGTCAGCGATTACCTGCTCATGCCCGATCACCTGCATCTATTCTGCGCACCGCGTGATCTGAAATTCACCATCGAGCGTTGGATGGGTTTCTGGAAGGACCGCTTCGCCAAATCGCATCCTGACACGGGAACTTTTCAGGCAGGCGGTTTTCATCATCGTCTGCGCGATGGGGAAAGTTACGCGCAAAAGTGGCAATACGTCCGCGAGAATCCCGTGCGGGCCAAATTGGTGGAACGCCCGGAGGACTGGCCTTACTTCGGGCGTGTGCATAAAATTCACTGGTGATGCCTTGCGCCGTCACCAGATATTCAGGCGGCGCAGCAGCGCCGCCCTACCAAAACCCGGCAGGGCAAAGGTCGCTACCCATCACCGTTTGCGGGCGGCAGGCGCCGGCAGCGAGTTGGCCACGCGGCGGAAGTGGTAGCCGAGGATGGCGAGTTCAATGGCGTGCGGGAACTGGCGCGGACGCCGGATGAGGGTGCCCAAAAACAGCCGCCAATATCCCACGCGTCCCCGGTGCCAGACGCCCAACACCCAGAGGGATTTCAGGAAGGCAATGCAATCCGCCCGCGACAGGTGCAGTCGCGGACCGGTCGGACGATGGCTCTTGAGAAACGTCCGGATGCGCTGGTAGTAGTTCCGCGGCTCGTAAAGCTTCTTCACCAGTTCGCGGTAGCCGGATTGCAGGAATTCGCGGTTCAATTTGGGTTTGAAGTTCAGCGCGGCGTCGGTGTTGTTGCCGGTGCTATCGGTTTCCAGCCGTCCCTCACGCTTCAACCGCTGCCACAATCGCGTCTGCGGCAGCGCGTTCAGCAATCCCACCATCGCCGTCGCCACGCCGGAGCGCTGGATAAATTCAAACTGCCGCTTGAAGATGTCGCTCTTGTCGCTGTCAAAACCCACGATGAATCCGCCCATGACTTCCAGCCCGGCGCGCTGCAGCGTCTGCACCGAGGCCACGAGGTCGCGATTCCGGTTCTGAAGTTTGTGACATTCCTCCAGCGCCTCGACCGAGGGCGTTTCGATGCCCACGAAAACCTTTTTGAAACCGGCCTCGACCATCAGCGCGCACAATTCCGGGTCATCGGCGAGATTCATGGACGCCTCGGTGAGAAAACCGATACGGGTCCGCGTGCGCCGCCGCCATTTGATCAGCGTGTGCAGCAGTGTCTTGGTCTGTTGTTTGTTGCCGATGAAATTGTCGTCCACGATGAAAACCATGTCTTTCCACCCGTGCCGGGCCAGCGCGTCCAGCTCGGCAATCAATTGCGCCGGCGTTTTCGTGCGGGGCACGCGCCCGTTCATCACGATGATGTCGCAAAATTCGCAATCGAACGGGCAGCCGCGCGAGAATTGCACGGCCATCGTCACGTAATATCGAAATTTGATGAGGTCCCAGCGCGGGGCCGGTGTCCGGGTGATTTCCGGCCGGTTCGTGCAGCGATAAACCGATTGCAACCGGCCACTCCGCAGGTCTTCCACGACTTGCGGCATAATTTCCTCGGCCTCGCCCAGAACGAAGTGCTGAATCTCCGGGAACGTTTCGTAGCCGGTGGTGAACAGCGGCCCGCCCGCAATGACGGTTTTTTTCAATGCCGCGCACCGCGCCACGATTTCGCGCACCGAATCCTTTTGCACCAGCATCGCGCCCAGCAACACATAATCCGACCAACGCAGGTCTTCATCCTTGAGCCGCTCCACGTTCAGGTCCACCAGCTTGAGCTGCCACTCCGGCGGCAGCATCGCGGCCACCGTCAGCAATCCCAGCGGCGGCATGGACGCCTTTCTGGAAACGAAGCGCACCGCGTGCTTGAAACTCCAGAACGTGTCGGGCGTCCGCGGGCTGATGAGGAGTATTTTCATATCAACGGTGAAACGGTGAAGCCTTGAAGTTAAACCTAAGCCCATTATGAAAATATTACAAGGTAATTTCCGGCGTTCCCGACTGCTGACAGGACCGCTCTAAACCAACACGCAAGTCGTTGGGGCGGCATAAATCCGAAGCCCGAAATCCGAAGGACAAACCGGCTCGCGAGCCGTTCTGCGTTTCGGGCTTCGGATTTCGGATTTCTTTCGGGTTTCGGCCTTCGGGCTTTGGGCTTTGTCCCCCAGAGAGTTGGAGAAAAGCTCGGAGCAGCGCTGGGCTGCTGGGGGCGCATCCAGGCACCACCACCAAGAACACGAGGTCACCCCGGCTACCCAAGCTCAATACCGACCGGGCAATGATCGCTGCCCAACACATCCGACTGGATGAAGGCACGTTTGAGGCGCGGGCGCAGGGATTTTGAAACCAGGAAGTAGTCAATGCGCCAGCCAATGTTTCGGGAACGCGCGCCGGACATCTGGCTCCACCAGGTGTAATGTCCCCCGCCCTTTTCGAATTCACGGAAGGAGTCGAGAAAACCGGCGCGCACGAAGGCGCCGAACCCGGCGCGTTCCTCGGGTGTGAAGCCGTGGTTGTGGACGTTGGCCTTGGGGTTCGCGAGGTCAATTTCCGTGTGCGCCACGTTGAGGTCGCCGCAGAAGATCACGGGTTTTTTCTTTTCCAGCTTTTTAAGGTAACGAAGAAAATCGCGGTCCCATTGCTGGCGGTAGGCGAGCCGCGTAAGTTCGCGCTTGGAGTTGGGCACGTAAACATTGACGAGAAAAAAGCCGGCGAACTCGGCGGTGAGCACGCGGCCTTCCTGGTCGTGCTCGGCGATGCCGATGTGCGGCGTGACCTTCAACGGGCGCATCCGGGTGAAAATGGCGGTGCCGGAATAACCTTTCTTTTGCGCGGAGTTCCAGAACGTTGTATAGGTTGCCGGCCAGAGTTGCTCGATGTCGTCGGGGCTGCATTTGGTTTCCTGAAGGCAAAGGACGTCGGGTTTCTCAGCGTCGAGATAATCAAGAAAATTTTTCTTCAGCACGGCACGCAGGCCGTTGACGTTCCACGATATCAATTTCACGGCGAAAGAATAACCCACGGATGAACACGGCGTAAAGCCGCGTGGCGGCCACGCCGCTATACGCGGATAAACACAGATGTTGGGATGGTGGGACGAGGCTGCTGACGAGCCGGGGTGAGTGGCTGCAAAGACCGGCTCGCGGGGACGCTCGCCCCACCGATCAGACACCAAGGCACTACAACAAAGTTTGCCAGCATTTCCAGTTGGTTCACGTTTTGGTTTCCGGCTGGAACGCGATGACGCTCATGGGCGGCAGACAAAACTCGGCGGAATGTTGCTGGCTGTGGCAGGGAACGTTTTCGGCGGTGACGCCGCCGAGATTGCCCTGGTTGCTGCCGGCGTAGATGCCGGCGTCGCTGTTCAAGACTTCACGCCACTTGCCCGCGCGCGGGAGACCAATACGATATTTTTGGCGCGGCACCGGCGTGAGATTCAGGATGACGACAAGCTGGTTCATGCCATCGGCGGTCTGGCGGAGGAATGACAGCACGCTGTTCTCGCGGTCGGCGCAGTCAATCCAGTTAAAACCGCCGTGGTCGTAGTCGCCCTGCCAGAGCGCGGGCGTGGCGGCGTAAAGCTGGTTCAAATCCTCGACGAACCTTTGCAGGCCGCGATGGAACGGTCCGGCGTCGAGCAGCCACCAGTCAAGCTGGCCGTTTTCGTTCCACTCGGCGCGCTGGCCGATTTCGTCGCCCATGAACAACAGTTTTTTGCCGGGGAACAGCCATTGATACGCGAGCAGCGTCCGAAGATTGGCAAATTTTTGCCAGTCGTCACCGGGCATCCGGCCCAGCAAGGATGCCTTGCCGTGGACGACCTCGTCGTGCGACAGCGGCAGGATGAAATTTTCGCTGTGTTGATAGAGTGTCGCAAACGTGAGGTCGTTCTGGTGGTATTTCCGGTAAATGGCATCGCGCTGGAAGTAGTCGAGCGTGTCGTGCATCCAACCCATGTTCCACTTGAAGGAAAAGCCCAGCCCGCCGAGATACGGCGGCCGCGTCACCTGCGGCCAGGCGGTGGATTCCTCGGCGATGGTGACGATGCCGGGAAACTCCGTGTGCGCGGTGTGGTTGAATTTTTTCAGAAATTCGATGGCCTCCAGATTTTCCCGCCCGCCGAACTGGTTGGGAATCCATTCGCCTTCCTTGCGCGAATAATCGAGGTAAATCATCGAGGCCACGGCGTCCACCCGCAAGCCGTCAATGTGAAAGCGGTCGAGCCAGAAAAGCGCGTTGGCGGTGAGAAAATTATTCACTTCGTGCCGGCCAAAATTGAAAATGAGCGTGCCCCAGTCCTGATGCGCGCCCTTGCGCGGGTCTTCGTGCTCATAAAGGGCGGTGCCGTCAAAACGCGCCAGCGCCCATTCATCGCGCGGAAAATGCGCGGGCACCCAGTCCACAATCACACCGATGCCCGCCTCGTGCAGCGCGTTGACGAGAAATTGGAAATCCTCCGGCGTGCCGTAGCGGCTCGTGGGCGCGTAGAAACCGGTGACTTGATAACCCCACGACGGATAAAACGCGTGCTCGGCCACCGGCAGGAATTCGACGTGCGTGAACCCCATGCGTTTGACGTAAAGCACGAGCGGTTCGGCCAGCTCACGGTAGCTCCACGATTCGTTCGCCGTTTTTTTCCGCCAGGAACCGACGTGGACCTCATAAATGCTCATCGGCGAGCGCAGCGCATCGCGTTCGCGGCGCCGCTGCAACCAGGCTGCGTCGTTCCACTTGAATTGGCGCGTGTCCCAGACGATGGCGGCGTTTTTCGGCGGCACCTCGAAGAAGAATCCGCAGGGATCGGTCTTGAGCGAGATGCGGCCGTGCGCGTCGCGAATTTCAAATTTGTAATGCGCGCCGACGCCGACGCCCGGAATGAAAATTTCCCAGACGCCGGACGCGCCGAGCAACCGCAGGGGATGAAACCGTCCGTCCCACCGGTTGAAATCGCCAACGACGCTGATGCGCTGCGCGTTCGGCGCCCAGACGGCGAAACTCGTGCCGGGCACACCGTCAATCACGCGCAACTGCGCGCCGAGTTTTTCGTAAATGCGGCGTTCATCGCCCTTGCCGAACAGAAACAAATCCGATTCGCCCAGCGTCGGCAGAAAGGAAAACGCGTCGCGGGTGCGGCGGGTCTGGCCCTGATGATTGGTGATGACCAGGTCGTAGGCGTAAACGCGGCCGGCTGATTTCGTAACCCCTTCAAAAAGCCCGCTTTCGTGAATGCGCTTGAGCGCGAAACTGGGTTTGTCTTTTTCGTGGACCGGCTGGACTTCGACTTTGGCGGCATCGGGCAGGAACGCGCGAACGACCAGGCCCGAACCGCCGCCCAACGGCTGCATGCCCAGCAGCATGTGCGGCGACTGATGCATCAGTTCAACCAGGCTGTGCAGTTCATCTTTGGTCAGCAACATGACGGCAAAAGGTTAGCAGGTTTATTTTGCCAAGGCACGAAATTCATAAATCGGTTTGTTCGGGTGCGGCGCTGCAATTTTTGGTTGGATTAGGTTGGATTAGGTCGGATTCAGTTGGATTGGGTTTGGCTGGTTTTGGCGGCTGCTTACGAGACAATGAACCCTGAGGCATTTCGTGCTGCACCTCCACAATAAATTCGGCGATCTTTCTGCCAGCCTCGCCACCGCCAAAGACATTTGCGAGATCATTGACCTCCCCCTGCGCCCAAATCGGCGCTAATATGTCATGCTTCAATTTTCGCAACTCTGCCCCTTCAGCCCATTTATCGAGTTTCTCCTCCTCCCGCTGCCACAGAAGCTTATCCCGCTCCAAGCGCGCCGCCCGGTGATTATGCCGCCGCAACTGGCTTAACTCGTGAAGCGCCTTCAGCACCCACCGAATACGTTCCTGCGGATTGTCGGTTGTTTTCAACAAGATCTCGGTGAGACGCGCCAGTTCGGCTCCTAGCATCACTGCCAAGTCTTCGCTGCTGTCCACCTCCGTGAACCATTCATCATCCTCGTAATAAGCCTTCAATTCCCCGGCCTTCTCGTGCAAATGCTGGACAAAGTGACGAGTTTCCTGATGCCGTAGCCAGTCCTGATGGCCGCCCTGTTTCCATTCGGAGAGGTTTTGTTCGGTGATCGGGCGTCCACCGAAATAGTCTTTCAATACTCGCTTCACGTCCGGCAAACGATTGAGCCGTTTCACCAGTTCTTTGCCCTGTTCACCATCCTCGATACGGCGACCCAAATCATCGCGGATGTGTTTAGGCAATCGCCCGATTTTCCCAATGCGGGTGCTACTCATAATTTTTCACCCATAGCGCCCTCGAATGTAACGATTGTAATAGGCGCCCATTGATGGAGCATTCATGAATTCCACATAAACGGAATAGGGCACGCCGGGATGGTCGTAAATGCGCCCGGAATGAAATTCGACGGTGAGCGTGTAACCGTCGTAGCCGACGGCGCGGATGGCGGAGGAATTTACCAATGTCATATTCATTTTATTTGATTTGGTTTGAGTTTTTCACATATAAGCCGCTTTGCATTATTTCTTCAATGCAGGCTGCCGATATATGGATGAATTCCACTTTCATCGCTCACAACTCTATCAAACCCGTTTTAGACATTTTCGAGCTTTGCACCCGAAAAATTGAATTTTTATAGTTTGTTGAATGAAAGCAACTTACGAAACTAGGGTGTCGGTGGCTCTTTTCCCTATGGTTTTGCAATGGTCTTGCAATGGCTTTGCAATCCTCTTGCAACAAAAAATGGTCAGAAACCGTCGAAAACCCGTGTCAAGAAGTTTTTTTGAAAAAATTATGCTAAATCAATTCCTTCTGCTCGTGCTGTTTCTTCTTTGATTCCGGCGCTTTCTTGAAGGTCTCGTCGGTGGCGGCGACGGTGGAGGGGCGTTCGATGCCGATAGTCATATCATTTCATCCTCTTTTTTGTCGCGGGACGTCTTTGGTTTCTTCACTTTTGCGGCTTTGGCTTCCTCGGCGGCGCGGGCAAGATTAAGGGCGAGCAGCTTTTCCAGAATTTGTTCGTCCGTCAAATCGGCGGGGAAGCCGTAGGCGGCGGCGACGGCGGCATCCAGTTTTTTGTGGGCGAGATCGAGCCAGGCGGGGCGTTCGTTGTAAAGGTTCGTGAGGGTGCGCTTTTTCAGCTTGGCGGCGCAAGCGGCGTCTTTGGGCACGAGCCGGGGATAACGGGCGAGGCCGATTTTGGACTGCGCCGGCAGAGCGGTAGCGGCGACGGCGCTTTGGCGGGCGGGTATGGGAGAAAGCGGCGTCGCGCTGCGCTTGCCGCCGCAGTCCACATAACGCGACCACGGGCCGTCCACGCTGGCGGGAAACTCCAGATATTCTGTGCGCGTCCATTCGGGCGGATTGAGCCAGCGTTCGCGCAATTCGTTCAACTCCATCGCGGCGGCGGCAATCGCGGCTTCCTGTGCGGGCGTCGGGCGAGGAAACGGGAAAGTTTCAAAGCAGGTTGTCGGCGTGTAACGCGGGCGATCTTCAAGATATGTTCCCCTGTTCAACGCCCAAACGCGGTGAATTCGCGATTGCATCAAACCCATGAACCAATCTTCGTCTCTCGCAAAAATATAAATGCCGTCATCCGGCAAAACGACTGGATTAAGCCACGAAAAAATTAAATGCTTCGCGTGCCGGACAACTGCAAGACAACGAGACAACGGCGCGACAGCATCTCGCATATCTGAACCGGGGCGTTTATGAATCCAGAAATTATTGCGAGTGCGCGATTCGTTGTTTTTATCTCTCTCTGGCTTCACTTTTTCTAAAATCCAACCGAACGGCCTTTCATAACCGCTCATCAAGTCCAACGGAAGTTTGACGCCAGCATCTATAATCCACCACGACCGGCGAGTTTTAATTAGCGCATCGCCATTAACCCAAACGCGCAAAACATCTGAATTCGGTCGCCCGTGTGGATTGGGGTTGTTAAGCCACGCAACGGCAATTTTGTCAGCCACTTCAAATTCGCCAGCCTTTTTCGAGCCGATAAAGCAAACATTCAAATTTGAATTGAGGGTTTTTGCTTCCGTGGTGTCTGCCGAGGAAGTCAGATTTGCATTGATTTCTGTGACACGCTTTGAATCCAAAACTTTTTCAGTCTCCGTTCCATCGTCAAAGCCAATCATGCTCACGTCCACCGCCGCGCCTCCCAAAATCCAATCGCGGCTGCTTTCGGCAAAAAAGATGTCGCCCGTTTCTTTGATGCGTTTCAGCACTTCGCGGTTTGCACCACCGCGAATTCCTTGCGTTGCCAGCAAGCCAGCGCGTTTGCATTTCCCTTTTTCAATTTGCTGGCGGGCTTTTTCAAACCAGTAACAGCACAAGTCCCCGAAGCCCGGCACGCGGCCATCGTAAATTTTCCAAAGCTCTTTTTGATAATGCCGTCCAAGTTCTTCCCAAAGCCTGCTGCCGCCCAAAAACGGCGGATTGCTCACGATCACGTCACACTTCGGCCATTCGCGTTCGGTGTAAAACTTCAGCGCGGATTCTTCCTCGTGTTCCTGCTTTTGCGCTTCCTTTAACGTCTTGGCCTTGCTGTGGAAGTGCGGCACGAGCAAGGCGTCTTCGTTGTGGAAGCCGTCGAGATTTTGGAGCACGGGCGAGCGGTCGAGCGGGAAGCCGTTGTCACGCAGCCATTGCAGGTAGCCAATCTGCACGGACACTTGCGCCAGCTCGAAAGCGTAGGGATTGATTTCAATGGCGCGGAGTTGTTGCACGCTCACCTGGGGCGTGAATTTGAAGCCAAGTTGCATGGCGAAGGTGACGACTTCCTTTTCCAAGCCGAGCAGGAGTTGCAACGAGACGTAAAGGAAGTTGCCGCTGCCGCAGGCCGGGTCGAGAACGATGATCTGGCGGAGCTTTTTGAGGAAGGCCGCAATGCGGGCGCGATCTGCGGGCGTGGCTTTGCCGTGCTTGAACGCCGGCAACAGGCTGGCCTTGAGCGCGGCCCATTCGCGCCGGAGCGGCGCCATGAGGACCGGCTCGACGATGGTGACGATGTCTTCGCGGCTGGTGTATTGCGCGCCCAAGGCGGCGCGCTGGTCGGGGTCGAGACCGCGGGCGAAGAGCGTGCCCATGATGCTCGGCTCGACGAATTGCCAGTCAGCCTCGGACGCCTCGGCGAGAAGGCGGCGCTCGTCGTCGCTAAGATCGAAGACGGTGGAATCCTCGAACAGATGGCCGTTGAAATACCGGATTTTATCTTTGCCGAAATTTCCGCCTTTGGCCATGACGCGGAAGAGCCGTTGCAGTGTTTCGATGAAACGGTCTTTGTTTTCCAAGCCGATTTTGGCGATTTCGGAGAACAGTTTTTTTGGCAGCAGGCCGGTGTCTTCCGCAAAGAAACAAAAGACGAGGCGATTGAGGAAGCGGGCGATGCGAAGATTCTTCTTTTGCTCGACTCGAAATTCTTCGCGGGTGCGGGCGTCGGCGTATTCGGCGCTTTCGCGTTTCTGGAGCGAGACGGCGACCTGGGCGAACTTCTCGGCGAGCGTCTTGGTGACCTGGGCGGTGGTGCGCTGCGGTTTGAGAAATTCAGGATCGGTGAAAAGCGCGCGGAGAATCCGCAGATTTTCCGGGCGGTCAATCTGGTCGTTGGTGAATTCGTGAACCTCTTGAACCGTGCCGTTGAAATTGGTTTTGACGATGTAGCGGTCAAAATCGCAGACGACGAGCAAGGGCGGATTGAGCAGCGATTCGCGGTAACGGAGAAGTTGCCTGTAAGCCTCGTCGAGGTTTTTCTTTTTGCCTTTGTATTCCCAGGCGAAGCACCCTTTTTTCCACACGTCGGCAAAGCCGCGTTCGGTTGGCTCGCCGGCGTCAGGTGTTTCGTGCAACTCGAAAAGTTCCACATCTTTGACCACGCGCTTTTGAAAACAGAAAAAATCACTGCCGGAAGGATCAGCTTCATTGGGTGTCGGCTGTCCGAGCAGCCGGCAAAGGTCATTGAAATGCTCCTGGTAAGCAGCGGATTCCTTCGCGCTAACCTTCGCCCATTTTGTTTTGAATTCAGCCGGGGTCATGGCAGCGTGCCAAATGCAGCGAGTTTTTCCCGAATCGGCATGGTGAGAGCGAGTGTGCGCCGGAAATGTGGCGGCGGCAAATAATTAGTTGAGGGTTGAAGGTTGATTCGCGTAAAGCCGCTTGCGCAGCCACGCGACTTTGGGTTGAGAGTCAAGCGGCAATGCGGTCGTGCCCAACGCAAGCTGACCCAGGCTGCGCCGGAGGCTTCGCCGAGGCGAGAGCTTGAACTCCAATGACCGGCGGAAGGCTGGCGGCGCGGCAGCGCCGCCCTACCCATTGCACCGATTGTCTCCGGGAATTGGCATGAATTGCCGGCAGCCGGTTTTGTTAATAACTCGTTTTTTGTTAATAAGTAAATTGGTGTTCGGGGAAAATGGGCATATCATTGGTTCTTGTACCCCAGCCACGATGCCAACACCGGGAAATCAAGTGCGGCGGATTTTGGTGGTGGACGACGAACCCGCCGTCTGCGATGCCATCAAGATGATGCTTCAGTTTGACGGGCACGCAGTCCAGACTGCCAATGGCAGCAAAGAAGCTTTGGCCTTGCTTGAGCAGGGCAAGTTTGACCTGGTCACCGTGGATTATGCCATGGTGGGAATGAAAGGCGACGAACTGGCCGCCGTCATCAAGCAGCGCCTGCCCCATCAGCCCATCATAATGATTTCGGCCTATGCCGAAATGTTGAAGTCTTCCGGCAATCCGCTGACGGGCGTGGACTTCATGATCAGCAAACCATTTTTGCTGGCAGACCTGCGCGAAGCCATTGCCAGGGTTTTACCGGGAAACTGAAGCCGTATCCATTCAATTAGGGCGGTTCCATCTTTCATGTAGCGCAGACATTCTTGTCTGCGGGTTTGCGGGACATTCTTGTCCCGTGTTCCATCCGTACGAAAGTGGCGACTGGAAAGTCGCCAGAACCCGCAGGCTGGAAAGCC
>JBAVOO010000031.1:0-48342 GCA_049692125.1 Verrucomicrobiia bacterium | reverse complement strand
GAGCTTCCTGCGGGCGGATATCCGCCCGCAGGAAGCTGGTCAAAGGAAACCAAATGTGTAACCTCTAACCAAAATAGTGTTACCGATGTATTGACCCACGAGTGTTACCGATGTTCTGACTGCGCCGATTTCTCGCACCCTTCCAGTTTCAGCCTTCAGCCTTCAGCCTTCAGCCTTTCCCGAGACATTGGCTGGCCGGCGTGCTGGCCAAGGAACGTCCCGCCTTATTCCGCGAACCTGCCGGGGAGCCGGGCATCCGGCCCGGCAGCCGGGATTTGCTTGCTCCGGCGCGTCATCCATGCGTATCTACGGCGTCCGTTCTGTTGTTCGAACCCAGAAATCGGCGATGATGGACCGACGGAATACATTGAGGCTGCTGGCGCTGCTGGTTTCAGGAGCTTTGGCCATGAAAGCTCCGGCGAATGGCTTTCTGCTGCCCGACCAGGATGCTTTTGCAACCGCGCGCGGCGAGGCGTTTGTGGCCACCGCGGACAATCCGTCGGCCATTTACTACAATCCGGCGGGCATCACCCAGCTCGAAGGCAACGATGTTCGTGGCGGCGTTTACGGGATTTATCTCAACCCAGGCTACACTCCCACAAACCACACCCACACTTACCACAGTTCGGATAATCTCGCGTTTGTTCCCCAGGTCTTCTACACCTACACGCCCACGAACATGCCGTTGAGTTTTGGCCTGGGGGTTTATGCGCCTTTCGGCGGGAACATGAGCTGGCCGCAGAACACGGGTTTCCGCTCCGTGGCCATTGACGGCTCACTGACTTATCTGACGATCAATCCGGTGGTGGCGTTCAAGGTGCTGCCATCGCTTTCGCTTGGCGGCGGCGTGATGGTGAACTATGCGAACATGAATATGGAACAAGGCCTTAGTAAATTCCAACTGCCTTTAACCAACTTCTTCCGCTTTTCCGGCGATGGTTGGAGCGCGGGTTACAATCTGGGGATGCTCTGGCATCCGATTGACCAAATTTCAATCGGCGCCTCCTTCCGCAGCGAGGCGAGGGTCGCCCTGGATGGCCAGACCAAATACGAGCAACAACCCTTCATATCGGCAACGAACCAGGCCGCCAAAGCAGACTTCGAGTTCCCTTGGACCGTTGTTTGCGGCCTGTCATTCCGCCCCACGCCCAAATGGAATATTGAGTTTGACGCCAACTACACGGATTGGAGCAGCTTCGGAACGGAAACCATTTACCAATCGTCCACCTCGCCCGGCATAGAAAAAAACATTCCCATGATCTTTGATTGGCAGGCGAGTTGGATTTACGAATTGGGCGCAACGCGGTATTTTGACAGCGGCTGGCACGCGAGCGCCGGTGTCGTCTATAACGAGAACTCCGTGCCGAATGCGCGTTACACCCCGCTGGCGGCGGACATGGACCGTTACTTCTTCAGCACGGGGGCCGGTTACACGGGCAAGCATTTCAATTTCGACATCGCCTATCAGTTCGGTTATGGCCCCACGCACACGGTCACCGGCAGCAAGCCATCAACCATACCCGCCGTGTCAACCGGACAGACCGCCAATGGCGATTATAATTTCATCAGCCACGCCGTGATGGTGTCGGTGGGGTGGCGTTTTTAATCCCGTTTGGCGTCTTGGCAATCAAGCTGCTCTAAACTGGACAACTGAATTATTGCCGATGCGACGCCATCCACGTAGCATCGCGCGATTGATCACAAGAAGAAAAGGAATCCCGGGCATGATTAAAATTGTTCGTTTCGCCGGCGTGGCCGCCGGCTCGTTTGCGTTCGCCGGTTGCGCCACCGCGCCGAAACCCCAAACGCTGGCCGGCGGGGAATCGCATTTTGCCTCTTTGGGCACGAACCAGGTCCACTACGTCACGGTGGGCGGGGGCCGGCAGACCATTGTTTTCGTCCACTGCTGGGCGGGCAATCTCGGCTTCTGGCGCGAGCAGGTCCCGGCTTTCGCGGACAAGGCGCGGCTGGTCCTCATTGACCTTCCCGGCCACGGCCAGAGCGACAAGCCGCACACCGCCTACACGATGGATTTCTTCGCGAGCGCCGTCCTGGCGGTGATGAGCGATGCGCACGTGGACCGGGCCACGCTCGTCGGCCACAGCATGGGCGGGGCGGTCATCTGCTGCGTTTACCGGCAGGCGCCGGAGAAAGTCGCCGCGCTGGTGTCGGTGGACGGATTGTTGCGCCGTCCCCAGGGCACCCCCGGGCAAGCCAGGGAATTTGCCGCGCAGTTCGGCACGCCGGAATATCGCGAGCATACCAAACAATTCGTCGGTTCCCTTTTTCCCGTTCCCGGCACCGAAGCGTTGCGCGACCGGGTGCTGTCCGAAATGCTCGCCACGCCGCAATATGTGATGGCCGGCGCGATGGAAGGAATATTCGGCCCGGACCAGCCCGATTGGGACTTGAAGCCGGTGAACGTGCCCGTCCTCGTCATCAACGCCAGAAGCTCGATGTGGAACGCCGATTACGAAAGCTACGTCCACTCGCTCTCGCCGCAGACGGATTACCGCCTGATGGACGGCGTGGGCCACTGGCTCATGCTGGAGAAGCCGGTTGAATTCAACGCCACGCTCACGGACCTGCTGCGGAAGCATGGTTTGATGGCGAAATAACCGGGACGATCCGGCATTGGTTCAGCGTGGGAACCGGCGGCAAGGGAAAACTTCAATTTTGATGTCGCCGATCAATCCGGCCATGGTTCCCCCCCACGGTTGCCGGCAGCACCCCGTCATCCCCACCCGGACGGCCGCACTCCGCCAACGCGGAAACTCAACTTTGGAGTTCGGGCTAAATTGAGCATTGTCGGTTTGGGCAAAGGGACCGATAATTTTGCGCTCAAGCGGCTCAAAATGAGCGGGCGCACCTTGATACTGCAAAAAATCCAGCGCATCGTTTCGGCAGGAACGCCGGATTTATCCGGCAGGATGTTAAATTGTGCGGGTTCGCTGCCGCATGAATGCGGCGTTCCGCCGCCGTGCCCGGTTACGCCCAAAATGAGCCAAATTGTGGTTACCGGACGGCGGTTATTGAGGTAAAGTGGTTGGGATGGGGCACAATAATCGCTTTGTTTTGGCTTGGAAAATGTTCTATTCATGCCTCCGAAAATGAGCCGTCATATCACCAACGGCAACGGCAATGGAAAGGGCGCCAACGGCCTGCTCTCTCCGGCCAAAGGAGCCGTGCCGGAAGCGGTGGCGCCGGAGCCCTGCGACGCCCATGGCAACCTCGCCGTTTTCAAGACGCGCGAGGGCGGGGAAACGCGCGGCGCCATCCTGCGGCTGGCGCGTTACGCGGTGGCCTTTGAGTTTTGCAATCCGGCCGTGGTGTTGCGCACGTCGGAAGTGCTGGATAAATTCAAGATCCTCATAAACGGCCGCAGGGTTTATTCCGGCCGCGCCGTGGTGGGCGGTTTGATTGACGCCGGGGCCCGGATCATCTGCGAGGTCAAACTGGACGACCTGGGAGCGGAGACCGATTTTTTCCTGCAACCTTCCGGCGCCGGCCCCGACGGGGAGCAGGCCTACAACCGTTTTTTCCGGCAGTGGCAGAAGCACTACCGGGTTTCATCGGAGTTCAAAGTGCAGGTGACGGACATCCAGGCCTTCCTGGTGGCCACGCGGCAGTGGCTGGAGCAGATGGAGTTCGACCCGGGGACAAGCCCGGACAGCCGCCGTCCGGAACAAAAATTTGAAGCGCTGGAAACCGTCGCCCGGCGCGTCATTTCCGCCTTCAACGCCCAGCATGAGAGGTTTGAAGAACTCGCCTACGCCATCCCGGAGGAACATTACGGAGCGCACCAGGAATTCGTCCGCCGCCAGTGGCAACCCCTGTTTTTATGCAGCCCCTTTGGCCAGCGCACTTTTTACAAGCCGCTGGGCTATGCGGGAGATTACGAGATGATGAACATGATTTATCGCAACCGGCCCGAGGGCGGATCGCTCTATGAAAAGCTGATCCATTTTTTGCTGGTCAGCCAGTGGCCGGCCCAATCGGTGCGCAACCGGGTCGCCCACCTCAAGAACCACCTCCTGCAGGAAACCGCGCGGGTGGCGCGTTCGGGCCGGCGGGCCCGGATTCTCAATGTCGGCTGCGGCCCGGCCCTCGAAGTGCAGGATTTTGTGAAGGAAACACCCTTGGCCAACGAAGTGGATTTTGTGTTGCTGGACTTCAACGAGGAAACCCTGGGTTATGCCCGCAGTCAAATCCACCAGGCCAAAAACCAGTTTTCCCAGCAAACCCGGATCGAGACCCGGCGGCTGTCAGTGCATCACCTCCTGCGCCAGAACGCCCACCAGGAACATTTCGCCATGGGACCCGCCTACGACCTGATTTATTGCGGCGGCCTGTTTGATTATTTGTCGGAACCGACCTGCCAGTCCCTGGTGCATCTCTTTTACGACTGGCTGCGGCCGGGGGGGACGGTCATCGTGGCCAACATGAACGACTCAAAACCGTTTCGCAACTTCATCGAATTTGTGCTGGACTGGCAGTTGATTTACCGCGACAGCGGGAAAATGCTGGCCCTCGCTCCGGAGCGGGTCCGGGAGGCCGCCCGGGTGATCACCGAGCCGACGTCGGTGAATTTGTTCCTGCATCTTGGCAAACCGGATTGACATGCAAACCATCCCCCAGGAATTTCGCGCCGCTTATCAGGAGCATGAGCGGGAAATCACCCTGCGCAAGACCCGGCTGGGGTGCTTTTTGGGAATTGTGATGGTGCCGCTCTTTGGCGGCCTGGACCACTATATTTATCCGCAGCAGGCGTTTTCCTTTCTCCGGTTGCGGTTGCTCTGTTCGGCATTGATGGCGGGGTTGTATCCCATTCTGGCGACCCGGTTTGGCCGGAAGCATTATCATTTCCAGGGCGTCGTCCTGTTGTTCCTGCCCTCGGCGAC
Source organism: Verrucomicrobiia bacterium (assembly GCA_049692125.1). Classification (GTDB taxonomy): domain Bacteria; phylum Verrucomicrobiota; class Verrucomicrobiia; order Limisphaerales; family UBA11358; genus UBA11358. The sequence continues at coordinate 43,441 of JBAVOO010000031.1, read as the reverse complement.
CATTGCCTGGATGATTTACGCGACCGAAGGGGCCGCCTCACCGTATTATGCGGGGCTGACCCTGGTGCTGATGGTGCTCGCCGTGGTGTTGGATTGGACGTTCCGGCAAAGTGTCATCTCGGTTTTGCTGGTCTTGATGTTGTACCTGGCGGCCAGCCTGCCTTCGGCCTCCGGGGCCAACTTCGGGATGTTCCTGAACAATCTGTTCTTTCTGGTGTTCCCCGGCATTGCCATCATCGTGGGAGCGTACTTTCACAGCCGGGTCCGGGTCAGCGAGTTTGTCTTCCGTTGCGAACTGGACAAGAGCCGCAAGGCGCTGGAAGCGAGCCTCCAACAACTCAAGGAAAACGAGATGCAACTGGTGCAAACCGAGAAGCTGGCGTCGCTCGGACGCATGAGCGCCGGCATCATCCATGAGATCAACAACCCGCTGAACTTCGCCATCACCGGCCTCTTTACCCTGCGCAACAAGGGCCAATACCTTGCCCCGGAGCAACAGGGAGATTATACCGAGATCCTCACCGATGTCGAAGAGGGGCTCAAGCGGGTGCAAACCATCGTTTCCGATTTGCGGATGTTCACGCATCCCGAAACCGAGAGCCGGGACCAGGTGGAGGTGGCGGAGGTGGTCGCTTCGGCCCTGCGGTTCCTGAGCAATGAGTGGAGGGACAAGGTACAGATCGACCAGCAGATTGCCGGGCAGCAGACGATCTGGGCAAACAAGAACAAATTGATCCACCTGGTCACGAACCTGCTGCAAAACTCGCTCGATGCGTTGAAAACGAAGCCGTTCCGGGACGAAAAGCCAACCATCCGGATTGAAGGACGGGTTGAGAATGGCAGCAGCATTTTGTCGGTTCGCGACAACGGTCCGGGCATCGCCCCGGCCGATGTGGACAAGATTTTCGACCCCTTTTTTACCACGAAAGACGTGGGCGAAGGCATGGGGCTGGGGTTGAGCATCTGCTACCGCATCGTGCAGGAGTCCGGGGGCAGGATTTCGGTGAAAACGGAGCCGGGAAAGTTCTGTGAATTTACGCTGGAATTCCCCGTCAGGACCAATCAGGCGGCCAACTGAAAGCCGGACATGGAAAATCTCTACGACTATAAAAAATTCGCCATCCTTTACGTGGATGATGAGGAGAAGTCCTTGAAATACTTCACGCGCGCCTTTGAGGATCAGTTTCGGATTTTGACGGCGACCAATGCCCAGGACGGCCTCAAACTGTTCGAACAGCACGCCGACGAAATCGGCCTGCTGCTGACCGATCAGCGGATGCCCGGGGAAAAAGGCGTCTGGCTTCTGGGGCGGGCGCGGCAATTGCGCCCGCAGGTTTTGCGCCTGCTGGTCACGGCTTACACGGACATGGACGCCGCCATCGCCGCCGTCAACAGCGGCGCGATTTACAAATACATCACCAAACCGTGGGACCCGCCGCAATTCGAACTCACGCTTCGGCAGGGCCTGGAATTTTTCATGGTGCAGACCGAGCGCGACCAGTTGCTCCGCGAAAAAATGTCCGTGTTGCGCAACATGATGATCGCCGACCGCATCGTGAGCCTCGGCCTGCTGGCCGCCGGTTTGAGCCATCACATCCGCAACTCGCTCGTCGCGGTAAAAACCTTTCTCGACCTCGCGCCCGGGAAAATGGCCGAGGAAAAAACGGATTTGAACAGCCTGCGCAACCCCGAATTTTGGAAGGAATATCACCAGAACGTCCAGTCGCAGATTGAAAAAATCAACGGCCTGCTCAAGGACCTTTGGATCGCGTCGGAAAACAATGCCGCGTCGCAATTCGCCGACGAAGTGTTGCTGCACCAGACCGTCAGCGCGGCACTGGCCCGGGTCCAGGACCAATTCGCCGCCCGGCGGATCGAAATTGAAAACCAGATTCCCGATTCGCTGCCCGCGCTGCAGGTGGACCAGCCGAAATTTTGCCGGCTGTTTGAATTATTGCTGAAGGACGAACTGGCCATGCTGCCCGCCGGCAGCCGCGTCACCTTTTCGGCGGCATTGCAGAATGCCGGGGCCAAACCGGAAATCGTCGTTCAAATCACCGACAACGGGCCGGGCCTGCCGCAGGAAGCATTGCGCGTCATCTTCGATCCGTTTGTCGTGCGCGGCAGCGTGCCGTCCGAATACGGCATTAATCTGATGGCCTGCTTTTTCATCGTCCACCATCACGGCGGCAAAATCGAAGCCCAAAGCCGGCCCGGCCACGGCACGACGTTCACCCTTCGCCTGCCGCTCAAGCCCGAACCGGCCGCCCCGGCGCAAGGCGAGGCGGAATTCCTCCAAAAAGCGCTGCTGAACGAAAATCTTTGGGAAAAACTGCTCGCCAGCGGATAATTTTCCGGTTTTACGCCAAAAAATCCACATCCGGGCTTCAAGATTCCATTGACCTTTGGACTTGAATTGTGGAATATACACGGACAGAAGCGGCAACCGAGTACTGGCATCTTTTCTTGGAAGTGCGATGAAAACCATTTTGGTATTGTCTCCTCATCCAGATTTCGCCGAAACAATTCGCGCGAGTCTGAATCCGGAGCAATGCCGGGTCGTTCATCGCCTCAGTGTGGATGAAGCCGAGCCGCTGCTCGTGCATGGACTGGCCGACGCCTGCATTCTCGACGTGGATTTGATGGGCGTCGAAGGCGTCTGGGTCATCGAACGCCTCCGCCGCCGCGACGCCAAATCCCCCATCATCGCTTACACGGCCAACACCCAATCCGAGTGGGAGGAGGAGGCTTTTTTGCGCGGCACCACCCACGTGCTGGCCAAACCCGTTCGCAGCCGGCTTTTGAATTCGTTGTTGGACCGTTTATGGAATGCGCCGGCCACCCCGCACCCCGCGCCGATGCCATCGCGAAGCCCGTTTTTCCGAACGCCCGAACCGTCGCCCAGCCGCGTCATCAGCGCGTCACAAACGCTCGATGTGTTGAGCGATTTCTCGTCCATTCTCACCCATTCGCTGGATGCCGAGGCGATGTTGAAACAATTCCTGCTGTTCCTCCGCGAAATTCTCAGCGTCAACCGCGCCGCCATTTTCCTGAACCGTCCCTCGCCGTTCACGGAAACCTCTTTGCCGGAGAACCGCCGCCGTTTGCGCGCCGTCGCCGCCATCGGCCTTTCGCCGGGTTTGCTCGAACATTTGGGACTCTCGCTCGATTCCGGCATCGGCGGCCAGCTTTCCCGCCTCGGCCGGATTCTCCGCCGCGACAGCGACGAGGCACGCGCCGACGTTGAAACGCAAAAGGAATTTGAGTTGCTCGGCGCGCAGGTCGCCGTGCCCATTCCCGCCCGGGAGGCGATTGCCGGCGTGGCCGTTTTCGATGTGCGCATCACCGGCGAACCGCTGGTCAACGTCGAACTGGAACTCATTTTCCATCTGCTGGAACAGGTCGGACTCGCCCTCTGCAACATCGAACTGCATGACCGGCTGGCCGGGAATAATGAGATGATGACCGACGTGCTGCGCGAACTCAGCAGCGCGTGCATCGTCGTCGGACGCGATCTGAAGGTGCTCCACGCGAACAAGGCCGCGCGCCGCCACTTCGGCCAGAAAAACAAACGCGCCGGCGAACTCGAATTCAGCGATCTGCCGCAGGTGCTCGGCGCGAAAATCTATCAAGTCCTGAAAACCGGCGCGGCGATGGGGCCCTATCGCTACGAACCGGAAAATTCGCCGGGCACGGTTTACAGCGTCAGTGTCGTGCCGTTTCGGCATGGGAATTCCACCGTGCCCGTTTCCGCGTTGCTGACCGCCGATGATCTCACCCAGACCGAACAGTTGCGCCGGCTGGAAGTCGAGGCCGCCAACCTGCGCCTCATCAAATCCATGGCCGACCGGCTCGCGCACGAAATCGGCAACGCGCTCGTGCCGCTGGCCACCCACCAGCAGTTGCTCGCGGAGAAATACAAGGACAAGGAATTCCGCGAATCCCTCGACCAGGCCCTCGCCGACGGCGTCAAGCGCGTCATGCGGTTGATCAATCAAATGCGTTTTCTCGCGCGCGAAGGGCACATCGAACAGGAGACTTTCACCGTCGGAAAATTGATTGAGGAAGCCTACCAGGAAGCGCGCAAACATCAGTCCGCCGATGCCGGCAAATTGCAATTTGAAAATGGCGGCAACCCCGTGGTCATTACCGGCGACCGCGCCGCGCTCAAACACGCGCTGGCTGAAATCATGCTCAATGCGCTTCAGGCGAACCCCAAGGAGCCGAAAATCGGCGTCACGTTGCACACCGATGCCCATCGCGGCGGCGGGCCGGACGTTCGGATTGAAGTTCAGGACAACGGGTCCGGCTTTACCGCTGAGGCCGCGCGAAAAGCCCCCGCGCCGTTTTTCACCACGCGCAACGTGGGCTTGGGCCTGGGATTGACCGTCAGCCGGAAAATCATCGAGACACACCACGGCAAGCTGGAAATTGTTCCGCCGCAGGCCGGCCAGCCCGGGGTCGTCCGCGTTTCACTGCCGGTGGACTCCGGCATTGCCACCGCGGTGGCGCCAGACTAGGCGCCGTTGTCGCCGATGGCTTCGACCGGACAGCCCTCCTTGGCTTCCTTGCAACGCCCTTCTTCCTCCGGCGAGGCCGGTTGTTTGTAGACGAACGAGTATCCGCCGTCGTCGTTGCGTTTGAAATTATCCGGCGCCGTCTCGCGACACAGGTCGCAGTCAATGCACTGGTTGTCCACGTAGAATTTGCCCGCAACGTTCTCGGGATATTTGTTTGCCACGTCAGCCATAAAATCAGTTGTTAATTTGAAATGCAATATGGCGGCCCGGCCGGACAATGGCAAGTCCATTTCAATTCTTTCATCCCGCCTGAATAAATCCTTTTTACTCCCCCCATTTACAATTATTCTTCAGCCCGTGGAATCGAACACGCTGCGCAAAACGAAAATCATCGCCACCCTCGGCCCGGCGACCGAGTCCGCGGAAATGCTTGGCAAGCTCATGGACGCCGGCGTAAACGTCTTCCGCCTCAACATGTCCCACGCGCCGCATGATTGGGTCCGCCGCCTGGTCAAGGACATCCGCGCCGCGGCCACCGCGCGCCGGATCCACATCGGCATCATGATGGATACGCAAGGGCCGGCCATCCGCACCGGCGACATCGGCGTGCCGCTCGATTTGCAGCCCGGCCAGAAATTCACCCTCACCGTCCGCGGCGAACGCAGCGAGGAGGAACGCTCCGTGGACGTGAACTACGCCAATTTTGTCAACGACATCAACGTCGGCGACGTGGTGCTCATTGACAACGGCGCCATCGAAATGAAGGTGCTCGCCAAGGACGGCAACAAGGTCGAGTGTGAAGTTCTCACGGCAGGCAAACTGGGCAGCCGCCGCCACATCAATCTGCCCGGCGTCAAAGTCAGCCTGCCCGCGCTCACCGCCAAGGACATCAAGGACGTCCGGCTCGGACTCGAAGCGGGCGTGGACTTGATCGCCCTTTCGTTCGTCCGCGAAGCCCGCGATTTGCTTCAGTTGAGGGAACTTTTCGAGCCGGGCAGGTTCCACCCGCTCGTCATCGCCAAAATCGAAGACCAGCAGGCCGTCACCAACCTGGAATCCATCGTGCAGGAAGCCGACGGCATCATGGTCGCGCGCGGCGACCTCGGCATCGAAATCCCGTATGAGGAACTGCCCATCGTCCAGCGCCGCATCGTCAAAACGTGCCTGCGGGTCGGCAAACCCGTCATCGTTGCCACGCACATGCTCGAAAGCATGATTGAATCGCCCATGCCCACGCGCGCCGAGGTCACGGATGTCGCCAACGCCGTGTTCGAGCAGGCCGACGCCATCATGTTGAGCGGCGAAACCACCGTCGGCAAATATCCGCTCAAATGCATCGAGGTTTTCGACCGCATCGCCACGCGCATCGAACGCAGCGGCGGCGCGAACTTTTTCGAGCACTCCGACCTGACCACGCCGCGCCAGAAACTGGTCAAAAGCGCCGTGGTCATGGCCAACGAACTGCGGGCCGAGGCCATCCTGGTCATCACGCGCAGCGGCAACATGGCGCGTTATGTCGGCTGGCTCCGCCCGCGCCACTCAAAAATTTACGCGTTGTGCCCCGGCAATGAAGTGGCCGGCGGCCTGACCCTGAGCTGGGGCGTTACTCCGGTGGTCGTCCCCTTCGACCTCATCAACCCGGAAAACACCATCGAAGCGGCGTTGAAAAGCCTGGTGGAACAGGGCCGTCTGAAATCCGGCGCCACGGCGGTCATCATCGGCTCCATCCTCGTCGGCGAACAAATCGTGGACGCCGTGCAGATGCGGGTGGTGTAATCCGGGTTTGTAGGAGCCGACGAGAGGAGGCTTATTTCAATTGGAGCACCGTGCGGTCTAAATTTAACGGGCCAGCGATTTCACCGCTTCGGTTGCAAGGTTGAGCATCGTGTTCGGGAACAAACCGATCCAGAACATTCCGGCGATGCAAATCGCGATGGCAACCCTGGCCGGCCCGGAAAGCGTGATCGGCGACAAATCCGCCGGCGCGTCCTGGCTCCAGTAAATCGCGCGGATGACGCCGAAATAGTAGTAAAGCGAGATCACCACGCCCGCCAGCGCCGTGAACGCGAGGCAATAGTAACCCGGATTCGCCGCGCCTTGCTCAAGGACGGCTTTCAGCAGCAAAAACTTCCCGAAAAATCCCGCCAGGGGCGGAATGCCCGCCAGCGACACCATCGCCAGCGTCAGCGTTGTGGCCAGCAGCGGCGAACGCTGGTTCAATCCGGCCAGCGCGGAAATGTCCTCGTTGTCCAGATGCCGCATCACGAGGCAAATGACCGTGAACGCCCCCAGCACCGTGAACAGATAACCGCTCAGGTAATAAAGAACCGCCGCCTGCCCGCTCGCGCTCAGCGCCGCCACGCCCAGCAGCAGATAACCTGCGTGCGCAATGCTCGAATAACCCAGCAGCCGCTTCAGGTTGCGTTGCGGCAGCGCGCACAGGTTGCCGTAAAGAATCGTGATGCCGGAGATGATGATCAGTGGATTGGCCCAATGTGCCGATACGCCTGGAATTGCCGTGAACAAAACGCGCAGCAATAAAACGAATCCGGCGGCCTTTGAACCGACGGCCAGAAATGCCGTCGTCGGGGTCGGCGCGCCCTGGTAAACGTCCGGCACCCAGATCTGGAATGGAAACGCGGCGATTTTGAAACCAAGGCCGACGAGCACCAACACCATGCCGAGCAGGAAGATTTTATTCCCGGCAAATTGATCTGCGACCAATGCCAGTTCGTTGAAGTTGAGCTTGCCGGTCGTCCCCCACACCAGCGCGATGCCATAAACCATGAACGCCGACGACAACGCGCCGAGAATCAGGTATTTCACACCCGCTTCAAGCGACACCAGCCGCCCGCGTTGAAAGCTCGTGAGCACGTAAAACGTGACGGTGATCAGCTCAATCGAAACGAACAGCATCGCGAAGTTGTTCACTGACGCGGCAAACAACATTCCCGACAGCGCAAAGACGATCAGTGAATAATATTCGGAAATGCCCGACGCGATGCGGCTCGCCTCGGCGAAGCCTCCGGCGCGGCCTGGGTCGGAAAATTCCACCGCCATCAACAGCACGAGAATGGCGGCGACGATGAAAAAGCGTTTGAAAAACACGGCCAGCCCGTCTTCGACGAACATGCCGTTGAAGGCGGTGCCGGTGGCGCAATCGCCCAGGTTCGTGACCAGCAACATTACCAGCGCCGCCACCGCCGCGTAGCCAAGGAAACGCTTGCGTTCGGCGGGCATCCAAAAATCCGCGAGCATCAGCACGAGGCCGAGGGCGACCACCCAGATTTCCAGGCTTATCAAGTGAGCGTTCATTGATTTTCGATTGCCGATTGCCGATTGGCGATTGAAACAGTTTCAAGTTTCAAGTTTTCAGTTTTCAGTCGAATTGCGTTCGGCGGCTGAACACTTGAAACTGAAACCTGAAAACTCTGCACAATTTTTTGTGCGTCAGGCGCGATTTTTTCCGTGAGCAAACGCGGAAAACAACCGAACACCAGCAGGCTGGCGAGCAGCAACGCGTAAGGCAGTTTACGCCAGACGTGCGCTGCATCGGAAATGCCCGACCACTTTTCCGGCAACGGACCGTGCAAAACGTTCCGCATCGCGCGCAGCAGGTAGAGCGCGCCGATCATCAACGCACCCCAAAGCGCGAGGCCGGTCACCAGCGGAAACACCTTCCACGCACCGAAGAACACCGTGACTTCACCGACGAAATTCGCGAATCCCGGCAGACCGCAGCCGGCCAGCGCCGCCATCAACAGCGCGGTGCCGACGAACGGCAGTTTGCGCGCCAGCCCGCCGAGTTCACCCATCTCCAGTGTGCCGGTTTGCTGGTAAATGTAGCCGCTCAAGCCGAACGACAGCGCCGCGAGGAAGCCGTGCGCGATCATGATGACCACCGCGCCCGTCACGCCGATGAGGTTCAGGCTCGCGATGCCGAGGAAAATGAAGCCCATGTGCGCCACGCTCGAATTGCCGATGAGCAGATTCAAGTCCTTCTGCCGCATGGCCACCCAGCCGACGTAAAGAATGTTGCCGAGACAGAACCAGGCGAGAATTTGCATCCAGTGCTGCGCCGCCTGCGGCATCAGCGGCAGTGCGATACGAATCAGACCGTACAGCCCGAATTTTTTCAGCACTCCCGCGTGCAGCATCGCCGTCGGCGACGGCGCGGAACCATAGCCCAGCGGCGCCCAGGTGTGAAACGGCCAGAGCGAAACCAAAATGCCGAAGCCGAACAACAGCAGCGGGAAAATGAAGTTCTGCGAGTGCGCAGCCAGCGGATGCGCCTGGACGTATTCAGTGAGTTTCGGGATGTCGAACGTGTTCGCGCCGGATTGCAGGTAAAGCGCGATGAGGCCGATGAGCGCAATCAGGGCGCCGAGGCTGAGGTAAAGCGTGATTTGGAACGTCGCATAATTCTTCCGTTCACCGCGGCCCCAGACGCCAATCATGATGAACGTCGGCACCAGCGCAAGTTCATGCAGGAAATAAAAAAAGAACAGGTCCAGCGACGCGAACGCGCCAAGGATGCCACCGCTCATCACCAGCAGCAGAATGTAAAATTCCTTTTCGCGCGACTGGATTTCAAACGAGCAACACGCCGCCGCAAACGCCACGACCGCACCCATCAGAATCAATCCGACGTTCAAGCCGTCCACGCCGACGTGATAGCTGATGCCGAGCGATTCGACCCATGGGATTTGCTGCTCGAACTGATAGCCCGCATGGCCGGTGACAAACTGGCAGAACATTTTCACCGCCAGCAGCATCGAGATGAACGTGGCGAGGACGGCGACCGCGCGGATGATGACGCGGTAATTGCGCGGCACGAACACCAACGCCAGCGCCGCCAGCAGCGGCCAGCCAAAAATGTAAGTTAAAATGGACATCAGTCGTAAAATCCGAGTTCCGAATTCCGAATTCCGAAAGAAATCCGAACATCGAAGGCCGAAGCGGAAACCGGCCGGTTCGAAATTTCGGATTTCGGGTTTCGAACTTCTTTCGGTTTTCGGTTTTCGGTTTTCGTCATTTTAACACCCAATACAGCACCACGGCCACGCCCAGCGCGAACAGGAAGGCATAGGTCTGGAGATTGCCGGTCTGCAAGAGGCGCAGCGCGCGTCCGGAAAAATCCGTGCCTCCGCGAACCAGGCCGATGCCGCCCCAATCCACCACCCAGCGGTCAATGAAATCCATCACCGCTGCGATGAAATCATGCGCGCGGATGAAAGTGGCCTCGTAAAATTCGTCGAAGTAAAACCGGTTCTTCATCGCGGTGGCGAATCTGCCCAGCCTGGCGGGCAGCGGATCGGTCGCCGCATTCTGATACAATGCCCGAGCGATTAACCAGCCAATGGCAACTGCGGCCAGACCGGCAAACAGGGGCACGGGTGAATGCAGCGGTTCAAGAATTCTCTGGACCAGCGACAGGCCGGAGCCTCTGCCTGTGAATTGCGACGCATAAATTTCGCTGATGGGAATGAACCCGCCGATGATTGCGAACAATGCGAGCACAATCAATGGCCAGGTCATGACGGCTGGTGATTCATGGGCGTGGCTGGCGGCTTCCGTTCTGTGTTTGCCGACAAACGCGACATAGAAAAGCCGGAACATATAGAACGTCGTCAATCCCGCCACTGCCGCGCCGAGCACGAAGAGTGGATAACTTTTTTGTTCCAGTGCCTGCGCCAGGATTGAATCCTTCGAGTAAAAGCCGCTGAACGGTGGCACGCCGCTCAAGGCCAGTGTGCCGATCAAAAACGTCCAGAACGTGATGCCCATCTTTTTGCACAGGCCGCCCATCTTCCAGATGTCCTGTTCCTCGTGCAGCGCATGGATGACCGAGCCGGCGCCGAGGAACAGCAGCGCCTTGAAAAACGCGTGCGTCGTCAGGTGGAACATCGCCGGCGTCGGGCCGTTCAGCCCCACGGCCATGACCATGTAGCCGAGTTGCGACAGCGTCGAGTAGGCGAGGATGCGCTTGATGTCATTTTGCTGGACGGCAATCAGCGCAGCCAGCAGCGCGGTGAAACCGCCGATGTAAGCGATAACCAGTAGCGCCGTTGCGTCGAGCAGGAAGATAATCCGGCAAAGCATGTAAACACCGGCGGCGACCATCGTCGCCGCGTGGATGAGCGCGCTGACCGGCGTCGGGCCTTCCATCGCGTCCGGCAGCCAGACGTGAAGCGGGAATTGCGCGGATTTGCCCATCGCGCCGCAGAAAATCAACAGGCCGGCAATGCTGGCAATGGTTCCGAGCGCCGCTGGATTGGCAATGAGGGCTTGTTGGAGCGTGCCGAAATTCAGCGAACCAAGCGCGGTCCACACCACCAGGATTCCGAGCAGGAATCCGAAGTCGCCGAGGCGATTGGTAAAGAAGGCTTTTTTCGCCGCATCCGCCGCGCTGGGTTTTTCAAACCAGAACCCGATGAGCAGGTAGCTGGACACGCCGACGAGTTCCCAGAAAATGAAAAGCTGGATGAAATTATTCGCCAGCACGATGCCGAGCATGGAGAACGTGAACAGGCTCATGCACGCGAAGAAGCGCGAGAACCCGCTGTCTTCATGCATGTAGCCGAAGGAATAAATATGAATCGCGCCGCCGACACCGGTGACGATGAGCATCATCATCAGGCTCAAGGCATCGAGTTTCAGCCCGAAATCAATGTTCAGATTGCCGATGGACAGCCAGTTGGTCGTCAGTTCGGAAGGTGTTGGGGTCCAGCCATTGTTGGCAATGAAAACAATCGTGAGAATGAAGCCGGTAACGATGGCGCCGATGGACAGGAGCGCGCTGGTGGTGCGACAACGCAAGGTGAACAGCGTGATGCAACCCGCCGCCAGCAGCGGCAGAAACAAGATCAACCAGGGTAGCACTTCGAGTTTCATTTCTGGTTAACCACGGATAAACACGGATGGACACGGATAAAGACGTGACGCGAATTGCGCGAATTTTCGCCAATTGAATTCGCGTTCATTCGCAAAATTCGCGTCAACCACTTTTCTGATTCGTGTTTGTTCGTGTGCATTCGTGGTTCGATCAAAGTTTCATCGTGGTCAGGTCTTCGACGTGCGCGGTCTGGCGTTTGCGGTAAAGCGCGACGATGAGCGCCAGGCCGACGGACACCTCCGCCGCCGCGACGGTGATAATGAAGAAGACCAGAATCTGGCCGTTGAGGTTGTTGTTGAACCGCGAAAAGGAGACAAGCGCGAGGTTGGCCGCGTTGAGCATCAACTCCAGCGACATGTACATCACCAGCAGATTGCGGCGCGTGATGACGCCGAGCAGGCCCAGGCAGAACAGCAGGGCGCTGACGACCAGATAATGTTCAAGTCCGACGGTCATGTGAGATGGTTAAATGAGTGATTGGTTAAATGGGTTAAATACGTGCCGTTGGCGCGGGCTTCCGACCCGTTTGACTCATTTAACAAGTTTAACGAATTACTTTTCACTTCAGATCCTTCTTGCTCAATAAAATTACGCCCATCATCGCCACGAGCAGCAGCACGGAGACGACTTCAAACGGCAGCAGGTATTGCGTGAACAACAATTTGCCGAGCGCGGCCGTTTCGCCTTCCAGCATTGGTGCCGGCCCATTGGCGCCGGGTCTGGTTGTTATCAACACTTTCAAAAAAATTATCACGATGGCGCCGACGGAAACCAATCCGCCGATCAGGCTGAACATTTTGATTTTGCGGCGTTCCTCCTCCTTCAAATCGAGCAGCATGATGACGAACAGGAACAGCACCATGACCGCGCCCGCATAGACGAGGATTTGCACCGCCGCGAGGAAGAACGCGTGCAGCAGCACAAACAGCCCGGCCATCGAAATGATGGTCAACACGAGAAACATCGCGCTCGTGACCGGGTTGCGGCTGAACGGATTCGCGACGACCAGCAAGGCACACAGCAGCGTCAACGCCGCAAACACGTAAAACAAGATGTCGGGTAATGCCATGTTCAAAAATCCGAATGACGAAATCCGAAGGCCGAAAGAAACCCGAATTCCGAATTCCGAATGGTCGCCTCAGGCCCAGCCAACCTTGGTAAAATGCTTCGGACTTCGAGCTTCGGATTTCTTTCGGATTTCGTCATTCGGATTTCGGATTTAATTCCGGGTTGCATATCATCAAATTTTGACAGGAAACGCCTCCTGTTCCTTCGCCTCTTCCAGCTTGTGTTTCCACTTCTGGACGCCGCCCTGGACGCCGCCCAGCACGAGGAGTTTTTCCTTGTCGTAAATCATCTCGGCGCGGCTGGTGCCGGTAAGCGAATAATCTTTTTGCAGAAAAATTGCCTCCTCCGGGCAGACTTCCTGGCAGAAGCCGCAGAAGATGCAGCGGAGCATGTTGATCTCGAATTCGAGCGGCATCTTCTCGGCATTCGGGCGGTCGGCTAGCTGGCCGGCCGGACCAGGCGGTGTGATTTTGATGGCCTTGGGCGGGCAGACAAATTCGCAGAGCTGGCAGCTCACGCACTTGGTGTTGCCATCCTGGTCTCGCACCAGATAAGGCGCGCCGCGGTAGTCCGGCGGCACGGCCCATTTCTCCTCGGGATATTGCATCGTCACCTTCTGCTTGAAGAAGTGACGAAGCGTGACTTTGAACCCGCCGGCAATCGCCGGCAGGTAAAGCCGTTCCCAAAGATTCAATGGTTTGCGTTTGACGATCATTTCCAATTCTCATTAACACCCGGCTTCAGCCGGGTGTCTCAATGGCAGTGATTGAAAAACCGTTTCAACGGTTTTCCTCTTCATGCCATTTCAATCCATACCGTTTGACAAGCCGCTTCAGTTCTTCCGCAAAAGTTTTCCTCCGATGATGCTCTTCCTGGTTGGCGACGTAAGCGCAAACCTCATCCACTGCCGAGTGTGAGACTGAAAAGGCACCATAGCCGCGCTGCCAGCCAAATTTGCCAGGAACGAGATTACTCTCATTCACCCAATGCGACGATCCGCCTTTCAGCAATTGCACCACTTCTTCGATAGCCATGCTTGCTGGCAAATCCACCAGTACATGCGTGTGATCGGCATTCACGAAATTGATCTTCATGTAGATGCCTTTCTCATTGGCGTATTCGTGCAAATACGCCGAAAGTTTTGCCGCTGCTGGTTTCTCGAGCAGCGGACGGCGCTCGATGGTTGCCCAAACGATGTGCAACCAGCAACGCGTGTATGAGTGAAGAGGCATAGGATCTCATTTGTTGGTCAATAGCCCACAATATGCAGTGAAAACCGTTGAAACGGTTCCCGACAAATTCCACATCGCCAACACCCGGCTGAAGCCGGGTGCTAATGAAATGGATGCGTTGAGCCTTCGACCCACCGTTCGCATTTTCACGTCCACCTTAAATCTCATTTTATCCTCCACCACAAAATCACCGCCGTCACCACAATATTCGCCAGCGCCAGCGGCAAAAACCGGCGCCAGCCCAAGTCCATCAACTGGTCATACCGGAAGCGCGGCCACATCCAGCGCACCCAGATGAACAGCAGCAGGAACATAAACACCTTCGCCAGAAAAATCGCGATGTGCGCGATGCCGCCCAACAACGTCGTCGCGGTCTGGCCGAGGCCGAACCACGGCAGCGTCCAGCCGCCGAAAAACAACGTCACCATCATCGCCGACGCGAGGATCATGTTCGCGTATTCACCCATGAAAAACAGCGCAAATTTAATGGAGCTGTATTCGATGTTGTAGCCGCCGGCCAGTTCCTGCTCGGCTTCCGGCAGATCGAACGGCGTCCGGTTGGTTTCGGCAAAGGCCGCGCCGAGGAAAATCGCAAACGCCAGAGGTTGCTTGAACACCAGCCAGCTTAGAAGCCCGTGCGTTTGGTAGCCAATCACGTCATTGAGATTCAAACTGCCGACGAGCAGAAAGACCGGGATGACCGACAGGCCCATGGAGATTTCGTAGGAAATCATCTGCGCGCTGGAGCGGATGCCGCCGAGGAACGGATATTTCGAGTTTGCCGCATAACCCGCCAGCACAATGCTGTACACGCCGAGCGACACCATGCCGAATGTGTAAAGAATGCCAACATTCAGATTGGCCAGCACCATCGATTGATTGCCGATCTTCGATCCAAACGGAATGACGGCAAGGTTGAGGATGGCCGGCATCAGGGCGATGCCCGGTGCCAGGAAGAAATATATTTTGCGCACGTGCGCCGGGGTGAATTCTTCCTTGAGAAAGGCTTTGATGCCGTCCGCCACCGGTTGGAGCAGGCCAAACGGCCCGACGCGGTTCGGCCCGAGGCGGTCCTGCATGAACGCGCACACGCGCCGCTCGACCAGCACGATATAGGCGACCATCGTCATCAGGATGGCAAACGCGGCCAGGACCTTCACGCCCGTGAAAAGCGCGAATTGCTGTGCATCGCTCAAGTTGTTCAGCCAGTCATTCATTTCAAATCTTCGTTCTCGTAGCAGCGTACGTGAGTCCGCTCATTCTCAAAATCAAAGCCGACTCACGTCGGCTGCTACCGGACAAAATCAAATTTTTACTGTCACGCCCGTGTCGCCGAGGCCCGCCCACGTCAGACCGTTGAAGGCGGGCACGGCCTTCGCCATTTCGCTGAACAAACCTTCGATGGTCAGGAAACCGTCCTGGCCGGTGACGTTGTAAACCAGGTCGTGCAAAAATTCCCATTCCGGACGCGCATCGCCGGGCGGCTCGACGGCTTTCATGAATTTCTGGACGCGGCCCTTCGTGTTTGTAAACGTGCCGCGCTTCTCGGCGTGTGCGCAGCCGGGCAAAAGGTAATGCGCCAGCTTGGTTGTCGCGTTCGGCAAAATGTCACTCACGATGAGCGTCTCCAGTTTGCCCAGTAAATCCGTGCCCATACCGAGCCTGGTCACGTCCTCGCCAAAAACAATCAACGTTTTGATTTTTCCACTTTGAATGTCTTTGGCGATCTTCGGCAAACTTGTTCCCATCGGATCTGCGGCCATGCCGGTCAGATGCGCGCCGTTCGTGTTTGGATTTTTGTCTGCGTTTACAAGCAATTTGTCACCTTCGCCCGTGCGGGGAACGGAATCGCTCATGGCGCCGAGCTTTGCCTTCAATTTTGAAATCAGCCACAATTCTTCGTTCGTCTGGCGTGCCGAGGCGATCATGGCCACCGAACCTTGAGAAGCGTTCTTCAATAATTCGGCAATTTCTGTCACCGCCGATGACCAGGAGGCGGGTTGACCTTGGGCTTTGGACTTCGGACTTTGGACTTTTGTCAGCCGATCCGCACGGCCGATCCACTTGTAGTTGAGCCGCCCGGCGTCGCACATCCACGGGCCGTTGACGGCATCGTTTTCGCGCGGCGTATAGCGGTAAATCTTTTCCGCGCGCGAGCCGATGAGAATGTTGCAACCGGTCGCACAACTGGTGCAGACGCTCCTGTTTTCCTTGAGAAACCACACGCGCATCTGGAAGCGGAAATCCTTCGACGTGAGCGCGCCGACCGGGCAGATGTCCACCGTGTTCAGCGTGTAATTGTTGTCGAAAGCTTTGCCCGGATAAGCCGTAAGCGTGCTGTAGCTGCCGCGATTGACAATGCCGAGCGCGTCGTCGCCTACGATGTCCTTCGAAAACCGGATGCAGCGGGTGCAAAGGATGCAGCGTTCATCGTCGAGCACGATGCGCGGGCCGAGGTCAACGGCCTTGGGTTTGTGGACCTTCGGTTCGACAAACTGGCTGGCCGACTGGCCGTAATCCACCGAGTATTCCTGCAACTTGCATTCGCCCGCCTGGTCGCAGATCGGGCAATCGAGCGGATGGTTGATGAGCAGGAATTCCAGCACGCCTTCGCGCATTTGTTTCACGCCGGGGGTGTTCGTGTAAATCTCCATGCCGGGCGAAACCGGTGTGGCACAGGCGATGGCCGGGCGCGGCGACTTGACGATTTTCGGCGTGCCGTCGGGGTTCAGAATCGGATTGCGGTTCGGGCCGAGCGCGGGGGTGCCGAACTCGACGAGGCACATGCGGCAATTGCCCGCGACCGGCAGTTTCGGATGATAGCAATAATGCGGCACGTCCGTCTTCGCCAACTCGCAGGCTTGGATCATGGTCGTGGGCATGAGTTTGCCCGACCAATCCGCCGTGAGGCGCGGCACCTCGATTTCGCGCCCGTCCACCTTGACCTTGATCTTTTCGATCGCGGGCGAGGCGGGTTTTATTTCGGTTGTGGCGGCGGTGGACATTTCAATTCAATTCACTTTGCCAAGATTCCTTCGTCAATTCTGCAATCTTCTCAAAAACTTCCTTTTTGCCTTGAATAAGATTTTGATCAACCGTCAAACGAACTGTTTGCCAATCTGAACTCCAAGGTTTCAAATCATAAGGTATCCGTGTTCCGTCAAGCACACCCGTCGCCTTAGGAATTTCAGAATTCTTTAACCAAGCGTAAAACGTTGTTTTATCATTTCGCCCTTTTGCCAAAGAAAAATAAATCTCTTCGTCGTGAAGCAATCGAATATAGCTCGCCTTGTAACGAAGTGTCAGTTCGCCAACCCCTCGCGACAATATTTCATGTAACGCTTTTGCATTCGCAAGAGTGCCAGCAGATTTTTGCTGCCAAAAATCTTCTCCGACAGTTTCAATCGTTTCAATTTGCGGACGTTCTTCCAATTCCAGCTCTTGGTAAGCATCGAGAATCTTCGTAAAATGCAAAACGCGATTTCCAGCCACCTCAATTATGTTTGTTTGAATCGCAATTATCGGAATTGTCAGGCTCAAAAGTTGAATGACGTTGAAAAATCGGCGATTCATGGTTTCAGCAACTAACACAGCCGTGTGTGTTCGTTTTGGCCAACGCCGTCTTTCCAAATCCCAATATTCCAAAGTGCGAATGATGTGAGACTCATCAGTAGCTCCAAGCATCAATTCAACTTCATACATCAATCCGTTTTCGGAATCGCCCAACAACAAATCCAATCTGCCACCGCTTGATTGTTGTTTTTCTCTCGAAACTACTTCTAATTCTCCAAGTCCAAGGATGCTCGGATTGGCAGCAATTTGGTCTTGCAACCAATGCTCATCTTTTCCGCATTCGCGGATGCTCAAAGTTTTGGAAATTGTAATTTGGTCTGTCATAGCTCATTCCCTCCGGGTTGCTTTTTTCTCATTAGCACCGGGCTTCAGCCCGGTGCCCAGCCGGCCAAGAAAACATCCAGCCGTTTTAACGGCTTTCCCGCACATACGCGAAGCCGTTGAAACGGCTGAAGTCATACACCCGCCGCCAACACCGGGCTGAAGCCCGGTGCTAATGAGAGGTTGGTTCGTTCGCATTTCTTTGTCGGCTTTACGCATGTTGACTCGCCGGAATTGTTATTTCGTGCGTTGGCCCATCGTCTTTTAATTCCTTCGCGCGGCGTTCTTCATCGGCGGCACCTTTGGCCACAAATTCAGCCTTGAACTTCGCCACAAAACTTTGCACCGGCCAGGAACAGGCCTCGCCGAATGCGCAAATCGTGCGGCCGCCGGGAATGTTGTCGGCGATCTTCACCAGATAATCCGCGTCCTGCGCGCGGCCTTCGCCGTGTGTGAGGCGGTGCAGTGCCTTGCTCAGCCAGAGGGAGCCTTCGCGGCAGGGCGTGCACTGGCCGCAGCTTTCATGCGCGTAAAATTCGGCGATGTTCGCCAGCGCCTCGACGATGTCGGTCGAGTCGTCCATCACAATGATGGCGCTGGACCCGCTCATCGAACCGGCCTGGATCAACGAGTCAAAATCATAGGGCAAATCGAGCATGTCCACGTCCTTGCCCTTGATTTTGAATTTCTCGCCGGCCTTGAAAACCTTGGCCGAGGATCCGCCCGGGATGACCGCCTTCAATGAACGCCCGGGCCGCAGTCCCCCGCCAAAATTCGCGTCGAAGATCAATTGCCTGATGGTCGCCTTGCCAATTTCGATTTCGTAGTAACCCGGTTTCCGGACATGACCGCTGAGGCTGACGATGCGGGTGCCGGTGTTGTTGGGCGTGCCGAGCCTGGCGAATTCCGCGCCGCCCATGGCGACGATGTGCTTCACATTGCAAAGCGTCTCGACGTTGTTGACGATGGTCGGGCACATCCAGAGGCCGAGCACCGCCGGAAAATACGGCGGCTTGATGCGCGGATACGGCCGCTTGCCTTCGAGCGATTCGATGAGGCCGGTTTCCTCGCCGCAAATGTAGGCGCCCGCGCCGCGGTGAACGTAAATTTCCAGATCGTAGCCGGTGCCCAAAATGTTTTTGCCGAGAATTTTTTTTGCCTTCGCCTCCTTGAGGGCGCGATTCAGAATTTTTGCGCCCTCGACGAACTCGCCGCGGATGTAGATGTAGGCCAGATGCACATCGTTCGCAAAACAAGAGATAATCATGCCCTCGAGCAACTGGTGCGGGTCTTTGTAGATGATCTGGCGGTCCTTGAACGTGCCGGGCTCGGATTCATCCGCATTGCAAATCAAGTAAATCGGCTTGCCGCTCTTGCGGTCGACGAACGACCATTTGAGCCCGCATGAAAAACCCGCACCGCCGCGCCCGCGCAGGCCGGAGATCATGACTTCCTGACGGATTTGCTCCGGGCCGGAAAGTTTTTTGCCGTCCGGAAGATCCTTCGGCTGAAGAGCGAATGCCTTTTCAAGGGCTTCGTAGCCGTCGTGACGTAAATAGCATTCGATGTCCGGCGTGTAACCCGGTTTGTCGGCGTGTTGCAAAATCAATTTGTATTCCTGCGGCATGTCAACAAATTGCGGAATATAGATTCTCATTAACACCGGGCTTCAGCCCGGTGAAAAACGCGCCACAGCTTGAAACCGTTTCAACGGTTTCTTCGAAGCTGGCCAAACCGTTAAAACGGTTTGCCCTTTGCCCGGCCCGCGACACACCGGACTGAAGTCCAGTGTTAATAAAAGTTCGGTGCCTTGACTGTGCGGCAAAAGCGTCTAGTCTAGACCACGCTCCGGCTTGCCCGATGGTGTAACGGTAGCACAGCAGACTCTGGATCTGTTTGTCATGGTTCAAATCCATGTCGGGCAGCCATTTGCCATTTACGATTTCAGATTTACGATTTACGATTTGCATCGGCTTCACCATTTCAATCCAATCTCGCTAATTCAACATTGACACCAAACCGCCGAATAAAATCGGCACTCACTTTGCCCAAGCCCTTTTCCAGCTTGTCAACGCCCTTGCCTTGCGTGATGAAAACGAGTGTATTCAGTTTAATTTGGTTGTGATTTTGGTTGTAAATCAAAACTTTGAACAAATCTTTATAAAACTCATGTCCTGGGTTATTTCCAGAGACTTTCAACTCGTAAGCGACCTTTTCTTTGAAATCAACCAAGTCGATTTTCTCATTCATTTTGCCAGCGATGCTGACTTCTTTCTTGAATCGCTCCGCGTCGGTTTTTTCAAGGCGTTCCTGCCACAACCGCGTTACCGTAGTCGATTCTTTGTCTGCGGTGCTTTCATCGGCCGGCCCCGTCCAGTTCGAAGCAGCAACGAATCGCGCCTCGTCAACCACAGATTTCGTTTTGGCAGTGTTGCTGTTCATTTGCACCTCCCCACAATTTCATCTGCCTTAGCATGGCTGACGGCTTCGTGGAAGTCGTCATTGCACATCATCACCGGCGCGGTGCCGCAACTGGCGAGACATTCGACGAATTCGACCGTGAACTTTCCGTCCTTCGTCGTTTGCGGGCCGTGCGCGTGCGCGTCCAGGCCCAGCTTCGCGCAAAAATGTTTATGCAATTCATACGCCCCGCCCAGCGCGCAGCTCAGCGTCCGGCAGACCTTGATTTGATACTTGCCCATTGGCTCCTGCCGGAGCATCGGATAAAACGTCACGAGTTCGTAAACATTGATGGGTTGCAATTCGAGCTTTTTCGCCGTCCACTCGACTGCTTCCTGCGAAATCCAGCCGAAATGCTCCTGGATGGCGTGCAATACCATGAGCGACGCCGCGCGCTTGACCGGGTAATGCGAAATCAGTTCGTCAATCCCGGCGTCAAGATTTGCTGGAACGGTGAAACTCATGACACTTGATTAGCCGCAAAAGAACACCACGTGGCGCAGCCGCAACCAAATCTTTTTGGACTGCGGCGGGAAGCGAAGCGCCACGCCGCTTTGGAAGCTCTGTCCGCAACCAAAAAGCGGTGTCGCCGCTGCGCTCTGCCACCGCAGTCCAAAATCCTCACGGCACGCGAGGGTTCTGACGGATAGCAGCGCAAAGGTGCAGAGACGCAAAGCTCAAGCGCGAAAAATCCTTTGCGCCTTGGCATCTTTGCGTCTTTGCGTTTCATGTCTGGTTCGGAAATCATCGGTCACATTCTCCCATCACAAAATCCAGCGAGCCGAGAATCGCCATGGTGTCGCTCATCATGTGACCCGGCAACAGGTGCGACAAAATGCTCAGGTTCACAAACGAGGGCGAGCGAATCTTCAACCGGTACGGCGTGCCGCCGCCGCGGCTGTTGATGTAAAAACCGAGTTCGCCCTTGGGATTCTCGTGTCCGAAATAAATTTCACCGGGCGGCACGTTCATGCCTTGCGTCACGAGGATGAACTGGTGAATCAACTCCTCCATGCTCGACAGGACCTTTCCCTTCGCCGGCAAAACGATTTTACCGTCGGCAACGTTGACCGGCTCTTTGGTTTTGTTGTCCGCGCCGCCGGGAATTTTGTCCAGGCACTGATGCAAAATGCGCACGCTCTGGCGCATTTCCTCCATGCGCACCAAGTAACGGTCGTAACAGTCGCCGACCGAGCCGAGCGGCACGTCGAATTGCAAATCCGGGTAGCAAAGATACGGCTGCGCCTTGCGGAGATCGTAATCCACGCCGCTGCCGCGCAGGTTCGGGCCGCTCAGGCCGTAGTCAATCGCGTCGGCCTTCGAGATGACGCCCACGTCCCGGGTGCGATCCACCCAGATGCGATTGCGCGTGAGCAGCGTCTCGACCTCGGCGATGTTGACGACGACCTCGCTGAGAAATTTGCGAACGGCGTCACACCAGCCGGGTGGAGTATCGCGCGACACGCTGCCGATGCGGGTGTAAGCGGTCGTGAACCGCGCGCCGGTGAGCGATTCGCACAAATTGTAAATCTTCTCGCGCTCCGTGAACGTGAGCAGAAAGACGGTCAACGCGCCGATGTCCATCCCGAAGCAGCCGACGCCGAGCAGGTGCGACGAAATGCGCGCCAGCTCCGCACAGATCACGCGGATATATTGGCAGCGCGGCGGCAAATTCTTTTCGATGCCAAGCAATTTTTCCACCGCGAGCGCGTAGGCGACGTTGTTGGCCAGCGGCGCGAGATAATCCAGCCGGTCCGTGTAAGGGATGAACTGGGTGTAGGTCATGTTCTCGGCGATTTTTTCGTCACCGCGATGCAAATAACCCACGTCCGGCTCGGCCCTAGTGATGATCTCACCGTCGAGTTCGAGCACGATGCGGAGCACGCCGTGCGTGGCGGGGTGCGACGGCCCCATGTTCAGGACCATCTTCTCGCCCTGCATATCCCGAAGCTCTTCCGCCGCCGCGGCGGTTTGCGCGGCTGGCTCTTTAAACTCGATGTCGTGAGCTTCAGGCATATCTTAATAACTAAAATTCTTCAACCAATGGAAGGCCAAGCAACGCACCATCTTTGTTTTCCAAACGAAGCAAGGCTCGCGTTCTTGAAACAATTTTCGTCACGGCTTCAACAAATTCTCTTGGACGTTCTAATAAATACATAAGTTCACGAGCACGTGAATTTGCTTCCTTTTGCCACTCGGTTGTTTCGGGATATGCTAACCAAGAATTGAAGTTTTCTACGGCAACAGTAAATTCACGATTCAAGCCTGCGATTACAGCCGAGTAATAAAAATCCCATCCTTCACGCTTGATAGATTGATAATACTCATGAGCCTTTGAAACCGAGAAAAATCGTTCGCGATTATTTTCAGCAATTTCTTTTGCGCGCATTGCCTTTTCAAATACGGCGTTAGAAAATTCATTTTCATTCTTGGCGGAGACAAATCTCCGGTCGTTGCCTTCTTGGGTTCCAACGTTAAACGACCAGTAATCCTTTTCGTAAAGAAGCCAACAAATACCCACATTCAAATATGAACCTTTTGAGAAACCGCTTGGCTGAAATTCTACAATCGTGCACCACCAGCCGTTGTCGTCGTAATATACTCTGGATTTTCCTTTGCGCCTCAGCCCTGCCGGCAATAGCGTTTGCTTTGCTACTTCAGCAATCAATTTGTTGTGATCAAAATCCATTTTCTAATCGGTTTCGGGATTGCGCACCCGCGGCTCGCGTTCAATGGCGTCCTTGCCGCCCGGTGTGGTGACGAAGGGCCCGCCTTCGAGCGGCGCGGCCTGGGTGAATGCGACTTCGGGAATTTGGGTCGGTTTGCCGGCGAGCGGGAAATCCTTCCGCAACGGAAAATACGGATAGCCTTCCCACATCAAAATCCGGCGCAAATCGGGATGGCCGCGAAACCGGATGCCCATCATGTCGTAGATTTCGCGCTCGTGCCAGTTCGCCGTGCGCCACACGCCGATGACGGTCGGCAGTTCGGATTTTTCCTCGCTCACGCTGGTTTTAATCCGTAATTCGCAACTGTTTGCGAGGCGCCGCAGGTGATAAACGATTGTCCAGCGCGGGTCTTCGCCGTAATTATCGAGGCTGCTGATGTCTACGAGGTAATCAAAGCCCAAATCATTTTTTGCGAATCCGCACACTTCCACGATTCGTTCCGCGTCGGCAAACTGGATGGTGATTTCGCCACGAAACTCCACCGGCTCGGAGGCGATGTCGCCGAACTTTGCCTTAATTTGACTGGCGGATTCAGGGGCGTTCACGGTCAAAGAAGGGAGTATTGGAGTGTTGGAGCATTGGAGTATTGAGTTGAGATATCGGAGAACCATCACTCCAAAACTCCATTACTCCAATTTCGTATCCGGGTTTATCCGTGTTCATCCGTGGTTGGAAATTCAACCGGCTTTTTTTAACGTCGCCAGCAACGGCTCGTGTTGCACCTGGTTTTGCAGCTTGATCAGCGCATCGAGCAGCGCTTCGGGCCGGGGCGGGCAGCCGGCCACATAAACATCCACCGGGATGATGTTGTCCACCCCTTGCAGCACGGAGTAGCTGCGATACATGCCGCCGGTGGAGGCGCAGGCGCCCATGGCGATGACCCATTTCGGCTCGGCCATCTGGTCGTAGATGCGCTTGACCGCCGTCGCCATTTTGTAAGTGACCGTCCCGGCGACGATCATCACGTCGGATTGTCGCGGCGAGAAACGCATGACCTCCGAACCGAAGCGCGAAATATCGAACCGGCTCGCGCCGGCAGCCATCAATTCAATGGCGCAACAGGCCAGGCCCATCGGCATCGGCCACAGGGAGTTTTTGCGAAACCAATTCAAGGCCGCATCAATGCGCGTGACGATGAGGTCGCCTTCAATTTTAGAATCGTAGCCGATTTCGCTCCGTGTTTGCATAAACCCGCGCTTCAAAAAAATGCGCGGAAACTAACATAAACAGCGGTTACAATGGGAACAAGTTAAATTGTGAATCGTTTCACAAACTTTCAGTTTTCACACGAAAATTTTCACGCAAATTTAACCAGGCTGATTACGCCAACCCCACCCCACTGATGATAAAGAAAGATGAAAATCTTGATGAATCCGATGTTGATACCAGCGAGAGCCATCATACCGGCAATGAACTGTAAAACTTTTCTCATGGCTCGATGCTGTCGAACGTAAAAAACTCAGCCACGCGGGACCAAAAGACGTGAATCCCGACGCAGTCGGGAAACAGAAACCGCCATCCCGCGTTGGCTGCAGCGATTTGGTAGACGGCATCGTCATAATCCAACTCCAACAACTCAAAATGTAACAGCAAATACTCGGCTGGCTATCTCGGAAAAGCTGGGAATGGCTTGAAGCTGTTAACCGACTCCCCAACGCGCTGTGCCTGTCTTTTCTGCGGATGGCTGAT
This sequence comes from Verrucomicrobiia bacterium, assembly GCA_049692125.1. Classification (GTDB taxonomy): domain Bacteria; phylum Verrucomicrobiota; class Verrucomicrobiia; order Limisphaerales; family UBA11358; genus UBA11358. The sequence goes on along the minus strand of JBAVOO010000031.1, from coordinate 18,954 downwards.
GGCAGGACACACCCAGGCGAATGCTAGCACTCCGAGGCAAACAACTCCGATCCATAGAATAGGTTTTGATTTCATATTTGGTCGTGCGTAATGCCGTCTAACGTCCAGATCTCAGGCACGCGGGACCAAATGACGTGAACCGCGAAGCGGAACTGGACCGGCCATCCCGCGTTGCCTGCAGCGATTTGTTAGCCTGCGTCTTTGTCTCAACCACCTGAAAGAATGAACTCATGTCGTCTTCGGTGGAAACTTGATGGTCGGAGCGGCTGACGGCTTCGGTGGCAAGTTGATACGAACCGTCTCTTTCTTCCGCCACTTCTTCGGCTCGTCGTCAGAATCACCAAAACCAGTGATCACGGTTGGACCTTGCGGCGGTCGCGGTGGAGGACTGCTCGCCTGCGGCTTCGGTTTCGGTTTGTGCTCATTTGTCATGGTGACGTGCGAAGCAGGCTAACAGTTAATGGCCGGTGCGTTCCGCCGCCTGTCCTGTTTCATGGATTCGACATGATTCCGGGTTTAAGTAATTGTCCAGTATCGGCTTTGTAGCGGCAGCAATGGTGATTCGGCGGCAAGGAAAGGCGCGATTCGGGTCTGACCTTCAGAGTGGGAGGTTTGAGGTTCATCCGTGGCCGAGTTTTTTTGATTTTTCCGTCGCGGCGCGTACGGCGCTCATCACCACGCCGCGCAGTTTGCCTTTTTCCAATTCATGCAAGCCTTCAATCGTCGTGCCGCCGGGACTGGTGACCTGGTCTTTGAGCGCGCCGGGATGCTGGCCGGTTTCCAAAACCATCTTCGCCGCGCCCAAAACGGTTTGCGCCGCGAGCTTCGTTGCCATGTCACGCGGCAAACCGGCCGCCACCCCGCCATCACTCAACGCTTCGATGAATTGATAAACATAGGCCGGGCCGCTGCCGCTCAATCCCGTCACGGCGTCGAGCAACGATTCCTTCACCGGAAACGCGATGCCGACGGCGGAAAGAAGTTTCTTCGCCAGTTCGCCGTCCGCCGCCGTCGCGGATTTGCCGGGCGCAAACGCCGCCGCCGCTTCGCCCACGAGCGCGGGCGTGTTGGGCATGACGCGAATGACACGCGTGCCGGCGGGCACCGCCGCTTCCATTTTGGCGAGCGTCACCCCGGCGGCGATGGAAATCAACAAATGCTCGTTCGTGAAATTGCCGCGCTGTTCGGCCAGAACCCCGGCGACCTGGTCGGGTTTCACAGCCAGAATCAGGGCGCTCGCGAATTGCAAAACGTCGGCGCTGGACGCGGTGGTTTTGGCGCCGGTTTCCTTCGTGAAAGCGACGCGCGCCGCCTCAGACAAATCGCTGGCGAGGATTTCTTTTGGAAAAACAATTTCCGCGCGAATGAAGCCACGCGCCAGCGCCGTGGCCATTTTGCCCGCGCCGAGAAAGCCGATGGTTAATGGGGTTGCCATGAGAGCTTTTTAGCAGGCCGGTTTGCGCAGCGGAAGTGAAAACGCGCCGATGAATTCGCGGCTTGAATTCGCGCGAATACAATCTATTCTGAAGCTGGCACGAAAAGGTTGTCGAATTTTCAATTTTTACGCCATGTCAAACCGCCGCACCTGGGAAACGTTTGAGGCAATGCGACACGCCGCTGAAGAGGGCGACGCGCAGGCGCAGTGTTATCTCGGGGTCTGTTTCCAAAACGGCCAGGGTGTGACGCAGGATTATCAGGAGGCGGTGAAATGGTTCCGTCGCGCAGCCGAGCAGGGCGATTCCGTCGCGCAATGTTACCTCGGCGTGTGTTATTTGAACGGTGCCGGGGTGCCGCAGGAATTCGGCGAGGCGGCCAAGTGGTTGCGCGAAGCGGCGGAACAAAACGACCCCGCCGCGCAATTCAACCTCGGCATGCTTTACGAAACCGGCCAGGGCGTGACACAGAATTACGCCGAAGCGGTGAAATGGTATCGCGAATCAGCGGAGCGCGGCTACCCGGCGGCGCAATTCAATCTGGGAGTCTTTTACGAGACGGGCCAGGTCGTGCCGCAAAATTTCAAACTGGCCGTCAAATGGTATCGCGCCGCCGCCGAACAGGAATGTGCGCCCGCGCAGTGCAATCTGGGCCTTTGTTACCAAACCGGACGCGGCGTGGAGCAAAATCAGCAGGAGGCCGTGAAGTGGTTCATCCGCGCCGCGCGGCAAGGCGACAAAACCGCCCAGCACAACCTCGGGCTGCACTACGCCTCGCAGGAAATCGCCGAAACCACTGAAGCCGCCGAAGAATCGCCGTGAACATCAGTGTGCGAGTTCTGCCAGTTTCGCGTTTGCCCGCCCGTCATCAATAATTTCAGCGGCCAAATCCCAGCCTTCAACCAGCGACTCCGTTTTGCCCGCGACGAACAGCGCGGCGGCGGCATTTAACAAGACCGCGTCGCGCTTCGGGCCGCGTTCCTCGCCGCGCAGGATGCGGCGGATGATGGTGGCGTTCACTTCGCGGTCTCCGCCGCGGAGATCGGCCAGCGCGGCCGGTTGCAGGGGAAACAGCTCGGGCGACAGCGTTGAACTAGCCAACCCGCGTTCCTGATAAAACTCGGCAATCGTGGTCGGCCCCAGCGGCGAAAGTTCATCGAGATGCCGAAGGGACCCGGCTTCATCCCGCACTGTGCCGCAAACCACCATGGCGCGGCGGACGCCGAGGGACTGGAGGACGCGGGCGAACGGTTCGCAAAGATCCGGGCGCGGCACACCCACCAGCATCGCGGTTGGCCGGGCCGGATTCAGCAGCGGGCCGAGGTAGTTGAAGATCGTGGTCTGGCCGCGTTCCGCGCAGAGCTTGCGCGCGGGAATGATATGCCGAAACGCCGGATGATATTTGGGCGCGAAGAAGTAAGCGAAGTTGTGCCGGCGAAGCGAACGGACGGCGTCCTCCGGCCCCAGATCAAAAGGAATCCCCAGTGCTTCCATGACATCCGCGCTGCCGATGGGCGAGGTGCTGGCGCGGTTGCCGTGCTTGGCGACCAGCACCCCCCCCGCTGCCGCCACAAGCGCAACGGTCGTGGAGATATTAAAAGTGCTCAGGCGGTCGCCGCCGGTGCCGACAACGTCGAGGATTTCGCGAGTGCGGGTTTCGGCATCGAGCGGTGGTGAAATTGATTTGTCCCGGAGGGCGCGGGCGAAAGCCGCGATTTCGCCGGTGGTTTCCCCTTTTTTCGCCAGCGCGGTCAGGAAATCGGCCTTGACCACGGTCGGAACTTTTTCGTCGGCGAGTTGTTCCACTGCCTGGCAGACCTCCTCGTCGTTGAGCGATCGCGCCGCGCCGAGTTGTTGAGTGAGCGGTTCAAGCACCGGGGGATTCTAAACTTTGTCGCGACCGGCTCAAACCGAAAGTGCGCGCGGATGAAAGCATGGACAGTTGCGCAAAATCACGTAACTTGTCGGGCGCTGGCACTGTCTAAAACGGCAACAGCGGACGAATTGCAATCATATGGCAGAAAATCGGAGCAATCATTGGATGAAGTGGACCATCGTCATCGTGGCCGCCGGCGCGCTCATTGCCGGCGGCGTTTGGTATTTTAAACGCGGCCACACCGACGCGCCGGATTACCAAACGGTTCTGGTCAACCGGGGAGATTTGACGCAGGTGGTGACGGCGACGGGCACGCTCAATCCGGTGGTGAACGTGACGGTGGGCAGCCAGGTTTCGGGCATCATCAATAAACTTAACGTGGATTACAATTCAGTGGTGAAGTCCAACGAGGTCATCGCGGAAATTGATCCTTCGACTTATCAGGCGGCGGTCGAACAAGCCGCGGCCGATCTGGCCAACGCAAAGGCGAATCTGGAATTGCAGCAGGCCGAGGCGGAGCGCAGCAGCGAACTGTTCACGAACAAGTTGATTTCCAGTTCCGATTATGACACCGCCATCGCGACGCTGCACGAGGCCGAAGCCACGGTGCAAATCAAACAAGCCGCGCTGGCCAACGCGAATGCAAATCTGGGTTATTGCAAAATCCGTTCGCCGGTGGACGGCATAGTGATTTTGCGCGCGATTGACCTCGGCCAGACGGTGGCGTCCAGTTTCAACACGCCGACGCTTTTTCAAATCGCGAATGACCTGACGAAGATGCAGATTGATTCGAGCGTGGCGGAGGCGGATGTCGGCGGCATCGTGGAAGGCCAGGATGTGGATTTCACCGTGGACGCGTATCCGTATCGGACGTTTTGCGGTGCGGTCACACAGGTCCGCAATGCGCCGACCAATTCCAACAATGTTATCACTTATGATTGTGTCGTCAGCGTGACCAATTCCGATTACAAGTTGAAACCCGGCATGACGGCAAACATCTCCTTCATCATCGCCCAACGCGAAAACGCGTTGATCATTCCGAACAGTGTGCTGCGATTCCGTCCGCCGGAAAACGCCGGGGTGCTGACCAATTCGGCTGCGGCGCAAACTGCGCCGGCGACCAACAGCGGAAATTTTGCCGGCACGTCCGGCGGGCAGGGCCATCGCAGCGGCCACGCGCGCGGCGAACATCCGGTTTTCCATACTGTTTATGTGCTTGCGGGCGAAGGCAAGGATGCGAAGTTGCAGGCGGTGCAGATCAAGACCGGCATCAGCGACGGCATTTCGACCGAGGTGCTTTCGGGGCTGGACGCGGGTGCGCAGGTTGTGACCGGCGCGGTTTCAACCGGCACGCAGGCTGCCAGGACATCGAACCCGTTTGGCGGCTTCCCCAGAATGCGTTGATCCGATTTGCCGTGCAGACCAATCCCGTCATCAAGCTCGCGGACATCCACAAGGTGTATCATACCGGCGAAGTGGATGTCCACGCGGTGCAGGGGGTTTCGCTGGAAATTTTTCCGGGCGAGTTCGTGGCTCTCATGGGCGCGAGCGGCTCCGGCAAAAGCACGCTGATGAACATGATCGGCGCGCTCGACCGTCCGAGCGACGGCAATTATCTGCTCGATGGCATTGACATTTCCACGCTCGACCGCGATGCGCTCGCTGATGTCCGCAACGAAAAAATCGGCTTCGTCTTCCAGGGTTTCAACCTGCTGGCGCGCACGTCGGCGCTGGAAAACACCGAAATGCCGATGCTTTACAACCGCCACCGCATCCAGTCGCACGAACAGCGCGAACGCGCCCTGCACGCGCTCGATCTGGTGGGCCTCGGTGACCGCGCCGACCACCACCCCAACCAGCTTTCCGGTGGCCAGCAGCAGCGTGTCGCCATCGCCCGCGCGCTGGTGAACCAGCCGTCACTGCTCCTCGCCGACGAGCCGACCGGCAACCTCGACAGCCAGACGAGCATCGAACTCATGGGTGTGTTCCAGAAATTGAACGACCAGGGCATCACCATTGTCATGGTCACCCACGAACTGGACGTGGCGCGTTTCACCAGGCGCATGGTCATCCTGCGTGACGGGAAGATTGTCACCGACGAGCCGGTGCAGAACCGCTCATTCGCGGAAAAGGAATTGCAGCAGCTTCGCGCGGCACAACAGGCCGTCAAACTCGCGTCATGAGAATCCTTGCCTCACTAAAAATCGCCGGGCGGGCACTGCGCCGGAACAAGATGCGTTCGCTGCTGACGATGCTCGGCATCATCATCGGCGTCGGTGCCGTCATCGGCTCGGTGAGCCTGACTTCCGGCGCCACCAAACAGGTCGAGGATCAGGTCAGCAGCCTGGGCGAAAGCGTGATCACGGTTTTTTCCGGCAATTTCACCAGCGGTGCGATGCGTGGTGGCTGGGGCAGCGCGCCGACGCTGACGGTGGCCGACGCACAAGCGATTGCCGGGTTGAAAAACGTCGTGGCCGTCAGTCCCGAAGTGCGCGACCGCGCACAGGTGCTGGCGAACGGCCTTAACTGGAACACGCAGGTAATGGGTGAATCGCCCGATTATCCGCAAATCCGCAACTGGGGTGTCGCCAGCGGCGCGATGTTTTCCGACCAGGATGTGCGCAGCCTTGCGAAGTCCGCCGTGATCGGCAAAACCGTGGCCGACCAGTTGTTTCCCAACGAAAATCCAGTCGGCCAGACCATCCGCATCCGGAACCTCCCATTTCTTATCGTCGGCGTGCTGGCCCCCAAAGGCTTTAATCTGTTCGGGCAGGATCAAGACGATACGGTCGTCGTCCCTTATACGAGCCACATGCACCGCATCACCACCCGCACGTTTATAAACGACGTACTGGTGGAAGCCGCCAACGACAAGGTCATAGACAGCGTGCAAAAGGACATCACGGATTTGCTGCTCGTGCGCCATCGGAGCAAGGAACAGGATTTCACCGTGCGCAACCAGTTGGAATTGATGCAGGCCGTCACGGCCACTTCGCGCGCGATGAGTTTTTTGCTCGCGGGCGTCGCCGCCGTCTCGCTCGTTGTCGGCGGCATCGGCATCATGAACATCATGCTGGTCAGTGTTACGGAACGGACCCGCGAAATCGGCATCCGCATGGCCGTCGGCGCACGCGCGGCGGACATCCTCGTGCAATTTCTGATTGAAGCGGTCACATTGAGCGCGATTGGCGGTTCCATCGGCATCGTCGGCGGCGTTGGTTTTTCAGAAATTGTCGCTTACATAAAAAATATGCCCACCGTCACACCCGTGACCTGGATCGCCATCGCGTTCATTTCCAGCGCCATCATCGGCATCATCTCCGGATTTTACCCGGCGTGGAAAGCGTCCAAGCTCGACCCCATTGACGCCTTGCGCTATGAATAGCGTGTGACCGCCGAAATCCTGTCCACCTACACGTCCGCCTTGTTTGCCGCCGCCGTGAAACGCGCGGCAAAATTGCTTCGCGCCGGCGAAGTCGTCGCACTGCCGACGGAAACAGTTTATGGTCTTGCCGCCAATGCGTTTGACGAAAAAGCGGTCGCAAAAATCTTTCAAATCAAAGACCGTCCGGCGAATAATCCGGTTATTGTCCATATCGCGAGCGGCGAAATGGCAAAACGCTGCGTAACGGCGTGGCCGGACCCGGCGGAAAAATTGGCGCGGGCATTTTGGCCCGGTCCACTGACACTCGTGCTGCCGTGCGCAAAGGGAATTCCCGGCAGGGTCACCGCGGGCGGCAAGACGGTCGGGGTGCGCTGGCCGGGTCATCCGTTTATTCAAGCGGTGATTCGCGAATGCGGATTCCCGCTCGCCGCCCCGAGCGCGAATTTGTCCGGGCGTGTTTCACCAACGACCGCCGAACATGTGCGCAAACAGATCGGCGGCAAAATTTCTTTGATCGTGGACGGCGGCCAATCGCAAGTCGGCATCGAATCCACCGTGCTCGATTTGACGGTGTTACCGCCGCAAGTTTTGCGTCCGGGAATGATTCACACCGAATCGCTGGCCGCCGTGATTGGAGAAGTCAGAAGTCAGAAGTCAGAAGTCAACAGCGAGCATGGCGAAACGCTCCGGAGTCCGGGAAGGTTACGGAGACATTATTCGCCAAAAGCGAGGTTGTTGGTTCTGAGCTGGCGTGACGATGCCGATTTGCACTCTCAAGTCTCAAGTCTCAAGTCTCAACTTTTGGATTACCACGTCATTGCCCATACGCACATTCCATCGGCGGAACATTTTGCACGGGTGAGCGTGATTCCGCATGACGCGAAGGCGTTTGCACGGGCGATTTACGCGGAGTTGCACCGCTGCGACGCGGCGGGCGCGGGATTGATCGTTGTCGAAACGCCGCCGGACTCGCCGGAGTGGTCGGGCATTGCCGACCGGTTGCGGCGGGCATCGGCGTAGAACTATCGTGCGGTTTTCCAGCGTTCCCGGTTCGTGAGGAACAGGCGGTCGGGCAAAAAGCCGGTCGGCGCGTTGCGAAGCGGGAAACCCTGCGGAATTTGATTTTGCAACACTCCCAACGCGATGAAACTGCCCCAACTGTGTTCGCCGGAGCGCACCAGGTCGGAGACGAATTTGCCATCCATCGTTTCGGGCGTGAGATAGAGCGCCTGCACCGGCTTCAAGTAATCGTTGATGGCGAAGAAATCGTCCTGCGCGTTTAACGTCAGCCAAACGCATTGATGCCGGCCATACCACGCGACGGCCCACGGTACGTCGCTCATCATCAATTCATTTTCCTTCATCCAGCCCGCAGTGTTCTGGATGTCCGGTGGATAATACGGTGGATAAACCACCGGCATCACCTTGGGCGCCATGAGTGTGGAAATCAAAATCACCGGCAAACACGACAGCGCTACGAATACCGCAATAACCACGTAACGCAATTGCGGCACCGCCAGTTTCATCTGATCCAGGAAGGTGAAGAAAAAACTCACGCCATAAACGAACACCAGCGGTGCGAGCAGCACGAGCAGGTTTTCGGAATTCACCTCCGGTGATACGTCCGAAAGCTGGGTCCGCCCCAGCGCCTGGACAACAATGAACGTGCCCAGGCACATGAGCAAAAAATAACGCATTCGCCGCGCCGCGGTCCCGCGAAAACCCAACAGCAAGCCGGCCAGGAATAAAATACTCGCCCAACTGCCGCCCAGCTTCGGCAGGTCGTTCGCGAAAATGTCACGCACATTCCCCGTTAATTTCGACACATACGGCCTGAACCACAGCACGTGCGTGAAGTCGGGATGCACCGACCGTTCCAATTGGAATCGTGGAAACAAGCCGGTCCCCTCAACGATGGCAAAACCCGCCGTGCCAAACGGCGTGCCGCTGGCTGCGTAATTGCGGATCACCCACGGTGTCAACACCATTACAAATACGCCCAATGCCGCCAGCGTGTGCAACACCCGCCGTTGCCCGCTGAAGAAAAACAGGAACAACGCGACCGGAATAATCGTCCAGCCGAACGCATACCGGGTCAACGCACCCACGCCCGTTAACACGCCGGACGCCAGGGCCAGCCCCAGCAGCCAGGTCATGCGCGGCTGCGGTTCGCGCGCCAGCTCTTCGATCCGCAACACGCACCACGTCAGCCCCAGAAAAATCACCAGCAGCAACATCGTTGACAGGCCTGATATGCTGAATCGCCACAGCAATTCACAACCAATGGTTAAAAGCGCCGTCAGCCAGGCCACGTTCACGTCAAACAATTTTCGCGCGAGAAAAAATGTCAGCACGACCACCACCAGCAAAAGAACCTCATTGAACACCGCAATTTGAAAATCCGGCTGATAACGCCAGAAACGGCTGTTCTCGCTCCAGAAAGGTTTCATGATTTCAACCGGGTACCGGAATGACCGCACGGTCATCAGTCCGGCCAGCACCACCGGATATACCGGCGGATTCGCCAGGTCCGGGTGGGGGTTGAATTTGATTTGTGCGAAATCCGAGTTGGTGGTTGCCAGCGCCGCGGCATGTTTGGCCTCGTTGTGGCTTTGCACGAGGTAAAGACTGAACGGCCGGATAAACAACGTGGTGTAACCTTTGCCCTCCGCGATGTTGCGCGCCAGTTGCGCCGAGTCCATCGCTTCTGGTGTGGCGAGATTCCGATACGCGCGCAAATTGTAAACCAGCGCCAGACCCACAACCGCCAGGCCCAACACGAGTAACCGCAGATAACGCGACCCCGCGCCGACCTCGGACATGTGAATCAGTTTCTGAATCAGCTCCCTCAGTGGCATAGATCAAAATCCTTCCAAATGGTACAGGTGCAATTTGCGATGGAACGTTCGCCGGCTCATGCCAGTTTTTTTCGCCGCCAGTGTGCGATTGCCATCCGTTTCTTTCAAGGCGCGAATGATTAATTGTTTCTCCGCTTCCCTCACCGTCAGATCATTTCGCGCCAGTGATGGCGCCAGATTGCCGGAGTGACCGCCCGCCCGCACCGGCGCCGGCAAATCGCGCGCCGAGATTTTTTCCCCGCGGCACAACACCACCGCGTGTTCGATGGCCGTGCGCAACTCGCGGATGTTGCCCGGCCACGAATAATTCATCAGCCATTCGAGCGCGTCCGCCGTGAAAGCGTTCAACGGCTTGCCGTTCTCGTGCGCGAACTCGCGCAAAAATTTTTGCGCCAGCAGCGGAATGTCGCCCGCCCGCTCGCGCAACGGGGGCAATTGAATTTCCACCACGCGCAACCGGAAAAACAAATCCTCGCGAAACGCGCCGGCTTTGACCAGTTCCTCCAGATTTTTGTTGGTGGCGGCAATCAGCCGGACATCGGCGGTCAAAGTCTTGTTTGAGCCGACACGCTCAAACGTTCGTTCGCCGAGAAAGCGGAGCAGCTTCACTTGAATCGTCGCGTCAATTTCGCCGATTTCATCGAGAAACAGGGTGCCGCCCTGCGCCTGCTCGAAACGGCCGATGCGGCGCTCGTGCGCGCCGGTGAACGCGCCCTTTTCGTGGCCGAACAGCTCGCTTTCCAGCAGCGTCGGCGCGAGCGCGGCGCAATGCACCGTGACCAGCGGCTGTTTCGCGCGCGGGCTGAGTTGGTGAATCGCCTTCGCCACCAGTTCCTTGCCCGTGCCGCTTTCGCCCGCCAGCAACACCGTCGCGCGCGTGGGCGCAACCTGCCGGACAGTTTCAAAAATCTCCTGCATCACGGGTGATTCGCCAACGATGTTTTCCAGGCCGAACTTCGAATCGAGTTGTTGACGCAGTGAAACGTTTTCGACTTCGAGATTTTGCCGCTGCAATGACCGGGCAATGCGCATTTCCAATTCGTCAATTTGCAGCCGTCCTTTGGCGATGTAATCGTCCGCGCCGCGCTTCATCGCGTCCACCGCGAGTTCCTCCGAACCGTAAGCCGTCATCAAAATGCAGATGGGCGGCCGGGCCAGCGACTTGGCGCGCGCGATGAGCTTCAAACCGTCCTCGTTCGGCAGGCGAAAATCCGTGATCAAAACATCAAAGTTTTCACGTTCGAGCAGTTCCATTGCCGCCTTCGCGTCTTCGGCCACGTAAACGTCGTAACGGTCCTCGAGCGCCGCGCGCAGCCCGTCGCGCGTCGGTTTCTCGTCATCCACAATCAATAAGGTCGGTTTCTGTGTCACAAATTTTCAGCGATGTGCGGCGGCGGTCGTTTCTTCCAATAAACGCGGTTTGCGTTCATGCCAGGGCAGCCAGACACGGAAGGTCGTGCCGCGACCGACATGGCTTTCGAGTTCAATTCTGCCGCCGTGCGTGCGAACGATGCGCTGTACAATCATCAAGCCGAGGCCGGTGCCCTTTTTCTTCGTCGTGAAAAACGGCTCGAAAATGCGGTTGATTTGCTCCTGCGGAATGCCGCCGCCCGTGTCCGCAACGCTCATCCAAACGCCATCCGCGCCTTCGCCGGTCTGCAACGTGAGCGTGCCACCCTGGGTCATTGCGTGCATCGCATTTTTGACGAGGTTCACCAAAACCTGCTGCATTTGCGTGGGATCAATCGGGGTGGCGGTCAATTGACGCGCCAGCTTGAGCTTCACGGTGAGGCCGCGATTGTCGAGTTCGGGCTGCAGCAACTCGAGCGTTTTTTCCACCACGGCATTGAGCGAAGTCAATTTCAGTTGCAACGGCGCGGGGCGGATGGCCTGCAAAAATTGCGTGATGATGTAATCCAGCCGGTTGATTTCGCCTTTGGCCACACCCAGATATTGCTCCAGTTTCAGGGAAATATCCGCCGTGTCAGCCTCGGCCGACAGGATTTGCGAGCGCGGTCGCGAACCCAATTTGGGAGTCGTGGCGTTCGTCCGGAGTTTTTTCAACTCCCGCTCCATGAGTTGCAAATGAATGTGCAGCGCGTTGAGCGGATTGCCGATTTCGTGCGCGACGCTGGCGGCGAGCAGCGTGAGCGCCTGCACGCGTTCGCTTTCAATGGCTTCAAAGGTTTTCTGCCGCGCCTCGGTCGCGTCGTGCAAAATGAGCGCGACGCCGGAACTGCCGGCGGCTTCACCGTCCAGCGGCGCGGCGTAGAGCCGCAAAAAACGTGGACGCGGATAATGCACTTCAAATTCGAGGCGGGTGATGCGTTCACCACCGGTGTCATCCGCCCGCGAAATCTTTTCCCAATCCACCTCGGGCAGCAAAGTTGTGATGTGCTGTCCTTCGACGCTGGGTTGCAAGCCAATCAATCGGGTGACGGCCTGGTTGAAATAAATGACGTGCCCCTGTTCGTCCACGACCAGCACGCCGTCTTCAATCGTGTTGAACAGCGTTTCAAGGAAACTGCGCTCCCGCGCCAGCCGCTGGACGACGGTTTGCAGCCCTTCCGCGTCCAGCCGCCCGATACGGCCAAGCACCTTGTCGAGAAAACTGGATTTGGGCGCTGGCATTGAGTGAAATCAAGATTACAGCGTGACAATTTGACGCAACCAAAAGGTTTGTCAAATCAAAAATGGGCTTTGATGGCACAATGGAAATTCAAAACCGGGAGGGACGCCGTGTCGGCGTCCCCAAAATCGTTTTTCAATTTTTAATTAAATTGGGACGGCGACACGCCGTCCCTCCCAATAAAATTTTGCCGGCCTCACTTTCCGTTTGCAGTCAGTGCCAGGAATATGTCTTCGAGCGGGCCGGACGCGCCGCTTTGGCGGCGCAGTTCATCGCGATCGCCCACGGCAATCAATTTTCCGTTGTGAATGATGCCGATGCGGTCGGCCATTTCCTCGGCCACGCTCAACTGATGCGTGGAGACGAGCACGGTCATGCCTTTGATTGAGCGTTCCTTCAGCACGTCCTTCACCACGCGGGCGTGCTGCGGGTCAAGGCCCACCATCGGCTCGTCAATTACAAACACCTCCGGGTCGTGCAGCAGCGCGGACACGATGGCCACGCGCTGGCGCGTGCCGTGCGAAAGGCCTTCGAGCGGGAGATTCACGAATTCAGCCAGATGAAAACGCGCGGCCAATTCCTGCGCGTTCGCCTCGATGCTTGCGTCCTCCATCTGGAACAACTGGCCGGTGAAGCGGAAAAATTCCCAAGCCGTCAACTTGTCGTAGAGAAACGGAAAATCGGGGACGTAAGCAATGCGCCGCCGCGCTTCCAGCGGTTGCAGTTGCATGTCAAAACCGCACACCCGCGCACAACCGGAGGTGGGTTTCATCAGGCCGGCGAGAATTTTCAGCGTGGTGGTTTTTCCCGCGGCGTTCGGTCCCAGCATGGCGAAAAATTCGCCCCGCGGCACGGTGAGCGTAACGTCGTTGACCGCTATGAGGTCGCCGAATTTCTTGACGAGATTGATGAATTCGATCATGGCGTGCGTTTCAAGAACCGCCGAGCTGGTCGAGCACCGCAGTCATGCCCCCCGGCAATTCAACGCGCAAAATCTCGCCCAGGGTGCTGACGTAAATGACGATCGGATGGTCGAACACACGCGTTTCCAGACGGTAGGCCGACACCGGCTCGCGGCCCACCATCAGCCGGTCGTGATGAGCTTCCCAACGGAGACTGCTGGCAAGCGCAGCCGGGGTTTGCGGAACGGCAGGCAAATCCAGATCGCTCAACAGTCCGCCGCCGAAATCCCCGGCGAACGCGTGCAGCAACGTGTTGGGATTTTGCAAATCGGCAAAGGCGAAATCCCGTTCGATGACCGCGCCGTCGCCGGTGATTTTCAAATGAATGGTTTGATTGGTGGCTGCAGAATGGATTTCCACCGCGGCGCCGTGCGAAGATAATTTCAGATTCAATTCGCGCCAGGCGCGGCTGGACGAAAATTGAATGCGGCCATTAAAGGTAAGCCGGTTTTTGTATTCGCCGACACTCACGTTGCCATCAAACCGGATCTGGCAGCCGGCGCGCGCGACGATGCCTTCCGGCGGTGGTTTGTCTTCATCGAGCACGGCCATGGCTTGTTCGACGCTGGTGGAAAATTCGCAGAAGCCGGTTTTTTGCCCGTCTTGATAAACCGTGAGTGACGAGGTGTCCGGCGCGGTCAAAACTTTCCGCCACACCAAATCCACCGGCACGGGAATGCCACTGCCGCGCGAACCATATTCCGAGCGCCATAACAGCAGGTTCATCGCGACCCAAAATGCCGCAATCGAAAGAAATGTGACGCGCGGAATCATGCGGGCCGATCAGGATGATGGAAGGTTCAAGACCTGGCCGGCGCGAATCCGGCCCAGGTTCACGCCCGGATTTGCCGCCTGCAATGCGCTGAGTTTCACGCCGAATTTGCGCGTGATGCCCATCGCCGTTTCACCCGCGACGACGGTGTGCGTGCGCGGCACGGCGGCAGCTGGCTTCGGATTTGTGGGACGGCCCGTGTTCGCACCGGCTGGCGTGGTGGAAACAGTTTGCGCCGGTTGAACCGGCGTTGAATTTACGGCTGGCTGTGGTGCTCTGTAAACCGGGGTTGGTGTCGAATTGGTTTTGGCCGCCGCCAGTTGACTGGCATAATACGCGCGCCATTTGCCGGCTTCGTCCTGCAATTGCCGGTTTTGATCGGAAAGTCTTTCCAATTGCTGCTGCGCGGCGGGCGCACTCGGCAACGGCAACACATCCGCGGCCAGTTGCTGTTTGCAGCGGTAAATACGCTGTTTGATGACGTCCGCGTTGTCGGCGTTTGGGTTTAACTTCAAATACTCCTGGTAATGATAAATCGCCGCGGCGGGATCGGATGTCTTTTCATCGTAAAGCCAGCCGAGTTCAAAATGCGCCGTCGCTGAATGGGGATTCGCCTCCAGCGATTGCTCGAACGCTTCAATCGCGCCTTGAAAATCCATTGCGTTGACGCGGCTTTTGCCCAGAACGAAATGCGGCTCTTTTTCCTCGCTCAACCGGCTTCGCCCCGACGGCGTGCAACCGCTCAACGCGACGGCGAGCCACACAACGCAGGCACCGCTCACCAACCTGAACCAAAGTGACATGACATGAACCTAAACAAACCTTCCGGCTTGCGCAATCGCCGGCTGTAGCACGGGGTGTGGCCATTGTCATTTTCACCGGGCTTGCAAAGCCCCGCCACAAAAGCTTGAGATTCTGCAGTGCACGGCGCAAGTTGATGCCGGTTGCGCGCGTGGCGGAATTGGCATACGCGCCAGACTTAGGATCTGGTCCCGCAAGGGTTGGAGGTTCAAGTCCTCTCGCGCGCACCAGCCTTCGCTCACAGCGAAGCAAGTGTGACCGGAACCAAAGTTTGTCTCAAAATGACCAACTGTGCTTCTCTTTTGGCCAAGTCACACTTTGCTTCCCCACAAAAACATGGCTTGGGAACCAATGTTTGTCCCAAAGTTGCCCGATTCCAAGACGGACTATGATTCCTCTTTTTCATGATTCAGCAATGTTCCGGGAGTAATGGAAATACTCCCATGCATAGCATGTCGAATTCTCAACGAGCGTGGCACTGATCGGGTGACTCCAAGGGTAGGCAAAGCTATTTTTAAGTCTTCTGCCTCATAGGAGCTTGCCAAAAGCTCGTTCCTTTCTGAGAAGATTTTTTACCACGGATGGACACGGATTCACACGGAGGGGAAAGCGGGGAGCACAATGTTTGACACGAATGGCGCGAATTATCGCCAACGGCATGCGCGTCAATTCGCGAAATGCGCGTCTCGCCCTTATCGGTGTTTATCCGCGTATGGCGGCGTGGCTGCCACGGGGCTTTACGCCGGGTCCATCCGTGGTTAAAGAAAAAGCGCTGCGGCTCTCTGCGTCCCCGGCGTCTCTGCGTTGGGGGCGTTTCCGTTTGGTTGCGGCTCCGCCGCGCCGTGCCTTTGCGTTAAATCTGAATCGAATCGTTCCGGCTCAGTCGGGACTATTCCCCGGACGTTTCCCTGCCCAAGTATTTCTTTCCGGTGGTGTCAACGCGGATTATTTCGCCGTTGGCGATGAACAGCGGAACCATGATTTGGAGGCCGGTTTCGAGCTTCGCCTCCTTCCATGACGAGTTCAAGCCGCCACGACCAGGCGGAGCGGTGTCCACAACTTTGAGCGGTATTTGCGGCGGCAAGACGATGTCGAGGAGCCGGCCATCGAGCCGCAGGGCTTTATATTCCTCGTTCTCCTTGAGAAACCAGCGGCGCTCACCGAGTTGTTCGTTGCTGAACTCGAACTCCTCGAAAGTCTCGGCATCAATGAAAACCTGCCTGTCGGCCTGCGCGTAGCTGTAAGTAACGCGGCGGGTTTCCAGCGGGGCCACGGTCACGCGCTCGTTTTCGGCAAAAACGCGGTCAACAAGGCGGCCGGTCGTGAGGTGGCGCAGGCGGGTGTGGAGTTTGTGTCGGGTCTGGGCGGTGCCGCTGGTGTGCAAATCCTCGATGACATGGGGGGTGCCTTCCAGCAGCAGAACCATCTGGCGTTTGAACTCGGATGGCAGAATCGTTTGCATATTGTCGTCCCCCGCAAATGCCGGGATGTTTTGGCGGTTACGAAGGTTGCCTGATCGAAGCTTTAGCGTGAACCCTGCGTGGCGTCAACTACTTCAGACCCGCGCCGCCCGTCCTCGCGCCCGATGCGCTTGGTGCCCGTGCGGAAGCACATCGAAGAACCGCTCCCAATCCGCCGTGAGCGAGCCGACACGGCAGGCCGTGCCATTCGAGGCGATGAGCAGCGCGTTGAACCAGAAAAGTGACCACGTAAAGCATACGCCACGCGGCAAGTGGCAAGTGGCACGAGGCGGATCAGATGAACCGCGGAATTGGCTTCCCAAGCCCGCCAAATAAAAGTTGCGGCTACCGTTTGCCCTGCCGCACCTGTTCCTTTTTCTCTTCCAACCCGGCTTGCAGCGATTTGCGTTCCTTGGTCAATTGCTGTTGGAGCGTTTCGACTTTTTCGAAATCACCCGCCGCGGCGAACTTCGAGATTTCGTCCTGCAATGCGATTTCGCGCCCGGCAATCTTCGCGGCGTAGGCTGAATCCAACTCCGCGAGTTGTTTTTTCTGAGCGCTTGTGAGTTTGGTGGCCGGAGCGGCTTGGCTGAGCCGTTCCATCGCGAGTTCGTAGGCCGTCTTCATTCGATTTAAGATTTCAGGTTGCAGATTGTGAATCAATCGCGCCGTCGCCTGATCTGTATTGCGCCAGGTGAATCTCCATCTCCGCAACGCTACGCACACGGCTTGGTTTGTGCAAGCGGCGACAATATACGCCAAAAGAAAATTTTCCCCGACCGCCAGGGTTAATCAGAGTTACTAATCAAATTTCTAAGAGATTAAAATAGGTTTTGCCCATGCGTTGTAAATCGCTTGTTTGCAACGAGATAAATCCATCATTAGAATTTGACACGTTCGCATCAATAGGCTTACTGTAACCAAGCAACGGTGTCGCACTGATATGTCTTCAGCAGCCAGTTCACCTTGCATCGCAGACATTTTTAACCGTGAGGTTCCATGAGTGACACAATGACAGCCGCGTCGCCGGGTGGCGCGCCGAAAGTTTCGAGGATCAACGAGGCGGTGATCCGCATCGCCGGCAATTCGCAGGATGGCATTCAGGCCATCGGCGGATTCCTCGCGCGGCTGGCCGGTCGCAGCGAACAGGAGGTCATGACCTTCATGACGATTCCGGCCACCATTTCCGGCGGGCCGTCCATTTTTCAGGTGCGCATCGGCTCGGGTGAAGTCCTGAGCGCGGGCGACGAGGCCGACGTGCTGCTGGCGCTTTACCAGCATTCCTACGAAGACCACATCGGCTCGCTCAAAAAAGGCGGCATCGTGCTCTTTGATGCCGATCATGTCGAACCAAAGCCCGAATGGCAGAAGGATTACCACCACGTCGGTATTCCCATTTCCACGCTGGCCGTCGAGGCCATCGGCGGGACGGCCAAGGACAAGGGCAAAAACATTTATGCGCTCGGCCTGATCGCACGGACGTTCGATCTCAATGTGCCGAAACTGGAAAAACTGATTGCCGAACGCTTTGGCGGCAAGGATGAAAGCATCGTGAAAAATGCGCTGGTGGCGTTTCACGCCGGTTATGCCTACGACACCGGCAACTTGCTGGAAACTTTCAAATTCACCGAAGGCCCAAGCAAAGGCGGCCACCAGGTTGTCATGAACGGAAATGAAGCGCTGGGTTACGGTTTCATTGCCGCGGGAGTGCGTTTCGGCGCGGGTTATCCCATTACGCCCTGGACGGACGTCATGGAATTGCTCCGGCGTGAACTGCCCAAATACGGCGGCTCGTTCATTCAGTGCGAGGACGAAATCGCATCCATTTCCATGGCCGTGGGCGCGAGCTATGCGGGCCGGGTGGCCGTCACCGGTTCCAGCGGACCGGGCATTTCTCTGAAGAGTGAAGCGCTGGGTTGGGCGGTCATGGCCGAAGTGCCGCTGGTGATTGTGGACGTCCAGCGCGGCGGGCCGTCCACCGGCTTGCCGACCAGCGTCGAGCAATCCGACCTGAACATTGCCCGTTTTGGCAGCCACGGCGACTCGCCTCGCGTCGTGATGGCGCCCGCCAACGTAGAAGATTGTTTTTACACCGCCATAGAGGCCGTCAACATCGCGCGCAAATACAACGTCCCGGTTTTCGTTTTGAGCGACCAGGCCATCGCCACACGCATTGAGGCGTTTCCCGAACCGGACCTCGAAAAGGTCTGCCAGGACATTTCGCCCGACCTGACGCCGGTTCCCGACTTCAAACCGTATGATTTGTCCGCCCCCAACGGTGTGGTTCCGCGGGTTGTGCCCGGCACGCGCATTGCCAGCGGCAAATATCCGGTTATGACCGGCCTCGAGCACGATGAGGCCGGCCATCCGACCGCTGCGCCCAAGATGCACCAGGCCATGGTCGCCAAGCGGCGCAAGAAACTGCTGGCCATCCAGGCAACGCTGCCTGCGGCGAAGGTTTACGGCCCCCCGGAGGGCAACGTCCTGCTCGTCGGCTGGGGTTCGACGCAAGGCCCGATTCGCGAAGCCGTGGATCACGCCCGTGCCGGCGGCGACAGCATCTCGTCGTTGCACGTCAAACATCTCAACCCGCTGCCGAATGGTTTGGACAACATCTTCTCCGGCTACCACCACGTGTTCGTTGTGGAAATGAACGACGAAGGTCTTTACGGTTACGGCCAGCTTGCCGGCCTGCTGCGCGCCCGTTTTTGCGATCCCCGGATCCGGGGCATCAACAAGACCGACGGCCTGACGTGGAAGGTGAAGGAAATTCTGGCG